>CAYQTE010000001.1:0-195243 GCA_964420285.1 uncultured Tepidisphaeraceae bacterium
CGTGCTGGCCGGCGTGATTGCGGCGCTATACGCGCGGCGGCTGGGGCTGGATATCGGGCCGGTTATGGACCGGTGGATTGGCGATGTGGTGGGGATGGTGGGGAGGTGACTATACGCCTTTGGACTGGGCTGGCGGCCGGATTTCGTGGAGGTATTGGAAGCTGTAAATTCCGCTGCTGTGGTTGTCGGACCATTCGATCTGGATGGCGTAGTTGCCGACGCCGTTACGAGGACGGGACCGAGCGAACAATAGCTAGCAGATTTGAATTCCCGGCCCACAGCAGGGTGAATTCGCTAGAGGCGCAGATCACCGACTAAGAGAAGCAAATTCCGATCGCGACACCCGTTGCCAGGCCGCACCAAAGCAGGAGATGCCACGCGTCGCCTCGAATTCCCATATAGAAATTCTTGCGATGTCGCCAGAAGAACCACGCGAGGCTGGAATGGATGGAGAAAGTTATGGCGAACACCGTTATAGCGATGTGCATTTCGCGCTCATTGGATTCGATGCGGCGTTGATTCACCCATTTCGGTGCAAGCCGCTGCTCTTGGCGGATATCCCGATACGCTTGGTAAGCGACGCAGGGCGTTAGGCCAGCGGGAAACGAGGTGACGGCCAGAAGCCAGACGATTGGCCAATGTAGAAGGAAGTGTATGGCGTGTGGTCGCGGTGCTTTTGAGAACATCGGCGCTTCAATAGGAGTTTCCGGCACGGCTGCGGAAATCTGCTGCGCCGCGGCTTGTTTTTCTGGCTCCGACCCGACGATGCGGAAGATCCGCTCTGCATTGGATTTCGTGCGGAACCGCCAGAATGTGCCGTAGCCGGCCCAAAAGACCGACCCGACGATACGTGATTCGTCGAGTTCGTAATCATAGATGCGGAAGTTGAGTGGATGGAGGTGCAGCAGACCGCTTTCCGCCGTGTTTGCGATGCGATCCATCATTTCGGAGGCTTCGCGATCGAGTCGTTGCCGCCAGCGTCTTGCCAACTGACCAAAGAAAAACCCGAGCAAGCCGCGCTCCAATACGGCGGGCTCGAATTTGCGATATTCCTCCGAGGCGCCGATGTAAGCGAAAATGAACCCGTCTTTCGCGCGGGCGACGCGAAATAGCTGTTTCTGGTTGAGCCGGAACACGGCTATGGCGTCGAAACTGATGCCCTTGTCCACCATTGGGTGCCACGGCAGTAAAAAATATCGCGGGCGCGTGAGATGTTCTCGCGGCGACTGCCGCAGCCTACAGCGTCTGAGTTGAAGATACGTCCGTTGTTCTGGATGTCAACTGCCGGCCACGCAAGTCGGTGTGCGGTTCTTATCAAACGTTGCCTTGAGCCCCCGGCCGGATTTCGTGCAGGTATTGGAAGCTGTAAATCCCGCTGCTGTGGTTGTCGGACCATTCGATCTGGATGGCGTAATTGCCGACGCGGGAGGCGGATTTGATCGTGACTTCCTCGGCGTAGTTTCCGGGGAGAATCGGGAGGTGCATGGACCGGCCGGGGGTTTGCACGGCTTTTTGGTCGCGCACTTCCTTGCAGCTTGCGCAGGGGCACATGGAGCGGAGATAGGTCAGGGGATAAAAGTCGCGGGCGCCATCCTGCCAGATGATCTCGAGGCCCTGGTCGCGTTTGATGTTGAGCTTTTGCGGTTGTGGATTCATGGGTGAACAGCGCCTGACTGGTAAAGATAATAGTATAGGGTCCAGAAGAACAGCATGTTCCTCAGCACGGCCGCGCCGAGCAGCCAAACACAGGCGTAGATGACAAGGCGGTGATTTCGCGGCCAATGGGCCAGTTCGAGGCCGACGGGCACGAGCACCAGCGGGAACATGAATGCGTACAGGCGTGCCGTCTCGCCCGGCAGGACGTGAAGCACGGCGATGGCGATGGGTTGGAGGAGGCACAATACACACAAGAGCGGCTGAGGAATCTCGCGGAATGGGGCTGTAGCGCCGTTGGCGGGCGTTGCGGCGGATTTGTCCGTACACGGCGGCGCCTGGTGCGATGCGGTTTTCCTTGCCGAAACGAAATAGCAAATCATGAGCCACACGCTGATCCATCCCGTGCCCAGGATCACGTCGTAAATATCCCAGGGCACAGTCAACGGCCACGGCCGTTGCCATGACCCTTTTAGTTCGTCGAGAATCTTCCTTTGATTCAACAGTGTGACGCGGATAGTGCGGATCGGATCGAAGTCTGTTGCCAGCCAGAACAAGGTGTAGAACGCGACGAGCGACGCGAGGGCGATACACGTCGCCAATGCGAGCCGCCGCCAGCCGTTCATGTTTCGGTTGTAGATCGCCCAGGCGACGGACCAGGCGCCGAGGAAAACTCCGAGCATGAGAATTCCATGCGTTTGCAGGCAGCACAAGGCCAGGATCAGTCCAAACGCCGCCGACCACGCCGGCCGGTTGTGCCGCAGCCCCCAGACCCACGGAATCACCAGCAGTGCGGTGAAGACGGGATAGACCTGATCGAAGCCGGGGAAGAATCCGATCATGCCCGGGCACAGCGCCAGAAAGCTCGCCGCGGCGAACGCGGCCGAGGCGTTGCCTGTCAGCACTCGCAAAAGGGCGTATGTCGCCGGCAGGCCGAAGGTGGCGAGCACGCCGAGAGCGATTCCAGCCGCATAGGCCGCATCGTCAACATTGTTCCATATTCGCAGGAACGGCAGATAGAAAAGAATCGCGGCCGGCGGGCGCACGCTGGGGTGCATGTAGAATTTCGGCATCAAGTCGGGATAGTGTCGCAGGTATTCTTGCACCGACATTCCATCGCGCACAAACAGCTCCCACGCCTGGCGGAAATACCCGCTTTCCACCGTGCTCTTGACGACGAATTGCACGACATCGGGAACCTGCGGAGTTTTCTCCGCGGCGCGCCACGCCAGTTCCGATGCGAACATGCCCACCATCAGCAGCAGGATTGCCGCCAGCGTCCTGGCCCGCGATTCGCGATAAACGGCCTGGGCCAGAAACACGGGCACGGCCGCCAAAAGCGTCAACGGATATACCTGCCAGGGATTCAAAACCCGCCATGACCACGTCCAATAGCTCGGCCCGTTGATGCCGGTCGCGTGCAACTCAATTAGCGCCGCCAGCGCGACAGTAATCGCGAGTGTGACGGTCAGCTTGGTGTTCTGAGTCATCTCAGGTCCTAAAGGCATCCCCAACGCGGGCATTGATAACAGGGGCCCGGCGCTTCCGCCACACGGCGCCAGCGGCGCCTCGCCAAAACACAGTCGCATCGGTTATCGGATGACGAAAACACGCTGATAAATGGACCGCGTATCGCCAGGGGCATATAGTCTAGTGGACTTTTGCCACGGTAACGGCGGGTTTGTTGCATGGATTTGTTCCAAGAGATTCGCCAGAAGAATTTGGATGGTGCGGCGCCGCTGGCGGTGCGCATGCGGCCGCGGACGCTGGCGGAATTCGTCGGACAGGAACATTTTCTGGGCGAGGGGAAACTTCTGCGGCGGCTGGTTGAGGCCGATCGGCTCAGCAGCCTCATTTTTTATGGGCCGCCCGGCACCGGCAAGACCACGCTGGCTTCGGTGATCGCACATCAGACGCGATGCCACTTCGAGGCGATGAACGCGGCGTCGGCCGGCGTGAAGGAGGTGGGGGCTATCATCGACGCGGCGAAGGATCGTCTGGGCGGCGGCGGGGCGCGGACGGTTTTGTTTCTCGACGAAATTCATCGGTTCAATCGCGCCCAGCAGGATGTGCTGCTGCCGGATGTGGAGGCGGGATTGGTCATCCTGATCGGCGCGACGACGGAGAATCCGTTCTTCTCGGTGAACGCGCCGCTGGTGAGCCGGAGCCAGATCTTTCAGTTCGCACCGCTCTCAGATGACGAGATTCGACAGGTTGTTCGGCGCGCCGTTGCCGACAGCGAGCGGGGAATGGGGAAGTACCGGATCGACCTGGACGAGCGGGCTTTGGACCTGTGGGCGACCATGAGCGATGGCGATGCCCGCCGGGCGCTGTCAGCCCTGGAAATCGCGGTGTTGTCGAGCCGGTCCGCGGATGGCGCGCCGGTTCACATCACGCTCGACGTCGCCGAGCAGTCCATTCAGCGCAAGGCGATTGTCTATGACGGAACCGGCGACGAGCATTACGATGCGGCCAGCGCATTGATCAAGTCGATGCGCGGCAGTGATCCGGATGCGGCCGTGTATTGGCTGGCCCGCATGCTCGAGGCGGGCGAAGACCCGCGGTTCATCGCCCGGCGGATCGCGATTCTGGCCAGCGAGGATATCGGCAATGCCGACCCGCAGGCGATCGTGGTGGCGGCGTCGGCCTACAGCATTGTCGAGCGGATCGGCATGCCCGAGGCACAGCTTACGCTGGCCCAGGCGGCGATTTATATGGCGATGGCGCCCAAGAGCAACGCCTGTGCTCAGGCAATATGGGCAGCCTCAGCCGATGTTCGGGAGGGAAGAACGGTTCCCGTCCCAAAACACCTCAAAGACGCGCATTATGTTGGTGCCAAACGACTTGGGAGCGGAAACGGTTATCTATACCCCCACAATTTTCCTGAAGGTCTTGTCGAACAAGACTACCTCGGAGTCGATAGTATATATTACAGGCCCACCGATCGCGGTCTGGAAGCGACCCAACGGGCGGATTTGGAACGGCGGCGCGGAGATACCGCAAAGCAGACACAGCAGGGCACACAGAGTGCCCAAACCCCACAATAAGGACATTGTGTGGGATAAGTATTTGAACGATGTTCGGAGCGAGTGAGGAATTTGTTCAATGTTGGAACAGCATCATAAACCTCTGATTCGCAGCCAGCTTCGGCAGGTCTTGGCGAAGATGACCGTTGCCGAGCGACGCGCCAAGAGCCATACCGCCTGTGCCTTGCTCGCGGCCAGCCCTGAATTCACGACCGCCAATTCGATCATGCTCTACCTGAGCACCCCCGAAGAACTGGATACATCGCCCCTGGCCCTCCGCTGTTGGCAGACGGGCAAAACCGTCCTCGTTCCCAAGGTCAGTTGGGATCAGCGCCGCATCTTGCCGGTCGAGATCACCAGCCTCGCCGCCGGACTCACAACCAGCGGCCTGGGCGTTCGCGAGCCGGCACAGGGCACTCCGTTCCTCCTCAACCTGATCGACCTGGTGATCGTCCCGGGTTTGGGATTCACGGCCGACGGACATCGCATCGGCCGGGGCATGGGCTTCTATGATCGATTCCTCGCGCAGGCGGATTTTGTCGGGCTCTCTTGCGGGTTGTGTTTCGAGGATCAGATTGTCGAGCAACTGCCGGTGCTTGACCATGACATGCCGTTGAGTATGCTGGCGACCGATCGCGGCATCCGCCGGTTCGCGACGCATTGCATTCAGCGGTAGCGACGGCGCACCTGGCGGGATGGCAGAGATGGTCGGGCATTGGAGGCTCGACCGCCGCAGGCATCGCACGCAGACGACGAACATGGAGGTTCTCGTGAGCCGCTCAAGACGACGTGTCAGTCGCGTTCTCATTGCTGTTCTTGGTGTGTGTCTGGCGATCTGGGGCGCCGCGGCCTTGTTGCATTCGGGCCGGGCCAAACCGGCCGGTCCATCCGCGGCGCGGGTCGTCATTCCTGAACCAAATTCCATCCGGATCGTTCCGTCCCTGCAACTGAGCGCGGCGATGAGCCGTTCCAACTCGCCGGCGACGACCATGCCAGCCGAGGGGGACAAATACAGCCCCGATCGTGCGGATACGAATGCTCCCGGCAGTTGGGCGCAACTTCTCGCATCGCAAATGGCCGCAGGTCGATCCCATGCACAATCGTCGGGCGCGGCGGCATCCACCGAGCCATCGGCCGCCCGCGATGCCTCCGCCGATCTCGAATCCACCCATATCCGTCAGGTTGCGCTCACGCCGCCGGTGCCGACGCTTGATTCCGCCCCGGCCGCGAATTCCGATCCGATGTCCCGCGCCAAGGCGCTGGCCGATGCCGGCAATCTCGTCGACGCCCGCGCTCTGCTTAATGATCAGCTCATCACGGGGAAACTTTCCGATGCGGACACCGCCGCCGTGAAGAAGCAGATCGATCTGTGGAACCAGGCTCTGGTATTTTCGCCCCGGCCGTACGCCAACGATCCGTTCGCAGGAGCGGTCCTGGTCAAGAGCGGCGACAATATGTCGAAGATTGCATCGGAACACGACGTGACTTGGGAACTGCTCAGCCGGATCAACGGCGTGACGCCCCAGAAAATGCGCGCCGGTTCGCAGCTCAAATTCATCGTTGGGCCGTTCCATGCCGTCGTTTCAAAGAAGGCGTTCACGATCGACCTCTATCTGGGCGCTCCCGGCGGGAAGGGATCGATGTTCGTAACCAGCTACGCCGTCGGCCTGGGCAAGGACGACTCCACGCCGCCGGGAACATGGATGGTCGAGCCTCACAAGAAGATCAAAAACCCGACCTATTACAGCCCGCGCGGCGAGGGCGTCATCGAGGCCGGCGATCCCAAGAATCCCCTGGGCCCGTTCTGGATTGGCCTGTCCGGCATCGACGGCCAGGCGGTCGGCCAGCAATCCTACGGAATTCACGGCACCATCGACCCGACCAGCATCGGCAAACAAAGCTCGATGGGCTGCATCCGCCTTCATAACGAGGATGTAACGCTGGTCTACGAAATGCTCGTCGAGGGCAAGAGCCTGGTGCTCGTCACGCAGTAACGTCCTCATTCGTAACTGTAAATATTGTCCGCGATGGTCAGGAACTTCTGATCCGGGCCGGCCGAGACGAAGAAGAAGGGCCGCTGCGCCTGTCCGATGAATTTGTTGTAATGGGGCATGAAGACGATCGGCGTTCCCCAGGCGTCGCGGAGTTCCTGGCCGTCGTAGTAGCTCTGGGGCTGTTCGCTCACCGAACGCGGGATGAGCCGGGCGGCGCGGAGGATGCGGACGAAATCACGGCTGTTCAAGTGTGCGTTGTTGAGCAGGGTCTGCTCGCCGGGAAGTTGCGTGCCGGGGATCAGCGGGTGCGCGATCTCGGGGACGCCGCCGTTGGCCTGAACATACGTTTGCATCGCCAGGTCCAGATCGCGCAGAAGGCTCTGGGTGATGTCTCTGGCGGATTCGTTGCGGACAACGTTGGCCAGATTGACCATCAGGCCGAATACGATGACCAGCGCGGCCACGGTGGTGAGCAACTCAACAAGCGTAAATCCGGCCCGGTCGCGTTTTCCTCTTCTGGCTGTACTCGGAACCAGGACAGCGGCGCGAGTTCTTCGCCGCGGACGGTGAGACGATTTCCGGAGCGTCATAATCGGCCGGCAGTCTATTTCTTCGGTGAGGAGATGGTTTCGATCAGCGAGATCATGGGCATGAACAGGGCGATGACGATGAATCCGACGACGCCGCCCAGGATCACGACGATGGCCGGTTCAAGGATGCTGACCAGCGATGCGACCAGCACGTCGACGTCGCTGTCGTAGTTGTCGGCGACCTTCATGAGCATCTTGTCCAGATCGCCGGTTTCCTCGCCCACGTCGATCATGTTCACGACGATCGCATCGCACACCTTGGTGGCGCGCAGGGGATCGGCCATGGATTCGCCTTCACGGATGGCGTCGTGAACCTTGGAAAGAGCCCGGCTGTAAACCTCGTTGCCGCACGTTTCCTTGGTGATGTTCAAGGCGTCGAGAATGGGCACGCCGGCCGAGATCAGCGTCCCCAGCGTTCTGGTGAAGCGTGCGATGGCTGTCTTGCCCAGAATTCCCCCCAGCACGGGCAGTTTCAGCATCACCGCGTCCATGAAATACTTGCCCCCCTCGCTCAGCCGGATCAGGCGGCTTATGACTGTACAAAACACCGGAAACGCGATGATGTAAGCCCATCCATATTCTTCGGCGAAGAACCTGCTGATGCCCAGCAGAACCTGCGTGACACCGGGGAGTTCGGCGTGAAAATCGGCAAAGATCGTCTTGAACTTGGGAATCACGACGATCATGATCATGCTCACGACGCCCACGGCAATCGAGATCACCACCGCCGGATAAATCATCGCCCCGACGACCTTCTTCTTCAGCTTGGCGGCCTTTTCCATGAAATCGGCCAGGCGGGAGAGAATCAGATCGAGCACGCCGCCGGCCTCACCGGCGTTGATCATGTTCACATAAAGCTTGTCGAAAGCCTTGGGGTATTTGGCCATGGATTCCGAGAGGGTGCTGCCGCCTTCAACTTCGGATGCCACCCCGTCGATGACCGCCTTGAGCAGTCCGGGTTTCTGCTGTTGTTCGAGAATCTGCAGCGAGCGCAGGATGGGCAACCCGGCGTCCTGAAGCGTCGAAAGCTGCCGGGTAAAGGTCACAAGCTGCTTGCGGGGCACGCCGCCGATGGAGAACGGCAGCTTCTTCACCGCCGTCGTATTCGCAAACGGATCGTCGCTGGCCTTCTTGGCGCCCTTCTTTTCGGCCTTGGGAGTGATCTTGGTCGGGAACAAACCCTTGCCGCGGACCTTGGCAACGGCCTCCTCCTTGGTGGCGGCCTCGACCACGTCCTTGACCACCGTTCCCGAGGAGTTCATGGCTTCATAAGCGAAATTGGGCATGGCACGCTCCAAAAAACCGCCGCCCGTCGCGTCTGGGGGGCATCACCGGATTATACGCGATGTCCGGTGCGGCGATAGGCGCAAACTCGCGTTCTTGCGGCTACTTCCTTTTGGATCAGCAGTTGGTTCGAGATTGCCCTCGCCGTCGTCTGGCCGGCACGTCCGCTTTTGCCCGCATATCGCGGCTTCGCCCCCCCCAACCGCGCCCAAAAAACGCCCCAAATGTCTCGAAAAAGTTCGAACTTTGCCTGTAGGAGTCTGAACTTGGCGCGCCCGAGTCAAACCTGGGCGCGCGGGAATTGAACCGCCAAGCTGCAAGCTGAACGCATCATCCTGATCCGTGGCATCCGTGGTCAACGCGCATTTGCTTTGCGCCCCTGCGACTGCTCCGAAAAAAGGACGGATCAACCGCAGATGAACGCGGAAAAACGCAGATAAATTCTCGTTCTTGTCTTAACCGCGTTCATCGGCGTTCATCTGCGGTTACATGGCTTGGCTTCCATTTTCACCCGCTCAGTGTGAGACGCGGCCCCATGTTCACACCGCGTGAGATTTCTCTTAAGTGCATTTCCACATTATGTTTACCTCTGAAACGTGCTGCTGTCCCCGTAACCGCCCACCCTCATTTCCAGCCGGATATCGCGGTTTACGCCAAACATCGCGTCCAAAACGTGCCCAAAATGTTGCGAAAAAGTTCGAACTTTGAGCGCAGGAGTTGGAACTTCGCCCGGCCGGGTCCAATCTGGGCGCGCGTTTCTTCTCCCCCTCTCCCCATCTCCCCCTCTCCCCGGCTTGATCCCTGTCCCCGAATGTCCCCGAATGCCCCGGAGGGGGGGAGGGGTGACAAGGTGACTTGGTGACAAGGTGACTGGGTGACAGAAGGTCTCTGCCTCATGGTCTCCTTTCTCCTCTCCACCAGCGCAGCGATCTCCTCTCTGGCGCAGTGCGACCCAAATGCAACCGAATGCAACCAAGGGGGGTGGGGGGGGGTCGCAATGGATAGTGCATAATTGATAATGGCCGTTCTCTGCTCATTGTCCATTGTTCATTGCCTACATCCCTTACATTAACCAAACTTGAACCCGATGGCAAGAGAAAATTCTTCCCCGGTGAGAATTTTTCCCGGCCCGATCGCCTGGCGGTTTTACCGGCTTTGTGGCGCTCTGCCGGAAAATGGTGATAACACCGCATGGGCGAATCTGGTAAGATGCTCGCGGCATCGGCCGTGGAGCGACCCGGCCTTGCCGAAGGCTTGGGAGGAGTGTCCGGTGAGCCAGCAACACATGGATCGACGGCCGGGCTCTCAAGCCCCAGAAAGGCGGTCGGCCGAGGAATCAGTGAAGCCTGTATTGTGTCCCCGATTCGCCGCGTCATGGCGGATCGGTGTCCGGAATGCGGGACGGTGCCGCCGAAATCCGCACCGCCGCCATCGGCCTGAGTCTCGGCGCGGCATGACGGCCGGTCTTGACATCGATTCAGGTGCGGCTCAGGGTATGTTTCCATGGCCGGTCCAATTCTTGATTATCAGTCGCCAGGGCAGCCTCCACGCAGGCGCAAAGCGAAAGGATGTCTTCAAGGGTTTCTCGGGGCGTTTCTCATACTGTCCGTTTGGGTGGCTGTCGCTGCTCCAAAATATTTCGCTCGCGAGCGACAAATCAACATCGAGGCGGCTCGCTGCGATATTAGCAATCTGCAAGTCGCGCTGGATGCATTTCGTCAAGATGTTGGCCATTACCCGACGGCAACAGATGGGCTCGGCGCGCTGCTCACGTGTCCGGCGGCGAACGCGACGGGATGGAAAGGCCCATACATTGCCCAGCTTCCGGCCGATCCTTGGGGCAAAGCGTATATCTACGTCCAGCCGGGAACAAAGGGCAGAACCTATGACATCATCTCATGCGGCCCTGACGGTGTGCTCGGGTCGGCCGACAACTTAACAAATTGATTGAGCGGTGAAGCGCGAGTAAATGCGAGGCGGCGTGAATTCGCGAAGAACTTGCCCCGGCCGGCGACGGACCCGCAGGCGATGGGAACATAATGACCTCAAAAAATATGTCCAAAATCGAGGTGCGCCCCGTTCCATTCCCCCTGTTTTTGGAATTATCCCTATAGCCGTTTGTATAGACGTATCTCTTTGTAATCCGTCTTTAAGCCATCTTTGCCATCGGTGCGGTCGCATATTGCAATAAGCGTATCGTTGTCCCAAAGCATACAATGCCCAACCATCGTCGTCTGTTTATGTCGCTCTAATTTATTTATTCTCTCCGTTTTGCTTGTGAATTGCAGGTTAGGTGGATCGTATTCAATGCGCCCTTGATGCTCGTATTCCTTACTATTGAATGTCGCTGTAAATGTCCAATCTATCTTATCGAGGATGGTAATATCCATAATGCCATGATCGTCGTAACGGTCTATTTCGCTTAACCACCTGCCCGCAAGGGCGCGCTTTTCGCCAATTATCTTGTTCCTTGCCAAACGTTCATCCCGCCAGCCACGATAGAAGGCTATGGGGAAGCCCAGAGCACCAACCAGCCAATATAGCCAGTGCGGGATCGGGAAGCCTGCCGACGACAAATAACCCAAAACAACCGCAATGAAACTTGATCCCAAAACCCAAAGAAGATACTTGCACGAAACGGTAATCCATTCCCCAAGGGACGGCGCAGTCGAAAGGTAAGATTTATCCATGACGGCAAATTGTCCCCTTTTGCAGCCTCAGGCACAAGCCCCCCCCTTTGTGCATCCCGACCCTTACGCCCCGAAGAAGAACTGAATGGGTCGATATCGTTTAGCCACCTCTGGAGAGGGCAGCAAAGAGGACATCCAAGGTTTCCGAGACGATTGAATCTCGGGGCATGAAAATCGGGCGGTCGTGAACGCCGCCTTGGTCTCCCTTTTCCGGGGCGGACGTACCGCGACCGCGGCGAATCTGGTAAAATGGTTGCGGCGCTGGCCGTGGAGCGGCCCGGTCTGGCCGAGGCCTTGAGTGGAGTGTCCGGTGAGCCAGCAACCGTTGGATCGACGGCCGGGCTCTCAAGCCCCAGAAAGGCGGTCGGCAAAGAAATCAACGAAACCCATATTGTGTGCCCCGATTCCAAAATGACCCCAGCCGACCCTATGCGCGCCATTCGCCGGCGACTTCCCTTTTTTGCCGAGATGTCGGAACTGCGCGCAATCCGTCTGGATTTCTTCGATTGGGACGTCCGTCAATATTGCAAGAGGGTGGGTATGCCGCTGGCATATCACTATCCCGCAGCGTGGTTTGCAACGCGCGATGCGCGTGCCGCCTTCTATTGCCGCGACTTGGAGGGTGCGGTGAAGGTGACGGGATTTCGGGCGATCAATTTGGCCCCGGCCGCGCCGGATGATTCTGCCGCCATAGATCGCCAGCCCGTGCCCGCGCGCAGGTTTCGCGAACAGATCCACAACGCGGTGGCGCCGAGAGCATGCCCGGCCTATAAGCTGGCGTTCCTCAGTTGCCTGCTCGTGGATTATGAAATTCAGATGCCGGCGGACGGCCCGGCCGTATTCGCTCCGCCTCCCGGTCCCCTTGGAGGCCCGCCCGAACCGCCGGCACTATCAGTTGACGCGATGATCGATGGCATGCTCGCGTACCTTGTTGCAAAGGGCGGAGCCGCCGTCAACCTCATTGCGAACACCGTTGAAGCCGAATGGCGGACGATCTCGGATGGCGATCCCGCCATGGCCGTCAATATCAGTGCCCGCGTGAACGCGGACGGCAGCGCCTGGTTTCGGTCCAAACATGTGACTGGAGAATGAGGCCGGGACGTGCTGGAAGCGAGGACGGCGCGCGATTGCGAGAACGGCCGGAGGCGGTGGGAAAAAGCGGACGTCGGCTTGCGGGATCTTTGGTTCGTTTCTGAAAATCGCGGCGGATCACGAGTCTTCGGTCAGGGTTTCGCGGGCGACTTCCTCGATGCTGGTGACGCCGTCGAAGATGGCCAGGAGGCCGCATTGGCGCAGGGTGCGCAGGCCGCGTTTCTTGGCTTCCATGCGCAGGACCTGGGTGCTGGCGTGCTGGATGATCATCTCGCGCATGTCGTCGTCGAGGGTCATCAGTTCGTAGAGGCCGAAGCGGCCGCGATAGCCGGTGTTGTTGCAGTTGGGGCAGCCTTTTCCATAGAAGAAACGCTTGCCGGCCGCGTCTTCGGGGCGGAGTTCCAGTTCCATCAGCTCATCTTCGCTGGGCGTGTATTCCTCTTTGCAGTTGAGGCAGATTTTGCGGACGAGTCTCTGGGCGATGATGCCTTCGAGCGTGGCAGTGACCAGGAAGGGTTCGACGCCCAGATCGAGAAGTCGGGCGACGGCGCTGGGGGCATCGTTGGTGTGCAGGGTGCTGAAGACCAGGTGGCCGGTAAGGGATGCCTGCACGGCGATTTCGGCGGTTTCCTTATCGCGGATTTCGCCGACCAGAATGACGTCGGGGTCCTGGCGCAACATGCTGCGCAGGATGCGTGCGAAGGTGAGTTCGATTTCCGGCCGGATCTGGCACTGGATGATGCCGTCGATGTCGTATTCGACGGGGTCTTCGGCGGTGATGAGCTTGCTGGAAGGATCGTTGAGTTCGCGGAGTGCGGCGTAAAGGGTGGTGGTCTTGCCCGAACCGGTGGGGCCGGTGCAGACGATGATGCCGTTGGGTTTATGCACAAGCTGGCGGACGGTGGTCAGATCGTCGTCGCGCATGCCGACCTTATCGAGGTCGAGGCTGACGTTGCCGCGGTCGAGCACGCGCATGACGACGCTCTCGCCGAACATGGTGGGCAGGACGCTGACGCGGAGGTCGATGGGCTGGTTGTTGACGTTGAGCTCGATACGGCCGTCCTGCGGCATGCGGCGCTCGGCGATGTCGAGATTGGCCATGACCTTGATGCGGCTGGAGATGGCCGGGGCGATATGTGCCGGCGGGGGCATCATTTCATAGAGGACGCCGTCGATGCGGTAGCGCATCTTGAATTCGCCCTCGAAGGGTTCGAAGTGGATGTCGGAGGCCTTGTCCTTGATGGCCTGGAGGAGCACGAGGTTGATGAGCTTGCGGACGGGGTTGGAGTTGGCGGCTTCTTCGAGGCTGTCGACGTCGATGGATTCGCCGTGGTTCTTGAGGTCCTTGAGGGAATCGTCGGAGTTGAGTTCGCTCAGGACGTCGTTGAGTCCCTCGGCGGCGGCGGTGTAATGCTTGGCGATGAGCTTTTCGAGCTTCTCGGCATCGGCGATCTTGGCGGTGACCTGATAGCCCATGAGGGAGCGCAGATCGTCCAGGGCGCGGAAATTTTCGTGGCTGGCCATCGCCACGACCAGTTTCTTGCTCTCCTTATTGAACTCGATGGGAAGCACCTTGTTGGTGGTGGCGGTCTGGGGCGGGACGGCCGCGATCACCTCGGGGGGGATCGTCATCCCCTCAAGCTCGACCATTTCGTAGCCGCGCTGGGCGGCAAGGCCGATGTTCACGTCGGTTTCCGTGACATAGCCGAGGTCGATGAGGATTCGGCCCAGTGCGCCGCCCTTGCTCTTTTGGAAGGTGAGGGCTTCGACAACCTGATCGCGCGTGACCTTGCCCATCTTGGTGAGGATTCGACCAATGGGCCGGCCCTGAAGCTGGTCGATGGGGGGCATGGATGAACCGGTGGGTGCGGCGGCGGGCTTGGCGGCGGCCGGGGAGGCTGGCGGCGAGCCGGCGGGGCGCACGGTGGCGGCGCCGGTGACGGGTCTGGGTGCGGGAGCGGCCGGTGGCGTGCCGTTGGAGCGCGGAGGGGGAGTGGCCGATGGCGGGGGGACTCGC
Source organism: uncultured Tepidisphaeraceae bacterium (assembly GCA_964420285.1). Classification (GTDB taxonomy): domain Bacteria; phylum Planctomycetota; class Phycisphaerae; order Tepidisphaerales; family Tepidisphaeraceae; genus CAYQTE01. The sequence goes on from CAYQTE010000001.1 coordinate 14,347, forward strand.
TTGGGAGCGGCCGGGGATGCACCGGCATGGTTGGTCGCGGCCGGTGGCGTCGAAACAGGGCGAAGGGGGATGGGCGCCGGGCGATCGGCGGACTTGCCATTGCCGTTGGGGCCGTCGGAAGTGCCGCGGGCGGTTGTATCGGCCGTGGGCCGGTCAGACGATGGAGGAACAGATTGCGGTTGGGACATGAAGGGGCCTCCTTACTTTCTGCCGGCCATGGATTGCATGCGAGCGCGATTGGCGGCGATCTGGGCCTGTTTTTCTGCTTCGGACTGTGCGGCGTTGGGTGCGGCTGGTTTGGCAGCGCCGCCACTACCCTCGCCTTCATCGCTGGCGCCGAAATCATCGCCACCCTTGGCGACGTCGATGCCGGCCCGGCGCATGCGATCGACCATGCCGCCGGGAACGCGGGATTTGTCGATGGCTTCCTCGTTGCTGATTTTGCCGGCCTGGGCCAGAGCCCAGAGGGCCTCGTCCAGAAGCTGCATGCCGTATTTCTTGCCGGTCTGGAGTTCCGAGTCGATGCGGAAGACCTTGTTTTCGCGGATGAGGTTCTGGATGCTGGGGGTGACGTACATGAATTCGTAAGCGGCGACCATGCCGTCGGTGTCGATGCGCGGGCACAGAGCCTGGGAGATGACAGCGATGAGATTGTTGGCCAACTGGACGCGGACCTGTTCCTGCTGATCAGTGGGGAAGGCGTCGATGATGCGGTTGATGGTGGAGGCGGCGCCGTTGGTGTGAAGGGTGGCGAAGACCAGGTGGCCGGTTTCGGCGGCGGTGATGGCGGCGCCGATGGTGGCCAGGTCGCGCATTTCACCGACAAGCATGACGTCGGGGTCTTGCCGGAGGGCACGGCGGATGGCTTCGGCGAAATTGGGGACATCGACGCCGATCTCGCGCTGCACGACGATCGACTGCTTGTGCGTCTGGTAATATTCGATGGGGTCTTCCATCGTGATGATGTGGCGGTCGAAGTTCTCGTTGATGTAGTTGATCATGCAGGCCAGCGTGGTGGTCTTGCCCGAGCCGGTGGGGCCGGTGACAAGGAAGATTCCGCGCGGTCGGCGGCAGATCGAGCGGGCCATCATGGGCAGGCCGATTTCCTCGAAGGTCAGCAGGCGGCTGGGAATTCTGCGAAGCACCAGGCTGCAGAAGCCTTTTTGCTTGAAGATGGCGACGCGAAAACGGGCTTCAGCGCTGAAGGCGAACCCGAAGTCGCCGCTGCCGTTTTCCTCGAACTCCTGCTGGATGCGTTCGGGCGTAATCGACTTCATCAGCGACATGGTGTCTTCGGCTTCGAGAACCTTGGTTTGCAGTTCGCGAAGATGCCCGTGCATCCGCAGCGTCGGCGGCTTGCCCACCGCCAGATGCAGGTCGCTGGCGTTGCGACGAATCGTTGTCTCCAGAAGTCGGTCGATCTGTAGAGTGGATGCCATAATCAACTGTCCGCGATGGTTCGGCCGGGCGTATCGTGCCGGCCGGTGTTGTCCTGGTTATTGAACCACGCCCTCGATCTGGGCGACCTTGGCGATTTCCTCGGCCGTGGTGATTCCGGCCAGCACCTTGAGCCGGCCGTCGGCCAGAAGGCTCTTCATTCCGCCGGCGAGTGCGGCCTTGCGGATTTTGTTGGTGGGCGCGCGCTCGAAGGCCAGGGCGCGCAGTTCGTTGTTCATCAGCATAAGCTCGAAGACTCCCTTGCGTCCGCGGAAGCCGGTCATGGAACAATACTCGCATCCCTTGGGTTTGCAGACGTTCTTGTCCTTGGCATCCGCCAGGCTGATGCCGCACAGCCGCAGCCAGGTCGGGTCCGGGTCTTTGTCAGGGACTTTGCACTTGGGACAGAGGATGCGGATCAGGCGCTGGGCCATGACGGCCTGAATCGAACTGGCGACCAGGAAGGGTTTGATGCCCATGTCGATCAGGCGCGTGATGGCGCCGGGGGCGTCGTTGGTGTGCAGGGTGCTGAAGACCAGGTGGCCGGTCAGTGCCGCCTGAATCGCAACCTCGGCCACTTCCTTATCGCGGATTTCGCCGACCAGAATGATGTTGGGCGCCTGGCGCAGCATGGCGCGGAGAATCTTGGCAAAGGTCAGCCCGATCGCCTCCTTCACCTGGCATTGATTGATGCCGACGAAGTTGTATTCGACGGGGTCTTCGGCCGTGATGATCTTGCGGTCGGGGCGGTTCAATTCGTTGAGTGCGCCGTAGAGGGTGGTGGTTTTGCCCGAACCGGTGGGGCCGGTGACAAGGAAGATGCCATTGGGCCGGCGGATGACCTTCTGGAAGATCTTGTAGTCTTCCTCCTCGAAGCCCAGGTTGGTGACGCCGATGCGAACGCTTTCGGGGCGCAGAATACGCAACACCACCGATTCGCCGTGATAGGCCGGCAAAGTGCTCACGCGGAAGTCGATGCCCTGTTTGTCGACGATCATCTTGATACGGCCATCCTGGGGGAGGCGTTTCTCGGAGATATCGATGCCGGCCATGATCTTGATGCGGCTGATGAGAGGGCCTTTCATCTTGAGGGGGATGCGGTCGCGTTCGATGCACTCGCCGTCGATGCGGTAGCGGACGCGGACGCGGTCCTTCATGGGCTCGATGTGAATATCCGAGGCGCGGTTGCGGCAGGCTTCGGCGATCATGGCCTGGACGAGTTTGATAATGGGCGCCTGGGTGGCGTCAGCGGCGCCGCCGCCGTCGGCAAGGCTGTCCTGGTCGATCGACTTGTCGATGGAGCGATCGACGGATTTATCCAGCGACTTGTCGAGCGAATCGCGGAGGCGGTCGATGGTGCGGTCCATCGTCTTGTCGATGGTGGTGGTCGAGGTGGTGCTGAACAGCTCGTCGATGATCGACTTGATGCGGTTCTTGGGCGCAAGAACGGTTTTGAATTCCTTGTTGAGACGGAATCGCAGAATGTCGAGCATTTCCAGATCGAGCGGATCGTGGATGGCGATTTTGAGCTTGCTGCCGTCTTTCCCGATGGGCAGGATGAGATATTTCCGCATGAGATCGTCGGGAACGGTGTTGACGATGTCGGGTGGGACGGAATTTTTGTCAAGATCGACGTATTCCATGTTGTGCTGCGTGGCCAGCGCCTTACAGACGTTGCTCTCGGAGCACAATTTCAGATCGATCAGGGCCTCGCCGATGCGCAGGCTTTTGGCCTTGCCGTGTTCCAGGGCCTTGGCCACCTCTTTGGTCGAGATAATTCCCCATTCAACAAGCAATTCCCCTAGTTTGCGCTGCTGGCGTGCCATGAAGCGGTCCTTGGTTCGGCCGGGGTATCGTCAAAAGCGAGCCGGTGGATCAACCCTTAGGCTCGCGCACCGAAATACTACTGTTCAGAGCGGGCGGTGGTTCGGGTTCGGTTTGTGGTTCCTTTGGCCAGGTTCGCCTGGCAACTGGGCTGGGGAACGGCCGGAACTCCAAAACTTCTGCCGGCTCACGCAAGGCAGTCTACCGTGAAGTGGCGTTGAATCTCAAGCGCAAAACCGGCGCGATTAGGGAATCGAGCGGAATGCCGGCGGGGCTGGCATGGCCGGAATTGGCAAATTAGCGAAAAATGGACGTTTGACCGGCGGGTCGGCGGTCACGCGGCGGTCACTTCAATCCCGCATTACTCCGCGCTCTCCGCCAAAGGTCCCCGCAGGAAACCCACAAGAAGACGCACGCACATGCGATGACCGCCCAGGAAAGGCCGGGGCTCAGCGGCGTAAGGATATGAACCAGCGTCGGACTGGCCGATGCATCCAACCTGTAGGCGAGTATCTGTTGCAGGGTCAGAGCCGAAAAGAAAAGCGACACGAGCAGCATGCCCACGCTCTGGCCCACGCAAATGGCGCCCACGCCGGCGATGAACACCGGGTATCGCGGCCCCATTTGCGGGCAGATCGTGTAAAACAAAACCCACGGCAACACCAGCGCCACCAGGAAGTTGAGGTTTCCCTGACGCCATTGCCGGCCGATCGCCGCGCCGGCGACCAGCAGCAGGACGAAGAACGAACCCATCAGCAATTGCCTCATATCCACCGGAATCGGCTCCGTGGGCAGGCCGTGCATCATCGCCGGCGGGATGGTGAATACCACTGCGTGGAGATTCTCCCAACCATAGGAATACTGCAATACGGCCGGCAGATTGCTGACGGAGCCGACCGTCATTTCGGGGAATCGCTCGGTGCCATAGCGAAAACCCGTGTCCCACCACACCGTGCTGGCGCCGAAGAAAGGCATGCAGCCCAGGAGGCAGGCGGCCGTCGCCAGCGCCAGGAGATACCGAAGGCTGGACCAGCGGAGAAACCAGAAAAGGCATGCCAGCCCGATGGCCGCAACGAACGTGATGGCGCACATGCGAACGCCGCCGCCGAGCATGGCCGGCAAGGAGATCACCGCGATGGCAGCGATGGCGGGGATCAGGAACCATGACTTCGCCAGTCGACGGTGCAAGGGGCCGCGAAGACCTGTTGCCATCAGCAATCCCAGCGAGCCCGCCACCCACGCCAGGGCCGGGCGGTTCACCAGACGCACGTGCTCATGGAGGTCAGGACGCACAGTGAGCATCCATCCGCTGACCACCAGGGCAAACGCCAGTGCGAAACCGCAGATCCACCGCAAGGCGCACCCCGGCCGAGCCGCGGCCAGAGGCCAGACAATGAACACGGCGGCGGAGAAACTCAACTGGCCCTGGAGGTGAACTCCGATGCCCAGCAGCAGGCCGGCGATGAACCAGCGATCCCACAGGCACAACAATGCGGCCCAAAGATAAACCGGCGGCGCCCAGACGTTTGCGCTGGGCCAGCCGTGCCCGACGATCGCCACGCCCGGATCGAACCACGCGCACAGAAATGCCGCGGTTGCCGGCAGCAGTCCAAGCCAGGGATCGGGGCCGCCCTGGCCGGAGGCAAGTGCGGTTCCCGGCCTGTACCGCGTCCACCAATAGACGATCAGAAACGCCGCCGCCGCGCCGAACCACTCGAAAGTGGTGCTGAAGCCCATCAGGAAGGCGTTATAGCGAATGTCGGCCACCCAGTGGCGCGGAGTCCGATCCACCGCGCGCTCCCATGCCATCCACGCTTCGTAAGTCAGCAATCGCAGAGGCGGGTAATCGAGCCTGTCATCTTCCGGCGGATTGCGGGCCAGTTCATCCTCGTAGACGTTGAGCCAGCCGGCCTGAAGCGCCTCGGCGCCGAACCGCTGGTTTCGCTGAATGTCGAACACCATGCGGACCGGGTCGGCGGCGTTCCATGTCCAGCGCCGATAGCCGGTCCCGAGAATGGTCATCCAGGCCAGGAAACACCCGACCAGCAACAGCGGCCAATTCCCGCGCCACCAGGAAACAGACCAGATGTTGATGCGACGGATTGTGGACCACATGCGCGGTTGTTCTGAAAGACCCGGCGGTCGCAACAGGCGGCGGAATGCCGGCACGAGAGATCGCCGGGTCCATGATAAGCTCTTATCGCTCGCCACCCCAGCGCCATCGCGGCGGTTCGCCCTTCAAATAGCAGATGGCTGCAAGGACGATCACCATGGTCGCCATGAAGACAGCAAACAGCGGTATGTTTGTGCGCGAAAGCCAGATGCTGCCCGGGATAACCATGCCCACCCAAACCACCATCACCACCCAACCCTGCCAGGTGAGCGGCAGACCCCAACCCCAACCGTAACGTTTGGCGCGAAACCAATAGGCTTTTGGATCACTCATCGAATTCCCGTCACAAGGACACAAGGCCACGCGATACGTCACGTCAACCGCCGCCCGGCGTTCAGCTTCCAGTCAGTTCGATCGTTGCCGAACTCCTGACGTTGTTCCGGATATACATGACCTGCACCTTTCCCTCCTTCACCGGCAAGCGCGGCAGCACGCCCGACAGATCGTTCAAACTCGCGATTGGAAACTGCAAAATCCGCACGATCACGTCACCGGTCTTCAGGCCCGCCAGATCGGCCGGGCTGTTGGCCACCACGTCCGTCACCAGCAGGCCGGTTTCCTGGTTCAATTTGTGGGCCTCGGCCAAAATGGGCGTCAGCGCGACGATTTCCAGACCCAGGCGGTCTTTTGTTTCAACGACCGCTTCCGGAAGCGCCGCATCTTTCACCGCCAGTGTTTCGGTCTTTCCGTCCACGTACGCCACCTTGAGCGGCTCTCCCGACTTGGCTTGCAGCAGGATCGCATAGGCATCGACGATGTCGTGCGGCGATTTCCCGTTGATGCTCTTGATGGCCCGGCCGCTGGAATCGACGATCGTGCTGGTGATGGTGGCCGGCTCCTTGCTCGTGATCTTCTCTTTGGGATGCAGCGGCAGGTCGAGTTTGCCGGCGGTCATGGGATCCATGAGCGTCGGGATCAGATCGCGCAGCTTGTCGATGGGGATGGCAAACCCGATGTTCTGGGCGTCGGATCGGATCGCGCAGTTGATGGCGATGACCTGCCCGTAGGCATTGAGAAGCGGCCCGCCGCTGTTGCCCGGATTGATCGCCGCGTCCGTCTGCACCAGGTCCGCCAGAACCACCTGATCGTTGTCATCCTTGAGGTCGCGATGCACCGCCGACACGATCCCCGTGCTCACGCTGTTGTCAAACCCCATCGGATTGCCCACCGCGATGACCGGCTCGCCGATCATCAGGTCGTTCGAATCGCCCAGGTCGATGGCCTGAAACGGCTTATCGCTGTGGATGCGCAAAACCGCCAGATCGGAGTTGGGGTCGCGGTTAAGCAGATCGGCGGGGAATTTCCGGCCGTCGGGCAATTCGACGATGATCTTGCGTGCCTTCTCGACGACGTGGTTATTCGTCACCACATACCCATCCGGATGGACGATGATCCCGCTTCCCAGGGCATCGGCGCGGAGAACCTGCTGCCCGCCCCGGCCCGAGCGGAACCCCCCGCGCGAAATCACTTCCTGCTCGGTGGCCGTGATCGTTACCACCGCGTCCTTGGTCTTCTGCACCACTTCAACGGTGACGGTCTTGCGGAGATTGATCTCCGGCGGGTCCGCCGCCAGCAAGGCGGTTTGCATCACCAACAGAAAAACAGCCGCCAACCCGACCCGTCTGGATTTACACATGACGTCGCTCCAGTAAGTTCAATCCCGCCCAACCAGCCTGCCGACGCATTATCGACCGAACATTATACCCCTGCCAAATGCAAATGATGAAGGCAAATTCCCTGGGGCGGGTCATATTCTTGCCGTCGGGCACGGTGATCCGGCCCCACTCAGGCGTGGGCGGGCAGCCGGGCGAGAGACGTTGCGCAACTGTGAGATTCTCCTCGTTATTTGGCGTTGGCCGCCACGCGCAGGCGGAAGCCGCCGGTGAGGGGCGCTGTTTTCGTGAGGCGGATGTCGTCGCCGGTGACATCCCGACCGGTCGAGGCAATGCCGCTGCTGAGGAACAGCACGACGCCGTTGGCATCGACCCGGCCATGCACGTGCAGGGGTTTGCCGGCCGCCAGAGCGACGAGGCTGTTATTGCCGGGGCCGGACAGGTTCAGCCAGTGGATATCGCGCCGGGAGGAACTGAATGCACTGTCCGCGCAGGCGATGGAGCCCTGGGGATTGGCGATGTGGTCGGCCGGATATTCGGTGAAAAGGCCCTCGCTGAGCCACGACATCCGATTGGTGGCGGACGGGAGCAGGAACCGCAGGCCGGATTCCCGCGCCGTGGCGTCGGCGGCCTTCCAGGCCAGATTCCATGTGACATCCGCCTGGGCGTCGGGGCTGATGTCCAGCGTGTAGGTGAGTTGGCCCTTGAGTTCCTCGGAGCCGGCCAGGTAGACATCGGCGGTCACCGACACCTTGGCGTCGGCGCTGGCACCATCCATTGTGGCAGTGACGGCGATGTTGCGGTATTGCGGCGGCTGGTTGCTGCTGACGGGGGTCGGGCCACGGCCACGCGCCCCCCCACCGCCGGGCGCGCTGCTGGCGGGGAGAGATTCGCCGAGGTTGAGGACGGGACCGCCAATGATCACATCCTGATCGCCGGCGCGCCAACCGGTGATCTGGCCGGTGTGCTTGTCCAAAGTCAGTTGCGTACCGGCGGTCTGCACGATGACATTCTGGTCGGTTTGGGTTAGCCGGACGGACCCGGCGGCCGCGAGTGCGGCCGGTGCGGCGGGGCCGGCGTAGCCTTTCACTTTCAAGCGGGCCGCGTAGATGCTCCGGCCGTCAGGATGGATGAACTCCACGCGCAGCGTATCCATGCCGGCGGTGGCGGGGAACTTGGCATTGACGGTGGACCGCGGTTTGGCGGCGACTTGGCTTTCGCCGCTGGCCAGTTGCTTCTCGCCCGACAAAGCCTGCCAGCGGCAGGTCAGCTCGGAAAGATCGGTAAACGAATAGCGGTTCTGGATCGGCACGACGCATTGGCCGCCGGATGGGTCAACCTCGCGGGCGGCGGTCGTCACCGGGCTGTAGACCATCTTGAGATTCCAATAGCGATTGGGCTTGATCTGGCGATCGGCGGTGACAGCGCCACCCCCGCCGGAGAGTCGCATCCCGGTCGCCAGGTCAATGCCTCTTGCGCCAGGGCTGGGGATGGACCAGCGCTGGGGGAACTTGTCGTACAGGTTCTGTTCCTGCCATTCCCAGATAAACGCGCCGGTGATGCCGTCGGAGGACCAGATCGGCGCCCAATTGTCGGCCAGGATCTGGCCCCAGGGATCCTCGATGCCGCCGATCTCGGTATAGATGGCGGGAATCTTGGCCCGGTTGGGGCTGTTCAGCATCGACTTCATCTGTGGAACGGGAGGATAATGGTAATCGTCAAAGTCGGTTTTGGGATTCTGACCCATGTTCGTCTGGGAGATCAGGGCCAGGCGCGTCGAATCGTTGGCCTTCACGTAGTCGAATTCGGCCTGATTGTTGATGCCGTAGCTGCTTTCATTGCCGCAGCTCCAGGCGACGACGCAGGCGCGGTTCTTGTCGCGATTGAGCGTGTCTTTGGAGCGGAAAACATAGGCCCAGGTGCGCGTGGCGTCGTGAATTTCGCTGGCCACCCAGCAGGAGGGAATCTCGTCCAGCACGTAGAAACCTGCCTCGTCGCACAGCTCCAGGAACCGTTCGGCATCGTTGTAGTGGCTGGTGCGAACCGCGCTGACATTTGCGGCCTTCATCAGGGCAATGTCGGTTTTCCAGCACTGCTCGGTAAGGGCGTGGCCGTAGGGAGAAAACTCCTCATGCCGGCAGACGCCGGTGAATTTGACGGGCACGCCGTTGACCGTGCATGCTCCGGCTTTGATCTCGACCTTGCGAAAGCCGATGCGGTCCTGAACCCGCTCGACGACCGTCTGGTTGTCATCCGACAGGCGATAGAACACGTAATACAGATTCGGCTTCTCCGCCGACCAGAGCCTGGGCGCGGTCACCAGGGCAGAGAGTGAAACCGTGGCCGAGCCATCCGTGCCGATGTCGCCGGCTTGGCTCATCGCGGGGATGGCCACTTGGCTGCCGTCGAGGGAATAGAGATCACCGGTGAGCACGAAATGCGCCCCGGCCGGGCCGACGATGCGGACCGTGCTCTTGAGCGTGGCATCCTTGTATTGGGAATCCAGATCGGTGACTACGGTGAGATCGTCCACATGCAACTGCGGAAGAGCGACCAGATACGTCTCGCGGTAGATGCCGCCGAGGCACCAGAAATCGCCGTGATCCAGCGATGCGGATGAGGTGTTCTTGTAAAGGCGGACGGCGAAGTTGTTGCTCTGGCCGGGCTTGATGGCTTTGGTAATGTCGATATCGAACGCTGTGAAACCGCTCTCGTGGTAGCCGCAGCGCTGGCCGTTGACGAAGACCTCAGCGCCGTCGTAGGCGCCATCGAAATGCCAGAGGACTTTCTGGCCGGCGAAGGTGGCCGGGACATCCATGGTGCGGCGATAGAGGCCGATGTCATCGGACAATCTGCCTGAGCGTTCCTGGTAGGTGGGGATGGAGAATCCTTCGATTTCCCAATTGGCCGGAACGGGGATGTTGCTCCAGTCGGCGGCATTGGCATCGGCGGAAACGAAATCGGGGATGGCGGCGCCCGCCGGCAATTCACCGCGTACGGCCGGGCTGACGCCATGATCGAGTTTGAATCGCCAGGTGCCGGTCATCGGCAGCACGGCGAGATTTCCCGGCCGCAGACGATCGACGGGCACGGGCGCATTGCCCGGCACGGGAACCGGCGCGGCCAGCACAACGGCCGAAAGACAGAGACAGGAAACGAAAGCCACAAGACCACGTCCGACCATAGATTCCTCCTCGATTGCGAATTGCGGGAGGAAGTATAGCGCCGGACGCGCGCTTGCCGCAAGGGTTTGCCATCAAACCTCGGACACGCCTATGCGCCGGCGATCTTGAACGTGATGGCATTGTCGCAGGGCGCCTTGTCCGGAAGCTGCACCTTCAGCCCGGCGGCATCCTGCGTGAACGGGACTTTGCCCGCGCCCAAAAGCTCGACATTCTGGATCTTGCCGACGCCTTGCTTGGCCGTGGTGGCCAGCGACGGGATGACCGCTTCCTTGCCGGGCCAGCCCATCATGAAGGCGAAGAGCGTGTCGCCCCTGGTGGTGTAGCGGATATCCGCGGCCACGAGCGATTTGCGGGCGGCTTCGTTGAAGCGCGTGCCAGCGGGCTGGGTTGCCGGAGCAAGGCCGGGGCCTTCGCCGACGATCTTGTAGGGGCGGGTGGCGTAGATGCCTTCGCTGTTTACGTTCATCCAGGCGGTGATGCCATCGATAACCTTGAGTTCCTTGTCGTCGGGCATGCCGCTGTTGGGCAGGGGGATGTTGAGCATGAGGTTGCCGTTGCGGGCGACGATATCGACGAGCATGTCGATGACGAACTTGGGAGTCTTGTAGGTGTTGTTCTGATAGTAGCGCTGGTCGTAATGCCAGCCGCCGATGCAGGTGTCGGTCTGCCACGGGGCCGGTGAGATGGCGGTGGCGACGCCGCGTTCGCGGTCGAGGATGCACATATTGGCGGTGGCGTCGCCCTGGGTCTTGCTTGTGTAGAGCGCCTGGTTGACTCCGTTGTTCTTGGCGAAGCTGGTGTTGTAAAGATGAGCGACGATGTTGAGGCCGAAGTCGCCGTAGGGAATGCCGCCGTCGGTGTAGAGGATGTCGGGCTGGTGCTGATCGATGAGGTCGATCATGCGCTGGTAATAGTTCAGCCGCCACGGTGCGTAGTCGGCGCGGGTCATGCCGCCGTTGGATGCAGCGGCCTTGGCGGCGAAATCGGCCGGCATCTGGCTGTAGTCGTGATAGAGATCGGCATAGGCGGGATCTGTGCCGTCGTACGGCACGCCGGCCAGCGGGCCGGTTTTGTCGGACATGTGCGCGGTGGCGAACCAGGCGAAGCTGTTGGAGAGATGTTCGCTGAGGGCAAAGCGCAGACCCTGTTTGCGCGCGGCATCGCGCCACAGGCTTACGATATCCTTCCTGGGTCCGGAGGCGACGGCGTTCCATCGCGGCTGATATTTCGAGTTCCAAAGATCAAACCCGTCATGGTGACAGGCCATCGAGCAGAAGTATTTTGCCCCGGCCTTTTTGTAGAGCGTAATGAGAGCATCGGGGTCAAACTTGTCGGCCTTCCAGGTGGCGATCACGTCCTTGAAGCCGACCTTTGACGGATGCCCGTACGTCTTGACGTGATAGGCATACTGCGCCTCGGTGGGTATGTACATGTTGCGGGCGTACCAGTCGCCATACTCGGCGGCGGATTGCGGGCCCCAGTGCGCCCACATGCCGAACTTGGCGTCGCGGAACCAATCGGGACATTTGAACGCCGAAAGCGATGCGCGTGTCCCCGCGAACGGCCCGGCGGGAATCGGCGGCGGCGCGGAGGGCGCTGTCGTGGGAGCGACGGCCTGACCCAACGCTCGCGGGAGCCGCAGCCCCGGCGCAAGCCCCGCAGCCACGCCGCCGGCAAGAATCCCCATCGCCTGTCGTCGAGAAAATAACATCACAACCTCCGCTCTTGGCCAAAAATGTCCAACGCACCACGCCCGCCTGCAAACTGCAAGCGTATCGTATCCGTGAATCGCGTCGCGCTACAAGATTGAGGCATTAAATTGCCAGCCGAATCTGGCGAGGTACAATTCACCGCCGCTCTCAATGGCAATTCGCTAACAAGAAGGTGAAGGTGAAAAATGCCCGCCAGGAATCTCCATGTCGCACTGCTGATGATCGCCGGCTTCTGGGCAGCCTGGGCCATCGCCCAGACCACCCAACCGACAACCAGTCCCGTGGTGATCCCGCCGTATCTGGCTGTTCGCAATCCCCTGCCGTCGATGGCGGATGATCCGTTTCGTCCGCCCGATGCCAGACAAAGCCCGACGCAGCCGAATTCGTGGTCCGATGCCCAGGGCCGGGCTTACAAGCGCTCCGGCGTCGGAAGCTGGACCAATTACGATGAGTCCAAGGCCAATCCCTATCCTCTGCCCGATCCGCTGGTCCTGAAAAATGGGCAGCCGGTCAAGGACGCCGACACGTGGTGGAAACTTCGCCGGCCGGAAATACTGAGCGACCTCCAAAGTGAAATGTACGGCCGGATTCCGCCGGGGACACCCAAGGTGACCTGGGAAGTCACCAGCACCAACGCCGCCGCCGCCAAGGGTGCGGCCATCATGAAGACCGTGGTGGGCCATATCGACAATTCGCGGTATCCGGCCGCCACGCCCAGCATCAATGTCACGATGTTTACGCCGAGCAAGGCCGCCGGGCCGGTGCCGCTGATCGTGGTCGTGATCGCCGGGCCGGGTGGATATGGCGGGCAGGGGGCAGGCGGTCCGGAACCGGCGCCGCAGCCCAATCCGCCGGCCGACAGCCCGCTGTATCAGTTCCTGGCGATCGGCTGGGGCTACGCGACGATGGAAGTCGGGCCGATCCAGGCCGACAACAGCCAGGGATTGCGGGCGGGAATCATCGGATTGACCAGCGGGGGCCAGGCAAGGAACGGCGACGATTGGGGTGCGCTCTCGGCCTGGTCGTGGGGTCTGAGCCGGACCATCGACTATTTTGAAACCGACAAATCCGTCGATGCCAAACAACTGGGCGTCGAGGGCCATTCGCGCTATGGCAAGGCGGCGCTGCTTGCGGCGGCGCTGGATCAGCGGTGGGCGATCGCGTTTCCCAGTTGCTCCGGCGAGGGCGGCGCCAAACTCTCCCGCCGCAATTGGGGTGAGACGCTGGACAACATTGCCGGCTCGCAATGGATGGCCGCCAATTTCCACAAATACGCCGGTCATTGGAACGATCTGCCCGTCGACGCCCATGAACTGATCGCGATGGTGGCGCCGCGGCCGATCTTCATCACCGGCGGCACAGGGGATCAATGGTCCGATCCGCACGGCGAATTTCTCGCCGCCGTCGCCGCCGGGCCGGTCTATCGGCTGCTGGGCAAGAAAGACCTGGGCACGACCCAGATGCCCGCGCCCGACGCCGCGCTGATATCGGGCGAACTGGCCTTCCGCTACCACAACGGCCCCCATACCGACACCCTGGACTGGCCCACATTCGTGCAGTTCGCGCAACATTATCTCAAGGCCCCGGCCGGCAGTCCGCCCGCGAAATGACCCTGGCCGCATGCGTCATGTGCCCGCTGGCCTGAGAGTGTCCGATTTCCCGGGCAAGTGTAGAGCCCTTCGAGGCCGCCTCTTAATCCCCTCTCCCTGTACGCAGGGGGAGGGTTGGGTGGGGGTCGACCGCTATGGCGTCGATCGCGGCTTCGAAATGACAGCACCACTGGCGAAGAACCCCCACCTCTGTCCTCCCCCTGGGTACATGGGGAGGAGGAAATGGTGGTTGCCCGGAAGATCGGGCACGCTCGCTGGCCTTTGGGCGGCGTCAATGATTGAAAGCCGGCTATTGGCTGGTTATTGTGAGCGAATTGGAATCCTTTTCTTCTGCGGAGCGACTGACATGACATTATCACTGAAGTCCATGGGGGCCATGGCCTCAATGTTTGTGGCCGCCAGCGTGGCTACGGCATTGTTTCGGACAGGAACCGTCATGGCGGCGGATTCACCGCGGGAGCGGATTTCGATCGATGACGATTGGCGATTCATTAAAGGCGATCCGGCGGGGTTGACGGAGAACCTTGCCTATCCGCGTACCGGCGGAGGCGGGGGCCGGCGCGGCGCCCCGGCCAGCGCGCCGGCGGTCTCGCCGACCTCGGGCATTGCGGCGTACATACTCCCGACGGGCAATCCGTTCATTGCCGACCCGGCGAAACATTATGTGATGCCCGAAGGGAATTTCGGCGGGGACATTCCCTATGTCAGCCCCACTTTCAATGATTCGTCGTGGCGGCAGCTTGATCTGCCCCATGATTTTGGCATCGAAGGGCCGTTTAATCCCAACGGCGATGGCGGAACGGGCAAGCTGCCGTTCTTCGGTGCGGCGTGGTATCGCAAACACCTGACGATTCCGGCGGCGGACGCGGGCAAGCAACTCTACCTGGACATGGACGGATCGATGGCCTACACGGCGGTCTGGTGCAACGGCCGGATCGTCGGCGGCTGGCCGTATGGCTATTCGTCGTGGCGGCTGGATCTCACGCCCTTCCTGAAGACCGGGGACAACACGCTGGCGATCCGGCTGGATAACCCGCCCAATTCGTCGCGCTGGTATCCCGGCGGCGGCATCTACCGCAACGTGTGGCTGACCAAGACCGCTCCGGTGCATGTGGGGCAGTGGGGGACGTATCTGACCACGCCGACGGTTTCGACGGACTCGGGAACGGTAAACCTGAAGGTGACGGTGGACAACAATTCCACGACCGCGGCGGCGGTGAGCGTGGCGACGGACATTTTCGCCGTGGATGCCGATGGGAACAGGACCGGTCCAGTGGTGGCTTCCATACCCGCCTCGAACGCACAAGTGCCGGCCGGCGGCAGCGCCAACGTTGAGGCAAGCTGCAACATCGCCAATCCCAGGCTGTGGAGTCCCGACGCTCCCAATCGCTATGTGGCGGTGACTTCGGTATCGCAAAATGGCGCGGTGGTGGATGCCTATGAGACAAGGTTCGGCATTCGCAAGATCACGTATGACCCCAATCAGGGCCTCTTCGTCAATGGCAAACATTACAAGCTCAACGGCGTGTGCGATCACCACGATCTGGGCGCGCTGGGCACGGCCGTGAACACGCGGGCCCTGCAGCGGCAGCTTCAGATGCTCCGCGACATGGGCTGCAACGCCCTGCGCACCAGCCACAACCCGCCGGCGCCGGAACTGCTGGAATTCGCCGACCAGATGGGATTCCTGGTGCTTGACGAGATGTTCGACACGTGGGGCCAGACCAAGACGCCCAACGACTACGGTGGCGGCAATCTCTTTAACATGTGGCACGAACAGGACGCCCGCACGCTCCTGCGGCGCGACCGCAATCATCCCTCGATCGTGATGTGGAGCATCGGAAATGAAATTGCCGAACAAGGCCAGGGGGCCAATTCCCCCAACGCCAAGGATCTTGCGGCCATCGTTCACCAGGAAGACAAGACCCGCCCGGTGACCGCCGCGTGCAGCGACGCCAATGCCATGACCAACGGATTCAGCACCCTGCTGGACGCCATGGGGTTCAATTACAAGCCGGACAATTACATTCCGTTCCACCAGAAGTATCCCACGCAGTTCTTTTTCGCCACCGAGACGGCGTCGACGATTTCGTCGCGCGGCGAGTATTTCTTCCCCGTGGTTGGACCGGGCTTTGGTACGGTGAACGGCGGGGGACGCGGTCGCGGCGGCGCGGCTCCGGGGGCAACGGCCCCAGTTTCGGGAGACAGTGCGCGCCGCCAGATGAGTTCCTACGACCTCTACTATCCCGGTTGGGCCACTTCTCCCGACCATGAATTCTTCGGCCAGGATCACAGCCCCGCATGTGCCGGCGAGTTTGTCTGGACCGGCTGGGACTACATCGGCGAACCTACTCCGTATAACTCGCGATCAAGCTATTTCGGCATCATCGATCTGGCTGGCTTCCCGAAGGACCGCTATTACATCTATCAGGCCCACTGGCGTCCGGAACTGCCCATGGCCCATATCCTGCCGCACTGGAACTGGCCGGATCGCGTCGGCCAGGTGACGCCGGTTCACGTCTACACCTCCGGCGATGAAGCCGAGCTCTTCCTCAACGGCAAGTCGCTCGGCCGCAAGAAGAAGATCTTCGAGGGCGTCAACGGACCCAACGGCCAGCCGACGCAGGTCAACGGCATCACGCTCAACGGGCAGCCGGCGTATCGCATCCGCTGGGACGATGTCGTGTACGAGCCGGGCGAACTGAAAGTGGTCGCCTACAAGGACGGCAAGGAATGGGCGACCGACACGGTGAAGACCACCG
Organism: uncultured Tepidisphaeraceae bacterium; assembly: GCA_964420285.1. Taxonomy (GTDB): domain Bacteria; phylum Planctomycetota; class Phycisphaerae; order Tepidisphaerales; family Tepidisphaeraceae; genus CAYQTE01. The sequence continues at coordinate 30,663 of CAYQTE010000001.1, forward strand.
GCCCCGCGTCGCAGCTCGCGCTTAAGCCGGATCGGGCCACGATCGCCGGCGATGGCCATGATCTGTCGTTTGTCACGCTGACGGTGGCGGACGCGGCGGGCATGATGGTGCCGCAGTCGATGAATCAGATCCACTTCGCGATATCCGGCCCGGGCGAAATCGTGGCCACCGACAACGGCGACGCCACGGACATGAACATCTTCTCCTCGCCGGATCGCCATGCGTTCAATGGCCTGGCGCTGGCGATCGTCAAGGCCAGGCGCGGGCAGACCGGCGTGATCACGCTGACGGCCACGTCCGACGGGCTGACGACGGCAACCACGAGGATCGAACTCAAGTAGCAGGACCAACCAGGGATTTCATTGGATCGGCCAAGCGCACGAGAGCGTTTCGACGAGTTGGTCTGGCCGCACGCGGCAATGGTGGCGCGCACCGCGCTTATTCTGACGCACAATCAGGCCGAAGCCGATGATCTGGCGCAGGAGACGTTGATCAAAGCGTTCAAGTCGCTGGACCGTTTCCGGGAGGGAACGGACATGCGGTCGTGGCTGGCGACGATCCTGCGCAATACGCGGATCGACCGCATTCGCGCCGCCGGTGCTCGATTCACGGTACCGCTTGAGGCCGACGTCCAGGACATCTCCGAGCCGGCCGTTGACAATTCGGCGGCCTGGTCAAATCCACAGGCGATGCTCGATGGTTTTTCGGACGAGCAGATGATTCGAGCGATGCAATCGCTGCCGGAGGAAATGCGCTGGGCCCTGCTGCTGGTGGATGTCGAGGGCCTGGACCAGGCGGATGCGGCCAGGATCATGGGCGTGCCGGTCGGGACGGTGAAATCGCGCATCCATCGCGGCCGGGCCATGTTACGCAATGCCTTGCTTGCCTGAAGCCGCAGTTTGGAGGGCGGCCGGAGCGAGTAAGAATTATTTGAACCTCTTTGCGGCCGAGAATCGTTTATCGTGTAGGTGGATGGCATGAACTCCGAAAACTCGCAACAACCCGGGGTCCCGGACTTGAGCCAGCAGCAGGTTCGTCTGGATGAGGCGACGGCCGATCGGCTGGGGAAACTGCGGTCGATGCCGATCGACTTGTCCGGGCTGCAACGGGCAGTGCGGGCGCAGATAGCCGAGGCGGGAGTGGTACAGACGAGGTGGCGGTCGTTTTGGGCGTGGCAACAGCGGCCGATGCGCGCCATTGCAGCGAGCATCATTATCTTCCTCGCCGTGGCGGGGGCGATGTTGTACAGCTCGGGCCGCCCGGCGATCGCGTCGGTGGCTCAGATCGTGCAACTGCACGAGGATCTTGTGAGCGGCCGGGTGGCGGCAACCAGCGTGCAGACGATCGAAGAGGCCAATCGCGTGCTGGCGTCGGAGTCGTCCGATGCGCCGTCGCTGCCGAACGTGCCCGATGATCACCAGATGGCGTGCTGCATGCGGACGATTCAAAACAAAAAGGTGGCCTGTCTGCTGCTCAAGGGGGAAAGCGAGCCGGTGACTCTGACGGTCGCCAATGCCGCCGACATGCACATGCCCGCCGTACCCAGCGTCACGCACGGCGGCGCGATCTATTACCTGCAAGCCGTCGGCTCGCTCAACATGGTGATGGAGCAACGGCAGGACAAATGGCTCTGCCTGATCGGCCGGATATCGTCCGACCGCCTGATCGCAATCGCACAGGGGCTGCATTTCTAAGGCATCGCAAGAGAGTCGGCGGCCGAAGGGTGTTTGCCGCGAGATTTCGTGGCCTCCCGCAAGGCACTGGCCGGTCTGGCACGTCCTTTACCTCGGGGCGTTCGATCCGTACAATACCGGCCGAAATTCAGGTATTTCCCGGGGCGATGGTCTAACGGGATGACGGCTGAATCGCATTCAGCAAATCGGGGTTCGATTCCCCGTCGCTCCAATCACTTCGCCGTGCTCGCTCGGGGGGCAGGCGTTTGATGCAGAAGGGCGGGTTCTTCCGGCTGCGTCGCGATCGAACAAGCAACTGGTCGAAAAACGCGAGCATCGACAAATGCGACTTATGCCGCGTTCTTGAATGCGATGACCTCCAACAAGACAAAAGCGAGGGCTGACCAGAGTCAGCCCTCGCAAAAGCTCGAAGAGAAGGATCGAACCAGATCATCAGGCAAGCTTGCGGCGAAGCCCGGCGAAAGCCGCCAGGGCGAGCAGGCCGCTGAGACCGGTCAGGCCGGACCAAAGCGATGAGGGAAGCGGGACAGTGACGCCGCCGTTATTCCCGCCATTATTGCCGCCATTATTGCCGCCGGCGAGCGGGATTTCCTTGAAGTCGATCACCTGGCCAAAGCCGTTGGCGGAGAGCGAGGCGGTGGGATTGGCGTCAATCACCAGATCGCCACCGACGATCGTCAAGCTGTCAAATCCCAGATTGGCGGTGGCTTTGTTGGCCAGAGTTCCGCCGCCCAGCGTGTAGGTATCCCAGGGATTAACGACGCTGGAGAAGGCGCTGGTCGTGAAAGGTGCCAGTCCAGCCAGGGTGAAACCCTTGGTGGAATCGAACGCCGCGGCGGTCCCGCCCAGCGGGCTGGCCAGCAGGAATTCGAATCCGCTCCAGCTCGATCCGCTCTGATTGGTCAGCGTTTCATCGACGATGGAGATCGTCGGGCTGGCGCCGGCCGACATCTGCGTGAAATTGATGGTCAGGCCTTCGAGGCTGGCGAAGGTGGCTTGCTTCTCCAGCGAGAGGACCGGGCCGCCGGTGTTGCCGGTGTCATCGATCAGCGAAATACCGGCGGGGAATGTGACAGCCCAGCCGTCCGTAACCTGGCCAGACGTCAAACCGGAAGCCACGACGGTGGCCGCTCCAGCCATGCCGGCCAGCGACGCCATTGCTGCCACTGCGGCCAGCGAGAACCAATTGAATCTATTAGCAACCATGAACTACTCCTAAAGCGGTCGGATTTGCACTCAAAAAAGAGATGGCGCAATGGACTGCGTCGCCGCTGAGTCCGACCAATTCCTATACATTTTCAATAACGCAAACCAAACGATGCGGATCATGTGCCGCAACTTTGAGGCGAGTGGCTTTTGACGTATCGTTCCATCCGAACTCCTTTCCACCGTTGCATTGCATTACGGTGATTCCGATCATCTGGCACCCATCTGGATGACGCAGACGGAGCATATCGCGCACGGCTGGAATTCGGCTACGTCCAAAAAATGGTAAATCGCAATCTTGTCCACATCGGTTGAAATGGTCTGCAGTCTGTAGGCTACGGCTTGTTTGTATTTGTTGGTATGGGCTCGCGTAGGCTACCGAGGTCCGCCAAAAACAAAAGCGAGGGTTGACCGGAGTCAACCCTCGCATGAGTTCGAGGAGAAGTATCGAACGTACCAATCAGACGAGTTTGCGACGGAGCTTGGCGAAAGCCGCCAAAGCGAGCAGGCCGCTGAGACCGGTCAGGCCGGACCACAGCGAGGAGGGAAGCGGGACGGTGACGCCACCGTTATTGCCGCCGTTATTCCCGCCATTGTTGCCGCCGTTATTTCCGCCGTTATTCCCGCCGTTATTGCCACCGTTGTTCCCGCCGCCGAGCGGGATTTCCTTGAAGTCGATGACTTGGGGGATTGAACCGGTGGAGGGATTGGCGTCGATCACGAGATTGCCGCCGGGGCCGGCTGCGCTGTCGTAGCCGAGCAGGGCGGTTGCGCCGTTGGCGAGCGTGCCGCCACCGAGGGTATAGGAATCACCCGCGGCATCGAAGGTATTGGTTGTGAACGGGCCATCGCCGGCCGTGGTGAAGCCCTGCGTCTTGTCAAAGACCGCGGGGGTTCCGCCCAGCGGGGCGGCGAGCAGGAATTCGAATCCGCCCCAGCTTGAGCCGCTGAGATTGGTCAGGGCTTCATCGGTGATGCTGATCGTCGGGCTGGCGGATGAGGACGCCTGGGTGAAGTTGATGGTCAGGCCTTCAAGGCTGACGAAAGCAGCTTCTTTTTCCAGGGTGAGCACCGGGCCGCCCGAATTACCGGTGTCATCGATCAGAGCGATGCCGGTCGGGAACGTAACGGTCCAGCCATCCACGACCTCACCGGACGTGACGGCGGCCGGTTGCGAAACAACGGCGGTAGCGCCGGCGATGCCGGCCATCGACGCCAAACTGGCCACAGCGGCCAAGGTACCCCATTTGAGACTCTTCCACATATAGACGCCTCCTTGAACGGTCGATTCAATCTTTCTTTCTCGCACGACGCGGTTTACGACTGCGTCATCGTGTTCGACCCATTCAAAAATTTATTTTCCAGGAAACAGACCAAACTCGTGTCATTCCTGAGTCACTTGCTCAGGCGTTGCGATTTCAAGTTTTCCATCCAATAGTTCTCCGACGTGTCGTTCCTTCTTGGCTCCTTTCTGGCGACAAAACACATAGTGGCCGTTTTAGCCACCCGCACCCACTTCACCGGTGCCAACGGAAAATACCGCGCACCAGAGGAATCCGGCAACGTCCGAAATATCGGTCTAACAGCCAAAGGCCGCCCAAACCGAACGACCCTATGCTAGCGACTTCTCGGACGATCTTCCAGTTTTTCTTTTCGCGGCGATAATTCTCTTAACTGCTTTTACATAATTGACTTGCGGGAGAATGTCCGTTAGATTCGCCCGGCGGGACGATCGAGAGACGCATCAGTTATCGGGTTTGTTGGCAAGATGGGAAATTGGGGAAAACCCTGCGGAGGTCCGATAATCGGATCAAGTCATGTTGGCAGTGGTGCATGTGTTGTTGCTCGTCGCTTACGGCATCGCTCCGATCGTTGCTCTGGCTGTGGCGTGGCGGCCGGGCAAGTGCCGCAATGCCAACAGCTCGCTGGGCAAGACGAGCGTCACGCTGCTGTATGCCACGATCCTGGCGGTGGGCATGTCGGTGGTCTACGCCCGTAACGTCGGCGGCACCGTCAACGCGACGCAGGTGGTGCGCGCGGCGTATTTCGCGTCCGGTATGCTTTGTCTGCTCAAGTGGTTTGATGCGGGTACTCGCTGGTTCAGCACCTGGGCCTGTCGCTGCCGGTTCGCCGCCGCGCCACGATGGCGCATCGAATCGGCCAGCGCGGTGCGACTTCTCGTGCTGGTCGGAATCGGCCTGCCCTACATCATGGCGACGGTGATGACTTACCGCATCAAGGTCCATCCCGACATGGCCGACGTGCCGGCGTTCGTTCCGCCTGGATCGATTGCCAATGTCCATTTTCGTTCGATCGACGGTGTCGATCTGGCAGGCTGGTGGATTCCCGCGCCCCAGCCGCGCGGCCGCCGACCGGCGAATTGGGCGGCGCGGACAGTCGTCCTATGCCATGGCCTGGGATCCAACAAAGCCAATCAACTGGACCTGGTGCGCGATCTGGTCCCGGCGGGGTTCAACGTTCTGGCGTTTGATTTTCGCGCCCACGGCGACAGCGGCGGGCAGTTGTGCAGCTTCGGCGACCTGGAACGCTTCGATGTGCTTGCGGCCGTGCATTGGCTCAGGACCAATCGTCCAGAGCAGTCGCAAACGATTGACGGGATGGGAATCAGCATGGGGGCGGCGGCATTGATAGCGGCGGCGGCGGACGATTCCGACGACGGCCGGTCAATCGCGGCCATTGTCGCGTACAGCACCTACAACGACCTGCCATCACTGGCGCGTACACTGGGTGAGCGGTTCTATTTCCCCGGCGCCGGATGGATCGCCGATCATGTGATGCTCCCGATGGCCAGCGCTCAGACCGGCGCGAATCTGTCCGACTTTTCGCCTTCGCGACTGCTGTCGCAGCGGGTGGCCCGGCCGGTGATGATCGTTCACGGCCAGCAGGACAATCTGATCGATTTTTCGCTGGGAGAAGCTCTCTATCAATCGGCCGAGCAACCCAAGGCGAAGGTCTGGATCGAGCAGGCGGGACACAACGACATCGTCGACAACGACAAGGCCGCGCGGGCGGTTCTCTGGTTCTTCGAACACGCCCGGACGATCATCTGACAACCAACCGGGATTGAAGCCGTGCCTGTGATGCGACCGCTGCGAGTGGTGTACGAGGACGCCGATGTGATCGTCGTCAACAAGGGCCCCGGCCTGCTGAGCAGCACCGTTTCCGGCGAGCGCCGCCCCACGATCCTGGCTCAGGTGCGCGACCACGTCGCCGGCGATCGGCGGGCTCACATCGGAGTCATCCACCGCCTTGACCGCGATGCGGCCGGCGTTCTGGTCTTCTCGAAGAATCAGGCGGCGTTCGAGTCGCTCAAGGCACAATTCCTGCACCACACCGTCAACCGTCAATACCAGGCGGTCATTCACGGGAAGATCGATCCGCCGGAAGGTTCGATCACATCGCGTCTTGTCGAATACGCCGACGGCACCGTGCATTCCACGTCGCGCGTCGACAAGGGCCAACTGGCCCGAACCGATTACAAGACACTGGCCAGCGCCAAAAACCGCACGCTGCTGCTGCTGACGCTGCACACCGGCCGCAAGCACCAGATCCGCGTGCAACTCAACGACCGCGGACATCCGATTGTGGGCGACCGCGTCTATGGTCCGCAGCCGCCGGTGGTGGGGCCGATGCGCCTGGTGGCGGTGCGGCTGGAACTGGATCATCCGCGCACTGCAAAGCGCATGGTTTTCCAGATCGAGCCGCCAAAGTACCTGCGAATGTGAACTTCAATCCATGTCGTTATAGATGTGATACCAGTTCGCGTCGATCTGCTTGTCGACAGTGTATTCAAGGGATCGAGTGCCTCCCGGGCTGGCGATATCCGGGCCGTTTATCGTCACTGTCGCGGGGCGCGGACCGGTGGCCTGTGAACTGCGATACAAATAACCGGCCAGGTTATCGCCCTTGCCGCGCCAGGTGGGGAAAAGAATCCATGTCGTGCCGGTCGAATCGACCGTGACATAAACCCGGCCGTCCAGAGAGTTTGAGGCAAGGGCCGGCGGCAGGGTGATGGCGCCCGAGGATTTGGGAGTCAGGGACGAACTGAGCACCAGATTCACGACCGACCCGGCGGCCTGCTGGTCAAAGGGTTTTTCGCCGCGCAGGGGCTTGCCGAGCAGCCACCAGAGAAAAAGGCAGGAAGCCAGTGCGACCGCCAGAAGCGAGCCGCCAACCAATGTGCCTGAGACCAGCCTCTGTCGCGAGGATTTGTTCATGGGACAATACTCCATTAACCTTCTTCAATCTTAGCCACAGGCCACATCGGACAGGAAGCACGTGGTAAATAAGTGGAAAATGTGGGCTGCCGGCAATATGTCTTGTTCGCGGTTGCGCAAGGCGACTCTGTAGCCCGCTCCATCGCGTCCGCATAGAATCCCTCGCCCTTATGGGAACCGCGACCAACCAAACCGGCCTGCTGCTTCCGGCTGCTTCGCTGTGTTGGCGGGAACTCGTGCGGTTTCTTCGCCAGCGACATCGAATTGTCGGGGCGCTGGCCACGCCGATCGTGTTCTGGCTGCTGATCGGCGGCGGGATGGGACATCACTTCCAGACCAATCTGCCGGGCAACGGCGATTATATGACGTATTTCTTTCCGGGAACCGTCATCATGATCCTGCTGTTCACCGCGATCTTCTCAACGATCTCCATCATCGAGGACCGCCGTGAGGGGTTCCTGCAATCCGTGCTCGTCGCGCCGGTGTCGACCCAGTCGATCGTGCTGGGGAAAATACTCGGCGGCACCATACTGGCCGCGGGACAAGGACTCATCTTCCTGGCGCTGGGCCCGCTGGCGGGAGTGCATTTCACGCTGCTGTCTTTCATCATGTCGGCCGGGGTGCTGTTTATCGTCAGCTTTGCTTTGACGGGGTTGGGGTTTTGCATCGCGTGGCGGATGAGTTCGACGCAGGGATTTCACGCGATCATGAACTTGTTTCTGATGCCGATGTGGTTTCTGTCGGGGTCGATGTTTCCGGGCGATGGAATGCTGGGCAAGGTGATGGCGATCAATCCGCTGACTTACGGCGTGGCGGGATTGCGGCGGGCAATCTACTGGGGAAATGTCGGAGCGGCGCTGCCGTCGTGGGAAACATGTGCGGCCGTGAGCATTGGATTTGCGGCGGCGATGTTCGTATTTTCGAGCCTGATCGCGACGGGGCGCGTGTCGGCGGATTTGCAGTGAAGGAGCGGTGGAAACGGCATGACCCGCGTGGGAAAAAATCTCATGGTGACCGCCTGGTGCGCTACGGTGGCGCTGCTGGCCCTGGTGGTCGTCTGGCCGATGGCGCATCGCTCGGCAACCGAGGCGGCCGGGCCGATGGTGGTCCGAGCCGGTGATGGAAACGGGGCGGCCGAGCTGTTTGCCGATTCCGCCGATTCGCCCGACGTGACGGGTTTGCCGGTCAAGTACGCGGCGCCGGCGTTCCAACTGACCAGTCAGCTTGGCCAATCGTTCGGCAGCAACGATCTGCGCGGCCATCCTTACATCGCCGATTTCATCTACACGACCTGCCAGACGGCCTGCCCGAAAATGTCCGCGACGGTGCGGGATCTGATCAACAAGGTTCCGGCCGACGTGCGGTTTGTGTCTTTTACGGTTGATCCGGAACATGATGACGTCGCGGCCCTGAGCGCCTATGCCAAGACCTATGGAGCCGATCCGTCGCGGTGGATATTTCTGACCGGCACCAAGGATGCCATCTATCAGGCCGCGGCCGGGATGAAGGTTCTGAATCTCGCGTCGCCCGTGAGTCCGCTAACGCACAGCGAGAAGTTCTTTCTGGTGGACGGTGTGGGCCGGGTGCGATTGCTGGCCGACAGCAATGACGCCAGCGACATCAAACGGCTGATTGACGGCGCGACGGCGCTGTCGGCCCTGGGCTCGACCACGACGACGCGGCCGGGCGACGCCGCGGGGGCGATTCCGTGACCGTGGCGGATTTCCCGGCGCTGGACGCGTCGCTCAACTCGGCCAGCGCGCTGTGTCTCATGGCGGGATACGCGGCGATCCGCCGACGGCACATCCGCCTGCACGCGACGATGATGATCTCCGCGGCGGTGACGAGCAGCGCATTCCTTGCCTGTTACCTCATTTATCACGCCAAAACCGGCACCCATCGCGTGCCCGCGGGGATAAATCCGACGCTCAAGCTGATCTATTTGTGCGTGCTTTTTCCCCACCTTACGCTGGCGATGCTCATGTTGCCGATGATTATCGGGACGTTCTGGATGGCGGCCACGCGGCAATGGGCCCGCCATATGAAAATCGCCCGCCCGACATTTTGGGTCTGGCTCTACGTTTCAATTTCCGGACTGGTTGTATATTGGATGCTGTACCGGGTCTTTCATACGCCACCGCTTTGAGCAACTGATGACGACGGACCTTGAAACAAATCGATCCACAGGCGACGACCGCGAAGGCGGCGAGGCGTACGCTTCCGGATTGTCCGAACTTCTAAAACTCGCACTGCCCACGATACTGCTCACGCTCACCTACACCGTCATGCAGTTTGTCGATACGTGGATGCTGTCGCGCCTGGGCGAAACGCCGGCGACGGCCGGGGGCAATAGCGGGCTTATGGCCTTTTCGATCCTGTCGTTCGGGCTGGGCGTGGCGTGGATGGTGAACACGCTGGTGAGCCAGGCACGCGGCCGGGGCGAACCCAAAACCTGCGGCCGGCATTTGTGGCAGGGCGTGTGGTTCGGCGTGGGGTATTCCGTTGTGATCGCGCCGATGCTGCCCCTGGCCGGGCCGATGTTCCGCGCCATGAGCCATCCGGCCGTTCAGGCGGATATGGAGGCGAGGTATTTTCAGATCGTCATGCTGTGGTCGATCGTCAAACTGGCCGGCACTTCGGCGGGGCAGTTTCTTTTGGCGACCGATCGCCAGGTGGCGGTGTTCGTGGCGGCGGTGGCGGGAGTGTCGACCAACGCTCTGGCCGCTTATGTGCTGGTGCTGGGGCACGGGATGCACTCGCAGGGAATCGTGGGATCGGCCTGGGCACAGAACATCGGCGTGACCGTCGAGACATCAATACTGGCGATCCTGACATGGAACAGAACATCGCGGCATACCTGGGGCACATCGGACTGGCGGCCGCGCATGCCGGAGATGCGCGTGCTGATGCGGACTGGCCTGCCGTCGGGCGTCCAGGCGTTTGGGGACATTTTCGCCTGGTCGATGTTCTGCAACGTGGTGATGGGCGCACTGGGCGCCACCGCGATGGCCGCCAATACCTTCATGCTGCGGTACATGGTCGTCAGCTTCATGCCCGCCGTGGGGATGTCGATGGCCGTGACCGCACTTGTCGGCCGCTATATCGGCATGGGCCGCCCCGATATAGCCGAGCGGCGGACGGACCTGGCGTTTCGTCTGACGGCCGCGTACATGGTCGCGTGCGGCATTGTGTTCTTCGTGGGCCGCCGCGCGCTGATCGAACTCTTCACCGACGATCCCCTGGTCATCGCCGCCGGCGCCACCTGCATGACATTCAGCGCGACGTACCAGGTCTTCGACGCCATGTACATCATCTATTACGGCGCCCTGCGCGGAGCGGCCGACACGTTCGTTCCGGCGGTCGTCACGGCCGTCTTCTGCTGGGGACTGGTCGTGTTCGGTGCGTACGTGATAGCGCGGGTCATGCCCGGCCTGGGCACCAGCGGCCCGTGGATGATCGCCACCGCCTACGGCATCGGTTTGGGCTTCTTCATGCTCATCCGTTTCCGCCGGGGAGCGTGGAAACACATTCGATTGGGCCCCAACAAGAAACCCGACGACCTCGCCACGGCGTGAAAATCACCGCGACTGGCGACTTCAATCGGATGGCTTTTCGGGAATTGTCCCGCATTCCGGGCATCGATCCGGCGTGGCGCGGAGGTCGTAGCCGCAATGCAGACATTGCCCGCGGCGTATGCGCCTGGATCGGCGCACGCGCAGTTGGAGCAGCCGAAGCCTGAAAGGCAACGCGAAAAGCGTGGTGATCGCCAGCGGCCAAGACCATGAGACGGCGACCATCGACACCTTGAGATTCGGCGGCGGGGAAGGGATCAATTTCATATCGTTTGGGATGCCGTTGGGGTGACTGACCCAGCCCGGCAAGGACTCCCGCCAAATGCCGGGAATTGGATTGGCGGGCGCGGGTCCGGACCGGGAGGTGTAAAACGGCATCCAGCAGATAATCTGACCGGCTCGGGCGATGCGGAAGGTCAACCCGTTTTGGTCGGGCCAGCCGCGCGCGATGGTGATGCTGAACGTCGAGCCATTGGCGCTGACCCACACCATTCGGCCGTTGCGCTCATCGGACACTGCGATAGTGCTGAAAACAAAAATCAGCCAGAGACAGACCGTCGCGAGCCACAGGGTCAGGGAGCCGGTGGCCAAAAGTTTGAACAGTCGGGGATTCATCGGCTTCCCTGCGTATCTTACCACATCAAACACCAAAACGGTGGATTGGTCAGATTGAATTCGGGTGCTGTTTCGGCGGCGCAGTCCCGCATTCCGGGCACCGATCCGGCGTGGCGCGGAGGTCGTAGCCGCAGTTCCGGCAGAAGCCGGGTCTATGGCGGATTCGCCGGCGGAAGAAAGCGATGACCCAAAACCCGGGGAGAATCGCGAACATCGTCACGATGAGCCAGAACGGGACGCCGAAACTCTGAACGGGGATGAGGTAGTTCGACGCCATCTTGTTGATGTAAGACGGATGGTAATCCCAAAATCCGAGCCACGTTGCGAAAGAGAATGCTCGGTAACTCATGGGATGTTCGCGATTGTACCTCCAATGGTCCTGGCCGAGCGGCCCGATCGACAATCCCCGATCCTTGGGGTCAAAGGCGTCTTGCCACCGGTCAAACCAGACTTCGCCGAGATATGTATCGACGACTTGGCCGTATTCCACGACCGGCGCGGCGGGATCCAGCCAGAAGGAGGCGCTCGGTGGTGGCGGGCCGGCGACATAGACGTAATGCCGAACGGCGTCACCCACGAATTCGCTTCGCACCCACATCGCCGCGCTGGCCAGACATAGCAGCAGCGACATCGCGATCGTGCCGCGCCAGAGCCGTTGCCAGAGACCTTTCATTGGCGGCCATTATACCGCGACCCGGCCGAGGCGGTTCGATAAGTTGCTGCGAAAACAAGGCGAATCAACCGCAGATGAACGCTGATAAACGCAGATAAATCCAAGTCTCTGTTGTTTTTTGGGCTGGCGGGTCAGTTGGCCGGGGCGGGGTGCGAAGTATCCGGCCAGTTCATGTCGCGGGTTTGCTGAGGCGTTACGTGCCAGTGCTGGATTTTCTGCGTCATCTTCAGTTGCCCGTCCGGTTGGAGCCAGTAGTCGACCGTGCAATGGTTGATGTTCACGTCAAACGTAAAGGAAAAATGCGAAGCGTCGGCGGGATCCTCGATGGCGGAATAGACCAGAACTTCCGGCTGTGGTCTCAGGTTCGGAGCGCCCCAGCCGCAGTCGAGGCCGGCCACCGTGTACCGGACGCCCAGTTCCCCGTCCAAAACTGGATCGGCGAATCCCAGGGGACGAACCACGATGGGAAAACTGATGTCCGCGCCGAGGCCGGAACTCCAGAACGCGACGTTTGTGCTGACCGCGATGAATCGTCGAAGGCCGTTGCTGGCTTGGCGCTGCCCGACGTAGACGCTGGCCATGTTCGGATTCAGCGGCATTGGCTGCCGCAACAAAAGAGCATCCTCGGGGCCGCTGGGACTGTGCGGCGGGAACTGGAACGGCACATTGCGATAGGCATTCAGGAATCGAGTGAGCTGCGGCCGGACAATGGAAACGGACGACGGCGCCGATGAATAGACAAGAACTCCCGCCGGGACAGGGTTTTCCATGCACTGGCTTTGCAAATAGCGGAAACGGGCACGGCGCCATGCCGGCGGGACAATCTGTTGCAGCACGATCAGCACGGAAAGAAGCACGGCCGATCGAATGATCCATTGCTGCACGCGCCGCCGTTTCAGCAGGGGCAGGGGTGGGCCGTAATCGAGCGGAGAATGGCGCACCGGGCCGTTGGTCGATGGAAGGTTGGCGGGGATATCTGCCGCAGGCGGTTGATTCGCTTCAGGGCCGGATGGGTTGGTCGAATTATCCATATTGAGCCTGAACGCGAATTTCCCTCCCACGCGTCACCTCAGCGGCTGCGTGGCGGGCGCGAATTGCTTTCCTTCCGGCGGCGCCCAGCCGGCCACGTCGCGGAATTGGCCGCCTTGCTTTCCGTCGGGCAACAGATCGGTCGTGTAAAAGCCGTACATAGGCTGATCGCTTCGGAAGAACAACCCATCCTTCATCAGGCAGCGAGAGTAAACCAACGGCCGATCCGAACCATCCGGCAGGCCGGCTTTGACCAGCACATACCCGAGCGTCTGTTTGCCATCGCCCCAGGGATCGATCGGCACGCTGGGCAGATAGGCGTGCAGATCGTCCAGCGACTTGGGCCAGTTGCCGTTGTCGAAGCGATAAAGATGACACGCCAGCGACATGGCCGCCATGTCGCACTCGGTGTTGATGCGGTTGACCGCTTCGAGCATTCTGTCGAGCGTCGCACTGGGCATAGTGGCCGCGGCCGGTCCGTAGTCATAGTCGCGCATCGTGTCGGCCAACGCGGTTTTGGCGTCTTGTCGCCCGAGCAACGATCCGATCAAGCCGCGAACCACGGCCCTCTGGGCATCTTTCGTGTCGTTAGGGTCTTTGGTCAGAACGATACCGGCGGCGATGACCTCGAGCCGATCCACACACACGGCTCGAATGCCGACGCTGGTCAGCAGGATCGTGAGCGTCTTTTTCGGTTGATCCCGCAACAGGTCCGCCAGGTGCCACTGGTCGCGGATAGTCTCAATGGCGGCGACATCGTTGCCCTGGAGATGCTGATAGACCGCTGCATCGGCCAGTTCATTGCTCAAATTTCGGCAGCCATTCAGATAGGAAAAGGGCGGTGAGGGAACCGTTGCCGGTTGGGTCGTTGCTTTGGTCAGGTCCGGGAGCGCAGGCCAGTTGGCGTGATCGATCGCTCGCGCCTGATGCGCCAGGGCACGGGCATCGGCATTGGCGGCAAAATCCTCCTGCTCCATGCGCTGCCACTCGGCGGGATACGGCGGGTATTTGGGGTAAACTAAATCCGACGCCGACGGGGACATGATGTTGTTGTCGTCGCGCTGTGATAGCAAAATCGCCGCCTGCATATAGAGCGTGGCCGCATCATCGGCCGCCCGGGTGGCCTGTGCGGCGGCCGTTTGCTGGAAGATGCCCAAGACGGCGACGATAACGAGCAATTCACGCATGTTGAAGGCCTTTCTGGCGGGCATAGGAGGACGCACACTCTCTATAGACGGAGCCGGCGGCGCTAAGTTTCAGGGAAATGCGCACAGAAGCGATCTAACCGCAGATAAACGCGGATGAACGCAGATGGGATAAATGGCCAACCCGGCGAAGGCGTCTCGAATCTCGCGGGCGATTCCATTACCATGAGGCCAACTTATGACCAGCCGCGCAAGTGATACATCGTCGGTGAGCTACAAAGACACGCTCAATCTGCCGGAGACGGCCTTTGACATGAAGGCGAATCTCGTCGCCAACGAGCCGATCCGCCTGAAGGCCTGGCGCGAGATGAACCTGTACGAGAAGGTGCAGGCCGAGCGGGGCAAGGGATCGAAGGGCAAGTGGATTCTGCATGATGGGCCGCCGTTCGCCAATGGGGACATCCATATCGGGCATCTGATCAACAAGACGCTCAAGGATGTGATTCTGCGGTTTCGCACCATGCAGGGGTATGAGACGCCGTACGTGCCGGGATGGGATTGCCACGGGCTGCCGATCGAGCACAAGGTTCAGCAGGATTTGGGGCCGAAGCTGCGCGAACTGGGCACGGTCGAGATTCGCCGGCGCTGCTATGAATACGCGGCGAAGTACGTGGGTATCCAGAGCGAGCAGTTTCAACGGCTGGGGATTCTGGGCGCGTGGGATCGGCCGTATCTGACCATGAGCCCGCAGTACGAGGCGCAGGTGCTGGAGGTTTTCGCGCGGTTCGTCGAGGAGGGGCTGGTACACAAGAAGCTCAAGCCGGTGGCGTGGTCGATCGAGAATCAGACGGCCCTGGCGGATGCGGAATTGGAATATCAGGATGTTACCGATCCGAGCGTGTTTGTGGAATTTGCGTTTGAAGATCAGGCTGCTGCGCGAAGCGCGTTCGGATTGGCGGCGCACCCGGCGAGCCTGTTGATCTGGACGACAACGCCGTGGACGCTGCCGGCGAATCTGGCCGTGGCCGTGCATCCGGATGTCGCGTATACGTTCGTGACGTGCGATGACGGCGCCAGCGCGCAAACGCGTCTCGTCGCGGCGGAATTGGTCGAGAAGGTTTTTGCCTTGCGCGGAAAGGATCAGGCGGTCAGTTTTCAGCGCGGGGCGACGATCAAAGGTCGGGAACTGGTTGAGAGCAAACTGGCGTATCGGCATCCGTTTGTCGATCGGCTGGGAAGAATAGTCCTGGCCGATTATGTCACCACGACCGATGGCACCGGCCTTGTCCACACCGCGCCGGGGCACGGCGAGGATGACTACGAAACCGGCATGCGCGAGGGATTGCCGGTGTACAGTCCGGTGATGGCCAACGGGCGATTCGATGACACGGCCCCCGAGTGGCTGCGCGGGAAGAAGGTCAAGGAGGCCAATCCGATCATCGTCGAAAAGCTGCGAGAATCCGGCCATCTTTTCGCGGAACAGCCGATCACGCACAGTTACCCGCACGACTGGCGGAGCAAGACGCCGGTCATCTTCCGGGCCACCGAGCAGTGGTTCATCTCACTGGATAAGCCGTTCGCCGCGGCGGATGAAAAAGCGGCCGGGGCGACGCTGCGCGATCGCGCGCTGTCGGCGTGCTCTTCACAGATCACCTTTATCCCCGAATGGGGAAGACATCGGATCGAGGGAATGCTCAAGAGCCGGCCGGATTGGTGCGTGTCGCGGCAACGCGCCTGGGGATTGCCGATTCCGGTGTTCTATAACGAGAAAGGCGATGCGCTGCTGACGGCCGATTCGGTCCGCGCGGTGGCGCGGCAATTTGCCAAAGGCGGAAGCGAGACGTGGTTTACGTTGACGCCGGCGGAATTGCTCGGTTCGGATTTCGCCTGTCCGGCGGGATTTTCGCTCGATGCGCTGCGGAAGGAAAAGGACATTTTCGATGTCTGGTTCGAGAGCGGCAGTTCATGGAACGCCGTGCTGAAACAGCGCGACGAGCTGCATTTCCCGGCCGAGTTGTATCTGGAAGGCTCCGACCAGCATCGCGGGTGGTTTCAGTTGTCGCTCTTGCCGAGCCTGGGCGCGACGGGCCGGCCGCCGTTTAAGTCGGTGCTGACGCACGGGTTTGTCGTCAAGCCGGATGGGACGAAGGTCTCCAAGAGCGACAAGGAATACGTGACGGCGACGCAGGAGATCAACCGGCACGGGGCGGATGTGCTGCGGCTGTGGACGAGCAGCGTTGATTACCAGGGCGACATCCCGACCAGCCCCAAGGCGATCGAGGAATTTTCCGACAAATACCGGAAGATCCGCAATACCGTGCGCTATCTGCTGTCGAACCTCAGCGGCTTTGACCCCAATCAACCGGCAGCCCAAGTGCCGCCGGCAAGTCTGGATGGATGGATCGTGGCCGAACTGGATGAGCTGGTCCGCCAGACGATTGCGGCATACGACGCCTATCAGATTCACCGGGTGTTCCGGCTGCTGCACGATTTCTGCGCGGTGCAAATCAGCAGCCTGTACGGCAACGCGATGAAGGATCGGCTTTATTGCGAACCGTCTGATTCAATGCTGCGGCGGCGCTGCCAGGGCGTGATGCACCGGCTTGCCAGCGATCTGATCCGATTGCTGGCGCCGATTCTCGTCTTCACGGCCGATGAAGCGTGGCGGCATCTTCCCGGCCGCAAGGAACAGAGCGTTCATCTGGCCCTGCTGCCGGAGGCATCGGGAGCGGCGGTGTCCGATGATCAGCGAGCCCAATGGCGGCTGCTGATGGAATTGCGCGATTCAGCGCTGATGCAGCTCGATCGCTTGAAGAAGGAAGCGGGACTCAACAAGTCGGTGGATGCCGAGATCGTCTATCGCGTGGATGAGCCGCTACGGGCGAAGCTGGCGGCTTACGGGCCGGATTTGGAAGACATCGCCGGGGCCGGATATCACAGCTTCGAGCCGGCGGCCGGCGCGGCGCCGTCGGTGCGCGTGGTGGACCGGCGGCAGGATTACAAGGCGTGCGCGCGAAGCTGGAAGCGCCGGCCGGATGTCGGGTCCGATTCGCGCTATCCTGATCTGAGCGCCCGCGACGCGGCCGCGGTGGCCAAGCTCCGGGCAAAATAAGCATGAGCGCATCCCCGATTCCATTGGCGGTTCTGGTCAGCGGGTCGGGAACGACGCTGCAGAATCTGATTGACCACATTGCCGATGGCCGGCTGAATGCCCGTGTCGGTGTGGTCATCGCATCGCGCGGCGGCATCGGGGCACTCGATCGGGCGGCCAGGGCGCGGGTGATGAATTTCGTGGTCGAGAAATCCGCCAGCCCCACTGCGGCCGATTTCAGCAAGAGGGTCTTTTCGATTTGCACGGACGCCGGCGCATCGCTGGTGTGCATGGCGGGATGGCTGTCGCTGTTGGAGATCCCGCCGGAGTTTGCCGGGCGGGTAATGAACATTCATCCGGCCCTGTTGCCCAGCTTCGGCGGGCCGGGGATGTACGGCGCAAAGGTCCACCAGGCAGTCATCAACCACGGTTGCAAGGTGAGCGGATGCACGGTTCATTTCGTGGACGCCGAGTACGACAACGGCCCGATCATCCTGCAGCGCACCTGCCCGGTATTGGATGATGACACGCCCAAGACGCTGGCCGAGCGGGTTTTTCACGAGGAGACGATCGCCTATCCGGAAGCGATCCGGCTGTATCAGGCGGGGCGATTGAAGATCGATGGGCGGCGAGTTCGCATCGGGCCGGAGATCGTTTGATTTGGCTGCCCTATACCGGGTTGTTCGCCGCATGGATATAATGAGCGGAGCATGAACGAGCGCATCACTATTGATCCCGCTGTCCTAGTCGGCAAACCTGTCATCAAGGGCACGCGACTGGCCGTTGAATTCATCGTGGGGTTGCTCGCACAGGGCTGGACCGTGGACGATATCCTCAAGGAATACGATCACATCACGCGCCAGGACATCCAGGCTTGCCTCGCCTATGCCCACCAGCTCTTGGCCGATGAGAAGATCTATCCAATCCCGGCGTGAGAGCATGACCGCATGCGCCTGCTTGCCAACGAGAACATTGCTCCTTCTGTAATCCGTGGGCTTCGGAACATGGGGCACGACGTGTTGTCAGCGAAGGAGTCAATGAGCGGCGCCAATGACCGGGCCGTTCTGACGCGAGCCGTCGCTGAACAACGAGTCCTGCTGACGTTCGACAAGGATTTCGGTGAATTGGCCTTTCGCTCGCACCTGCCCGCTTCGTGCGGCGTCATTCTCCTTCGTACGACCCCGCAAGGGCGTGAACACGACATACAGCGAATCCTCGGGGTTCTGGTCGGAAGAGACGATTGGACCGGTGCTTTCTGGGTCATAGGCGACCGCCGCATCCGCAGGCGACCGCTACCCGAGCCCGCCTGACATGCTCATCGGCGGGATCACGACACCCGTTTTCGTCGCATCTCGGCCCGCTTGAGATCGAATTGCATCTGAAGGTTGAGCCACACTTCCGGCGAGGTGTGCAGTTCATCGGCCAGGTCGAGCGCCGAATCGGCGGTCACGCCGCGCTTGCCGTTGATCAGTTCGTTGAGCTTGGCGACTGTCCAGCCGAGCCGCTTGGCGAGGTCGCGCTGCGACATGCCCGCGGGGACAAGGAATTCTTCGCGAAGCATTTCGCCGGGATGAATCGGGTTGGGCGGACGCATGATGCACCTCAATGGTAATCGACAATCTCCACATCGTGTGCTCCGTCGCGCCAGCGGAACATGATCCGCCATTGATCATTGATGCGGATCGAATGATATTGCGCGAGTGAGCCTTTCAGTGTCTCAAGGCGATTGCCCGGCGGCGACTTCAGGTCATCAAGCCGGTTGGCCGAGTTAAGATACTGCAATTTCCTCTGGGCAACGTGACGCAGTTCGCTTGGAAACCGCCTCGTCACCGCACTTTGGCGGTCGAAAAATAAGTCCTCCGCCAATTGGCCGCGAAACGTCGCGATCATGCTACTACTTTATCATAACACGATAATTTGTGCAACAGAAAAAGCGGGACTTTCGCTACAATCCCAATTCCCTGCTGCGGCGGGCGGCGGCGTGGACGGCTTGGCGGGTGATGGCGGGCCAGTCGCTCTTTTCCATGTGAGTGATGGCGGCGTGGGTGGTGCCGTTGGGGGTTGTCACCTTGGCACGCAGCGTGGCGGGGGCGTCGGGGGATTCGAGCATCATGCGCGACGAGCCGAAGGCGGTTTGCTTGGCCAGTGTGGCGGCGTCGGCCGGGGAGAGGCCCAGTTCGATGCCGGCGGCGATGAGTTGCTCGACCAGAAAGAAAAAGTACGCCGGGCCGGAGCCGCTGATGGCGGTGACGGCATCGATTTTCGATTCGTCGACCTGGATAACGGTGGCGGCGGCTTGAAAGAGGCTGCGGGCGGTGTCGAGGTCGGCGGGGGTAGCGTTGCGGCCGGGAGCGATGGCGGCCATGCCGCTGCCGACCAGCATCGGTGTGTTGGGCATGGTCCGCACCACGCGCCAGGGCCGGCCGTGGCCGAGGGTTTCTTCGATGAACCGGCTGCTGATACCGGCGGCGATTGATACGAGCAGCGCGCCAGGATCCATCGCCGCGCCGAGATGCGTCAGAACATCCTTTGCCTGATACGGCTTAACGCTCAAGAGGACGATGCGGGCGCCCTGGACGGCGTGGCGGTTATCGTCGGTGGCGGCGATGCCGAGTTCGGTTTGAAAGAGCTTTCGCCGCGGTTCGGCCGGATCGGCGGCGCGGATTTGATCGGGTGGGATGAGTCCGGCGCGGAGGATGCCGCGCGTGATGGCTTCGGCCATATTGCCGGCGCCGACGATGGCAAGTTGAACAGTCATGCGGCGAATGTACCGCGTGGCGCCCACGGGTGGCAATCCGTGTGCTCTTGATGGAAAACGCATTGGATTTGCGGGGGGCCGAAATAATTCCCTGCCAGGACCGTCTGCCGGTCGATCACATGCCGGGTGGCATCGTCGAATCCGATGTTCCATCGCAGGGGCAGATACTGCGCAGGTACGGCCCTAAGTGGGGTCTGCTCGCACTTTCCGGTCTACTTCCCGGTAGAGGCCATGGTCCAGAATGTAACGTACAACCGGCGGGGGTGTCAGATACTCGATGGACTGGCCTTTGGCGACGCGGCGGCGGATTTCGGTGGAACTGATGTCCAGTTGGGGCGTCTTGAGGACGGCGTAGGCGAGGTGGCGGAAGGGTTCGGGGACATCGGCGGGATCAATCGTGAAACCGGGGCGGGGCACAACCAGAAAATCGGCTTCGACGGCCAAATCATCCGCCTGGTGCCAGGTCTGAAGGGTCGGCAGCGTGTCGGATCCGATGAGCCAGGTCACCCGGCCCAGGCCGGCGGCGCGGAACTGGCGGACTGTGTCGATGGTGAAACTCGGCGGCGAACGGTGCAATTCCAGGTCATCAACGCAGAAAAGGGGATCGGCGGCAGCGGCCAGGCGGGTCATGGCCAGCCGATCGGCCGGGGACGCCAGGAGATAGTCCAGCTTGTGAGGCGGGGCAAGATTGGGAATAAGGCGGACCGAATCGAACCCGGCGCTTTCCGCCGCGGCGCGGGCGACGAGAAGGTGGCCGTGGTGGATGGGATTGAACGAACCGCCGAGGCAGAGAATTCGCATAGAACCAGTGTCCTGAGGAGTTTAGCGTTCCGGGAAGGGGCGTTCAACGTGCGGTGATCGGGACGGATTGGGAGCCGGATAAATCGCCGGGCATAAATCTGTGACCTTGCGGGTTATATGGATGGATCGGATGGCGGCAATGGGCGATTGCGGTCGGATCGAGCGGTTTTGCATGGCACGTTTGCTTGCATATGACAATATTTGTTGATGAGAACTAATCGGGCAAATTGGGCGTATGGAATCAGGGCCGTCACCGCGCGTGCGGCGGCGAGTACGGAATATGGGACGCTGCGGTGGAAACCAAGGAACAGCAAAAGGAGGCTGCCATGGTGAGCGAAATGGCAACCAGGATTGAGAACCGGCCGGTGCGAGCTGCGGTCATGCGTACCGTGGGTTCGGTTCGTGGCAGCACGACCAGCACAGCGGCGGCCCGGATTCCCCGCGCGATGCGGGCACAGGTCGAGGCGCTGCTGGCGGGCAATTACGCCTTCATGGACAGCCCGATCTTCCGCCAGCGCGGGATTGAGAAGGAACTGTTCACCGAGGACGCCGAACGCGCCCTGCCCCTCACGGACTGGTATCAGCCCACCCGCGATGAGGCGATCGATCAGGCCATGCGCGGCGCGCCCCAACTGATGAAGGCCGCCGAAGAAAAACTCATGTTCCTCCGCTTCAATTTCGCCAAGCTGCGGCTGTCAGTACTACAACGGCGGATTCGCCGCGAGGGCCTGACCCGCTCGCTGGCCGAGCAGGTTCTGGAATGGCATCGGCGTTTTGAGCACTACCGGGAATACCTGGTGCGGACGAATCTGGCTCTGGTGCTGGCGATGGCCAAGCGGACGCGTCTGGCCGACGTGGATTTCGCGGAGATCGTCTCCGAAGGGAACATGGCGCTGCTGCGTTCGGTGGACAAGTTCAGCGTGGATCGCGGGTTTAAGTTCAGCACCTATGCCTGCCGGGCGATCCTCAAGGCGTTCAGCCGCACGTCGATGAAGTCGTCCAAGCATCGCACGCGGTTTCCGATGGAATTCGAGCCGGACATGGAGCGGAGCGACTGGCAGGACCGACGTCGCGACGCCGTCGAAGAGGACTGCATCGACGAACTCAAGGCGATCGTGGACCGCAACCTGGCCGACCTGTCCAACGTCGAGGAGACGGTCATCCGCCGCCGCTTCAACTGGGAACAGGCCGAGGAATCCGGCATGACACTGGAAGAGGTGGGCAAGATCATCGGCGTCACCAAGGAGCGGGTGCGGCAGATCCAGAACAAGGCCCTGGCGAAGATTCGCGGGGTGATGGAAGACGGCGTGCTGCGAAGCGTGCCGCGCACCGGCCGGGAAACCGAACCCGAAGTCGAGGCGGCGTCCATCTGACGCGTCAACTTGACCTCGCTGGCGAGCGGCGCGGCGTCCGCGCGGCCAGCAGGCGGTTGAGCCGTAAGCGGTTGTAGCGTTGGACCAGGATGCAGGGCAGATTGGCGAGGATGGCGTAGCCGATGACAAAGAGATCGCCCCACCACGGATTCCAGAGAAAGAAAAACGGCGCGCAGCAGATGGCCAGCCAATGGCACAGTTCACCTCGCCACGTTTCGCGGACAAAACGGGCCAGGTAATCCGTGTGCTTGCCACTTAAGGTTCCTTTGCCAAAACCGCCTGCAAACCAGCGAGCGCCGTCGGGAAGCGCGTGCTTCCATCGTTTGATGGCAAAGACGCGATCGTAAAACGCGCCGTCCTGCTCCCACCCTCGCGCCGCGCCGGGATTGAACCACTCCGCTGGCATCCGCGTAAACAGCCACGCCAAGCCCAATTGAATCACAAGCCAGCCCCCGACATTGAGAATGACGATCCAAACGGCCGGCAATTCAATCCGCACGGATGTCCCGTCCTTTCCATGTGACCTGTCTACCGGAGCGTAGCATGGACCATGTGAACACAACGAAGTAGAAGACCAATGGCACCGGATACAGAAGCGCTGCATACCACCGGAATGCCCCGACCTGACGGAACATGACCGCCAGTTGCGCCGCAAAAAGCATGTAAAGCAATACGGCCCAGATCGAGAAAGGCGCCGATCCAACCGGCAACATCATACCCGTCAGCCACGCGACGATGAGCAGCAGGAGCCACCTGGGGGTTCGTGCCGCCCCGGAGGCGAATCCCTTGGTCCAGCCTTCAATCAATTCCCCGAACCCGTTCGGATACATGCGAAACGCGAAGACGCCTTGACCCATGAGGCTGCGCACCGGGATGCCAGCTCGGCGAAACTGATCGGCAAGACAGAAATTCTCCAGGATACGTTCCTTCACCGCTTCGTGTCCGCCGACGCGACGGTAATTCTCCCGGTCGACCAGCAACATTTGTCCAAATAAACCGTGCGGCACGGTGCCCGCGGCCATGATGAGATTAAAGAACGCCGAGAGCTGTTCGTATGGTCTGCCGACGGCGTGAAATGGCCCAACCGACAGGGCGCCGATCTGATAGGCGGCGAGAATTCGCGGCAGGCCGTTCTTTTCAAACCACGTATCGGCATCCACGAACAGCAAAAGGTCGCCGCGCGCCGCGTTTGCGCCCTGGTGACATGCCCATGTCTTCCCACGCCACCCTTCCGGCAGCGCCAGAGACGCGATGACGGTCGCGCCGCAATGACCAGCGACTTCGGCGGTTCGGTCGGTCGAAGCATCGTCCACAACGATAACCTCAAGCGGGCGGATCGGTTGCTCGGCAATGGAGCGGAGAAGAACCGGCAGGTTGCGAGCCTCGTTGCGGGCCGGGATGACGATCGAAAACGACGCGGGCGAATTGTTCGCCGGCGCTTCACCGACGCGCCTCCGCAGACGGCCGAGGATAAGAAAGCCGACCGACCACAACAGCAGCGCCGCGGTCAGGATGATGGTTTGCGATCCCATTCGACAATCTTCCTGGAAACGTTCTGGCCGCAGAGGACGACCATCGGCATGCCGCCGCCGGGATTGACCGAGCCGCCGACGAAGAAGAGGTTGGGGTATCTGGTGCTCTGCTTTGGGGCTTTGAAGGCCAGGTTTTTGAAGCGGTTGGCGACGACACCGTAAATGGAGCCCTTATTGGAATAATATTGTTCGCGGATGTCGAGCGGCGTCCAGACATGCTCGTAAACGGTGTGCTTCCGGAGGTCTTTCAGGCCCATCCGCTCCAACTTGCTCACCACTCGCTCCTTGAAGGCAAGGTAGTCGTCGCGGGTGAGCGGCCGGTCGTCGTCGATGTACGGTATGTGCGGCAGTATCTTCAGGCAGTCGCAGCCGTCGGGAGCGACGGTCGGATCGGTCTTCGACGCGGCGACGAGATAGATCGTCGGGTCCGGCGGCAACTGATGTTTGCGGAAGACGGTCCGGAAATGCTCGGGCTGGTTATCGGAGAAAAAGAAATTGTGGTGCGCGAGCTGCGGATACTGGCAGTCGAGGCCGAGATCGAGCACGAGACCCGAGCAGGAGGGCTCAAATCGTCTCTCCAGTTTCTTCATGAACGCGGCATCTTCGCCAAGGAGTTTGTGGTAGGCGGGAATGACTTCCATGTTGGAGACGAGGATATCGGCGGCGTGAAATGTTCCGGCCCTGGTGACGATGCCAGCCACGTTGCCTGCGTCCGTGCGGATGCCGGCGACCTCGCTGTTGAGGTGGACGGTAATACCCAGTTCGTCCATCAACCGCTGGAGAGCTTTGGCAATGCCGTACAGGCCGCCGTCCACGTACCAGAGGTCATAGCGGAACTGAATTGTCGGCAGGCAGTTCATAAACGCCGGCGCCTGGTAAGCCGAGGAGCCGACATATTTGATGAAGTAATCGAAGATGTCCTGCATGTAGCGGGTACGCAGAAAGCGCTTGACGCCGCCGTGCATGGTGCGGAACAGATCGAACTTTGGAAACTTCCATAGGCCGTAGAAATCGGCGAACTCCCTGGCGGTATCCAGGCCTTTCTGGAAGTAGCCGTCGTCCACGAGATCGTAAAGGTCGGCGGAGTATTTGAGGAATCGCTGGATCGCTTCGGGGTCTTCACCGACCTTGCGAGCCTCGGCTGCCATCTTGTCCGGCTCGGGATACAGATCGACGACCGTGCCATCCTCGAAAAAATTCCGCCAGTGCGGGCGGAGCGGCCGGATGGAAAGATAATCGCTCATTTTCCGGCCGGAGCGAGCGAAAAGGCGATCGAAGACATGCGGCAGAGTGAGGATGGACGGACCGAGGTCGAATGTGTAGCCGTTTTCCTGCAGGACGTTGAGTTTGCCGCCGATCCTGGCGTTCTTTTCGTGAATGGAAACCGCGTAGCCTTCCTGGGCGAGCGAAATAGCGGCCGACACTCCTCCCAGCCCTGCGCCGATCACGATGACACTTTTCTTCATCATTGTCGAAGCACCACTTGACGACCTTATACGCCTAAGTCGACACTTCACCAACCGCCGTATGGTCTATACCTCGCTGATCGCTCGCCAACGCGCTTTTTTCCAGAGCGGACGGACTCGCCCGATCGAGTTCCGGCGCGAACAACTTCAAAAACTGTATCAGGCCATCATGGCCGCCGAAAATGATCTGCTCTCCGCGCTTTACACCGACCTGCGCAAATCGGCCGCCGAATCCTACACCACCGAAATCGGGCTGGTCTTGAGCGAAATCCGTCACGCCAGCAAACGCCTGTCGGTCTGGATGAAGCCGCAAAGGCGCCGGATGCCCTGGCTGGCCTGGCCCAGCACCGCGCGCATCGCGCCTGAGCCGTTTGGCGTTGCGCTGATCCTGGGCCCGTGGAACTATCCGGTCCAACTCCTGTTCACCCCGCTCATCGGCGCGATTGCCGCCGGCAACTGCGTCGTCATGAAAACGTCGGAACTTGCCCGATGCACGGCCACCGCGATCGGGAAGCTCATTGCCGACATTTTCCCGGCCGACTACGTTACCGTCGTCGAGGGCGATCGTGAGACGGCCGAAGCGCTGTCAAGTGAAAAGTTTGATGTCATGTTCTTTACCGGCAGTTCGAACACCGGCCGGGCCGTTATGGCCGCCGCCGCCCGGCATCTGACGCCGGTGACGCTCGAGCTGGGCGGCAAATCGCCTGTGATTGTCTGCGCCGATGCGCCGCTGGACGTCACCGCGCGCCGCATCGCCTGGGGCAAATTCCTGAATGCCGGGCAGACCTGCCTTGCCCCCGATTTCGTGCTCGCGGATCGGCGTATCCGCCAACCGCTTGTGGAGGCCCTGAATCGAGCCATTGGCGATTTCTACGGGGAAGACCCGCAGCGCAGTCCTGATTACGGTCGCATCGTGAACCGGCAACACTTCGAGCGTCTGATTGGCTATGCCGGCGCGAGCCAGCATGACGCCGACGATCTTTACATCGCGCCCACCATCCTCACGGACGCAACGGCGACGGATCCGGTGATGCAGGAGGAAATCTTCGGCCCGATTCTGCCGGTGCTGGCGTTTGAGAATCTCGATGAAGCCCTGGCGCAGTTGCGGGACCGGCCGACGCCGTTGGCGCTTTACCTTTTCACCAAAGACCGTGCCACGCAGGAGCGAGTCATCGCCGGCGCCCGCAGCGGCGGAGTCTGCATCAACGACACCATCACGCACGCGATCGGCTGGAGTCTCCCCTTTGGCGGTCTTGGCGAGAGCGGCATGGGGGCCTATCACGGGAAGGCGAGCTTCGATTGTTTCACCCATCGCCGGCCGGTGGTGAATCGTTCGCTGGCCTTTGACCCAAAACTCCGCTATCCGCCGGCGCGGCATTCGCTGGCGACGGTGAAGCGGGCCTGTCGGTTTCTTCTCGGTGACTGAGCGTACGACGGCAAAGTCGCTACAATGGATGGCCTCTTGATGTCGGGCAAAGTACTCATCGTGGGCGCGGGACCGCGCGGACTGGCGGCGGCGATGCTGCTGGCCAAGTCCGGATTGGACGTTACCATCATCGAAAAACAGCCGCGCGTCGGAGGGCGCACGTCGGCCATTGAAGGCGAAGGGTATCGCTTTGATCTGGGTCCGACCTTCTTCCTTTACCCGCAAATCCTGGAGGAAATATTCGCCGCCGTCGGTCGGGATCTGCACCATGAAGTGCCGATGAAGAAGCTCGATCCGCAGTACCGTTTGACGTTCGGCGCGGGCGGCGAGTTGAACGCCTCGCCGGATACCGAGCGGATGGTGGCGGAGATCGCCAAGCTTGCGCCTGATGACGCGCCGAATTTCCGGCGGTTCATGGCGGACAACCGGGTGAAGCTGGAAAAATTCGCGCCGTGCCTCCAATCGCCATTTCTCGGCTGGACGAGCCTGCTGCAAACGCGTCTGCTGGCGGTGCTGCCTTATCTGAAGCCGTGGAAATCGCTGCACGCTGAACTGGCCGGTTATTTTCGCGACCCCCGCCTTCAAATTGCCTTTACCTTTCAGGCGAAATACCTCGGGATGTCGCCCTTCCAATGCCCGAGCCTGTTTTCGATCCTGTCGTTCCTCGAATATGAGCACGGGATTTATCATCCGATCGGCGGGTGCAACGCGGTCGCCGCGGGCATGGCGCGCGTGGCGGCGGAACTCGGAGTGAAGATTCGTCTCAACGAGCCGGTCGAGGAGATTTTGTTCCAGGGTCGCCGGGCGGTTGGCATTCGCTGGGCCGGGGGCGAAGAGCGCGCCGATGCGATCGTGGTCAACGCCGATTTCGCCCATGCCATGCAGACGCTGGTGCCCAACCGGCTTCGGCGGCGCTGGACGGATCAGAAGATTGCAAAGAAGAGATTCTCCTGCTCAACGTTCATGCTTTATCTGGGGATCGAAGGCCGATACGACCATCTCGCACACCACAACATTTATGTGGCGGAGGATTACCGGCGCAACCTCGATGAGATCGAGAACCAACACGTTCTCAGCGCCGACCCTTCGTTTTATGTGCAGAATGCCGGCGTCACCGATTCGACACTCGCGCCAGCGGGCCACAGCACCCTGTATATCCTCCTGCCGGTGAGCCACGAACATCCGAACATCGATTGGAGCAAGGAGCGCGATCGTTACCGGCAGGTGGCGCTCAGCCAACTCGCCAGGATCGGCCTGGGGGATATCGAACGCCGCATTCGGTTTGAGCGCATCATCACGCCCGATGACTGGAGCCGGAAGGTGGGCATCTACCGCGGCGCGACCTTTAATCTGGCTCATTGCCTCAGCCAGATGTTGCACTTGCGCCCGCAGAATCGCTTTGAAGAGTTCGACGGCATGTATCTGGTCGGCGGCGGCACCCACCCCGGCAGCGGGCTGCCGGTGATTTTCGAATCGGCCCGAATCAGCTCGCAACTTCTGCTTGGGGATTTGGGCGTTGCCCCATGAGACGTCCGGATAATTCGTTTGGCGTCGAAACAGCGTCCATCAGACACGCGCGCCAAGCCCCGAGTATAAGAGCAAACAAGGCCCGGAACCCCGCAGTTCCAGGCCTTGGCGTTCTTGCGCCTTACGAACTGCTTATCATATTCCCCGGCGGGATCGCTCCGCTTTCGATAACATAATTGTCGCTGGAACCGTACAGGACGCTGTCGTTGGCGGCCGCCCCGGCGAAGATCTGGTCGGCAGTCCCGTTCACGGCGTCGAAGATGTTGTCGCCCTGGCCGCCGTAGAGCTGGTTGGTTCCCGCGCCGCCGTTGAGCGAATCGTCGCCCAGGGCGCCGCGCAGGGTGTCGTTGCCAACACCGCCCAGAAGCGTGTCGTTGCCTTTTCCGCCGGCGAGCAGGTCGTCGCCGCCTCCGCCCTTGATTGAATCGTCGCCGGGTCCGCCGGAGATCGAGTCGTTGCCCTGCCCGCCGCAGAGTGTGTCGTTGCCCGGCCCACCCATGATGGTGTCATCGCCCGCGCCGCCCTGGACGCTGACGCCCAGGCTGGCCGGCATGCTGGAATCGATGGTGACCAGGTCATTTCCGGCCCCGGCCTCAACGTCGATGGAAGTAATCGAGGCCAGTGCGAACGATCGTGAGGTGACGCCGTTGAGCGTGGCGGTGAGGTTGCCGTTGCCGTCGGTCTGCACGGTGATGATGTCGTCGCCGCTGGTGCCCTGCACCAATAGCGCGCCGCCGCTGAGCGTGGCGAACGTCGCGGGTTGCTGCGGCGCGAGGGTGAACGATGGCGATACCGCGGCGATGAGCGAGCCATCGCCGGCGACCAGCGCGTATGTGCCGGGCAAGTTGATGGACAGATCGCTGAACGTGGCGACACCGCCCACGGCCGCCTGAGTCAGCGTCCCGCTCAGGACCGCGCCGGCGGAATTCTGCAAGGCCAGCGTAACGTAGGACGTGTCGCCCCCGGCGATGGCCCCCGTGGCGTATTCGACGGCGACTTTCACCGGGCTCAACACAGCACCGGCCGAAGTGCCGCCCTGCATCTGAATGAATGCGACCTTGGTGGCGGCCAGGGCCACCGCGATATCATCCGCCGCCAGGCCATCGGTGCCGGTGGCCGGAAGCGTGAGCACGGCCGGGCTGCCCGCCAGATTCGTCATGGTGCCGCTGTTGAGGAGCAACGCGTTGGTTGAGGCATAGTCAAGGTCGGCGGTGTGCTGCCCGCTGGTGACGGTGTAGGTGAAGCTGAGCGACGAGCTGCCGCTGCCACCGTTGTAATTGGCCGTGCCCCCGTCATTGAGCAATAACTGTGGCCAGCCGTTCACAATGACCGCCGAACTGAAATTCACCGTAATGGGGATCTCCGTACCCGCAAGGTAAGTTCCGGGCGTCTGGGTGGAGGATACGGAGGTTACCGTGAGCGGCGTCGTGTCAATGTTGATGTTCTTGCTCGCCAAGCCGTCTGTACCGGCGGCCGGAAGGGTTAATGCGGCCGCCATGCCCGCCAGATCCTTCACGCTTCCGCCGTTGAGAATCAGCGCGCTGGGCGACGCATAATCGAGGTCCGGCGTATTCTGCCCCGCCGCCACGGTGTAACTGAAAGAAAGTCTCGATGTGCCGCTGCCGCTGGCGTAGCTGGCCACGCCGCCATCGTTGAGCGTCAATTGAGGCGAGCCGCTGACGTCGATCGCCGAACTGAACGCCAGCGTGATCGGGACCGTGGTTCGCAGCCCATACATTCCTGGCGGCTTTGACGAAGACACGGCCGTCACCGTTGACGGCGTCGTGTCAATGACGATCTTCGTCGTCGCCAGTCCATCCGAACCTGTGGGCGGAAGTGACAGGCCTGCCGCGGCGCCTGTCATATCGCTTATGCTGCCACCGTTGAGCGTGAGTGCTCCCGTTGAGATATAGTCCAAGTCCGCCGTGTTCTGCCCTATTGCCACATGTTGGGTAAACGTCAGCGTCGAAGTACCGCTGCCGCTGGTGTAATTGGCCACACCGCCGTCGTTGAGATCCAGTTGCACAGCCCCGATTACGTCGACCGGCTCGCTGAACGTCACCACGATGGGGATCATTGTTCCCGGGCCGTACGTTCCGGCGGCCTTCGTCGAAGAGACGCCCGTGACGGTTGTCGTCACCGTCGTGCCCGTTGATGACCCCGTGGCGATAATGATCTCCTTTTCGGCCAGTCCATCCGTGCCGGTGGCCGGAAGGGTCAATGCGGCCGCATTTCCGGCCGAATCCTCTATGCTCGCGTTACCTATCGCCAGCGCATCGGTCGAGGCGTAGTCCAGGTCCGATGTGTTCTGTCCCGCCGCCACGGTGTAGTTGAACGTCAGTGCCGAGGTGCCACTGCCGCTGGCATAATAGTCAATTCCCCCATCGTTGAGGATCAACGCCGGCACATCGGGCCACTTGCCCGTCACATAGACGGGGTTGCTGAAAGTGACGGTGATCGGGATGGTCGTCCCCGCCCTGTAGGTTCCACTCGCCATTGTCGTCGATACGCCGGTAGGGTGCGGAATGCCGACCGCGACCGCAAAGGTGGCGCTGTTTGAAACATGGCCGGCCGAATCGCTCACGGTCACCGTGACTGTTTCGTTGGCGGAGGCGGCGTAAGTGTGCGCCGTAGCGGGGATGGTCCCGGCGGCGGCGACGGAGAAGTCGCTATCGGCCGATCCATCGCCCCAGTTCACCTGGACCGTATAGGGAGCGGTTGTGTCGAATTGTGTGAAGCTCCCAAGGTTGAACGACGTGCTCTGGCCGGGCTTGGCCGCCTGGGCATTGGGCGGGGTGACGAGGAGCTGCGTCAAAGTCTGCGTGATGACGGTATTCACGGTGGAGTCGCCGCCGCCATCGTAGCCGCCGCCGAGAGTGTCGAAGCCCTCGTAGCTCGCGAACAGGCCGGTTGTGGCTTTGCTCGTGTCGATTGTAGGAATTGTACCCGTGGCACATTTGCCGACAGCCACCAACAGGCCATTCAGATAGGTGTTGCCGAAGATGGAAAACGTCCCTGGCCCGCTGAACGGAGCGGATGCCGGTGGCGCGACCTGGGTCGCACCTGCGGGAATTCCCGGCGTGTTGCCGGTGGTCGAGTCGGCGAACGTCTGCATATCCCCGGCGCTCTGACCCAAACCGAAGATCATGATGTTGTCAGAGAAGCCGCTTTGTACATCCGCAATATTCGGCGGCGTTGAAATGGTGTCCTGACCAGCCGCCACCACGGTGCTTCCGTTGTCTGCGTTCAAGAGATTGAACGTGAACCCCGCGGCAACATTGTTCTGGTCGCCTTGTCCGTCGGTCAACTGATAATACACGCTACTGTTCAATTGGCCCGCGTGCGTATCGGTGGGCGAGAAGCTGACGCCGCTGTAGATGACGTCCTTCAGCGTGCCGGGAATCGCTCCTGTGATGGGGAGATAAAAGTCCATGATCCCGCCGTCGACGCCGTTGTAGGGGCCGGTGTCGGTATACAATGAGAGCGAATTCGGCGTCACCGTGGTGCCGCTGACTGTGCCGTCGATGGCGTAGATGGCGAAGCTGTTGGGGGTGTAATCGCCGAAGCCGTCGTCGTTGAGGGACACGACGTAGGTGACGGTTCCATTGGGGGCGGCGGAAAGCAAAACGCGTCTTTCCATCGCCTCGATGACGCACCCGGCCGCACGCGCGCTCAATCTGCGCCGGCGCTGCCTGCGATTTTCCGAACCTGTTAACGAACCAAACGACGCCGCCGATGCCCTTGCCCGGATCATGACTCGCTCCCTTTGATCGCGGCGAGTGCGTGCAACTAAGCGGCGTAGGCGCCCCGGAAGAATGGTCTGTGCGTCGTGCGTCGCCGTGGATGCACGTCCCGGCGATCAATTGCAGGCGGCATTATACGAAGCATGAACCGTCTACACAATGACATTTTTCGCAGACATGCAAATTTAATAATTCAAGAATCCGAACGACGTGACATTTCCGCCCCTGCTGTCCGGATTCCCGTTTACCTACGCCGCCGGCGCGATGGCGGGCAGGAATCGCTCCAGCGCGGTCGGCACGCGGCGCATTCCCCGGCGCAGGGCTTTGCTGACTGCGTATTGCATCGACAGATCGAATCGGCGCAGCACGCGTGCATCCGGCGGGACGCCCAAGCGACGCATTTCCTCAAAGGCCCACAGCCAGACGTGATATTCCTCTTCGCAGCGCAAGCGGTAGCGATCAAATCCAATGACGTGATGGCCCACCTCGTGAAGAAAGATCGCCAGGCTGATCGGCGTCTTGGGAAAGGGGGCTTCGATCAGGTTGTCGATACGGCCGCCGCGATAGTGAATTTGCCAAGCCCGGCCGGACATGTTGCGCCGCCAGGAATGAACCCGGATGCGGTATCGCTGCTGGGTCTTCCGCACGATGAGTTGGTAGTCCGGCATAGCCAAGCCGCTATCGGCCTGGAGCGTAAAACTTGATTGCAGGGATACTTGTGGAAGTTTGAGGGACAGAACTCGGACGTTGCGAATCATGTGGCCGATGCGGAAAGCGGTGGCACCGAACGGATTATAGGCTCGCCGGAAGTTGGCCGAGGCAGCCAATAATGCTCAATTGATAAGCGAGAGCGTCGCGCGGTGAGTAAACACTGAGCGGCGGCGGGGCCGAAAAAACGGGAACTTGGGTAATTGCGACAAGAAAGATTGGCGATATTACGCAGAAAACGCTGTTTTGAGGCAAATCCAATGCGGCCGGGCAGGGCGTGGCATCGGGTTTGATATAGGTTGGGTGTAATCGTCGCGGTGACGGTTATGGGTGACTGGAAAGTCGCTCAGAAATCATGGAGCGCGGTTGGTTCCCACGGGCGGTGTCGGCCGATCGACGGTCGATCGGCCGACACGCTTGCCCGGGGCTTTTGATTGAATTTGACAATCTCGGTTGGTCAGTTTTACTTGGGTTGCTTTGATTGGGTCAACTTTGGCAGTGAATTGTGGGTGTGCATGAACTGATGTGGTGCCTGCCGGCGTGGGTGACGCGCTTGGGTGCCCTTCAGTTTGTGTATTTTTGTCGCAACCGGCGATTGAAGTTCTCCGTATTGAATTCGTCGATCGAAATGACCTGCTCGTCCACAGTGCCGGGCCTCTAAGGCGGGCGGCCTTGTCCGATGCAGCATCATCGCAGCGGGGTGGATCTTGTTGTCGTGGGTCGAGTGGTCGAGCGCGTTGCAGCCGTGAGAGGTACGCGAAACCGCCAGACGGCGACTTGGTTGTCGGGGGATTCCCAATGCGTTTGGCCGTCGGGCATCGGGATGAGCCGGGCGTGGGTCTTCATGTAGATCAGCGACAGCGTTTCCGGATCGGCCCAATCGCGATGCGAGAGGACCAGGTCGATTTCGGCGAATTTGCCGCTGGTGAGTTGTCGTCTAAGTCCGGCCAGATCGGACAACGACAGCACACGCTGCATCGCACGAGGCGGTCGATTGTCGAAGAAGCCGTTGGGAACGCCCGATTCTGCCGGGCGGGGCTCGCTCGTATTCCGGTAACGGTTGTAATAGTAATCGAACGTGGGCTGGCCGTCGTTGGCGTCGAATTCGATCAGCCGCACCTGCGGCGGCAGCGCGGCGACAAATTGGCCGGCCGAGCGCCAGTTCTCCTTCTTGTGATCCATGACGTAACCGATGAGGGTGGGAACCAGAAGCAGGAACAGCACAACAATGGCCGTGAACGACAGCGAGCGGACGAGCCGTCGCCGCAGTCGCTGGACGGGGCGCTGGCCGCCCGCTTGGGGCGAGCCATCGAGCATCGCGTCGGCCGGCAGGGCCAGCAGCAATGCGATCGGTGGGATCGACGCGATAAACGCCTTGGGGAGGAAGATCGACGTTTTCCAGCAACTGTAGATGATGCCAAAGTAGATGGGCAGCCAGGCGCACACCATCAGCGCGGCGGCCTGGCGTTTGCGGGCAAACAAGGCGTGGGCCATCAGCCCGCCGCCGGCCAGCAGGCTGCACCAGTGCATCAGTTCCCGCGATCCGACGCGGTACTTGTCGATGAGCACGATCAATTCCCAATACGCCTGCGTGCCGAACATGGCGGTGGCCAGATCCGAAACGTCGCGGCGAGCCGGGGGCGCAACCCAGAAACTGCTGCCCACGGCGCGGGCCTGCTGGATCAGTGTCGGCACCCAGGGGATGTAGAGCAGCAGCACGATGCTTCCGGCGATGGCAGCGTCGCGCACGCACAGCCGCGTTTCCAGGCCCCGGCGATGCCACAGACGCCGCCGTGCCGCGGGACGCAGTCGCGTCGTGGGGTTGCCGGGAACCGGCCAGACGCACCACGCGGCGAAGATCGCCACGCCGTAGAACAGCATGATGTTCTGGGTGTAGACGGCGGCCACCTGGCAGGCCGTCGCCGCCAACACAAATCCGAAGCCCCCGCCTTCAACTCGGCGGACGATAAAATAGATGGTGACCGCCTCGAACAGCGCCAGCAGCGCGTAACTGCGGGCTTCCTGTGCGAATTCGATCTGCATCGACGAAAGCGCCACCAGCGACACGGCGATAAACCGGGCGAATCCGGATCGCAGGCATCGGTCGGCCGTCGCCCACACCACGAAGATGGTCGTCGTCGATGCCGCTGCCGACAGCGAACGCAACCCCCATTCGCTGTTACCAAAAATCTGAGTCCATGATTGCAGGGTGATGTAATAGAGCGGCGGGGCGGTGTCGGCACGGATGTAATGCAAAATCGCCAGCCAGGAATTGCTGGTGATCCACGCGGTATATCCTTCGTCGAACCAAAGGCTCAGCGAGCCAAGCTTCATCCAGCGGAAAACCAGGCCGATCACCACCAGAACGCCAGTGGCAAAGGCCCAGGCATTGCCGACGGCGGCATGGGACGATCGCGGCGATGTTTCGATCGCGGAGCGGGCGGACGATGGACCGGCGGGATGGCTCACAATTGCAACAGCTTGCCCTCGCGCGGATCGGGATGCAATAACCGGCAGCAAGAGGGCCCGATTTTCCGGGCGAGTGTAACTCCATGCGGGGCCATCTCTTAATCCCCTCTCCCTGTACCCTGGTCTTCGGCTCTGAGCACAGGCAGAGGCGGATAACGCAGCCTCCCGATAAATCGGGCACACTCAACCGATTCATTCCCTGTCATACCTTGACGCATCGCGAGACAGTGGGATAACCTAGTCGAAAGAGAGATGGTTCCACGCGATGAACGACAAGACGGAAATCCTGTTTGTTGTCGAAGAGGCGGCCGAGGGTGGATTCATCGCCCGCGGGGTCGGAGCCGACATCGTCACGGAAGCCGATTCGCTCGACGAGTTGAGGGTCAATGTTCGCGAGGCGGTGGAATGCCATTTCGACGAGGAGTTCCTTCCTCGCCTGGTCCGGCTTCATTTCGTGCGGGATGAAGTCCTCACCGTATGAAGATTCCCCGTGATGTTTCCGGCGACGATCTGATCAAGGCGCTCGCCAGATACGGCTATGCTGTCACCCATCAAAAGGGCTCACACGTGTGACTTACAACACAACAAGGCGGCGAACACCACGTTACTGTGCCGCAACATGATCCAATGCGCATCGGGACGCTCAAGGGAATTCTGGATCTGGTCGCTGCCCACATGGGCGTCGATCGCGACGAACTTCAAAGAAACCTGTTTGAGTAGGCGACGGCGCGATGGCGACAATGATTGCATCAAGGCGGTGCTTTGCGGAGTTCACAAACCGCCAGGGCTCTGGCCACATCGCATAGTGAGCACTTATTTGGATGACTCAGGCAGTTGCTGCACGTAATTCTGCGCGATCGGCATGCGACGCCCGAAGCCGAAGGCGCGGGTGGTCACTTTGATTCCGGGGGCGGCCTGGCGACGCTTGTATTCGGAGCGGTCGATCAGCCGCACGACACGCAGGACTGTCGCCGCGTCGTAACCCTCGGCCACGATCTGGGCGGCGCTCTTCTCCTCTTCGACATAGCGGAACAGGATCGCGTCGAGAACCGGGTACGGCGGCAGCGAATCCTGGTCGGTCTGGTTCGGACGCAACTCGGCGCTGGGGACTTTGTCGATGCTCGATTGCGGGATCAACTCACGGCCGGACTTGGCGTTGATCCATCGCGCAAGGTCCCAGATCATCGTTTTGGGGACATCGCTGATGACGGCCAGGCCGCCGCACATGTCGCCGTAGAGAGTGCAATAGCCGACGGCGATTTCGCTCTTGTTGCCGGTGGTGAGCAGCAAGTGATTGAATTTGTTGGACAGCGCCATGAGGATTCCGCCGCGGACGCGGGCCTGGAGATTTTCCTCGGTGACGTCGGGCGGTCTTCCTGCGAAGGTGTCGGCGAGCGTCGCTTCATAAGCATCGTGAACCGCCGCGATGGGAATGATGCGGAACGCAATGCCGAGATTCTGGGCAACCTGACGCGCATCGTCGATCGAGCCTTGCGAACTGAACCGGCTGGGCATGGCGACGCCGAGAACTTTTTCCGGCCCCAGCGCCGCGGCGGCCAGGGCGGCGGTGAGGGCCGAATCGATGCCGCCGGACAGACCCAGCACGACGCTGTTGAATCCGCACTTGCGGACGTAATCGCGCAGGCCGAGCAGCAGGGCCTTGTAGACCGATTCCAGGCCCGATGAATGTGTTTCGATGCGGGCGTCCTCCAGATCGGTGTCCGCGGCGGCGATATCGACGACCAAAAGGTCTTCATCGAAATCGCGGGCCTGGGCGATCACCCGGCCGGTGCGATCGAAGACCACGCTGTTACCGTCGAAGACCAGTTCGTCGTTGCCGCCGACCTGGTTGACGTAGACCAGCGGGCGGTTCCATCGCCGCGCCTGGGCGGAAAAAAGCTCCAGGCGGAAGTCGTGCTTGCCCAGCACGAAGGGGCTGGCGCTGGTGTTGACCAGGACGGCGGCGCCGGCAGCGCAGAGTTCGGCGATGGGGTTTTGATGGTACAGCCGGCGCGGAATCAGCTTTTCGTCGTTCCAGAGATCTTCGCAGATGCAAATGCCAACCGGTCGCTCGGCAATGGGGACCACATTGTGGGCGGCGTCCTGACCCGGCGGGGCCGGCTCAAAATACCGGCTCTCGTCGAAGACGTCATACGTCGGCAAAAGCGTCTTGAAATGCCGGCTGACGATCCTGCCGTCGCGAAGCAGGGCGGCGGCGTTGTGCAGCGGCCGGCCCACCGGATCGGTGTTCCGATCGACATATCCCACCAGTGCATCAATCCCCGTTGCGGCCCTGGCGACGGCCGCCAATGCGGCCAGGTTATCGTCGATGAACGTTGGCTTGAGCAGCAGATCCTTGGGCGGATATCCGATCAGGGCCAGTTCCGGAAAGACGACCAGATCGGCCCGCTGCTTCCGGGCATCGTCGATGAAGCGGATGATCCGCCGGCAATTGGCGCCGATGTCGCCGACGGTCGGATTGATCTGGGCAAGGGCGATTCGCATGGTGTTGGTTTCTGGTTCGATAGCGGATGAATGTTAACGCATCGGAGTTGGCGGGCCGGCGGGTGGATCGATAGCGTTGGAGTCTATCGGCTGAACGGGAATCGGCAAGGGCGGCGGTTTCTCGCCGGCCAGCGGTACGACGGGGAATCCACGGACAGGAGGATCCTCGATCGGCAGCGGACTTACCGGGCGCGGCGGACGTGCCGGCCGGGCGGGCGTCGGGCGCGCATACGCGCCGTTTGGGTTCCGCGCGGCCCGCACGAGGTCCACCGTCTTGCTCGCGTGATTCCGGAAAAACCGCTGCCAGGTCCAGGGGAATTCTTCGCGATGCTGGCGGTAAACCAGGCCGGCCGACCAGCAGAACCAGTGCATCAGGTAAATGCCGGCCGTCAGCAGCGGATACCCCAGCCGCCATCGCCAGCCGGAAAGCCGCTGGAGTGCCGGAATCATGTCCACGATGGGGAGGAACTGCGACAAAATCAGGCCCAGGGCATAGACGGCGGCGGCCAGCACAAACGTGAAGATCAGGAGGATATAAGACCGGCCGCATGCGCCGATCATGCCGAAGATACGGTTGGGTTGCAGGTCGCCCAGATCGCCGGCAACGAACGTGATCGCCACCGCCGGAAAAAGAACCGCTCCGCCGGCCAGCAGGAGCAGTGCCACAGCCTTGCCGGGCGGCGTATCGCCCCAGTTCATCGTGACCAGCGCAGCCGGGCCGAAACAGATCAACAGCGAGTATACGCCGCGCCAACCGGGCCTCCAGAGGTCTTCGCCGAAGGAGAATGATCGGAACAGCCGGGGCAATTCATCTCGCTCGACCGGGCCGATCTCTTCGATCGTGTTCATCCAATGGGCCATCAGAATCCACGCCAACAGCAATCCAACTGAAATCCACAGGGACGGTCCGGGAGTAAACCCGACCGCGGCGCCGACACCAATGATCGCGATGATCCCCAGGACAATGGCGTTGAAGAGCACGTGGAAAAGCAGCACGAAGAACATGTCCACGGCGTTGATCGGCATGAGCAGTTCGACCAGCACGCGCCACGGCGAGGCCGCCCCGGACTCTTTGGTCATCGCCAGCGACGCATACGGCAACGCCGCGCTGATGACCGGAACGGCGGCGTTGGGATCCAGCGACGGCGGCGCGGGCGGCTTGATGTCCAGCGGGCGGATCAACTCGCCGGTTTCCGGATCGTAACGCGGCGGAATGCTCGCCGGCTCGGCATCAACCGGCGGCGCATGGGGATCGAGCAGCGATTTGCGGTTGTCGATCGGCTGCCCGTTCTCATCCACGCTCTGGTGCGTGAAGGCGCGATAGAGCTCGCTGACACGACCCGGCTCGGGAGGCTTGGGCGGCGCGTCCATCCGGTATGTCCCGTCGGTTTCCCATTCGGCCAGATCGCTCGTCGTCGGAACGTAAACCAACTTCCGGCAATTTGGGCACTGCATCGGCTCGCCGGCCAGATTCTGGTCGACATGAAAGACATGTCCGCATCTGCACGGGAAGTCGATCATGCCAAAAGCTCCGTATCCGCGGGAGATCGCCGCCGGCACGGATTATACGTTGCATGGCCTTCGCGTTACACACGCCGGCCGTTCATGACGCTACGTCGAACCGGCACACGATCTGCATGGATAAGACGGAGCGCCCGGTCGGTGATTTCAGGCGGGCAATCAAATCCAGGTCCGCAGTGTCAGCGGAAGACAGGCTCCAGGAGGACATGCACCAGCATATAGGCAATGCCGGCCATGAAGGCGGCACAGGGGATGGTGAGGATCCAGGCGACGACGATGCGCTCGCCCCAGATCCAGCGGACCGAGCGCACGCCGCGCGTGGTGCCGACTCCCAGTATCGCCCCGGTGATGGCATGGGTGGTGCTCACGGAGATATGGGCGAAAGTGACACCGATGATGGTCGTCGCCGCCGCCAGTTCGGCACAGAAACCTCCCACCGGGGCCAGCCGGGTAATGCCCGATCCCACGGTTTTCACTATGCGCCAGCCTCCGAACAGCGTACCCAGGGCGATCGCCGCATGGCATGCGAGAATGATCGGCATGCCATACTCGTTCTGCAGCCACGGTAAGTGCAATTGTCCCGTGTAGATCCAGTCCTTGTGCCCGCCGGCCACCAGCAGCATCACAATAATGCCCATGGTTTTCTGCGCGTCGTTACCGCCGTGGCCCAGACTGTAGACGGCGGCCGACCCCAATTGCAGGCGGCGGAACAGCTTATCCACCTTGTGGGGCGTGGAACGCCGAAACAGCCAGGCCACGGCGATCATGTTCATTGCCCCCAGCAGAAAACCGATCAGCGGCGAGAGCACGATGAAAGCCAGTATGGGAATCCAACCCTTCCAGATGATGACGTGAATGCCGTTCCTGGCAATGGCCGCGCCGGCCACGCCGCCGAAAAGCGCGTGCGACGAACTTGTGGGCAGTGCCAGCAGCCAGGTGATGATGTTCCACAGGATCGCCCCCAGCAACCCGCCGAATACAACGTAGACATCGATCATTGCCGTATTGACCAGCCCGGTACCGACCGCTTTGGCCACGCCCGTACCGAAGGTAAAGGCGGCAACGAAGTTGAACACGGCCGCCCACAGCACCGCCTGGGCCGGGCTCAGCACGCGGGTGGAGACGACGGTGGCGATAGAATTGGCCGCGTCGTGGAAGCCGTTGAGGAAGTCAAACACCAATGCCACGGCAATGATGAAGAAGATCAGCCCCAGGTTGGCCGGGGCGGTCGTGATGGTGGCGGATAAGAGAATCGGGAACGTCATGGCGTGGGGCAGGTGATGGGCGCCGTCAGGGCATTTGGTGAAAATCGGGCAGGTGCGGCATCATCCGTTCTTGAGCACGATCCGTTCCAGGATGTTGCCGACATCTTCACAGCCATCGATGGCGGTTTCGATGTAGTCGTAAAGGTTCTTCCACTTCATGACGTCAAGCGGCGGCGTGTCGCCCTCGAACAGTTTGCTGATGGCGGCGTGATTGACGTCATCACCAACGCTTTCCAGGCGATGCACCTCGATCAGCACGTTCTTCAGTTCCGAGAGTTTTCGCGACTTGCGCAGGTGATACACGGCATCACTCATGGCCACCGTCGCCTGCACCAGCACCTCGGTCTGCTTCTTGAAGAGATCAGGAACGCTGGTGACGTGAAAGATCGGAAACCGCTTGGCCAGGGCATCGATGTTGTCGATGATATCGTCGATGCGGTTGACCAGTTCGTGAATGTCCTCCCGGTCAAAAGGAGTGATGAACGTCTGGTCCAGACGCTCCAGCGCCTTGTGCGTCAGGTCGTCGGCCAGGTGTTCCTCCTGGCGGATTCGCTGAATTTCGTCGTCGATCTGCGGGAAGCGATGCGCCAATTTCCGCAGGTGCTCGGCGCAACTGACCGCATGACGGGCCAGCCCCTCAAACAGGTCATAAAAGACCGTGTCCTTCGGCAGCAAATTGATCATCGCGGCAGCTCCAATTGTGAGCGTTGTGTGTGTGTTTCGTTAAGCCGCATCGATTGTACGACGCCGGGACGCGAACACAATCCCGCGGCGGTGCGACTGAGGGCTGCGTTCTCGTCGCCGCACTCCTACCCGCCGGCACGGCCCAGAAGAAAAGACAGGATCAGCATCCCCAGCACAAATGTCGTCAGCAGCACGAAGACCAAATCGCGCTCGTAGGCGAAGGCTATGATCGATACCGCAACGCGGATAACCGGCGTGGCGATCAGCAGCAGCAGGCCGACGGCGATGATCGCGTCGCTGCGACCCTGGCCTACGCCGGTGAGAACCGCCCCGATCGTATGCGGGAAGGTTTCCCGGGATCGCAAGTCGTCCAGTTGCGATTGGGAATCGAGGTAATCGTGATGGTGCGCAAAGCGCACGATCGTGCCGGCCAGGATAATCGCCAGGCTGGCGATCACGCCGGTGCGCAGGATCATGCTGAGCATGATCTCGACCTTGTGAACGGGGGAATGCGGGTCGATCGCCAGCGGATGATTCGGCGGGACGTTCACCATGAGGCGTATCCCCTGTACAGCATTTCGGCCGCGATGATAAGCAGCACGACAATGAAGAACCCGCGCACGCGGGCGCTGTCAATGCGGCCCAGCAGATGCGAACCGGCCAGCGCCCCGCCGAGCACGCCGGCCGCCACCGGGGCGGCGATGAACGGATTGATGTCGCCTCGCGCGAAATAGACGCCGGCGCTGGCGGCGGCGGTCACGCCGATCATGAAATTGCTGGTGGCCGTCGAGACCTTGAACGGCAGCCGCATCGCAAGGTCCATCGCCAGCACCTTCATCGCTCCCGACCCGACGCCGAGCAGCCCGCTGACGCCGCCGGCCAGGTACATCAGGATCAAGCCCAATCCAGAATGCGTGACGCGATAGGCGACGACCTGGCCGGTGTTGGGATCGTAATAGCGGTCGTGCAGCCGAAGGCGATTGGCGATGCGGTCAGGGGGAACCGGAGCCGTCGAGTCCCGCTCGTTATGGCGAAGCATCTGCAACGCCGACAAGGCCATGACCGTGCCGAAGATCAGGAACAGAGCGGCCGGCCGGATGTGACCGGACAGGTAGGCGCCGCTGATGGCGCCGGTAGTGGTGGCGATTTCCAGGAACATGGCGACGCGGAGGTTGGACATATGCTCGCGGACATAGGCGGCGGCGGCACCACTGCTTGTGGCGATGACCGAAATGATTGATGCCCCGATGGCGAAGCGGATGTTGACATGAAGCAGCAGCGTCAGCGCCGGGATGACGATGATCCCGCCGCCCAGCCCCAGCAGCGAGCCGACGAATCCGGCGGCGATCGAGAGGACAAATGCGAGCAGTGTAAATTCCAGCGGCGTCATGGGCGTAATTCCACCGGCACAATAGATGATGCGGGGGCGAGTTGTAAATCGTACCAACCGCTGAAACGCGAGGCTCACCCGCAATCCAAAGGGAGGTGCTCAAAGATCCCTCACGCGGAGGCGCAGAGAGCGCGGAGAGAAAGGCGGCTAACCACGCAATTCCTCCGCGACCCCGGCGCCTCCGCGTGATATTTATCCTAAGTCGTTACTTGCATTGTGGTTACGCAAGAAGATCGCTGCCTTACCCACCTCGGGCGAACCTCATCTGCAGCCAGATATCGCGGTTTCATGCCCCGCCCGCGACGAAAAAACGCCCCAAATGTCTCGAAAAAGTTCGAACTTGGCCTGAAAAAGTCTGAACGCAGCCCGGCCGAGTCCAATCTGGGCGCTCCGAAGAGGCGGGGAATTCCCTACATAATCGCTCGACAATATCGTATTTTCCGGATTTCGGCGAAGCTCCCGTCTTGCACCCGACGGAAGACGCGCCGTATTTCGCCGGAGGTAACGCGGCGCGGGCGACTGTGGTAATATCCCCGCGACGTCGGCTGTGGCGCAAGGCGGCCGGTCCGACGGCAACCACGAATCGCGGTAACCAAGCCCGGCAAACTCGCCAGGCCGCCAGAGTGCATGCGGGCCTAAAGTCGGTGACTCATGCTCCGATGTTTTCTCTGTGCGATCCTGTCGTTGTTGGTTGTTGCCGGGAATCGGGTCTGGGGTCAGAGTTTTGACGGGAGTTTCGGATTGAACCCGTCGGATCAGGCGCCGGCGAATTCCAATTACAACCCCAGCTTCTTCGACGCCAGCGCTCCCGTCCAGGAAGCCCCGATCAACGGCGGGGACTGGAGCTTCCGCATGGGCTATGCTCCCACCTACTACGGCCTTTCGCTGAAGAAGGAATCGGTACCAGTCCATCCAGACGACGCCGGTTTCCTCTCCGGCAGCACGGATGTGCGTGTCGGCAGCGGCATCGACTGGCTGTCTTTTGACCTCGGCATCCAGCGCAACTTCCATGTCAACGGCTGGGCGGGCGTGACGCCGAAGGTGGGATTTGATGCGGATTTGAGCCTGCTGTCCGTGCAGGGGCAGAACAACAACGGCTCGCGCTCCATGCTGTATGAATTCAAGCGTTTCAACGGCGACACCCGTCCGGCGAGCCAGGCCTCGTTTGTCTATGACAAGTTCGCCCCCGGAATCTTCACGCCCGTGCCCTTCATCGGAGCCGACTTCAGGAACGGCGACTGGACCCTGAGCACCGAACTTGGCTTTGCCTACAAGGATCTGACTCGGGAATACGGCTGGAACCGCTTCGCCGAGGAAGAGAAATACGGCAGCTTCGACGAATGGTGCTTCAGCCCGCGGCCGGCGATCGGGTTGAGCTATGCTCCCGACGAAAAGACGTCGCTGGGAGTATTCGGCTCTTACGAGTGGTACACAACCAGCTTCGGCAAGGTGATCGGCATTAAATTGATGCTTCTCTTCCAGCGCAGCTTCTGATCGCCGCGTCATGGCTCCGACAAATCAAAACGGTCGGGAGTCCTTGATCCGCTTTGTTCATCAAAGACTCCCGCCTCTGAATCTTCCAGCACGCTTGACGTTAATAACGCATAGCGATACTATACGGCCGATGATCCTCTCGTTCAAGTGTGCCGACACGGAGGCCCTGGCCAGAGGATGGCGCGTGAAACGATTCGTGAGCATCGAGTCGGCGGCCCGGCGCAAGTTGCGGCAGTTGCAGATCGCGGTGCAACTTCAGGATTTACGCGCGCCGCCGGGCAACCGGCTGGAGGCGTTGAAAGGCGATCGCGCGGGACAACACAGCATCCGGGTGAACGACCAGTTTCGCATCTGCTTTCGCTGGACGCTTCCCGGGCCCCAGGACGTGGAGATTGTAGACGATCATTGAGAAAGACCACCGATGCGAAGACTCAAACCCGTGACGCCCGGCGAGCTTTTGCGCGAGGAATTCCTCGTGCCGATGGGAATTTCGCAGTATCGGCTGGCGAAGGAAATCGGCGTGCCGGCGCAGCGGATCGGACAGATCGTGGCCGGGAAGCGCGCCGTGACGGCGGATTCGGACCTGCGGCTTTGCAGGTTTTTCGGCTTGTCCAGAGGGTATTGGCTCCGCGCGCAGGCCGAGCACGATACGGAAGTGGCCGAAGCGGCGCTGGGTAAGGTGCTGGCGAAGATCAAACCGTGGACGGGCGGCGCCGCGTAGGTTCGAGTCCGCGATCCAAGTCCCGACCCCCTTGATTTTTCCGCTAGGCGAGGGTCACATTCCCCGGCGGGATCGTGCCGCTTTCGATGATGTAGTTATCGCTGGGACCATAGATGACGCTGTCGTTGGTGGCCGCGCCGGCGAAAAGCTGGTCCAGGGTTCCGTTGACGGCGTAGAAGATGTTGTTGCCCTGACCGCCGTAGAACTGGTTGGTTCCGGCCCCGCCGTTGAGGGAATCATCGCCGAGTCCGCCGCG
This sequence comes from uncultured Tepidisphaeraceae bacterium, assembly GCA_964420285.1. GTDB lineage: Bacteria > Planctomycetota > Phycisphaerae > Tepidisphaerales > Tepidisphaeraceae > CAYQTE01. Next base: position 75,565 of record CAYQTE010000001.1, read on the forward strand.
GAGGGTGTCGTTGCCGAGGCTGCCGAAGATCGTGTCGTTGCCTTTGCCGCCGCAGAGCAGGTCATCGCCGGCGCCGCCCTTGATCGAATCGTCGCCGGGTCCGCCCGAGATGGAATCGTTGCCGGCCCCGCCGCCGAGTGTGTCGTTGCCGGCGCCGCCCATGATGGTGTCGTCGCCGGGTCCGCCCTGGACGCTGACGCCGAGATTTGCTGGCATGCTTGATTCGATCGTGACCGAGTCGTTACCCGCGCCGGCCTCAACGTCGATAGAGCTGATTTGTGAAAGTGCGAACGGCAACGACGTAACGCCGTTGAGCGTGGCCGTCAGGTTGCCGTTGCCGTCGGCTTGCAGGGTGATCACGTCTGGGCCGCTGGTTCCTTCGACGAGAAGATTGCCGCTGGTCAGCGTCGCAAAGGATGGGGCTACCGCGAGGTAGGCGACGCCATCCGCCGTTTCGCCACTCCCGGATGTTATAGTATAGTCAAACTGGTCGGTCCCGATATAGCCGGCATCGGGCGTATATTGCGCTTGGCCGTTGACCAGTTGTACGGTGCCATGCTGTGCGGGCGCAACGGCCGTTAGTGTGACGGCGCTACCGTCGTCGTCGTAGTCGCCCCGGCTGACGGAGAGTTGGGCGGCGTTGCCGACTGTTACTTGGAAGAGTTGGAATGTCGTCTGTGGATTCTGGGGCACAGGCGTAACGGTCACCGCGACCGTGCCGAGGCATGTTGCGTCGGTCGCGTCTGTCATCGTGTAGGAGAAGCTGTCGGACCCGGAGTAGTCGGTATCCGGCTGGTAATAGACCACGCCGTTTTGCAGGGTGACGTAGCCGTGCTGGGCAGCCCCGACCTGAAGGACGCTTAGAGTTCCGACGCCCGTATCGTTCGCCAGCACGTTGATTGCCGTTGCGGGGTCGTTCTCCGCGATTGTGGCCGAATCGCTCGGCGCGCTGATCGCGCCGGTGGGAATCGAAAAATTGAGTGCTATCGCGACCGACGAGCCGATCTGCTGGTCATTCTTCCAAGCAGACACGTGGAAGGCGTCAATCTCCCCCGAGCCGGAAGCGGAGCGGGTCCATGTAAGGCTCTGGTCGGGGTCGAGTTCGGTCACTCCCGACTGCGCGCTCTGGCCGTTTTCGGTCAGCGTCCCATTGTCTACAGAGTCAATCTGGAAAGCCACGCCGGCGCTATTGCCGGTGAGGCCGTTGAGGCTCGCAAGCAGCATGTCGTAGGTTATTATGGTCTGCGTCTGGCTTGGAGCAAATTGCATCGTGTCGGCTGTCAGGTCGCTGATCGGCAGCGAAGGCGGCGGCGCAAAGATGGAGAATTCGCCGCCGCCGTCCACGGGATGTTCCTCGTTCTTCGCCGCGGCGCCGTCGTTTGCAAGGGCGAAGATGAATGCGCCTGCCCCGGTATCCACGTAGTCGGTTAGCGCAGCAGTGAAAGCGGCGGCAAAGCAGTCGCCCCAACTAGGTTCATAATAAGAGGCCGCGGCGCAGCCGAACGTATTTCCGGTCAGATTGAGATATTTCAGCATGCCGCCGGCGTAACACTGGTTGAAGACATACGTCGTGTACCCCGCGTGGATTTGCGACAGCCAGCCGTCTAGTTGCGTGTTGGAAATCAAGCTGCTTGTCAGTGGCGCGCTGGCGCTGAGCCATGGCACGAGGAACTGTGTTGGGTCAGTGGGATTTGTGGATGCGTCAGTACCGCCGTGATCGAAGGTCCAAAAGAGAAAGTGGTCATTGGCCGTTATCGTCATGGAGAGGCTGGACAAGACACTCGCGAGGTTATTGGATGTGGCCGCCTCGAAATGGGTGCCTTGCTGCAGAAATGACATATCGGAATCGACGATGCTGCCGGAGGCGTTCGCCTGGTCGGGGGCGGAGGCTGAACCATCAGCGTAAAGGACATATATATTTGCCGGGTTTATACCCATGCCGCCCGTGAGTTCCTGGTAGAGCGACTGGATGTTGTTGCGGTACCAATAATGGTTGTCGGCTGGGTCTGCACCCCCGCTGAAAAGCACTGCGTAATTCTGGCCGGTCGTAGCCGAAGAAGAGTAGCTCCAACTGGTGAGGTCATGATTTTCCCAAGCCGCCCCGGTGCTCGCGCTGAATCCGACATTAGCAGCACTGCTTCCGAGAATCGAAGGTATGTCGACAGCGTAGGCTATTAGTGGGGTTGAGGGACGGGTTCCCGTCGTTGCCACGCTGACGTCAAGCTCTTTTCCGTCGTAGTCAATCCATGCCGTCCAAAGCTGCCCGCCGGCTAGATCGTCCGGCGCTTCTGCGGTGACCACAGAGGTCATGTTTCCATCGATGTCGATCCCGACATGGTTGTCACTCGGATCCCCAAAATTGTCGTTTTCGTGGGTATCGAATTCGACTCCGATAGACGGCGTTAGTCCACCGTATCCCAAATTGCCGCCACCCGGTCCTAATGCCGGTCCGGCACCGCTGATCACGAACGCCAGCCCGTCCCCGCGATCATTTCCGCCCGGATCGGTAATGCGGAAGCTGAATTGCGTCGAGAAGGCCGCGATGTTCTGGGCCGCCGTTGCGAATACCCCGCCAGACTCCCCCTCAACGGCGTACGTAAGGCGTATGACGGGACCGTCTGCCGTTGTTTGAGCCGTTGCGTCGCCAACAAGTGTAAGCCCACTTAAATCTGCGAAGTTGGTGAAGTCTATCGCGGTGGTGCTCCCTGCCGAACTGACAACGGGCGAGCCGCTTGCGGCAACGCTTCCGCTCTCAGACCCGCCTTGGGTCTGCACCCCAGTTGGGACACAAGGTGCTGAAAGCAACGTTCGCATCTCAAGCGCCTCGATCGCATGCGACCGTGGGTTCCAGTGCCCGCGCCGCGGGCTGCGCAAATCCCGTCGAGGGCAATGCGATTTCGGTTTCGACATGAATACTTCCTTCCCGCCAACCACAGCGGGCGTGCAATGAAAAGCCGATTTCCCGCTCGGTCGGCGAACTGCCAATCGCTCAGGTCCCGGGTTCATCTCCAGGTCCGGTGCTATCGCTCGCGGGAGATTCGTACTGTTGCCAGGTATGCCCACATCGGTGGCATATCCAAGATGCCTGCCATACCCGGATAGCTTCCTCATATGCGAGCTTTAATTTTTTGCCGCGGCGCCGATCGAACTTCATTAGTTTCACGAACGCCACTCCGAAAATAAGCGCGAGGATCGCGTTAACCACAGTTTGAAGGACGTCGCCGCGAAGCAACGCTTGAACCGTAACGGCGACGCCGCTGAAGGTAAGCAGTGCAAGAAAAGCCCATAACGTAGCAAGCAACATAACCGCGCATCCAAACTTCGGCTTCGGCGGTCGGGCAATCTGCGCGGTTACAGTCATGCTTGACGTGCTCGTCTGCGCGCCACCAAAGCCAACACCAATCGACCCGCCGATCGCACCGACGCCGATACCTGTCGTGTGGCTAACGCCGCTTGAGGTGCCCGAGCTGAACGCCATTGGGAACGTTTGGATGTTATTGGCCTCGCCGCATTTTGGACAGCGCGGTGCGATCGTTGGCACATTCGACATTGGCAGCTCCCTTCGGAGACATTCGGGTAATTGTTAGCGTCTGACCTTGTGCGCACAATTGGGGGACGCTGACGCCAACTCAGCCAGACGGGCAAGCGCAGCGAGGTGACCGTCGCTTGCCAGCGGGCAAGCTTACTGCTTCAAGTGCTTTTCAATGTTCTCGGTCATCGCGTTCTGGATATTGTTTACCACGTCCTGATTGTCGGATGAAACGTCCCTCCATGATTGCATTTGTGTGCCCGAGGATTCCAAAGTGGCAGCGACCTTCAACTTCGAGCCGCTACCGCTGGCCTTGATGGTGATGAGATATTTGTACCGGGTTGAGTTGCCGCCGAGCAGCCCGCCTACCCTGACGAGTTCAGGTCCGGCGACGTAATCAGTGACGATTCTGCCTTCATCTTTATTCCCACTTAGGATCGGAACGCTGGCGTCGTCCAAAGCGGCGGTGCTTGCCGCATACACCCGTGCTGGCGCATAAGGCAAAACATCCGTCGGCTGAAAGCCCGCGCTCGGCACTGGAAGCGATTTGCCCCCAACCTGTGTAGCGCATCCCGAGATAAACGCCACGCCCATCAGCGCCACTGCGACAAGCCCGATACTGCGAATCATGTTGTTCTCCTCTGTTAACACGACAGCGATGCCTCGTTTCAGAAACGACCGTAACCGCTTGGATGGGATTTGTTCTTCAGGCCGACATGCCCCTAACGATGCGCGATCCTCTGCCATCCGCGACCGCGCGCGAACACGGTACGCAACCGTACGCATCGACGTCAAGCCATCAGCTTTGATGTCACTTTTTGCGACGCCATCGGCACAAATGTCATCACGGGAGACTACCCTGTTGGTGGGATATCGCAAATACCCGCAAGACCAATTCGAGCCCGTCGGCCACCAAACCGCCAGCCCATATTGCCAGATGGCTTGCAGGACGACTTTTGTTTCCTTAATTGAGCATCAACACCATGTGTAAGATGCCGGGCGTCACCTTTACCGTGCAGTGCCCACGGGCCAGTTCGTTCACCGGGCCGGTCAGGATGTAGTATCCGCCCGGAATGTTCTTGAAATTGAAGTTGCCGTTCTTCGCCTCGGACGTGGTGGTGGCAACAAGCCTTTGGGGAACAAGTTGTGTCTCATCGGCAGTCTTGGGATCGATGCCAGCCGGTAAAACCGCTGTCCAGAGGTTCACTTCAACCTCCTTCGAGGCGCGCTTGTCCACTATGACCGACCCCCTGATATCACCTGTGGTGTTGGGGTCCACGCTGGAAAGGCCGGGCTTTGTAGTCGAGCCGTTTCCGTGCAACAAGGCATCAAAGAACGAAGACCCGCCGCTGGGGCTCGTTGTCGGTTGTGTCGAGGACGAAGAGTCCTGGTCGGCACAGCCGATCAACGCGAGAGTGGCGAGGCTGGCCAATAATAGAAATAAACAATTCCTTGGCATTGAAATGCTCCTTTCGGATGGGATTTTTCTTCAGGCCGAAATGCCCCTGACGGTGCGTAGTCCTCTGCCATCCGCGACCGCGCGCGAACACGATATGCAACCGCACGCATCGGCGTCAAGCCATCAGTTGTGATGTCATTTCTCGCGACGGCATCGGCAGAAATGTCATCCCGGAGGACTACCCTGTTGATGGGATATCGCAAAGACCCGCAAGACCAATTCGAGCCGGTCCGCCACGTTCATGCGAGCGAAAATGCGGTGCAGATAGGTGCGGACCGTGGGCACTTTCACGCCCAGCGCTTTGGCGATCTGTTTATCGCAGTTGTTGCGCAGAATTAACTCGACGATGCGGATTTGCTGCGGGGGCAGATCAAGTGATTTCATCACCTGCTGCCATTTGTCGGCCGGAAGCGGAAGATCAATGCCCGGTTCTGCCATGACGGTACCCCAATAAAAAGAGCGTCGAACCAAGGACGCTCACGGAACCCCCGCCAAGGGGCATAGAGAACGTGCCCTGGCCGACGCCCCTTTCGGGGCGCGGCTCAAGGCACTGCCTCTCTATTGAGACTTGGCGGTTTCCGTGAAGCAGCGTCTTGGCGCTCGCGCGTCAATTCAAATTGTCGCCGTCACCGAACACGGTGGCGGCCGTGAGATTGTAAATGGTTGCCGTACGCTTTGAAAGCGCGGGCGGGGTGCGAATTTCCGCAATTGGCGCCGATTGCGCTACGCATCCGACTGCAATTCCCTATTCCCCCTTGGCCTTTCCGGCCGGGTGTCTTATCCTCTTATCGTATGAGCCAATGGAAAATCGGATTGATCGGCGGTACGGGGTTGGGTGAGGCGCTGTTGGACGGGGCGGGGGGCGTTCGCCACGATGTGGAAACGCCGTTTGGGCGGGCTTCGGATTCTATTGTGGAAACGCAATGGGATGGGATCGACGTGCTGATATTGAACCGGCACGGGCCGGGGCATTTGTTGCAGCCGTCGGGGGTGCCGTTCCGGGCGAATATTTTTGCCCTCAAGCAGCTTGGCTGCACGCATATCATCGCCAGTGGGGCCGTCGGCAGTCTGCGGCAGGAATTTGCCCCGCGCGATCTGGTTGTGCCGGATCAGGTGATCGACAAGACGTTCCGGCGCACCGGGACGTTTTATGAGAAAGCGGCCGTGCATGTGGAATTCGCCGAGCCGTTCTGCCCGGTATTGCGGCGGGTGCTGATCGAGGAGGGCGCGCACGAGTTTGCGGCGCCGGCCGGAGGGGCATCGGGGGCAAACTCGGCATCCGCGGCGGCGGCGGTTCATGGGGGATCGGGAGAGGCGCCGGCCCGCGGGGCTTTGGTTCACGGGCGGGGGTGTTATGTGTGCATGGAAGGCCCGGCGTTTTCCAGCCGGGCGGAAAGCCTGATGCATCGGCTGTGGGGCGGGGATTTGATCGGAATGACGGCCATGCCGGAAGCGAAACTGGCCCGCGAGGCCGAAATCCCCTATGCCCAGGTGTCGCTGGTGACCGATTACGACTGCTGGCGGAACAAACCGGCCGGTTCGGCGTCTGAAGGGAATAGCGCCGCCGCACCGCAACCTGGGGCCGATCCGGCCGTGTTGCTACAGGAGATACTGGCCAATGTCCGCGCCGCGACGGAGAATGCGACGCGGCTGATCCGCCGGACACTGCGGCGGCTGGCGGCGGACGGGTCGATTTTGGAGACGTGCCCGGCGCGGACGGCGCTGCGGCTGGCGATCTGGTCGGATAAGAGCCGGGTCGATCCGGAAGAAATCCGCCGACTTGGGCCGTTGTGGGGCCGCTATTTTGAAGGCTCGCAGGCTTGATCACGGGGAGTTGCACTATGCCACAAGGAAAGTTCCTTCGGTCGTGGTTGCCGCTGGGTATGGCGATCTTGTCGCTGGCGGCGAAGGCCGGCGCCGCGATACCGCTCATGGCGCAGGCGGTCGATCCCGCGACCGATGAGAAGGAAGCGGCCGGGGTGTATGTGCGGGATTCCGGCGCTGCGCGGGACGAACTGACGCTGGGCCAGAAGATGGAACGGCTGGGTGAATGGGCGAAGGCGGCGGACATATTTCAGGAGATTCAGGAGAAATATCCCGATCGGGTGATCGCCTGCGAGGCGGAAAAGGACAACGTCATCCGCCTTTACACCAGCGTTCAGGCGGTGGTGCAACAGGATTTGTGCAGTTGGCCCAAGGCCGGTCAGGATGTTTATCGCGCCAGGTTCGGGGCCAAGGCGCAGGGCATTCTGGATCAGGCCGGGCGCAACGATCTGGCCAGTTTGAACCTTGTTTACGGCCGGTATTTCATCACCGAGGCCGGTCGCAAGGCGGGGATATTGCTTCAGAACACGTACATAGAGCGTGGCGAGTTTGCGGCGGCGGCGGTGGTTGGGAAACAACTGCTGGAGCATCACCCGAACATGGCGGTGGATCGGGCGGCGGTTTTGTACCGCACGGTGCAGGCGCTGCATCTGGCGGGCAACGACTCCGACGCCGACGGTAAGAAATATGTGGCGGAGTTGCAGGGGAAATTTGCGACGATCACGGCGCGTGTGCGGGGCACGGACACGGTGCTGGCCGATTCGCTGGCGCAGGTGCTGGCGGTTGCCGCGCCGGCGCGGGCGATGGCGTCGGGGGATTCGTATCGAACGCTGGGCGGAGACGAGTCACGGAGCCTGATCCCCACCGGCGCCGCCCAGCCGGGGGCAAAGCTGTACAGCATCAGTTATGCGGCCACCAGCGTTGCCGCGGGCGTCAATCCGCAGATGCTCAACCAGGTGCAGCAGATGCGTCAGCGCCAATTGGAGCAGGGTTCGATGCTGGGCGTCATACCGGCGATCGATCAGGGTCAGCTTTTCTTCCAGGACAATGTGCGGCTGTATGCGGTCGATCTGGACAGCGGATATCCGCTGCCGGGTTGGGCCTCGACATATCCCGGCAGCGACAAATTCGCCGGCACGTATTCGATCGGCGGCAACGGCAGTTCCATGCCCCCCAACCAGCAGATGACGGTGACGGTGACCGATGCCAGCGTGTTGGCGGTCATGGGCGAGCCGGATTCCAACGCCGCGGCCCTCGGGCAGGCCCAGCCGGGCAGCCGCCTGGTTTGTCTGGATCGCCGCACCGGCAAGTTGCGGTGGGCGATAGCGCCGGCCGGCCTGCCGGGAAACACGAGCCAGCCGCTGCAATCGCTCCAGTTCGGGGGCGCGCCGCTGGTGGTGTCGGACAACGTGTATATCGTCGGCGGGGGCGGGAAGGGCGCGCAGTTCAAGGACTGCTACGTGCTGTGCTTTGACCTGTCCAGCGGCGCATTCAAATGGGCCACGTACATCGCCAGTTCCGACGCGGTCACCAGCGCCTACGGCGCGATGCCGCAATCCACCAACATGGCCAGCCTGGCCTACAGCGACGGCCGCATCTTCGTCTCCACCAACGCCGGCGCCGCCGCGGCCGTTGATGCCTTCGACGGCTCGATCGCCTGGCTGCGCATCTACCGCGACGCGATGGACACGCCGGCGATGAGCAACAACCCGATGGTCATCATGGGCGGCGGGATCATGATTCGAGGCGGCGTGATTATGAACGGCATGGTGGTGCAGACGGGCGATTTGCCCAAGCCGTTCTACACCAACCCCGCCGTCGTGCGCGACGGTTGCCTGTTTATCTGTCCGATGGACAGCCGTTGCATCTTTGTCTACAGCGTGGACGACGGGCGCGAACTCGCCCGCATCGACCGCAAGACACTGCACAGCGCCATCGGGGGCACCGCCGCCGTCGGGGGCAGCCCGGGGGCTGGCAGTTATAGCGTCGGGGGGAACTCGGTGGAACTGGCCGTCGATCCGGCCGTGCTGATCGGCGTAAGCGGCGACACGCTGTACCTGGGCTTCAACGGCATTGTGGCCGCGGTTGATTGGCGGCTGCTGCAGGCGGGGAAGAAAAAGGGCGATTGGCTGACATGGGCGGAAAGCGTCAACGGCGGATTACACGGCCGGCCAATGGTCACAGATTCGTTCATGTATGTTCCACAGCCGACGTTCCTTGGCTCGTACAAGGTGCGCAACGGGTACATGATGCCGCAGTATCCGCAGGACGGCTCGTGGACGGCCACGCGCGGGCCGGGAAACGTGCTGGTCAGCGGCAATCACGTCGTCATCGCCAGCGAGACCTCCGTGGATGTCTACACCGATCTGGAAGCGGTGGAGCGGACGCTGAATCAATCGCTGGCGGCGGCGCCGGCCGACCCCGAGCCACGACTGCAATACGCCGAGACTCTTTTTGCGGCCGGACATACCGATCAGGCCACGCAAAAACTGGACGAGGCGATCGGGCTGATGGGGGGCACGGTGGGGCTTCGCAGCGGACCATCGCGCGAGCGGCTGTTCAACGACGCCATGATCTTTGCCCAGCGCAGCATCGAGAAATCGAAGGATTCCACCAGCGGCAACAGTCTTACCGAGTTGATTATCGCTTACTACGATCGAGCCGGTCAGGCCGCGGCATCGCCGGCGCAAATGGTCCGCTATCGCCTGCAACGCGCCGATTGGGAAAGCAGCACCGGTAATTACGCCGGCGCCATTTCCCTGTATCAGGATATTCTGGCCGATCCGGCCCTGGGCGCCGTCACCGTCGTCACGCCGCAGGATCGGGACGGCAGCGGTTCGGTCGTCAACCAGGCGGCATCGACGGTCGCCGGCGCCGGGATCAAGGATATTCTCGCCAAGGGCGGTTCCAGGGCGTCGGATGCCTACGCGCGCTTCGAGACCGCCGCGCAACAGCGGATGGACCAGGCGGGCAACGATCCGGCCGCGCTGCTGGCCGTCGCCCAGGTGTATCCCAATTCCAAGGTCGCGCTGAGCGCGATGTTCGCGGCGGCCGATCAATTTGAAGCCGCCGGCGATCCCGTGCAGGCCGGGCGCATCTTGCGGCGGATCGAAACGATTCCCCATCCCGATTCGATGCAGCCGCGTTTGCTGGAATCGATGGCCCGCGACGCCTTTGCCGTTCCCAACCGCATTGATATCGGAGTGGCGAGGCTCAATCTCGCCGCCAGCAGTTTCGGCGGCGCCAAGATCACCAAGCCCATCAAACTGCCCAGCGGGGCGGTGCTGAGCGATGTCACGTTTAAGCAGGCCTACGACGCCGCCCGGAAATACAGCGGCGAACTCAGCCAGGCATCGCTGCCCGACATGAATATCCCCAGCGCCCAGGAAGTCGCCAAACTCCGCGCCGCCAACAAGGCGATTGCCCCATTTCTTCCCCCCGATCCCGCCGCCGCCATCGACGATGTGATGGCGCTGGTACAGCCGCTGGCCAGCTTCGGCCGAAATGATCGCATCGCCGTCTGGAGCGCGGAATCGAAAATGCGGGTGTTTGCCGTCGGCGCCACCGTGCCGACATTGACATTGCCGCTGAACCAGACCCCGCACAATCTGGCGTACATGGGCGAGCGGCTGTGCGCCTGGAGCGACAGCGAAGTCGCCTCGGCGCGCTGGGATAATGGCCAGTCGCCCTGGCAATTCGCACTGACAGGACTTCCCCAGCCGGCCGTGCTGGCGCCGGCGCAATCGGTGACAGTGGCCCCGGCCGTCAATCCAAACCCGCCGAATCAACCGGCGGGGCAGATGCCCGATCCCGAGGACGTGACCGACCCATTTTTGCAACAGGCCCTCCAACGGGCGATGATCATACGGGGTCTTGCCCAGGCTGCTCCGCCCCCCGTTGCCGCCGCTCCGGCCGGGATATCCGGCGGCGGAACCATCATCCACGTTCGGCCGCTCAGCGATCGGCTGATTCTTGCCACCAGCACCGGCCGGGTGTTCGCTCTGGCGATTTCGGATGGACGGCTGCTTTGGCAATCGCGCGTCGGCGAGATGCCCATCCTCCAACTTGTGGCCAGCGACGATTTTGTCGTTCTGCGATCGGCCGACGACTCCAATGCCGCGCTGGATGTGCTGGACGCCGATTCCGGCCAGAAACTCGCCGAGCAGAAATACGCCAATCAGCAGATGGACATGAACGCAAACCAGGCGATGATCTTCAACGGCGTCGCCATGGTGGCCGCCGGGGGCGCTTTCCCCATCAACATGGCCCTGGCCGGTGATGGAACGCTGGTCTGGATGATGCCCAATCAACTGTGCATTCAGGATTTGTATCATCCCAATCTGGCCCAGCCGAAGGCGACCACGCCGCTGGACGCCTCGCGGCAGCCGATCTTCGCGAATTCAACCGGAAGCGATCAACTGATCATCGCGGCCGGGCGGATAATGGCCGTCAGCGATGGCGGGAAGATCGTGCGCCTGTATGCATTGCAGACGGGCGAGGTGATTGGCACGACGTTGCCGACCACGCCGCCGAATTCGATGCCCGTGGGGCCGGGGGGGCAGGTGCAACCGCAAGCCGCCGGCCACGTGGGCTTGCTGGTGGCCGGCACGTACATGTATGCGGTTGGCCCCGAGGGCGTGATCGCCTACAACCTCGATTCGCTGGGAAACCGGTGGGTGTCGAGCAGCGTGCCCAAACCCGCTATCGCCAGGACCATCATCGACAAGAACTATTTGTTGGCCATGTGCGGAGTCGGTTCCCCCATGACGATCAATAGCTGGAGCCGCGCGATCATCACCACCAAGGCCGGCGCGACCATCGAAAGCGGCGTGGCCGGTGCGTTTGGCCAGTCCACATTGTCCGACCCGGCCGGCATCAGCGACATGCAGGCCGTCGATGGCGGGCTCTATTACATGACCGCCGACCACAAACTCAAGCTGGTGCGCGGCGCGCATCAGCCATGATGGGGGGCATGGCCGCCGATGACCTGGCGCCCGCTGCGCCCTACAATCTCGTTCATGCCGCTTCCCATTCTCGCCGTCGCGCAGGGTCTGGACGCCGCCGATCTGGTGCGGCTGTTTCATCGCACCGGCCTGTGCTTGGGCCAGCAACTGGGCGAAGCGAGCGACCTGGACTGCGGAACCGCCATCGCCAGCGCCAGATGGCCGGCGATCGCCGATGCCAATCACATGTGGGATGCGAGCCTCGCGCCCGGCCAATCGCCCCGGCAGGCCGTCGATGAAGCCGCCGCTCATTTTGCCGCGGCCGGTAGCGAGTGCGGATTCTGGGTTATCAACCCGGCCGAGCCGCTTGAGCGCACGCAGCCGCTGGCGGAGTATCTCCAATCGCACGGCTGGCACGCGAAATCGGCGACGATATTTCATCTTCAGAAAGCGCCGCCACCACTCAAACCGAATAGCGATGGCCTGATGGTCATTCCCGCCCGCGCGTCGTTCCGTCACGCACACGATCTGGCGATGTGTTCGGCCATGCTGATTGACCCGGCCCACGCCGCCGCACTCGCCGACGCCAACATGGCCCGCCTGGACGATCCCCATTGGGACGCGATGCTCGCCCTGCAAAACGGCCAGCCCGTCGCCCACATCGGCGTCCTGTCGGTCGGCGACATGGGCCGGATCGACGGCCTGTTCGTTCACCCCGATCATCGCGGCCGGGGACTGGCCAGACTCATGCTCGCCCGCGCGATGGAGGTTTGCATCCGCAGTGTCTTTCGCCACGTCTTTGCGGAGATCGATCTCGGCAACGCTGCCGCCGTCCATCTGGCGCAAACCGGCGGATTTGAGCCGATCGGATCGATGGTGCGGTTGATGCGTGGTGGAATTTGACAAGGTGACTTGGTGACAAGGTGACAAGGTGACTTTGGCGGCCGATTGCTCGTCACATTGTCACCCTGTCACCCTGTCATCCCAAACATCACGACGCCCGATACTGCGCACGCCGCCCTCCCGCCGGCGCCATCTCCGCCACGGTCACAGCCTTGCCCTCGGCGATCCCTCGATACACCTGCCGATACTGATTGACGAACCGCGTGCCGGCGAAGAATTCGTAGGCTTCGGTGCGGGCGGTGTCGCGGATTGACCATGATTGCCGCTCGTCGCTCCAGAGATCGAGAATCCGCTGGCTGAGTGTGCGGGCCGTGGGGTTGCCCAGCATCAGGGCGCTGTGACGGTCCTCCAGGAGTTCGGAGACCGTGGGAGTCACCGTGCCGACGATGGGCAGGCCCGCGGCCATGCACACCGCGATCGGCAAGGTGGGTACCGGGTCCGCGGCCGTGACCAGTGCGGCGTCGGCCGCCGGGCAGAGCATCTCGAAATCGACCGACTCACCCAGGCGCTGCTCGGCGAAGCAGAGCAGTTCCGGCTGTTTCAGTTCAAAGGCGAACCGCCGCAGTGCCCCCACCTGACGGCCCCGGCCCCAGCACAAAAGGCGATAGCGCGTGTCGAGATAATTGAGAATGCTGACGGCCCAGAACGCCGCCGCGTGACCGGCGGCCAGCGTCGATTCCCCCGGCGCCAGCAGCACCCGATGCTCATCCGCCAGGCGCAGCCGCCGCCGCAGTTCCGTATCGCGCCTTGGCCGCACGCGCGAGAAATCAACCCCCGGCCGGATCAGATGACATCGCTCGATCGGAACGCCGCGACGCACGAGCGTGCGCTGCTGCGTCGCGGTGGCGCATACAACATCGACGTCGCGATAATCCATGATGGCCCGCAGCCAGCCGATCGACGAGTCGGTCAATAGCGCCGGCGGCGAATAGACCAGCGGGCATTTCGTCGCGACGGCCGCGGCCGCCAGCGACGCCAGGCTCCAGGCATGCACGATCCGCACGTCCGCCCGCGGCCGCCGGTACAAATCCAACGCCGCGTCCAGCACATGGGAATAATCGCCGCCACGGCCGACATGGGCGATGGAAGCATGGAAATCGGCGCCCAGAGCGGCCCCGAGCATTGCCGCTCCCCGCGCGGTCTGAAAATCGGGTTGAGCCGGTATGAGGTGGAGGACACCAATCATGGCGGAAGCAAGTTAGCCGAATTGAGTGCGGTGCGATAGGCACCGATGGCGTGAGCCGGCGTTCCATGGCGACAAGCTCGTCGCCTTGCCCCGGGCATCTTTGATTACAATCAACGCGCAATCTCGCGGTTGACGCGGTGCGTTTGCCGGAATTAACATATTCACAGCGCCGCCGTGCGCAGGTTCGCCATGATTCAGCCGGAAGAAAAGTCGAAGCTCGAAGAACTCAAGGCACGGATGAACTGCCCCAGGCAGTTCTTCTGCATCGGAGCGTCGCTCGACAAGTTGTGCGAGGCCGAGCATCACGCGGAGTTGAATATTCTGGAATGCCTGGAACTGCGGCCGATCGCGTGCAAGTTCGCCAAGCCGGTGGCGCATACATTCGCCTGCACCTGCCCTCTGCGAATCTATATTTCGGAGCATTTCGACCAGTGGAGCGCTGAAAGCACGGCGCTCTTGCGACATGGTCCAGACCGGAAATGACGCAAACGCCGCGACCACCCGATGCCGAGAGAGTCTGCGATAACTGCGGCTATTTCCTGCGCGGCCTGGGCGACGCCACCCGCTGCCCGGAATGCGGCGTGACGATTGATCGTACGGGGGACAGGCGGCTGAGCTGCCGGCGCGTCTTGTTGCGCTGGTTGTCTATGCCGAAGTACATCGTCGTTCTTTTCATCACCTGGGGCGTGTTTGGCGCAAATTCGCTGATGGACTATTTGATTGTCGTTCCCGCAATACTGTCCGTCATCATGTTCGCCGCACTGTACGTGATTGCGGAAATGCTGATGGGGAAACGGGTCGGGGCTCACGTGTGGATCGGCGTGATGTCGAGCATGAGCATTGTCTCTCTTGGCCTTCGGGGGCCGTTGGTGCTTCGGAATATCGGCGACGCCAATGCCGCGATCACCAACTGCGTCCTCTTTGGTCCTTTGGGATTCGCGTTTTGCGGGGCGCTCTCTCGCATCCTGCAATGGACGGCCGAGTTTCAGGTTGATTCACGGCGGTTCCGGCATTTGGCCTGGCTGTTTCCCGTCGTCATGATTTTCGTCGCCCTGTTTGCGCCCGCCCCGTTTGCCCCGGTGGATCCTCACAAGTCTGGGGCCTCCGAGTTCTTCCTGGGCGTGGTATCCTACGCCCTTTTTCTAAGCTTCGTCGGCCGTCTCTTTTTCGCCCTCAACAGAATCAGGGCGAAGCTGCGGGACTCGGTTTCGGATGATCCGGAATTAAGCCGGCCGCTCTGAATCGGCGATCAAGTTCCGCCGCGCTGTTTCCACTGCTCGGCCGTGTAAACGTCCTGGTAGATTCCGTAGAGGCGGTCCGAGAGCTGGTAGAAGGGTTTGAATGTCACCTCGTTGTTGGCCGCGCCGACGCCGGTGGCGTGGAATGTGCCGGGTGCATCGGCGGCGGGCTTGAGCCACTGGTCGATGGGCTGGTTCGGGGCGGCGATAAAGGATGGATAAGACACGGCGGCCGCTCCGCCGCGCCGACCTGAGGCGGCGCTTGCGGCGGGGCCGAAATCGGCGCCGAGCACCAGCGGGCCCAGGAGCAGCGCCATGCGGTTGGCGTTGTCGGGGAGCGGTTCGGTCCTCAGCGACTTGGCCAGCGTGAACGTAACGGTATCGCCGGTCTTCCAGGCGCGCCTGATCTCGACATAGGAACCGGGCTTGGGCAGTTCGGTGAGCCTCTGGCCGTTAACAGCGACCGCGTAACCATCGCCCGCCCACGATGGGCGGCGCAGCGCGAGCGTGAATTCCTTCGGGGCATCGAGCGTAAGCCGCAGTGTGGATGTATCGGCCTCGGGGAAGGCGGTGTCCATCGCGACTTTCAGGCCGTGCGTTGTGCTCTGGGCCGTGCTCGGGGCAAAGATGTTGACCCAGAACTTGTCATCGGATTCGCAGTAGATGCCATCGCCGTGGCGGGCGTGGTTTTCGATGCCGGTGCCGAAGCAGCAGGTGAAATCACGGCCGACAACCTGGTACTCGTGGAGCTGGCCCTGCCCGACGGGGACCATGTAGCAGACGTCGCCGGTGTTGAAGTTAAGGGAGCCCAGCACGTGATTGAAGAGAGCACGTTCGTGGAATTCGGCGAAGCGGTTGTCGGGCTCGAGGGCAAAGAGCAGCCGGGTCATCTTCACCATGTTGTAGACGTTGCACGATTCGCAGGTGCGGCGGTCGCCGTTGCCGTGGTTGTGGCCATCGACCTCGTCGCTGAGCTTGTCGGGAGCGTCGAAATGTTCGTCGTAACCGTGCCCGCCGGTGGCGAAGGTGTGATGATCGACGACGGCCTGCCAGAAGAACCGGGCGGCCTGGCCGCCGGCGGCGTTACCGGAATAGATGTACCGGGCCAGTTCGCCAAGCAGCTTGGGAACCTGCGTATTGCCGTGCTGGCCGGCAAGGATGTCCTGCCGGTTGGCCAGCGGATCGATGATGGCGCGGTGGGCGAACTTGGCGGAGAGATCGAGCCAGCGCGAGTCGCCCGTGTCGGCATAAAGATCGGCCAGCGATTCGTTGATCCCGCCGAATTCCGTGGCGAGCATCTGTTGAAGCTGCTGGGGCGACAGCGGCGCCAGGACCGATTCCACCCAGGCGGCGAAGCGCGCCGAGAGATCCAGCGCCTTGCGATTTCCGGCCTGGCGATAGGCGTCACGCAGCCCGGCGAAGATCTTGTGCTGCACGTACCAGGGTGACCACATGCCGTTCAGGTCGAACGCCTGCGCGCGGATGATCCCCTGTGAAAGCTGAGCGAACAACTGCACGCCGTCGATCGGCGCTGCCCCGCGCGCCCCGCCGGGCGCGTTGCCCATCAAAGCGCCGATGTACCCGGTGCCGCGCTTGTTCTGAACGGCCTCCATTTCATCGACGAGATAATCGGCCCGCTGCTTAAAGCGATCATCGCCGGTGGAGGCGTACATGTAACTGACGGCCGAGAGATAATGCCCGGCGATATGGCCGGTGAGATTCCGCCCGGGTCCGTCCCAACTGCCATATCCCTGCTGGGCCTTGGGCGTCAAACCCGCCAGTTGCCGCAGGTAATACATCATGCGGTCCGGTTCGAGGCGAAGGAGGTTTTGCACGTCGAGGTCCTGGGCCTTTTTGAGCGGGCCGCCGGTCAGGCGGATGGCCGAAACGGGCAGCGGGTGGGCCACGAAGGGGATGGCGTTCTTGATCGGACGGATCGTGCCCGCGCCCGGTAGAGTCGTCTGGCCGTGATCAAGGCGAGACAGCGCCAGCGAGGCCGCCGCCGCGACGGCGCCGGCCAGAACCGAGCGCCGGCTGCACGAGCAGGCGTCGCGATGCGATTGGTGTGACATGAGCAGAACCTCCGATTGGGTCACGCACCGGGCCCGGCCGACCGCGGCGACGGCCTACCTGGTCTTCAGCCGAATCACGTTCACCGAGCGCGGTGCGAATTCATGGACGAAATCCGCCGCCGCATCGTTGATGGCCGCGCGATGCGGGATCACCTTTTCCGGATTGCTGACGGTGTTGACGTCGGTCAACTGGCCGGTCAGCACGTCAACAGCGGCGTCCGCCCTGACAGTTTTTGCGCCGGCCAGGTTGATATCCAGTTGCTGGGAAGCATCCGATGTATTGACGACCTTGAGGATCACATCGCCGGTGGAATCGTCCGCATTGGCGCTGGCGAAGATCGGGCCGGTGGAAACGGCCGGGGCGTCGGTGGCGGTGGTGATGAGCTTGTCGTCCAGGTAGCACTTGATGTCGGCGCCTTTGACTTCGATGCGGATGTCATACCACTGGTTGGCGTTGATCTGCATGTTAGTGGAGCGGCCGATTTCGGTCTTGGCGCCGTTCTGGGCTTTTTCGATGCTGGTGCGCGTGTTGCCCCAGCCGCCGATGTTCCACCAGAGATAATTGCTCTGGTCCACGACGTGGAACATGACCAGGAACCCCTCGCTGCCGCTGATCTTCTGAGCCTTGAGGGAATAGGTGTAATCGGTCCATGCACTATCGCCGGCGGTGGCGCGGCAATCGGTGAGATTGCCGGATTGATGCAGCGTCCCGCCGTCGGCCTGCCAGGTGCCGGTGCCGAGTCTCCAGTTGTCGGTGCCGCTGGTGAAATCGGACTGGAGCAGGACTTTCTCGCCACTGGTCACTTTCATGTCCTTGTACTGAACATTGGTGCTCCATGAGCCCACGCCGACATTGCCGTGCGGCACCACCGCCGCCACGGCCGGGGCCGCCTGCGGAACGACATCCACCGGCAGGACGCGATTGCCGCGGCTGGTGGCGAACATTTTCTGGGCGTAATAGGAAGGCGAGCCGAAGCTGACCAGGGCGTTGTATCCGATGAGATTGGTTCCCCATTGGGCCGCGCCGGCGTTTACGTTGACCAGCAGTGGGGCGTAGCATTCCATGACCACCACGTCGGCATTGCGTTCCAGGCCGGTGAGAAAGGCCGCATCGCCCAGGGCGGAATTCATCGTCGGAGTGGGGTTGCCATCCTGCGAGGCCCATTCGCCCATGAAGACCTTGGGGCCGGTGCGCGAGGTGCGGTCGAACATGGTGGATTGCTGTTCGAGGCGAGCCGGCGCCTGATAAGAATGGTAATCAACGACATCCGGCGTGCGCGTCCGGACCAGATCGGGGGCCGACGCGATGAGCTTCAGAGCCGGGTATTTGGCCTTGATGGCGTCGTAGAATTGCGTGAAACGGGCATCGTAGGTGCGCTGATTGTCGAAATTGTCCTCATTGCCGATCTCAACGTAGGTGAGTTTGAACGCGGCGGGATGTCCATCTTTCGCACGGCGGGCGCCCCAGGTGGTCGAAACGTCACCGGTGACGTATTCGATTTCATCCAGTGCATCCTGGACATACGGCTGCAACGCCGGCCCGGCCGCGACGCGCTGTTGTCGCAGCGAATATCCAGCGTAGACGGCCAGCACCGGATCCATCTTGATGTCTTCGCACCAGCCCAGGAATTCGAGCAAGCCCAGGCCGTCTGAGGATCGATATTGCCACGGCCCCTGATGGCCGGGGCGCTGGGCGAGCGGGCCGATTGTGGCTTTCCAGTTGAAGCGATCGGGGATGGTGTCGCCTTCGAGATAGTTGCCGCCGGGAAGGCGGAGGAAGCCGGGTTGAAGGTCGGCCAGTTTTTGCATGAGATCGACGCGGTTGCCGTTGGGGCGATCCTTGTAGGTGGGCGGGAAGAGCGAGACGAGATTGAACCAGACCGATCCCGTGCCGGAGGCGGAAATGACAAAGCGATTGGCCACGGACGGGGCGACCTTTTCGGTCGTGAGCGTCACCGTGTACTGCTGCCAGGCGGCGGCGATATGGGGAACTGCGGTGGTGGCGAATAAAGTGGCGCCGTCGTTGCTTTCGATATCGACGGCCAGCGGGCCGGTGAAATCGGCGCTGGCTTTGGCGTAGAACGATGCGGTGTATTTCGTGCTGGGACAGACGGGGATGCCGTAGAAACCGTCATTGGCCACGCCCACGCGCTGACCGTTACCGGCGGCGGTGATGGTCAAGCGAAGGCTGGTGGTCAGGGCGGTGGTGTTGACGGGGTCGGCGCTATCGAGGGCTATGGCGCCCTGTCCGCCGTTTTGCGCGACCAATGACCAATGCGGCGGATTGGCGGCATTGGCTTGCGCTCCGCCAGCGCCGCCGCGCCGGCCGCGACCGGCGGGTTGGGCGGTGTCCTTGAAGATGCGGTTCTGGATCAATTCGCCGTAGAGGCCGCCGTCGTAGGCGTGATTGATCTCTTCGGTCATAAGACCGTAGAAACCGGGGCTGAGCGTCACGCCGGGTTGATCGACGTGGACGGTCAGTTTGCCGGGATTGGCGGCTGAGGCACGGGGGCTGATGGCCAGGATCGCGGCGATTGCGATCACCAGTGCGATGGTCGGCGTTCTTGCGGTCATTGCGGAATTCCTCGAGAAGATGCGGATCATTTTTCGCTCCGTTGAATGCGCGGGGCAATTGAGCCGCGCACTCTCATTTGATCGTCAGCTCGACAGATGTTTGTTGCGCGCCCAACGGGATGACGTACGCGCCGCGTTCCAATTTGTAATTTTCCGGCGGCGCGAATGTGCCGATGCCGGCGATCTTTGCAGGCTGTTCGATCACCAGCCGGGCCTCAGGCGTAAATTGCCCCGCAGGGGACAGAACCAGCCGGACGGCGTGCGTGGCTGTGTTGATTTCAATGGCATCGAACGTGTCGGCATCGAGCGTGACATACAGGCCCAGCGAGGCGACATAGATGCGGCGTCGCATGGCGTCCAGCGGCTGGACCTTCACCACATCGCCGTCAACCCTGATGTTGCCGCCGAAGGCGATCCAGCCGAAATCGGGGTGATTGACGACATACGTTGCGGCGTCGGCGGCGTGGCCGAAGAAATTCGGGCCGTAATCGCCGGAGTAGGCATCCCACTTGAGAGTTTGCGGGAAGGAATGAAACGCGGCCGACGCGAAGCCGTCCTGGTCGATATTGGACAGCGAGGCCATCGCGCCGCCGTAACCGATGCGCAGGAGATAAAAATCGTCGGGATGCTGGCGGTATTGCGAAAGAACGGGGATGGCGTTGATGCTGGAGCCATAGTGATGGAGCTGGCGTTCGATGCCGCCGCCGGGCGCGCCGCCGTATTGAAAATCCCAGTAGCGCCGGGCGTTGCCGTTGTAGCCCCAGTGCGGAATGGTGGGCATGTAGCCGAGGATGGAATCGAGGGAGACTTCGGCCTTGCTTTCGTAGCCGAAATAGTTCGTCCAGGCATAGACCTCTTCCTGGCCGGTGGAATCCCACGCCATTTCCGATCCGAAGGGGAACGCCTGGGTGTTCCAGCGGTCGGCGCGGCGTTTCATGGCGGCCTGGATTGTCGCGGCCTGGTCGGGCCATCCTTCGCGCTGCAAATCTTTCAAAAGATAGACGAAGATGTCCCCTTCCATGAGCCCAAGCTCGGTATACCCGGGCGAGTTTCGCCCGCCGGCCGTAAGGTAGCGCGTGGTCTGATAGGCGTGATCGAGATACCACTGCCACGTCTGGGCGGTCACCAGGCCGGGGTTGTCGCGGGCCAGGCGATACATGGCCCAATAAGCGGCGACGACGTGGGGATAGTCGTAGCCGCGGTCGGTGGCATACGCGCCCTGGCGGTTCCAGCTTGGGAATCCGGGGCCCCAGCGAACCGTCGTGTCATATTGAAAGCCGGGCAGGTTCTGCGGATCGTAATAAAAAAGGCTCTTGCGAACGGCGTACATGGCGGCGCCGTTGCTGACTTGCAGTTGCCCCCACAAAACCTTGTCGACGAACTGGGCGAATTTATCAACCTCGTCCTTTTTGGGCTGGACAAATTCCTTCATCGCCGCCGTCAGCCACGAGCAGCCGCCTTCATCGCCCAGTCCGGCGATCCAGACGCGCGAGTCCTGCGTGATGATCTGGTTCTTGGCGCGATCGTAACTCATTACCGACGGACTGCGATGGAAGGGATCACCGTCATCGACGAACCACTGTTTGGTGAACAGGAAATTTCCCAGATCGGCGACGGCCTGGGCAGCGGGCTTGGTGACATAGTAGTGGACCGACTGTTTGCTGCCGTCGTCATACGTGATGGTCAAGCGCGAGCGGCCCCACGTCTTGGCGCCAACGGCGTAACTGAGCCAGCCGGTTTTGGTGGGCTCGGCGGCATCAATCGCCAGCGAGCCGGGCGGGTCGGATTCGGTGGCGACGACTTTCCGGCCGGAGGTGCGCAAAAAGAGCCGCGCGTCCAGGTCCATCGGGAGGATGTATCCGGGGACGCCGACGGCGACGGGGCGATTGTTGATCGCCAGAGTGTTGTCGATGTCGCGGATTTGCGGGGCGACGAGAAATCGCAGGCCGTGCGATGTGGTTGCGCCCGCTTGCAGCGTCTCGCTGGTGGCGGGGTTCCATGGCTGGGCGCTGCGCCATTCGTTTTCAGCGTAGGCTTGCGAATGGACCATCCATTCGAACGCGCCTTCAAAAGTCTGCGATGTCGGCGTGTTGTCGGCGAGTTTGCGATACGCTTCAAAGGGGGTTTTGGTCCCGGTTTCCGGCGTGACGAGAAGTGCCGGGCCCGAGCCGCTCAGCCGCGTCACCTGGAGATATCCGCCATTCTGACCGACGTAGGGATCGAAGAATGAGCATATTCCGTGTGCCTGTTCGAGGCTCCGGCCGGTGAGGATATTGTTGAAAATGACCGGGATGCCCAGGGCGCCGATGGTGACGGGATTGGCCGAGGTGTTCTTGATATCAAAATGGAGCACGAGCCGGCCGGTCGAATCGAGCAGCCATGATCGCGTGATATGCAGCGGGCAGTCATCGGGAAGCGTGGGGGAAAGATCGGCGGCCGCGAGCGTTTTTCCTTCGGCCGGGAGGGCGGTCACGGGTTTGCGGGCGGTTGCGGTCGAGTAACTGACCCACGCGCCGCCATCGCCGGTGCGGATGCGGAATGTGATATCGCCGAGGTGATTGAATCCATTGGCGGCGCGGGCCTGGAGCTGATCGGCCGGGGTGAAATCGAATGGAGTGTTGTTGTATCCCGCCGCGCCCTTGGGCGCCAGTGCGGCGATGGTCTGCGAGGACTTGACAAGTTTGAGATCAAAATCCGGCGTGTCGATGTCGAGCGTGCCGCCGTCAAGCCCCAGCGTCGGCGGCCCGCCGCCGCGCCGTCCGCGCCCCTGCGCCGCGGCCGGCCGTGCCGAGCACGGGAGCAAAAACAACACCAAGGCGATCATCGCCGCATTTCGCCACCGCGCCATGCTCGTCTCCTGGCTGGAGTTGCGCGGGTATTAGATACCGAATCGCAGCGGAATTCAAAGCGAGGTTGATTCAAACGTGAACTTCGCCGGCCACCAGATGGCGGAGGCGTTGGACTGGGGGACTCGGCCGGTGCCCCAGATGTCGCGCTCCATGACGTCGAAGCTCAGGGCGTTCTCGGCCACGTGCGTGTCGCCGTGCATGTTGCCGAGGAAGAAGCTGATGTAATAGCGCTTGCCGACGAAGGGGACGGCGCCCAGGTCGCAGCGGATCAGGCCGGAGCGAACGGGCGTTTCGTAGCCGCTGCCTTGCTGGAAGCGGTTGTTCAGGTTGATGAGGCGGTAGCCGTCAGCGGTGGTGATGACGATGCCCAGGCGCGGCACGTCGATCGGTTCGGCGGCCTCGAAGGTGACATCGAAAGCGACGGTCGAACCGATGGCGGGTGTCGCCGAGGTTTGGCCGTCCCACAGGATCGATGCGCCGGTCATCCACAGTGGCGAGCCGGCCGGGCGGTCGAATTTCACCGCCGACGCCTGGTCGCGCGGGGCAGCCATTTCGAGATATTTGGCCACGCATTTGTCGGCCGGTCCGTTCATCAGCACGCCGCCCTTGTGCAGCACGACGCACGATTGGCACAGCGATTGAATCGCCGACAGATAGTGGCTGACCAGGATGACGGTCCGCCCCGATCGCGTGACCTCGCTCATCTTGCCGAGGCATTTACGCTGAAACGCCACATCGCCCACGGCCAGAACCTCGTCCACGATGAGAATTTCCGGATCGAGATGCGCCGCCACCGCGAACGCCAGCTTGAGATACATGCCGCTGGAATACCGCTTCACCGGCGTGTCGATGAATTTCTCGACCTCGGAAAAGGCGACGATCTCGTCGAACTTGCCGCGAATCTCCGCCGCTCGCATCCCCAGAATCGCGCCGTTGAGAAAGATGTTCTCGCGCCCCGTCAATTCCGGATGAAACCCGGTGCCGACTTCCAGCAGACTGCCGACCCGGCCGGTGACGTCGGCATACCCTTCGCTGGGTTCGGTGATGCGCGAAAGGATCTTGAGCATGGTGCTCTTGCCGGCCCCATTGGCGCCGATGATGCCGATCGCCTCGCCGCGCTTTACCTGGAACGAGACATCACGCAAGGCCCACAATTCCGTGGTCTGATCGCTTCCCCCGCCGCCAAACAGCGACAGCGGATGGCGGAGCGTGCGCATGACGGCTTCGCGGATGGTGGGGTATTGCTCGGCCCGGCCGATGCGGTAGCGCTTGCCGACATGATTCACATTAATGGCGATGTCGCTCATGAATCGTCCGCCGTCAAATCACATCCGCGAAGCTCTGCTCGACCCGCCGGAAGTAATACAAACCGCTCACCAGCAGCAGAACCGCCAGAGTCGCGCTGATGGCCAGTGCCGACGGGCTGGGCGCGTCGATCCCCAGAAGCGTCCAGCGAAATCCCTCAACCACGGCCGCCACCGGATTCAGCGCGGTACACCACCATCGCAACGGCTCGTGAATTTCCGTTGATGGATAAGGAACCGCCGATGCCCACGTGAGCACCTGCACCAGGAACGGAATTACATAGCGCACGTCGCGGTATTCCACGTTCAGCGCTGACAGCCACAGCCCGGCGCCCGTCGCCACCGCCAGGTCCATCAGCACCAGCAGCGGCAGGGCGAACATCTCGATTCGAAAATGCACATCCTTCCCGCCGATGTGATACCCAACCATCATCACGACAAGGATCACCATCGCCACGGCGAAATCGACGAGGCCGCCCAGCACGGCCGACACCGGAATCACCACGCGCGGGAAATAGACCTTCGATACCAGCCGCTCATTGCCGACAAGGCTGTTGCCGGCATTGCTGAGCGCATTGGAAAACAGCGTCCACGGCAACAGCGCTGCGAATGTGAGCAGCGCGTATGGCGCGGATGAGTCCTTCTGCAGATTCCCGACGCCGCCGAGGAAGACGGTGAAGACCAGCATGTACATGACAGGCTGGATGACCGCCCACAACACGCCCAGAGCGGTTTGCTTATAGCGCACCTTCACGTCGCGCATGGTGAGAAACCAGAACAGCTCGCGGTAGTGCCAGAGTTCGGCAAAATGGGCCGGCTGCCAGCCCGGCCGGGATTGCAGACGCACCGTCCGCGTCGCGGCCGAATTGTCGGGCAACGGACTGTCGGGTTTGGAAACGGCGTGGGACATAGCGGCGATTCCGGTACGGTGTTTATCGGCCCGCGCGGGGGCGGGCCTTTGCCGCGGTTTTCAGTCGGATTCTCGGACCTTGGCGACGATCATGGTGATGTCGTCGGTGCGCTTGGTCATGCCCGAGAATCGGCGCATGTGCCAGAGGATGTTCTGGGTCACGGCTTCGGCGGTCGCGCCGCCTTCGCGGAACGCTTCGAGCACGCGCTGACGGCCGAAGGTCTGGCCGTCGAAATTCATCGCGTCCGGCAGGCCGTCGGTGTACAGCAGCAACAGGTCGCCGGGGCGAAGCTCGATCACCGCCTGGCCGTATTTCTCCTGGGGATCGACGCCCAGCACCAATCCATTGCTGGGCAGCTCGATGATCTTCCCCTGTCGCAGGATCAGGCCGGCCGGGTGTCCGGCGTTGCAATAGGTCAACCGGCGCGAGTGCGAATCGTACACGCCGTAAAAAAGGGTGACGAATTCGCCCAGCTTGTTGTCGCGACAGAGCATCATGTTGAGCCGGCGGATGACCTCGTAGAGATAGTAGACGTTATCCACCTGCGCCCGCAGCGCCGCGCGGACGGAGGCCATGATCAGGCTGGCCGGCACGCCCTTGCCGCTGACATCGGCGATCACCAGGCCGAGGTTATCGTAGGGCAGGCTGATGAAATCGAAAAAGTCGCCGCCCAGTTCATAGCAGGGGACGTAGGCGCTGGCCAGTTCCAGCCCCGCATCGGACGGCGGCGTGGCCGGGATCATGCGCTTCTGCACCTCGGCCGCCATTTGCACCTGACGTTCCAGGGCCTGCGCCGCGATGGAATCGGCCATGAGGCGGGCGTTTTCGATGGCCGCGGCCGCCTGCGCCGCCACCGCCTTCACCAGTTCGATGCGGAAATTGCTGAAGGTCTGTTCCTTGTCGGTGTAGACGCGGAGCACGCCGATGGGCTTGCCCTTGTAGCGCATTCCCACCAGCAGCATCGACACGATCCCCTCCTGCTGGGCGTCCAGCGGATACAGCACCCGCGGATCGCTGGCCACATCCTTCACGAATTCATACCCCTTGGGCGAGAGCGCGATACGATCGGCCTCGGCCAGGCTGAAGCGAATCGGACCCTTGTTCAGATACGTCTGCGAAAGATTGTGTACCGCCCCGATGACCAGCTCGTCCCTTTCCAGATCGACCAGCCGGATCGAGCATGCCTTGGTCTGCATCACCTCGCACACCACCTTCACCGTCCGCTGCAAGACGCTCTGCAAATCGCGGGCATCGGCCAGCATGGTCGTCACGGTGTACACGGCCGTCAACTCGTCGATCCGCTGGCGAAGCTGGAATTCCTGATAGCACAGTTGCGCGATGGCGTTGGCCAGCACGAAGAGGAACTGGATGGCGGCCGGCTTGGCGTCGGCGGACATGCGCACGGTCCCGAGGCGCTGGCCATTGACGATGATCGGGGCGACGTATTCCCCATCGCGCATGGGCATTCCGGCCTCGTCCTGGCCCATGTGCTCGCGGGCCGCGACGCTCAGCACGCTCTGGCGGCGGAGAAATTCCTTCGTCGGCGCCCCCTGCGTGACGACCTTATCGTCGGCATCCATGATGCGCGCCCGCACATCGACGACGGCCGCAAAGCTGTCCTGAATCTCCTGCAACGTCGAAACGTCAAGGAAATCCGTCAAACGAAGATTGTCCGGGTCAATATTATCCATGCCAACCACTCGGCCCCGCGCGGATTCGAGCGCCCGTGCGGGACAAACCGGGATTGTAGGGCATGGCGGGTTGGGTTCAACGCGCGGGTGGTCGGGCGGGACTCTCCGCTGGATTCAGTTTCGCAAAAGGCCCAGGGCGGCTAGAATACCTTGAGAGGAGATCGGCCATGCGAGAGATCAACCTGCCCCAGAACGACCAGCAGGTGGCGACAATTGTACGGGATGCGATTGCGAGCCGGGAACCGGTCACGATCACCGACCAAGGGAGGCCGGTCCTTGATTTGGTCCCGCGCCGGGAGTCGTGGGCGATGTTTAATCAATCGACGCCCGAGGAACGCGCTGCCGCCGTTGCCGAGATGGACAAAGTCCGGGCGAATGTTCGCCGCAAGTTGAGCATCGAGGAGATCATTGCCTCCAGGCACGAAGGGCATCGTTACTGATGATCGTGGTGGACTGCTCAGTCGCGGCGGCGTGGGCATTGTCCGACGAGTCGGGAGAGTGGACCCGTTCGGCACGGACTGCCGCGGAACGCGATGGCATTGTCGTTCCCTGGGTTTTCTGGTTCGAGATTCGAAATACGCTGATCGTAAACGAACGCCGCGGACGAATTGACGCCGCGGACGTCGAACGGTTCATCGACGAATTGCCTAAAGTGATCGCGGATGTGGACGGCGAGCCGGATGGTCCAGCGATCATGTCGCTGGCTCGCCTGCATAAGTTGACCGTATACGACGCGGCTTACCTGGAACTCTCCGTGCGCCGCGGACTGCCGCTCTGCACACTTGATAAGCAACTCGTCGCCGCCGCTGCGAAGTGCGGCGTTGATCTTTGGCGACCATAATTCCGCTTGCCGTTGTTCAATCACGGCTTGATCTGAACCCAATAGATGTTCCCGCCCTTGGCTCCGAAGAAGTTCAACGTGTCGTCGGGGTCGAAATGATATGGCACCTGACTTAGATGAAACGATGCCGGCGCATCTCTCGACCATAGAGAGGGGTTCACGAAGCCCAGCGGCCCGCGATCGGCCTGAGCGCGGATCGGCTCGTAGCCGACGACCACGCTGTCGTCAAGCATCATCTCCCAGTCACCGTTGGCCAGGCTACCTGCATAGGCCATGTGCATGCTGCCGTCGCTGAAAATTGGCGGCATAATGCTGAGGTGAAACCGCCCCCGAACATAGCTCGTATCGTGAAAGATGCTCCAGCCCTCCTCGGCTCGACCAGCGTGAATCCCAAAGTAAACCAGCCGCCGATTGTCCGGGCTGAATGTGATGCCGATTAAGGCGTCGAGGGTATTGCAGACCTTCCCGTCGATAATCGCACTATAGCTCCACTGGTAGGGCCGGTTGTTGGTGGAAAAAGCGCCCTCATTCTCAAGTGCCAATCGTTTGCCATCCGGGCTATACACGACCCGACGAACCATGTCGAGGAATTTGGTCGAGACTGAATCAACGACGAGGGTTGACTCGCCAGCGGAGATTCTGTGATTAGATAGGCCGCCCAACGGATCGGTTATGTTGTAGGCGGTATACGCCACATGATTCCCGGCGTCGCTGAAGATCGGCCCGCCGGCAATCACAGTGAATGGATCTCCCGCGCGGCCGTCGATGATAACCCGCCACTGTTGCGGGGTGTCCTGTTCCCTCGCGCGAAACGCGGATCGAGTGCCATCTGTGTTCAGGCACAAATCGGTCACGTCCAGATAGGCGGAGCCGGGAGGCGTCGCCTTGTCGTCAACGACGGCCACCCAATGGCCGGGGTCCACGCGGGCCGCATACGCCACATGCCCGCCCGTTCGGCCAAAGCAAAGTTCCTTGATCTCTGCGTACGCCTGACCCCCTTTGCCGTCCAACACGACGGCTTGGCTACCGCCAGTCGAGTCGACGAAGGCCAGGTGCTGAGAGTCCGGGCTGAAGGCCAGCCGCGACGGCTGCGTTGCAAAAGCCGCGCCCGGCTTGCCATCGAGCACGACGGACCAGCCGGCGGAAGTGCCCGCGACGAATGCAATGTGCTTACTGTCCGGACTGAAGAGCAACGCGGAAGTGCCGCCGTCCGCGATACGATCGAACCGGCTGTCGCGAAGGCCGTCGACGGTCACGAAACTCCGGTTTCCGTCGCGCTCATAATATGCCAACCGCTTTCCGTCCGGGCACAGAGCGATCTGGGGGAACAAGTCGCCCGTGGCGATGGTCTTGCCGTTGAGAGTGAGCACATGTCGTTTGCCGCCCGCGTCCAAAACCGACATCGCCAGCGCATGGCAATTCTCCGAAATCGCCATGTTCTCGATCGCCTGCGTGGTCGGCAGCGGCCCGAGCAATGTCGCCTGCGTCGTCGGCCCGGCCGACGCGGTAGAGAAAACAAACGGCCGGAAGATGATCGCCGCAAGCACAACCACCCCGAACGCCCAACGCGCGCCGTGCGATTTGGATTCATCCCGATTCGGCATGGGACACCTTTCCCTTCGGCAGTCCACCTTTCACCGATCCCATGGCATTGTACCGCGCCGGGCTTCCGGCGTTGGTGTTCTTGTGTGGATATCCGCTTGTCACTCAGATTTGGGACAGGCGGGTCAAACGTCTGTCGCGGCCGTCGAGGATGATTGTGGCGCCTCGGCCGGGGGCGCGTGGCCGTTGTCGCCGTTGTTGGGCTGTGCGCCGGCGGCGCGGAGGGACTTGACGGGGTCGTGCAGGAGCTTATTGACGATGCGGCGGGCAAGGTCGTCCAGGTGGGCGCGCTCCTGGGGGGAGATGTTCGGGAAGAGCGTCAGCGTCCGGGCCAGTTCCTCGCGGGCAATGGCGTGGGCGCGTTTGTAGAGGTCGTCGATCAATGGGCCTTGCTGTCGGGCGCGGTGCCAGGCGAAGAATTCGTCGACGGCCGATGCCACGATCGCGCTGGCGGCGCTGACGGCGTTGCCTCGCTGGCTTTGGGACGCGGCAACCACCTTCTGCAGATCGTCCAGGTTGTAGAGGTAGACGTTGCGGATTTGTCCAACCGACGGCTCGATGTCGCGCGGCAGGGCGATATCGATCAGGAAAATCGGCTTGCCGCGGCGTTGACGCACGATCGGCTCCATCATCCGGCGGGTCAGCAGCGGAAGCTCCGAGCCGCTGGATGAGATGATCACGTCCGCCGACGCGGCCAGCGATTCCAAATCCGTCAGCGGCGCGGCCTGGGCGGAGAATCGGGCGGCGTGAGCGACCGCCTTGTCGAAATCGCGATTGCACAACACCAGCCGGCCGGGCCGCTGGTTGGCGAATCCGCGCAAAACGAGCAGGCCCATCTTTCCGGCGCCGACGGCGACCACCGTTTTGTCCGAGAGCGTTTCAAAGACCTGCCCGGCGTAATCGACGGCCACGCTGGCAACCGACACGCGACCCTCGGCCAGCGGCGTGTGCGCCAGCACCTGCTTGGCGACCGACAATCCCCTTTGAAACAGTGGATTGAGCCGGCCGCCAGTGGCTGAGCGCTGGAGCGAGAATTCATACGCCTGCCGCACCTGGCCGAGAATCTGTGTCTCGCCGAGCACCATTGAATCCAGGCCGCATGCCACGCGGAAGAGATGCTCGACGACATCGCGGCCGGTTTTGGCGTACATGTGGGGATAAAGGGTCGCGGCGTCCAGTTGGCGCAGGCGGGCCAGGAAGTCGATCAATTCCCGCGTTGCCGGTTCGGCGGCGTCGCCGTTTGTGCTGTCGGCCGCGAAATAGAGTTCCACGCGGTTGCAGGTGCAGAGGAGGACCGATTCGCTGCCGGTGAAGCGTTGATGCAGCGATTCGATGGCGGCGGCCCGCTCGGTGGGATTCAGGGCCAGACTTTCGCGCACCGCCAGCGGCGCTGTCGTGTGATTCAGTCCGACCAGGACCAGGCCGTTCATCGTCGCTCTCCGCTGGCGATAACTTATGGCGGCATCATCTGCACGGCGACCAAAGTGAACACCATCAATAATAGTCCGATCAGACTGACGATCGCCGCGCGGCGGCCGCGAAGGCCCGGACCCAGCGGCGTGTGCAGCATGGCCGCGTACAACATCCAGACGATGGCCGTCAGCACGACCTGCGGATTGACGTACCAATGCCGGCCGAGGCGAGTTTGTCCGCCTTCCTTGAGCACGATGACCAGGCCGGTGACCAGTGCGACGCTGAGCAGCGCAAACCCGAGGACGACCCAGGTGCGGATGATGGCTTCGAGACGTTCGAGGCTGCCGACGCGCTGGCCGGTGTCGAGCGACTTGGTGCGCAAACGCCGGCTGGCGATGAGATAAACCGCGCCGGTGGCGCCGGCGACGAGAAAGGCGACCGAGCCGCCGAAGGCGCTGGCGATGTGGGTTTTGGACCAGAGCGTATCGAGGTAGACGGTGGGTCGGGTGCTTCCAAAATAGGCCGCCGCCGCCAGAAGAAGAATCGCGATGGGCATGGCGAACCAGTCGAGTCCGGCGACGGGCTGGGTTCGCTGCACATAGAGCACGAGGGCCGCCAGCAGCAGGCTCAGCCAGATAAACGCCTCAAAATTGTCATCCAGCGGGACATAGCTGTCGCGCTGGGAGGCGTGCCAGATCAGCAGCACGACCCCGGCCGCAATGCCGCTCCAGCCGCAGGCTTTGGCCGATACGCGCAGCGACGGGCGATCGTGACGGGATCGGGAAATCGACGTCAGTGCGCTGGCCAGGAACAGCGCCACGACCAGAGCGAGCAGGGCAAGCTGGGAAGAGCTGGGCACTGCGAAAGACGCCACCGCGATAAACAGCGCATCAGTCATGATCGTTGCCAGGGATGTTATTCAGTTCCGTGAATCGTTCCAGGAGCCAGCGCCGCAGTCCGTCGCGACCCGAGCGGGCGACGGTGTCCATCGCATCGGTCCCCGCCAGTTCGCGAAGTGCCAGCCGCCGCCGGGGAGGCGTCATTCCCGATCGCAGGATCATCGGCCGCAGTTCCGTCATCGCATCGGCCAGGGCGATCCAGTTGGGATCGAGCCGATCGGCCAGGCGATCGCGCACGGCGGCCGACAAAGCCGAACTGCCCGCCGCGACGAAAATCTGCAAAGCTCCGCGGCTGAGCCGGGCCGGGGTGACGAAATCGCCGGACGTGCCGGGACGATTCGTCGCCTCATCATCGACCCAATCCGCCCGGCCGACAAGGATGCCGCGAGCGTGCGCGTCCAGTGCAACCTGCTCGTTGACGGCCGGCACATTGGTCGCGGCGAAGACCAATCCCGCGCCGTCCAACTGCCGCGATTCGTATGCCGCAGCAATCCGTTCAATCTCCGCCGGCATGGCCGCGTCAAATTCCGGCGCCACCGCGCGCAGGCGCGTGGCGCCGGCCTCGAGCAGTCCACGCGCCTTGCGTACGGCGACCGAGCCGCCGCCGACGATCACGATGAGCCGCTTGGACACATCCAGCAAAATGGGATATTCGTGCCGCACGAAGGAGGGGATAGTACCCGCAGACGGGGGTACAGTCGAACCGAGCGGGGTGCGATGGCGGGACGTGGGGCGGCGATGTGGTTTGAGCCTGCCGTGCGGTGAGAATTTGTAAGACGGGCAGGCGGGCTGCTACAATACGTACGATGTTGACGCACCCGGCGATTCTTGAACGAGTGATAATGCCCGATCAAGGCGGCTTTCCGCCGGAATTGGCGCGACAGGTTCTGGCGTTCGATTTTCCAGCGGCGGATCACAGTCGCTATGCCGAGCTTTCGGCCAAGGCGAGCGAGGGGCAGCTCAGCGATGAGGATCGCAGCGAACTAGAGGACTATCTGAACGTCAACGACTTTTTGACGATTATCAAGGCGAAGGCGACAGCTTCACTTCGGCAACAGAATCCCGCCGCGTAGATCCAAGTGAAATTTGATGGACAAGGCGATCGAACAGAGCGTGCGACACCGAGCCCACGATCTGTGCGAATATTGCCTGCTACCTGAATCGGTTTCAACCCTCAAACATGTCGTCGATCATGTGATTGCCCGCCAGCATGGAGGGCAGACGGTTGTTGAGAACCTCGCCTTGTGTTGCGGCCGCTGCAACTTGCATAAGGGGCCGAACGTCGCGGGGATCGATACCCAGACCGGCCAGTTAACGGCGCTTTTCAATCCTCGCGTCGATTCGTGGGCCCAGCATTTCCAATGGGAGGGTCCAATCCTGCATGGCAGGACTGCTGCCGGTAGAACCACGGTCGCCGTACTGGACATCAACGCTCCGGCCCGAATAGCCGTTCGGACAACTCTTATTGCTGTTGGCAAGTTCCCTCCGACACTCGCACCGAAATAACGTCCAGGTTGGAGTGTCAGCAGATGCTCGCCGCGCACACTCCGGCCGGGCGGGTAGAGAGTCTGGCGCGGAGGCGGGCGTGGAGCCAGAGGTGGCGGGTGTCATCGTCGAACTGGGGTTCCTGTCGGGTCATCCAGGCCATGGCGGCGGGGATGTTGACGGCATCGCGGAATTGTGCGTGGTCCGCAAGATGGAAGAGAATGAAGGCGGTCACGAAGGCATCGGCGGGCATGCGTCGGATGGGAATCCGCGGCCAGGCGCCATCGGACTGCTGGAGATTGGCGAAATAGGCGATGGCGGCATCAACGGCCGCGCCGGCGCCGGCGTCCAGAAGCAGGGCGCGCAGGCACATGGCCGACAGGAGCGGCTCCCCCCAGCCACCGTCGGCTTCTTGTGCGGCGAGAATGGTCCGCAAGTGCTGACTGGAGATGGGGGCGGCGGACTGGTTGAGTTCGGAGAGTCGCACGACCGCCAGGGCCGCGGCGGCGACGGCGACGCCGCCGTCGAGGCGCGTCATGGCGACGGCTTCGGGCCGTGCAGCGACCAGTTCGTCCAGAAGTCTCTGGTATTGCCGGGCGTCCCAACGTTTTTCGATCTGGCGTACGGTCATCATGTCGTCACCAATCCGGTAAGTGTTAGGCGAATTATACCCTAACAGATAGCGGTGGTCAAGCACTTTTTATGGGACGAATTTTGGTGCCTTTTGTGTTTTCTTAAGTCGTTTATAAATAATGAGTTAGATTCGCGCAAATTCCGGACTTTTCTGTGCCGTCGGGTGGGATTTCGGCCGTGATTCGGCTTGACCGGTGTTTTGGCAGCCAAATCCCTGGTGCGGCCGGCGGACATTTCCAGGGAAAACCCCTACGGCGGAATTGTGCATTCTTCCGATGACGGAGAGTCGCGGCTCTGGTAGAGTTGCTCCGCGTGAAATCGATCGATTCGGTCCGAGTCAGGTGACTGATCCCGTGAACGTCGTATTGATCTGCCCAAAAATCCCCGACACATTCTGGGGCTACAAATACGCGCTGCCGTTTGTGGGCAAGCGGGCGGCATTGCCGCCGCTGCCGCTGGTGACCATCGCCGCCATGCTGCCCAAGTCGTGGAATCTGCGATTGGTTGATACCAACATCACCGAATTGCAGGATTCGGATATTGCCTGGGCGGATTATGCCATGATCACCGGCATGGCCATCCAGAAGCGATCGGCCCTGCAACTCATCGACCGCTGCCACGCAGCCGAGGTGCCGGTGGTGTGCGGCGGGCCGCTGTTCACCATGGAGCCGGAGGCATATCCGCAGGTCGATCACCTGGTGCTGGACGAGGGGGAGATCACGCTGCCGATGTTCCTGAGCGACCTGGAGGCCGGGAAGCCACAGCGGATTTATCGCGCCGGCGAGCAGCGAGCGGATCTGACCCAGTCGCCGGTTCCGATGTGGCATCTGCTGGACCTGGGGGCCTACGCGATGGTGGGGATTCAGTATTCGCGCGGGTGTCCGTTCGACTGCGATTTCTGCGCCGTGACGACGATGCTCGGCCATAAGCACCGGGTGAAAACTCCGCAGCAGATCATCGCGGAGCTTAACGCCTTGCGCGATGCCGGGTGGGCGGGCCCGGTGTTTTTCGTGGATGACAACCTGATCGGCAGCCCCCGGCGGCTGAAGGCGGAATTGCTTCCGGCCCTGATCAAGTGGCAAACAGATCGCGGCCCCATCGAGTTCATCACGCAACTGTCGATCAACCTGGCCGACAATCCCGAACTGACGGCCATGATGGTCGAGGCGGGATTCATCACGGTCTTCGTGGGGATCGAAACGCCGGCCGAGGCCAGTCTGGTGGAATGCAAGAAGACGCAGAACCGCCGTCGCGACCTGGTGGCCGACATCAAGAAACTGCACCGGGCCGGCCTGGAGGTGCAGGCGGGGTTCATCGTCGGATTCGACAGCGACCTGCCGGATATCTTTCAGCGTCAGATCGACTTTATCCAGGCCAGCGCCATTCCGACGGCGATGGTGGGCATGTTGCAGGCGCCGCTGGGCACGCGGCTGTTCGCCCGCATGGAACGCGAACAGCGCCTTGTCGGGCATTCCACAGGCGACAACGTCGACGGCACCACCAATATCATCCCGGCCATGGGGCTGGAGAATCTGATGGCCGGATATCACCGCCTGCTGAGGGAGATTTACGCCCCGGATGCGTATTACAACCGGGTTCGCGAGTTGCTGCGCGAGTTGCGTCCGACGCCGCTGAAGCTGCCGGTGCGTAAGGAGCACCTGATGGCCATGGCCGCTTCCGCGTTGCGCATCGGCATCATCGCCCGCGAGCGCTGGGAATACTGGAAGCTGCTGGGCTGGACGATCTGGAACCGCCCGCGCTCCTTCGGCACGGCCGTCGCGCTGTCCATCAGCGGATATCACCTCCGCCGCTTCTGCGAAGAGGCGACGGGGCCGATGGCGGTGTGAGCTCATTTTCCTCAACAAGATCGTGCCCATCGCGGTACAATCTCCGTATGTCCGAACCGAGCATGGGACCGCCTTCTGAGGACGCACTGTCTGCACAACTGGCGACAGTCAGACCGCGCGGGCATCGGCCGCGATGCCGTGTCAGCGTGCCAATTGACGAGCTTGTTTTGCCGGTGATGCGGGCGCGATCCAGGGGAATCATCCTGATTGTGGCGCCGGCCGGGGGTGGAAAGACGACGGCGCTGCGCCACTTGAAGGCTTTGCTGCCGGAAGGTACGCAGGTTGCATTTTTCGAATCCGGATTTGTTGAAACCGCGCGTGAAGCTGCCGCGGAGCGACTTGTGGTTCTGGCGGCGTTTGACTCGGAGCCGGCCGATGCATGCGTGGAAGTTATTGAGCTTTGCCCTTGGACGCTGGACGACTGCATGGAATATCTGGCGGCGATGCATCGCGCGCAATGCGAATCGGTGCTGGCGCGTCTGGGGCGGGATCCATCACTGGGGGTGTTGGAGGGATCGCCGCAGCTTTTGTCGCTAGTGATGGACGCGATGGCGCGTGATCTGGAACTGGGCAGCGCGCGGGATGTTTTGCGGGATCACATTCAACGGATTTTCCCAGCCGGCCCGTCGCGCGACCGGTTGGTTCTTCAGGGGCCGTTCCAGGCGCCTTTGGGAAAAGAGCAATGGCGATGGTGGCGGCACGTTGCCGTCCAGTACATTTGCACCGCCGACTGGATTGCCGAGCGTTTGTGCGAGGGGAGGATTCCTGAGCCGCTGCACAGCATGGCGGCAAGCACGCATCTGATTCCGGAAATCGCGGCGGCGGTGAAGCACCGGCCGGACGCAATCGAGTGTCTTGAGCGACTGATTCGTAAGAGCGCGCCATCCCGTGCGGTAGCGATGGCGGCCAGCATCTTGATTGCCGTCGACGCGAATTGGCGGCCGGCGGACGGGCGGGGGCTGGATTTGAGCCACGCGCTGCTGCCGGGCGCGCGGTGGTCGGGACTCGATCTTTCGGGGGCGATTCTGGAGGATGCGACGCTCGTCCGGGCGGACTTGAGCTCCGCCAAACTGGTGGGTGCCAAGGCGGTGCATGTCGATCTGCGCGAGGCAAATCTGCATGGCGCGATGTTAAAGAATTCCGATTTCACAGACGCAAATCTCGGTTCCGCCGACTTGTCCGAGGTGACGGCTATGAAGGCGGATTTTTCGGATGCCTCCCTGGAATCGGCGAATATGAGCCGGGGCGTTTTTCGGTCCTGTCGGTTTATCCACGCGAATCTGAAAAATGTGCAGGCCGGCTCGGCCAGTTTCTTAGGCGCGCGATTGTTCATGGCGGGTATCGAGCAGGCGGACTTCACCCATGCGAATCTGGCGCGGGCGAATTTGAGGCAGATAGATTTGAGTCAGGCGAAATGGGCCGGAGCGAGCTTTGCCACTGCACGGCTGATTGCCTGCAATCTGGAAGGACTGGAATTACCGGGCGCCGATTTTGCCAAGGCGAATCTGACCGGAAGTCTGCTTACGGGCAGCCGGATTCCCGGCGGGAACTTTTGCCAGGCAAATCTCACGCGGGCTGGAGTGGCGGAGATTGATTGGGAAAACGCGGATCTGAGTGGCGCCGATTTTACCGAGGCCAGTTTTCACATGGGTTCGACGCGGAGCGGGCTGGTGGGAAGCACGATCCCGTGCGAGGGTTCGCGAACGGGTTTCTATACGGATGAGTTCAACGAGCAACTGTACAAGTCGCCGGAAGAAATTCGCAAGGCTTGTCTCTGCGGAGCGAATCTGCTGGGTGCCAAAGTTGAGGGGACGGATTTCTATCTCGTCGATTTGCGGCGAGCGGTATTCTCAGCACAGCAGCGGCGGCATTTCCTGAGAAGCGGTGCGATTTTGCGCTCGGCCCAGGTTTGACGCTCGCGCACGGAGGACGGGAGACATCCAAGATTTTCAGAATTGCGCCAGAGTCGCAACCAGAACCGCTCGATCCGCACGCCTGCATATCGAGGCGATGATCAAATTTTGGCTGTCGCCTCTTCCGCTCCAATTCGCACTCGGGAGGCCCCTGGAGATCACCGGCTCTCGACAATGCCGATGCGAAGAAACAGCGTTGCCCGCCTTGGCAGATGGTGGTAATACTGCTGTGGACATAGTGTTCTTGATTGCCTGAGCATTGCACGGCAATCCGCCAATGAGAGAGGAGCCCATCATGGCTAACCCCGTCAAGCCGGTTCACCAGCATCGTGTCGTTGTCAGCAAAGATGGCCCGTATCTTGTCTCCGGCGGGACGCCTTTGTGCGTTCAGGAGATTGTCGCCAACGAGGAAGGGATGTCCTGGGACTGGAAGGCCGGGAAGACCTTCGAGTCCGGGAAAGACTATGCGCTTTGCCGCTGCGGGCAATCGAAGAACGCCCCGTTCTGCGACGGCAGCCATGTACTGACAGGATTTGACGGCGAGGAAACCGCCAGCCGGGTTCCCTACGCCCGGCAGGCAGAGAAGTTCGACGGCCCGACCCTGATCCTGAGCGATGCCGAGAAGCTCTGCGCCTTTGCGCGATTCTGCGATCCCGGTGGCAAGATCTGGAGTCTGATCGAGCAGACGGATAACCCCGACGCCCGCGCGCTGGTCATCCGGGAAGCCATGCACTGCCCCGCCGGCCGCCTGGTCGTTCACGATAAGAAAACTCGAAAAGAAATCGAAGACCCGCTGGCGCCCGCGATCGGCGTTGTGGAAGATCCCGCCCTCGGCTGCAGCGGCCCACTTTGGGTCCAGGGGGACATTCAGGTCGAGTCCGCCGACGGCAAGCGTTACGAGACACGCAACCGCGTCACGCTTTGCCGCTGCGGGGCCTCTGACAATAAACCTTTCTGCAATGGCAGCCACGCCAGCATCAAGTTTAATGACGGACTTATCGAAAGGGACTAGCAGAACAATCCAGGGGTCGGGAATCTTTGATGCAAAAAAGAGCATCAAAGACTCCCGACCCTTTGATACTCATCCCGGCGCCCCGTCGTCCCATTCGACTTTGATCGCATCGCTCATCAAACCCAGAAACCATCCGCCGCATCGAGCGTATCCGCTTCGCGTTGTGCCGTCGGACAGGGCGACGGTGAAATAATAAACCACCTGACCCTTGCCGCATCGCAGAAAAAACGGACCCAGTCTCAGGAAGCGTTTCTCCGCCGCCAGCAGGCGATAGCCGTTCTCGGCCGCCCATTTTTCGAGAATCGAACTGCCGCGCGATGCGCTCCAACTGAACGACATCGCCACGACGGCAACAAAAATCAAAATAAGGACAACCGGCATGGCCGCCTTCACGTGTTCAGGCCCCGGTCTTGTTTGCCCTTATTTCCATTCCGTCAACCCGACCAGCGGATAAATCCACGTATCCGTCCGGAACGGCGCGGCGGGGATGTCGGCGGCATTCCAGAGGTTGCAGCCGTCGGGATAGTTGTCCCAGGCGTAGCGGACGGCCACGGGAGCGGCGACCTGCGAGCTGGAGACGACGATGGTTTCGCCGTCGATTTTGGCGTCGGCGGTGACGAATTTCTGGTCGGCGCCGGCGATCTGGAACCATTTGAGCGGGCCGCCCTTGGCGACCAGGCCGCCGCCGATGTGCGTGAAGCTCAGGCGGATCGTTGCGGCGTCGGTCTTCATCGAATCATACACGGGGCCGCTGTATTCGATCTTACGGCCGTAGACGTTGGCAAGGGCGATCTTGGTCAGGCGTTCGCCGAGTGGGGCTTTGTTGTGGGGGTGGACGTTTTTCGCCTCGCCGGTGTCGATGATGCAGGCCATGCCGGTATTGGGGATCGAGAGGACCGTGGCCTGCTGCTCGCGGAGGCGCGGGTTGTTGCTGATATTCTGCTGGCCGGGGAGTTGCACGATATAGAAGGGGAAATCGCCCTGGCCCCAGCGGGTTCGCCAGTCCTTGATGAGGGTGGCCTGGACACGGCCGTAATTCGAGACGCCGGAATCGCCCCAGCAGACGCTCTCGCCCTGATACCAGATGACGCCGCGCATGGCGTAGGGGATGATGGGTGCGACCATTCCGTTGTAATCAACTGTGGGCTCGTGTTGATCCCGCAGCGGGTCGCCCAGGCGAGCGGTGGCGGCGGGCAGGGCCTTGTTCATCGGCCACGGCGGGCGCGTTCCGGCGGCCAGTGTCACGGCCGGATTGGCGCGATAGGCCTTGAGGCAGGCGTCGAAATTATCGACCATTGGCTTGAGCAGCGGATCGGCGACCAGGGCTTCGCGCGAGATCCACGATTCGGCCGTGCTGGCGCCAACGGCCGTCGTCACGATGCCGATGGGAACATTGATTTCCTTTTGCAGGTCGCGGGCGAAGAGATAGCCGACGGCCGAGAATCCGGGCACCGTCTGCGGCGAGCAGACTTCCCATGTGCCGGCGACCGCGGGGAGCGGTTCGGAGCCTTTGGCGTCGCGGACGGTGAACATGCGGATTTTGGGATAATTAGCGGCCGCGATTTCCTGGGCTTCGTTGGTGATGCCGGCGTAGCTGCCTTTGGAGGCGGAGACGGGGAAGGTCATGTTCGATTGGCCCGACCCGACCCACACCTCGCCGATGAGGATGTCATGGATGGTGATCGAGTTGGTCCCGGCGATGGTCATCTCGACCGGTCCGCCGGCCGTCTGCTTGGGAAGGCGAACCATCCAGCGCTTATCCGCGCCGGCGGTGGCGGTCTGTTTCTGATCGCCAAGGGTGACGGTGACAACTTCGCCCGCGTCGGCCGTTCCCCAGACCGGGATCGCCGCATCCTGTTGCAGCACCATATGGTCGCTGAAGAGGGCGGAGGGCGTGACATTGGCCGACGCCACAGAGGCCAGCAACGTGCCCAGGGCGGCCGCGAGGCAGGATCGGAATTTCATTGCGCGTGTTCCTTTCTTCGCTGAACCATTGGCCGAGAGAGCGATGGAGAGTCGCATCCTCCGGCCGTCCCAAACGTGAATGCGGGTAGAATAAGGCGCGGCGTGCGGATTTGCAAAATGAAAGCGGGGTGGGTGCGGCCGGCGCCGGTCCTTGACAATCCTCTTGGCCAAACCGCAAGATCGTCGGCGCTATGAGCCGCGCCATCATCCTGCAGCATGTTGAGTTCGAGACGGCCGGGCGGATTATTCCGCTGTTTCGGGACTATGGGATACCGACGGAGGTTCGGCGGCTTTACAAGGGTGACGAGGTTCCCGGCGACCTGGAGCACGTGCGAGTGCTGATTGTCATGGGCGGGCCGATGGGAGTGTCGGATATCGGGTCGGAGAAATATCCGTTTCTGGCCAAAGAGGTGGAACTGATAAAGAGCATGATCGCCAGCGATCGGGCGATGCTGGGGATTTGCCTGGGTGCGCAGCTTCTGGCGCACGCGGGCGGGGCGAAGGTGTATCCGTGCGTGAAGCCGGGAGCAACGCCGCAGGATCCGCCGACGCCCACGCCGGAAATTGGCTGGGGGCCGGTGACGTTTCCGTTCCCCGGCGGGACCGAGCCGCTGGTGATGGGGCTGGTGGACGGCGCGCCGATGTTCCACTGGCATTTTGATACGTTCGATCTGCCGAAACTTCCCGCGGCGCCGGGCGCGCCGGCGGCGCCGCCTCCGCCGACGGGAAATGCGCTGCTGAGTTCGACGCGGACGTGCAAGAACCAGGCGTTTCGGTTTCGCAACCGGCTGTTCGGGTTCCAATACCATTTTGAGATGACGGCGGAGGGAATCGAGCAGCTTGTGACGGCCGACCGCCAGACGTGTGTGAAGGTTCTGGGCCCCGACGGGCCGGATCGGATCATGGCGGCCACTGAGAAGAACTACGCGCGGTACAGCCGCCTGGGCGATCGGCTGATCCGGAACTTCGTGCAGTTTCTAAAGGTTAGTTAGCATAGCATGAACTGGCTGGGCACATTTCTGCGCAGGCAGGCGCAGGCGCGAGTGCGCCCGTGGGGGCTGGCGGTTCCGATCGCGGTGCTGATTGTGAGCCTGCCGCTGCTGCGGCCGCTGCGCATACCCGATCCGACGCGGCTGGGCGACTCCGAAGCGGCCCGGCTGGCGACGGTTGACGCCATCGTCGAAAACCCGGTTGTCAGTGGGCAAGCGCCGGCGATGCGGCTGGCGATCCGCGACGAGTGGTCGACGGATGTCACCACCGCGATGGTGATCCACGGACGAAGATATTCCGTTCAGGCGCCGATGCTGGCGTTCATCCTGGCCGGTCCCTACGCGATCATGCACCGCCTGGGCTGGACACTGCGGGACAATTCGGTGTTCGTGCCGTTTATGCTGACGCTCATCGGATCGACGCTTCCGGTGGCGGCGGCGGCGGGATTGCTCTATCGCATCGGACGGCTCTTCGAGTTGCGGCGGAATTGGCGGACGCTGCTGGCGGCGATTTGCGTCTTTGGCGGCGGGCTGATCAGCTATGCGACGGTCATCAATCCCCACGCACCGGCGGCGGCGCTGATAATCGCGGCGGCCGGTTGCCTGATTCAGGTGGCGGCCAGCGAACGGCCGGGGCGGCAGGGGGGATGGCTGGTCGGGGCGGGATTGCTGGCGGCATTGGCGGGGACAATCGATCCGCTGACGGCGCTGTTTGCAGTGCTGTTTCCCGCGGTGATTTTCGCGATGCGGCTGCCGACGGGTTTGAAGATCGCCGGCGTGCTGTTGTATGGCGTGGGAATGATGCCGCCGATGGCGCTGTACGCGGTGTTGACGATGCCGCTGACGGGCGACTTGCGGCCCGGCGTGCTGCATCCGGAACTGGTGCGATCGATCCCGCGGTCGGCGTTGTTGACGACCAGAAGCACGACCGCGGCAGCGTCGTCCACGGCGGAATCCTCTGCCAGTGTCGCGGCCCAACCGCTGGCAGCGCCCGACGATGAAGAGGTCGTCGCCACGCCCGGGCTGGTGTGGCGGAGCATTGCGGCCGCGGGAAGCGGCGTGGCCGACCTGCTGGCGACATTGTTTGGATCGCACGGCCTGCTGAGCCATTTTCCGATTGCCATTGTTGGCGCGATGGGTATCGGCGCGGTGATGCACCGGCACTGGCCGATGACCACGAAACTCCTGGCCGCCATCAGTGCCACCGGCATGATCGCGGCGCTCGTGCTGTGCATGGTGCACGACGCCGGCCCGGGCGCGATGTTCGCCAATCAGACCTGGATCGCGATGATGCCGATGCTGTTGTTCTGGATCGGCGCGTGGTTTCGCCGCCGGCATCGGCGGGGCGTGTGGATCGGCTTGGGCATCTTGCTCGGTTTCAGCGTCATCGTCTCGCTCATCGGGGCGACCGATCCAATGCCGCGCAGCGGATACGATCAGTACACACCCATCGGCGCGATCGGCCGGATGATCCACGGCGAGGCGACATCGATCGGGCAGTAAGCCGCAGTTTCCCCGTTGCCCCTGTCGCCGCCATCACTACAATCGGAATCAGTTGAATTTCACGATGCAAGACCTGAAGGAGAGCCAATGTCGCTGCGATCTTTGTTGGCCACGGGAACGAAATTGTGGTTGGATTCCATCGAGCCGGAACTGGTGAAAAAGAATCGCGCTCTGGGCGCCACGGGGGCAACGAGCAATCCGATCATCGTCTCGGACATCATCAAGACCGGCCGTTGCGACGACCTGATCACTACGCTCATCGCTCGCGGTCTGGCCGACGACGCCATCGCGTGGGAATTGACCGATTACCTGGTCAAGTCGGCCCAGGCGGTGTTTCTGCCGGTGTGGCAGCAGGCCGGGGGAAACGACGGCTACGTGAGCTTTGAACTGGACCCGCTGCTGGAGGATTTGCAGCTTGCGCCGCCGGTGCCGCAGCGGTCCAGTAAGTACATCGAGCTGGGTCGCAAATGGGCGGCCGGACAACAGAACCGCATGATCAAAGTCCCCGCCACCGAAGGCGGGCTGGGCGCGCTGGAGGAACTTGCGGCCAGCGGAATCACGCTCAATATCACGCTTATCTTCACCGAACGGCAATACAAACTGGCCCGCGATGCGGTATGGCGCGGCGCGCAGCGCCGCAAGAACGGCCTGACCGGGTTCAAGAGCGTCTACAGCATCTTCGTCTCGCGCGTCGATGTGTACACCGAGAAGCACGTTCCGCAGCTCAGCCCCGCGGCACAGGGGCTGGTCGGGATCGTCAACGCCAAGCGTCTGTGGCAACTGAACCGCAGCTTCTGGGCGGACAAGAAACTCCCGCTGCAACAGGAAATCATCTTCGCCAGCACCGGCACCAAGAAACCCAGCGACCCGGCTGATAAATACGTCGCCGCCCTGGCCGGAAGCGATATCCAGACCAATCCCCCGGCCACGAACGACGCCGTCGAGAAACTGAACAAGACCTACAC
Organism: uncultured Tepidisphaeraceae bacterium; assembly: GCA_964420285.1. Taxonomy (GTDB): domain Bacteria; phylum Planctomycetota; class Phycisphaerae; order Tepidisphaerales; family Tepidisphaeraceae; genus CAYQTE01. The sequence continues at coordinate 119,115 of CAYQTE010000001.1, forward strand.
GCGGCAGGTCGACATGATGCCTCCGGCCGCCGTGCTCGATGAGATCGCGCAGAAGGTCGATCAGCAGAAACTGGAAGACACACTGATGAGCGAAGGCGCCGCCAAGTTCGCCGATCCGCACAAGGCGCTGCTCAAACAGATCGCCCAGAAGCGAGCATCGCTGACGGCGGTGAAGTGACGTTTTTGGAAGGCGAGTTGCCTCGCGTGCGGTCACCGGACCACCTCGCGGTCAACTACATTCCCGCGATTCTGAAGATCAGAGAACTGCCCGCTCACCTTCCCAGAACGATGTCGAGGCCGGTGAGGATTATCTGCACGGTTCGCGCCGGCAACCGCCCCACTTTTTCCGTCAGGAACCCACGATCCAGCGCGACGACCTGAGAGACGTTGGCGACCGAGTCCTTGGACAGCCCGCTGATTCTTGCGGAAATCGATACATTCCCAGGTGCGTCCGCCCATCTCAGGTTGCTGGTGAGAGGTACGCAGATGACTGTTGCAATTCGGCTGCGATTGAGGGCGTCGCCTTGAATAACGACGACCGGCCGACGAAACCCGGCGCCCGACCCAGCCGGTTCATCCAAATCAGCCCACCACCACATCGCCTTGAAACAGTTCTACCATGTTTCCCGCCGCAGCGCCCGGCGCGCGGCGGCCCGGACAAAATCAGTCTCCTGATGCTCGCCCGCAGCGCACACCTTGTTCATCGCTTTGGTGATGGAGTCCGGCGAATGCCGCAGGAGGTATTGTCGCAGGGCGTCGCTGTACAACTCGCTGCGGCTGCGCCCCTGCGAGCGGGCAAACCTCTCGGCTTCCTTGAAAATACGATCAGGGATGGATACCGCTGCTTTCATGTCACTAATATAACCGCTGGCACTGTGGGTCGGCAATAACGCTTATTTGCCGATGGAATGAGACTGTGTGAGCCGGGGATCACATATCAAGATTGAGCATGCCACTTTCGGCCAGCGGACGTAATGTCGCCGGTCACGCGAATCTTGCCTCGCAGCGCTCCAATGAGGTGCGCGGATGTGCTGCCAATACGGCTGCGCTTGGCGACGGGAGGGCTTCGTTTGATCTTGCCCACAGCAATCGTCTTCATGGCCGTAGTGCAGAGAGCCCGCCGGTCGAATGTCTAGTCTCTCGTCGGGCTCGGTAAAGCGGCCGACAAAAAAACCGGCATGTTCGTCATGCCGGTTGAAGTCGAATTTCAATTTCGCCGTTACCCGTCCTCTTGGCCAGATCAGTGGGAGTAGTAATAGTTCGTCTGCGGAGTCGGCGCGTAATAGTAATACGTCGTCGGCGCGCCCGGCTGCACTACGATCGGCGCCGGGGCCGGAACGGCCTGAGGCTGCGTCTGCACGGCCGGGGGCGCCGGCTGCATATAAACAACCGCCGGAGCGGGCTGCGTGTAGTACACCACCGGCGGTGCCGGCTGCGTGTAGATGTACTGCGGGGCCGGCTCGTACACGACGGTCGGGCCGCAATAGTCCGGCGCGTAAATCGGGAATCCGATGCCGATGCCAAAGCCGATCCGGTCGCCGCGGAATCCCTCGCGGAACCCACCGCCGACAAATCCGCGATCTCCGAACCCACCGCCAATCACTACGCCACCATGAATACCAGCCTGAGCCACTGTGGGGGCCAGGGGGGCCAGAACAAGCAGGGCCACCGCCGCTGTAATCAACCGTTTCATAACCACACTCCTTGATCTTCTCATCCGTCGAATCAGACACTCTAAAGCCCGATCCGTTAGATATTGTATGGACGCCGGCCGGCGGTTGGGAATTACATGGCCAACGCGACAAAGCCTTTTTCCGCCACCCCGGCCGCGACACTTTGGCGTAGTCGGATGGGAAATCGGGCGCTGCGGCCCGGCGGGTGGCATCCGGGCCGTTTTTCCGTCACAATGCGGCATCGGAGAAGGATCGTGCGGCATGTGGTATTTTGCGTATGGGTCGAATCTGAACTCGCGCGCCGTGGCCGAGTGGTGCCGCCACTATGGGTTCCGGCCGCCGGTCATGAAGCCGGGCCGGCCGGGAACGCTGCCCAATTATCGGCTCTGCTTCCCCATCTTCAGCGAATACTGGGGCGGCGGAATCGCCGACATCGTCTATGACCCAGGTAAATACGTCGCCGGCGTCCTGTTCGACCTGACCGAAAACGACCTGAAGGTTCTGGACCAGAAGATCGGCCGCACCGTCGATGCCGCCGGCAACGAGATCGGGCTTTATCGCCGCATTGAGGTCAAGGTCTCTCCCCAGGCCAAGGGCGAGGCGGTAAAGGCGATGACATACCAGGGTGTGAATGTCGAACGCTATCACATCCCGCCGACGCAGCACTATATGGACTTGGTCATTCAGGGCGCCTACAGCTTTGGGTTGTCGATGATGTGGATATCGTACATAAAGAGTTTCAGCACGCAGGTCGGCCGCAAACCCCGCCCGCCGGGGTATGGGGATGTGGCGCCGAGGTTGTGATGCGGGTGCGGATGACAGGGTGACTTGGTGACACGGTGACAAGGTGACAAAGAAAGCTGACAACGCCACATTACTTCTTCACCTTGTCACCTGGTCACCATGTCACCTTGTCAATTCCGCATTGCGGTGAACACGCGGGTCCGACAATGGGCATTTACGACCGGGACTATTACCGAAGCCAGCCATCGCGGGGCGGATTCGCCGCCGCCCGGGCCTTGTCCGTCACCACCTGGCTCATCATCATCAACGTCGCCGTCTTTTTCCTGGACCACATCCTGGCCGGCATGGCCGACGGCGGCCGGCATGGGCGGGGATATAACGATCAAATTGGCCTGCTGACGCAGTGGGGATACTTTTCCTTCACGACTGCCATCCTGCAAGGCCAGGTCTGGCGGTTCGTCACCTTCCAGTTTCTGCACGCCGGCCTGCCGCATCTTTTCTGGAATATGCTGAGCCTCTATTTCTTCGGCCGGATCGTTGAGCCGATGTACGGGGCCGGAAAGTTCCTGGGCATGTACCTCACCTGCGGCGTGGCCGGCACGGTGGCGTATATGCTCTTGTGGGCGGCCGGCGTGTTCGGCGACGTCGGGGCGCAAACGCAACTGGTCGGCGCCAGTGCCGGAATCTTCGGCGTGCTGGTGATAGCGGCGATGATCGCCCCCGACGTTACGTTCATGCTGATTATCCCGCCCATCCCCATGCGCCTGCGCACCCTGGCCTGGATCATGCTGGGCATCGCCGCGTACGCGGTGATCTTCTCCGGCAACAACGCCGGCGGCGAGGCCGCCCACCTCGGCGGCGCCGTCATGGGATTTCTCTTCGTGAAAAACCCTCGCCTGCTGGACATCTTCCGCCCCGGCCGATTTCAACGCCGCCCCCGCGGCCGGCGTTTCAGCGACTGGCGCAACGATCCGGATCATTGAATCTGCTTCACGCAAAGGCGCCAGGCTCGCAGAGGTTGGACTCCAGGGCATGGACCAGACGCGGTAGACCTTTTGGCTGGCCAAAGGGGGCGGGCGCGGGACTTTCGACGCTCGCGGTTAGAATCGGACGCTGATGAATGAGCAGGGCGACAAGTCGATGGCCGGCGTGCCGTATCGGGCGATCGAGCCGGGGCGGACGATGATGACGATCGCCAATGGGGGGCGGATGAGCCGGCATTGGCTGGCGGGGCTCGGCGCCGGGGCGGATAAGCTGGGGCTGCGGCATGTGTTTATCGAGATCGACGCCATTCGGGCGGCTCTGGCGAAATCGCCGGGCGGGACGATCGATGAACTGAACCGGCTCATCGTGCAGCGGAAGATCGGGCTGGTGCTGAATTACGCGCTAAACGCGGCGGCGGAATTTCCGGTGGATCGGGCCTGGCCGGGGGCGTATCGGAATTTCTTTGAAGTGCGCGGCGTGGCGCAGTGCTTTCTGTGGGCGGATCATCCGCAGTGGGTGAGCGAGAAGGCGGCGCTGGCGCCGGCGACGCAGGCGGTTTTGCGATCGGGCAATCAGAGCCATTTTCTCAAGAGCCAGGCACACGCCGACGAGATCGCGCGGGTGTTGGGGTGGCCGAATTGTTATGAGCTGCCGTGCGGGGCGGATACGGATGTGCTGCGGCCGGCGGCGAATGCACCGGCCGCGGATTTTGACCTGGTTGCGGTGTATGGGGGCGATGTCGAGCGGCTGCCGGCGTGGCTGGAGGAGTTCGTCGCTCAGGATGACCCCGATCCGGCGGCGATCGACCGTGCCGTAGCCAAACAGGTGGAAAGTGAATTGGCGTCGCTGTGGGAGAAGGAAGCGCCGGCGAACATGCGAGCGGAATTGGCCGCGTGGTCGGCGAAGATGGTGGCGATGAAATTAGACGATTCGTCGGTGGCGTCGTTCCGGTATTTCCAGAAGCTGGCCGATGAATTCCCGGCCGTAAGCTGGTGGCTGGCGGCAATGTATCCGGTGTATTTCAAGGCGATGTCGATCTTGTATGCGTTTCGCAATTGGCAGCGGCATTTCTATCTGGCGTGGCTGAGCCGGTATTTCCGCGTGGGACTCTTCGGTGGGAAATGGGACCGGGTCGGCGAACCGGCTGATCGCGAACGGACAGGCGGCTGGGTCGATTTCCCGGCGATTCCGGCGGCGGTGGCGCGCGGGAAGGTTGTGCTGGATATCGTCAGTGGGTGGGATGAGGAAGGCTTGACGGCCAAGACATTCGAGCTGGCCGCGTGCGGGGCGGCGATGGTTCACAACCGGTGCCAGGGATTGGAGAAGTCGTTCGTCCCCGGCGTGGAGATGGAATTGTTCGACACTCCGGCCCAGTTGCGCCAGACGATCCGGCGGCTCATTGGCGATGAAAAGGCGCGGCGCGAGATGTCCGATGCGGCGCGGCAGCGTGTGGTGGCCGAGCATACCTGGGCTCATCGCGTGCGGCGCATGCTGGAACTGGCGCGGTTGCCGATCGGGGCGTTTGCCAAGTGAGCGGTGCGGGCATGAGTAGGATTTCGTAGCCACGCCGGGTTTGTCTTCCCAATCGCGCTTTGCTCCGGCACAATGGCCGGCGACGCAGGCACCGCAACGGAGATATCGCATGACAACAGCGGCAACCGCACCCATTGCCAGCACGACCGACAACGGCTCGATCATTGCCGAGGTGAAGGACGTCAGCGTTTCGTTTCAAACCGATTCGACGAATCTGCTGGTACTGAAGGACATCTCGCTGGCGGTGCGGTCGGGCGAGGTGCTGGCCTTGCTCGGACCCAGCGGTTGCGGCAAGAGCACGCTCCTGCGCGTGCTGATCGGGTTGCTGCACCCCAACGAAGGGCAGGTATTGGCGCACGGCAGGCCGCTGGACGGCATCAATCCGCGCGTGGCGCTGGTGTTTCAGAACTTCGCGCTGTTCCCGTGGCTGACGGTGCAGGAAAATATCCGCGTGGCCCTCAACGGCCTGGATATGAGCCCGGCGCAGGGGGCCATGCGCGTGCGGCAGTGTATTGACATCGTTGGGCTCGAAGGATTCGAGCAGGCGTATCCCAAGGAGCTTTCCGGCGGGATGAAGCAGCGAGTCGGCATCGCCAGGGCCCTGGCGCGCGGGCCGGAATTGCTCTGCATGGACGAGCCGTTCAGTGCTCTGGATGTCTTCACGGCCGAGAACCTGCGCAGCGAAGTGTATCGGCTGTGGTCCGGCGGCGGAAAACTGCCATTTTCGCTCAAGGGTGTGCTGATCATCACGCACGTGATCGAGGAGGCGGTGTTTCTGGCCGATCGCATCGTCGTCATGGGCGCCAAGCCGGGGCACATCCGGCAGATCATCCAGAACGAGGTGGCACATCCGCGCGAATATCAATCGCCGCAATTCCTGAAGATGGTGCAGCGCATCCACGACATCATCACCGAGTCGCGCCCACCCGATGAGCCGGCCATTCCGGCCGGCAGCGAGTTCGGGCCGCGGCTGGAACCGATCCCGCCGGTCATCATCAGCCACATCATGGGCGTTATTGATATCCTCGGCGAACGCGGCGGGCAGATGGATGTGTTCAAGCTCGACCAGATGACGGATTACGATTTTGGCCACACGCTGACCGTCATCAAGGCCGGCGAGATGCTGGGCTTCCTGGACAATCCGAAGAACACGGTGATCCTCACGCCTTTGGGCCGCCAATTCCTCGAAGCCGACACGATCGGCCGCAAGAACATCCTCCGCGAGCAACTGCTGGGCCTGAACACGTTCAAGTTCATCATGCAGTTATTGAAGGAATCGCGCAACGGGCGCGTGAGCAAAGACCTGGTGATGGAGGAGATGTGTATCCGCCTGACGGCCGAGGAGCCGGAGAAGATGTTCACTTTCATCGTCGGCTGGGGCCGGCATGCGGAGTTGTTCGGCTATTCGACCGACACGGAGGAGTTGTTTCTGGACCCGGAACCGGCGGCGGTGGCGGGGGACGGGGCGAATCCGGCGGCGTAAGGTGCCGATATTCAAGGCAGCGGCTAGCCACAGAGGCCACCGAGAAGAGATGGGACCAAGCGGGCCTACGAATCGTTCAGTGAAGCTGTACACCGACGGGGCATGCATCGGCAATCCGGGCCCCGGTGGCTGGGCATTCATCCTCAAGCATCCTGCCAGTGGCCGCTCGAAGGAGGGCAGCGGCGGCGAACACGCGTCCACCAACAACCGAATGGAAATCACCGCGGTAATTCGCGGCCTGGAGGCGCTCAAGCAGCCGTGCCAGGTTGAGTTGTTTAGCGACAGCGAGTATGTGGTCAATGCCGTCACCTATGGGATGACGATATGGAAACTCTTTGGATGGAAGCGCAGCGCCAAGACAACGAAGGTTCTCAAGAACCGCGATCTGTGGATTCGGCTGGACGAGGTTCGTCAGCCGCATCAACTGACAGCCAGGTGGATACGCGGACACTCAGGCCACCCGGAAAACGAGCGTTGCGACGAATTGGCGATGGCTGCGGCGGCTCTTGTTGCGGCAACACCGGCGCCGCAACGGCCAGCCGCGTCAGACGTAAAGGACGCGAAGCCGTATACTGGCCCGCTGTTTGAAGACGCGGATGAGACGGAATGACCAAGGCCGAGTTAGACAGAATTGTGGCGGGCGCTCGATGTCAGGTGAACGGCCCCGATTCCGTGCGTTACAACGGCCATCGGCTGGTGCTGGGGCGATTGATTCAGGCGTTCAATAACAGCGAATCGGCGTTGCTTTGTGAGCCGAGTCTCGCTCGCAATACGCTGCACCCGCCCGATCTTGTGCTGATCGATCCGGAGATCGGTGTTCACGTGATCGAGGTCAAGGGGATTACACTGGAACAAATTGAGCGGATTGAGGCCGGCGGCACACTGCACGTGCGCTACGCCAATCGAATTGCCAGGGCCAACCCGATCGAACAGGTGCGCAATGCCATGTTCGCCATCCGCGATGCAACAAGCCGCGCGTTCGGAAGCGATGTGGCGCTGCCATTCAAATATTGGGTGGTTTTCCCATTTCTTCGTCGCCAGTCATGGATTGGACGATTCGGGGACGGAGCATTTCGACCGCCGGAATATCTGTTTGCCGACGCGATGGAATCGGCGGACTTGGCGCGTATTCTGGGCGCATCGGATCGGGCAGCATCTCTAGGTCCGATCCGCGTCTGCCCGCTGGATCAACTGAAATATGTCTGGCACGCCTTCGGCGATACGTCGGTGTTGTATTGCACCCCGCACCAGCGGGAAGCTCGCCCGACTCGCGACGGCACGCTCGGCCGGCAATTCGACCAGGCGGCGGAGGCATATAAGCAACTGTCCGACGATCAACAGCGACTGTCGGCGGCGAATTGGGACGGCGGCCCACGCCAGATTCGCGGGGTGGCCGGCAGCGGAAAAACCATCGTTCTGGCCAACAACCTCGCGCGGCACCTGGAGCGAAGATTGGCCGACGCTGGCGACGGGCTGTTCGGCGATCGGCCGGCCCAGCCGCGCATACTGGCGGTCTGTTTCAATCGCACGCTGGCGCCGTTTATCCGGAAGAAGATCAATATTGCATTCGAGCAGCGCAACGGCCGGCCGGTGCCGGCGAAAATGGTCGACGTGCTGACGATCAACCAATTGACATACAAGCTGGCACAGGCTGGCGTGTGGCGATCTCAGAACGTGCAGAATCCACGGGATATTGTGCGTGCCATCCAGTGCTTGGACCAGTTGGACGATTTCCGACGGCGAAGCCCCCAGCGGCTGCAATCCCTCGCCTACGACGCGATCTATGTGGACGAGGGACAGGATTTCTTCGAAGAGGAGTTTCGTCTGCTCAAGGAGTTGTGCCGTGTTAAAGACGGGGCTGAGCCGAATCTCTACGTCTTCTACGACGATGCTCAAAATCTCTATGGCCGCAGCCGGCCCAATTGGCAATCGCTCGGATTGAACGTGCTGGGCGGGCGATCCGTCGTGATGACGCAATGCTTTCGCAACACGCAACCCATAGTGGAAACGGCCTTCAATGTGCTGTACGGAACGTGTGCCGGAGGTTCCGGAGACGTCCCCACCAAGCGTTTTGCCGACATCGCCTCGCTCGAGCAGAAGGGGCTGATCCGGAACGACGGCGGTTTCTGGCGGATCGAGTTTACGCCGCGCACCGGGGCGAAACCCAGGCTCGCTCTTGCGACGGACGTTGACCAGGAGAACCAACTTATTGTGGCGCGGCTCCGATGGCTGACGGGCGAGCAGGAGGTTCGGCCGGAAGATATCCAGGTGCTCACGTTTTCTCGCCAGCGCGTCACGCAGTTGGCCGAAGTGATCGCCGCTGCGAACATCCCGACGATAGAAGCCGTACATCTGGCGATCGACGAAAAACAGAAGGATCAGCCCCTCGGCCAGAAGGGTCGGCTGACGGTCTCCACTGTCGCGTCGGCCAAAGGATACGACGCGTATTGCGTTTTGCTCGCATCTGCCAATGAGTTCAAAACGGATGTCACTGGCCGGGCTAATTTCTACGTGGGTTGCACGCGCGCGATCGAGTACCTTGAGGTCTTTGCCTACGAGAAGAAGAACCTGGTTGTTGAATTTGAGGCGGCGCTGGAACGAGTTGGGGATAGTCTCTGCAAGGGTTGAGGCGTTTGGGCGATCCCGGACCATCGGAGACGATAATGGGCATGCGTAGGTCACCCTTCGCCGTTGCACTTTCGCGAAGGCGATGCTGAAACCCGCTGCATCATCACATGATTAAACGCCTGTGCCACCATATTCTCTCCGCACTCGCCTGGTTGTCGCTGCTGCTGTTTGCGGCCACGACGGCATTGTGGGTGCGGAGCGAATTTGTTCACGATCAATGCGAGTACCTTGTTAATGTCGCGGGGTCGTTGCCGACGATGTGGATTCAATACCGGAGCTGGTTCCATTCCACGCAGGGAGAGGTTTGGTTTGAGCGCGAGGCGGTTGCGAACGATTCTGATTTCGAAGCCTATAGAAGATATTGGGCGCCCCGCGGGATACACTTTGATCCGCTCGGCACGGGGCATTGGGAATACGCGAATTTGGGATCGGGGCGCCTCCAATCGCAATTCGGCCTCCCATTCCCTTCGGACACCTTCTTTGAACAGCTTGGGTTCTGGGCGGATCATCGCCAAACTTCGATTAGCCCCGGCCGCTGGTATCACAACGACAAGTACGGCATTCCGCTTTGGTTCGTCGCGACGGTGTGCGCGGTTCTGCCGGTGCAGCGGTTCGTCATTGCGCGCCGTCGCCTCCTTTTCGATTTGATCCAGCGGAGATTTCGCCGGGAGCCGGGGCACTGCCGCAAGTGCGGGTATGACCTGCGCGCCACGCCGGATCGCTGCCCGGAATGCGGGACGGTTCCGTCGAAGTTTCCCGACGAGCGGCGGATACCAATCTACTTGTCGTGCGGATCCGTGCCCGAATTGGCCAGGCTGCCAAAATCCCGGCGCAAGGAAATATGGCGCCAGTGCCGCAACCGGCAATCTCCAAGTCTATGGTTTTGGCTTGCGATCACCTGCGTCTGGCTTGGCATGTATATATTGATTCTCCAGCAGGCGGAATTCGATTTCACCTATTGGTTGCCAGCCGTTGCACTGGCTTACTGGGGAATTGTCCTCATCGTCGCGCGGCATATCCGAATTGCCGAATCGCTTCCGGCCATTCGATCGCGAGTCGCCAGCTTGTATCCCTGAAGCAAGTGAATACGCGCGAGAGCAAGTGCAAGGCCAACACCCGTCTGTTTGCATGGCCGCCCGTTCCGGCGATAATCCGTGCGGGCACAAACAGAGAAAGGGAAAACCATGCAACGGGCGAAGATCAGCATTATTGAATTGGAAAGCGCCAAGGGGGCGGTTCGAATGCGCACGATCGTTGGCTTGTCGGCTCTTTTGCTCTGCTGCATCCGCCCGGGCATTGCGGCGGCGGATGGGCCATCCACGCTGCCGAGTATTCCGGCCCTGATCGAGGGGTCAAAGGACTCGCCGGCGTTTGTCGTAGACGGGGTCATCAGGGAATCGGCGGATCAAGGTTTGGGGTTTCATTTTGCCGCCGATGGGAAGAAGCGGATTTGCGCGTTGTTTGATCCGGCGGATAGCACGCCGATTTATCTGTCGGACGGTGACCAGACGCTCATTTACGACTTGAGCAATTCCCGCATCATCTGCGCGCCGACCAGTAAGGCCTGCGTCACAGTAGACTGGAACCCAAAGGCAGACCAACCGATGCGTTTTAAGTTTAACCTGGGTTTTGGCGAAGATGCCAAAACGATCAACTCATCGTTCCGCATCGACCGATTCGTCGATGCATCGCAACAGAGCCTGCGCGAGATTGAGGCTCACGACAGCTACCGGCTGCTGGCCGCTCCGCGCGCCGGCAACAATCTCGAGTCCATCGAGATTCCCCGCGATCAGACCTGGTTCCGATTCTCATCGCAGAATCTCAAAGACGACTATTTCATCCTGCGGCTGGACGCCAGGATTGGCGGTCAGATTCCCGCAGCGGCGGTGGCATTTCCGGATCCGGATGCCCTGCGCCGCGATATCGCATTCCTCGATCTCGACCAGCAGACACTTCCCGGCATGATCTCATTCCTCAGCGATAACCGCGGAGCAGCGGCCAAGCTAGGTCTGGCCTTTGAGGGTATGCGCGGATTTGCAGACAAGATCCTGTTGTCACCCGACTGGGATCAGCTCAAGAAGCGGGATCAACAGTTCGGCACGCAATATCGCACCGCCCTTTCGCATCAGGGCATAAAGTTTTCATTGCCGGTGTCGGAAGGCACAACCCGGCCGGCCACTCGGCCGTGATTCTCACCGTCGGTTTTTCGTGACGGATGCGCCATCAACTCGGGCGGAAAAGCATCGGCAGTTTGCTTCCGGCACGGGTTTGCCCCTAAACTGCGCCAACAAACGTCGTGAGGCGGAACGGCTACCAGAAAGGAACCATCATGCGTCGGGCAAAAATCAGCATCATCGGATCGGGGAACGTCGGGGCGACGGCGGCTCATTGGGCGGCCTCCAAAGAACTGGGGGATATTGTCCTGGTCGATATCCCGCAGGTTGACGGCATGCCACAGGGAAAGGCACTGGACCTGTATCAGGCCTCGCCGGTTGAAGGCTTCGACAGCAAGATCATCGGCACGACCACCTACGACGCGACGGCCGACAGCGATGTGGTCATCATCACGGCCGGGTTGCCGCGGACGCCGGGGATGAGCCGCGACGATCTGATCAAGACCAATGCGGGGATCGTAAAGACGGTCGCGGAGAACGTGGCCAAACACAGCCCCGGCGCGGTGGTGATCGTCGTGAGCAATCCACTGGACGCAATGGTCTATGTCGCGTGGAAAGTAACCGGGTTCCCGACGCAGCGCATCATCGGGCAGGCCGGCGTGCTGGATACCGCCCGCTATCGCGCCTTCCTGGCGGCCCAGATCGGGTGCAGCGTCGAGGATGTGCAGGCGCTGTTGCTCGGCGGACACGGCGACGACATGGTGCCGCTGCTTCGCTACACGTTCGCCGGGGGAATCCCCGTCACGCAGCTCATCGCCAAGGACAAGCTGGATCAAATCGTTACCCGCACGCGCAACGGCGGGGCGGAAATCGTCAACCTGCTCAAGAAGGGCAGCGCCTATTACGCGCCCGCCGCCGCCACTGTGCAGATGGCCGAGTCGATCATCCGCGACAAGAAACGGATTCTGCCGTGCGCGGCGTATTGCGATAAGGAATACGGCGTGGGGGGATATTTCGTCGGGGTTCCGTGCGTGCTGGGCACCGGCGGCGTTGAGCGAGTGATCGAGGTCGAACTCGATCCGGCCGAGCGCGCCATGTTCAACACCAGCGTCAGTCATGTGAAGGACTTGGTGGCCGGCGTCAAATTGTGAGCGCCGCGGGGCGTATTATCGGACCTCCGCGATGTTCCTTGTCGGCGGGGCCGTAATTCGCTAGGCTCATGGTGACGGCAACGGAGTTGACCATGAGCGAACCCGCGTGTGTTTGGGTTGGCGTATCGAGTTACGGACGGTCCGCGGCGTGCGCGGTCGTGGTGGCGACATGGCTCCTGTGCGGCTGCCAGTACGCTCCGGTCGTCCTGCCCACCACTCAGCAGACGACGATCGACCGCTCGATCATCGAATATCCGGCCGGTTTTGAGCTTCGACCTTACATTCGCTATCTCACCACACCCACCTGTTTCTGCTTTGATACCGAAGGCTCACTGATCGTGGCCAATCAGGGCGACGGCGGCGAACCCGATATTTTCGGCATCCACCTGGGCAGCGGCACGCGATTCCAGATTTATCCCCCAGCCTCGCCCGTGCCGTGGCTCCGCGGCGGGTTTCACATCTATGGCCCGATCGGCGGAATCCTGGCCGTCCACGGGCGGGTCTATATCTCCCACCGCGATGCCGACGACGATGGCGTCATCACCTCGTTCGATTACAACGGCAAGCACACCACGATCGTCTCCGGTCTGCCCGCCAGGGGCGATTACAGCGTGACCGACATGGCCGTCGATGCCAACGACCGCCTTTTCTTCGGCCTGGGCACGGCGACCAACAGCGGGGTCATTGGCGACGACAACTGGACCTGGGTTCATAAGCATCCGGAATTTACGGATGTCGCGCCGGTCTTTCTCAAGCTCAACGGAATGCGGATGGACGTTCGCAATCCACTGGCCAGCCCGCTGCTGGGAATCAGCGAAAAAGTCGTCAATGGCGCCTTTCAGCCCTGGAGCATCAGCAACCGCACCAGCATCGAATCCCCGCCGGGCACCAAACCCACCGGGGCGATCTATTCCGTCGCCCTGACCGGCGGCGATCTGCGCATCGAAGCCTGGGGCCTGCACAATCCGCGCGGCCTGGCCCTCGACGAGTTCGGGACACTCTATTTCACCGACAACGGCATGGAACTGCGCGGCGTGCGACCCATCAAGGACGATCCCGACGTCCTCTATCGCCTCATCCCCAGCGGCGGCAAGACGATCACCTGGTACGGATGGCCCGATTACGGCCGTGACGGACGGCCTATCAGCGACCAGCATTTCCAGCCGCCCCTCTCGCTCGTTCAACCCAGCAGTTATCCCGACGTCGGGTTCCTGATCAACCACGCCGCCAGTGGAACCAACGGCCTGATACCTCCCGACCCGCAGACGTTGCTCAAGGGCCAGTTCCCGCCGCTTTCAGGCGCCGCCCATCTCCAATTCATCCCGCCGTCCGGCCCGTTCCGGCAATTCCTCGGCAGCGCCGTCGTCGCACTCTGGGGCAACAAGGCCCCCTTCGCCACCAGCAACTGGCCGCTCGAACCGGCCTGGATCGGCGGCAAGGTCGTCCTGATCGATCCCGACAAACACGCCACCACCGATTTCGTCTTCAATACCAAGTCCATCCCCGCCAGCCAGCAGGGCAACAACCCCAATGCCCTGGAACGTCCCATCGACGCCAAGTTCGGTCCTGATGGCGCACTCTACATCCTCGACTACGGCCACATGGAAATGCGCGACCGCGACGAAAAAACCTACCCCAACACCGGCCAGATCTTCAAGCTCGTCGCATCGCCGAAATAACGCTCCCCGCTTGAGGTCGCCGCATCTTCCGTGCGATGTGCGCGTTTGGCGTTACCATGCCTTGCCAATGGTCGATTCAAAGCCCTCTTTGGAGTGATTGAGCATGTCCACGCCCAAGTCGTTCAAGGTCGCGTTTATCGGCAGCGGCGCCATCGCCCTGACGCACATGAAATATCTCAGTGAAATCCCCGGCGTCAAAATCGTCGCCGCGGCGGATGTCTCCAGGGATGCCCTCGAAAAAGCCCGAACCGCATACGCCATCCCCAATGTCTATTCCGATTGGAACGATCTGCTGACAACAGAATTTGCGATCGACGCCGTCGATGTCTGCACACCCAATGCCCTGCACGCCCCGGCCGCCATCGCGGCGCTGCACGCGGGACATCACGTCATGGTTGAAAAGCCGATGGCCATGAACGCCACCGAGGCCAAGGCCATGCTCGATGCATCGAAGAAGGCCGGCAAGCATCTCATCGTTGGATTCCAACACCGCTTTGAGCCGCGGACCAAACTCATACGCGATCAGATTCAATCCGGCGATTTCGGCAAAATCCTCTATGTCCGCTGTCAGGCGCTGCGACGGCGCGGGATTCCCAATTGGGGCGTCTTTGGCCGAAAAGAGCTGCAGGGCGGCGGGCCGATGATCGACATCGGCGTGCATGTCATCGAGATGGCCCACTACGCCATCGGCAGCCCGCGCCCCATTACCGCGACCGGCAATACCTGGACGTACCTGGGCAATTACCCCAGCCACGTGCAGAGCCAGTGGCCGGGTTGGGATCACAAAACGTATAACGTCGAAGACCTGGCCGTGGGCATGATCCGATTCGACACGGGTACGATGATGACTATCGAGGCCAGCTTCGTGGCGCACATCGAAAAGGACATCTGGTCATTCCAGGTGATGGGAACCAAGGGCGGAGCGGTCTGGGACACGTCGCAGATCTTCATGGATCACGGCGGCTACATGATGAACGCAACCCCGGCCTTTCTGGGCCATTGGGATCATTTCCAATACAAGATGCGGCACTTCGTCGATGTCTGCCGCGACGGCCGCGAATCCGAAGCTCCGGCCGAACATGGACTGATGGTGCAGAAGATGCTCGATGGAGTCTACGCCAGCGCCGCCGCGGGTCGGGAAGTAAGAATCGACGAGTGATCGTTACAGCCGATCGAAATCCTGCGTGGCTTTGTTGCCGAAAGTAAATGAGCAGATGCGCGCCCCGGCGGAATCGGCCGTGAAGACCAGTTCGTGCGATTTCTCGTCTTCCCTGGTGATGATGTAATACATCCGCGGCTGGTCAATGGTGATGAACGTGCGGCCCTTGTCGTCGGTCTGGATGTCCTTGCCGCGCTGGTCGGCCGGGATGGGTTTGTCGTCGCGGGTGACGAACAGGACGGCCGGTTTTTCGCTGGAACGGTCGAACACGCCGTACACATCGCGGCCGATGTAGTCGATGCCGAGGCGCACGGGCTTGGCGTCGGTGCTGGCGGCGGCGGATTCGAAATCATCCGGCTGGTTGATCCACGGACCTTGAGCGAAAAACCCATGCGGCACGCGCTTGGTCGTCGCCGCGTAATCGACGGTCTTGCCGGGTTTGAGGCCTTCGGGATTGGCGATCTTGCCGCCGGCCCAATCGGCGCGGGCGGTGCCGATGTACGTTTCCAGGCTCATCGTTCGTGCATCCGGACCCAGCGGCGGATCGGCGTCGATCTTGATCTTCGAGAAATCCAACTCGGCGTGCCCCTGCTTGAGGAGAATCTGAATGTCCCGCTCAAATTCCGCGTAAGGCCCTTCGCCCTGATGGTTTACGCGGACGATGCCGTTGCGGTCGATCAAAAACTCATCCGGCCAGACGTGGCATTGATACAAATCCCACACCTTGTCGTCGGTATCCGCGATATTCGGATACGGCAGCTTCAGCCGCTCATACGCCTTGGCGACATTGTCCGCATCGGCGGCGAATTTGAACTCGCCCTTATGCACGCCGATGATCTCCAGGCCGTCGCTGTGATAGCGGTCGTACCACTGCTTGAGGTGCGGAAACGTGCGAATGCAATTGATGCAGGTGTAGTCCCAGAAATCCACGATGACCACCTGGCCTTTGAGCTGGGCCATGGTCAGCGGCTTGCTATCAGCGGTTTCCCATTTCAGATCCTTGGGAAATTCCGGCGCCGGCTTCAATTGGGCGATCTCGGCCCACGTAGCCAATGGCAGGGCCGCCAAAGCCAGCAGGAACACCAGGCTGGGTGCGAGCATGGCCACTCGTCGATGCATGGAACCTCCGTCGACAAAACCACCACACAATCCAACGGGCAAGCCGCCGTGGATATTCCCGGCAGGGAATACAGTAAAATGCATCGCAAATGCCAAGCGCAAAGGTAACACGAGGCGGGCACGGCCGAACGACCGTCGCGATGTGGCCGGCCCTTATTTCTTATACAGCTTCAGCCCGTTTTCCCAGATGACCGGTTCCCCGCATTTGGGGCAGCGGCGGAGGCCTTCATGGTCCACATAGAGCTTTTCGCCGCGCAATAAGTGGTCGCAATTCGAGCATCGGAATTCGCGCTTGTGCTTGAGCCATCGTGCGAACCAGACCACGCCCAGGCAGAAGCAAACTGCCGCCCCGATGGCAATTACAGTAAAGAAAGGGTCCGGTCCGTCGTCCATAATCTCTTGTGGATACCGCACCCGATCAGCATTATCGCCCCGACATCGCCCCGCGGGCTTGTTCATACACGCCGACGCACGCGCGGGCGGCGTCCGTCCAACTCAGGCGGCGAACCTCGAAACCGCCGTGCTGACGCAGCGTGCTGGCCAGCGGTGGGTGACGCAGCACCGCCACTATCTTGTTCGCCATCTCGTTGATGTCCCAGAAATCGACCTTCAGGGCATGGCTCAGCACTTCGCTGACGCCGGATTGCTTGGAGATGATCACCGGCACGTCGTGGCTCATCGCTTCCAGCGGCGCGATGCCGAACGGCTCGCTCACGCTGGGCATCACGTACAGATCGGCCATCTTGAAAACCTTGTCCACGTCCGGGCCGCGCAGGAAGCCGGTGAACAAAACCTTGTGCCCGATCCCCATCGTCGCGGCCATCTCGATCGTGCGGCGGATCATGTCCCCCGAACCGGCCATCACGAACTTCACGTTGTCCATCACCTCCAGAACCTTCTTCGCCGCCGCCAGGAAATACTCCGGCCCCTTCTGCATCGTGATGCGGCCCAGGAACAGGACGATCTTCTCATCCTTGTGAATCTGGTACTGCTCGGGGTCAAAGTGATTGGTGCTGGTCTCGATGGCGTTATAGACGACCTCGACCTTGCCAGGATCGATGCCGTAGTGGTGCGTGATGATGTTCTTGGTCAGGTGGCTGACCGCGATAATGCGGATGGCCCCGTGCATGCCGCGACGCTCGACATCGTAAATCCGCTGGTCAATATGCACGCCGCTGCGGTCAAATTCCGTCGAGTGAACGTGTACCACCAGCGGCACGCCCTTGATGGCGGCCACGCTCAGCCCGGCCGGGAATGTCATCCAGTCGTGGGCGTGAACCACGTCGAAGGTCTCGCCCCGCGCGATTTCGGCCGCCAGGGCGGCGTAGCGCTGGATTTCGGAGAACATGTCGCCGCCGTAGGGCGAACCGGCATTTGTGCCGCCGCCGCCACCGCCGGGAGAAGCGGCCCTGCCGGTCGGACCAGCGGCGCCGGCCACCGGGACAGCGGTCGTTTCGGTGGTGGTTGTCGAAGTAGTGGTCGAAGCGGACGACGAGATCGGCGCAGACCGGGCGGGCGACTGGTACGGATCGGTCAATTGCGCATCGACGGTACGGAATGTGACGCGCTCGAACTCATCCAGCCGGAACTCCGCGCTGGGCGCCGCCAGGGGCGAGCCCGCGCGTGGACTGACAAGCCGGACGTGCGTGGAAAAAGGCGTGGCTACGGGCCTGGGCAGCACGAACATGATGTCCGTGCCGATCCCGCTCATCGCCTTGGTTAGGCCGTAGCAGGCGGTTCCCAATCCACCGCTGATGAACGGCGGGAATTCCCACCCGAGCATGAAGACGCGCATAGCCCTGACTTTCTTTCTGTACGATGGCGACCGATCCGCGTGGCCGCCGAAGCATCGCGCATTTTCCGCACCATCCGAGCCACATTGCCTACTGAATAATCGCCGATGTTCGTGGCTAAGTTACGCGCGCCGACCACCGCTTGTCAATCGCCAATCTTCGCGGGTTTCGACATTTAACCGCTTTTTCTCAAAGCCACTTGGCCCGCGATTGCCAATTCACCAGGCGTCGGATGGCAAACCGAGTACCATTGTCGCCTGATTTCTGAACAATCCAAATCCGACCCGACTTATCGACTCTCTGTCAACCATACGCGCAATTCCTGCCGATAGTCGCACCGGCCTCGTCGCGCGCTTTGCGGCAGGCGTCCCTTATCCCCTGCAACCCCGCGTTTGGTAAGGAGTCCGGGGCTGTGCATAATGGGCGTCGGTGCATGGCCGTTTGCCCGTCGAAACGGGTTTGGATTCGATGCACCGCCCTATGCCTGTCCCCAGCCCGCAATTGTCCGTCCTGATCGTCAATTGGAACGGCAGGGAGATGCTGCGCGGGTTGCTGGCGAGCATCGAATCGACGCGCGGGCCGCTGATTGTCCAAACCATCGTCGTTGACAATGCCTCGGCCGATGGATCGCCGGACATGGTTGCCGCCGATTTCCCTGATGTCGTGCTGATACGGAATCAAACCAACCAGGGTTTTGCCCGCGGCAATAACCAGGCCGCCCGCACTGCCCTAGCCCCGCTGTTGCTTCTGCTCAATAACGATACCGTCGTGCGCCCCGGCGCCTTGGCGGCTCTGGTGGGGCTGTTGAACGACCACCCGGACTACGTCGCCGCCGGGCCGCAGCTTGTCGGGGCAGACGGCCGGCCCCAGCGATCGGGACGCAATCTGCCGACAATTCCGGCGCTGCTGCATTCGATCCAGTTCCTCAAATGGACCGGACTCTTCAGCGCCGCCCACGATCGTTATCGAAATCAGGGATTCGATCCGCAAACGCCCGGACCGATCGGCCAGCTTGCCGCGGCCGCGTTGATCGTTCGCCGCGACGCTTTCGACAAGATCGGCGGGTTTGACGAGGAATTCCCCTTCGGCGTCGAGGATGTCGATCTCTGCCGGCGACTGGGCCAACTCGGCATCATCTATTACCTGCCCGATGCCCGGATCGAGCACCTCGGCCGGATCAGCTCCCGCGCCAATCGCGGCTTTGTCTACCGCGGCTACGAAATCGGCTGGGCGCGTTACCTGAAGAAGCACCACGGCCCCGCCGCCGCCCGGCTGTACAAGACACTGGTCACGATCGACATGCCCGTCCGCCTGCTGGTGCTGGCCCTGCAATGCCTGGCACAGACCGCAGCCGGAAGATCCGAAAAAGCCGGCCGCACCAGCTCCCTGCTGGCCGCCGCCGCCAATTTCACCTTCACCGGCCTGCCGGCATTCTGGTCGTCATAGCCGCTGCGGCCCCCTACTCGTCATCCAACCCCTTGCCGCTGAGAATTCGCTGCATGCATTTCTCGACCCTTGCCTCGCGGGTTTTGGATTGTTTGGCCGCGGAAAAATAGAGGAGATACGCTCTTTGCCGCCCCGGCGTCAATGCCGAAAAGGCCGTCTTCAAGGCAGGGATTGCATCCAATTTCTGTTGCAATTCCTGGGGAATCGCGCGTTCCGTGACCTTCTTGAGCTGCACTTTCGTTCCGGCCTTTTCTACTTCCACGGCTTCATGGATGTAGGCTTTCAAGACGGGTTCCAGGTCGACTATCTGTTGAACATCCGTAAACCGGATCACCCGCGCCACCTGCGTATTCTCCCCGGGTTTGACCAGAATACGATTGGCATCCTTCAGCAGGGCGCCTTTGACAAAGGTCATCACGCAGCTTTCTTTGAATGCACCCAGGATGACGACGTTGCTTGCCTCATAGGTGTAACAAGGATGACGCCACTTCACTTCTTCGGTCAACTGGCAGTCAAGAGCGATCTCTCTCAGTTTCTGCAGTTCCTGCTGCCACTTTTTGGATTTTCTGAGGTATCCATCAACCTTGGGATTCATTTTGTTCATGGGTCGATTCTCCGTGCGTCCAATCATTCGCCCGTCGGATCGAAAAGCCAAGCGAACAGATGTGAATCGCAGCCCCTTTTGCTCGTAAGCGCAGTGCGGCGAGAGTGTTATGACAGAACTGGCCATGAAGACCGCACTTTGTCGCTGGCGCGGATTTGGCTGGAACGGGGCCTGGAACGTCCCGATTTTCCCGGCAAGTATGAATCGATGCGGGACCACCTCTTAGTCCCCTCCCCCTGCGTACAGGGAGAGGAGGAAAAGACGGCCGGTGCGGAAAACCGGACACGCTCGGCCGCTGTGGATAGAAGTAACGGCGGGACGTTCGGATACAATATCCGCGAGGCCGGACTATGGGCCAGTGACGTTGTTGTTCCTGTTGTGCGGAGAAAGTCGATGCCGTTTTCGCTGTTGCGCTCGGTGGGGGAAATTCCGCTGGCGTTTGTGGATGTCGAGACGAGCGGTGCGTCGGCCGGTTGGGGAGATCGGGTTATCGAGATCGGCATCGCAAGGTTCGAGGGCGGGAAGAAGATTGGCGAATACCAGCAGCTTATCGATCCGGGTCGGCGAATCGGGCCGGGCATTACCGCACTGACGGGGATCACCAATGAGATGGTCAGCGGCCAGCCGGGTTTTGGGGATGTGATGCCCGCGATGCTGGAATTGATGCGTGGTGCGGCGATTTTGGGGCATAACGTGCGGTTCGACCTGTCGTTTCTGTGTGCGGAATTCCGCCGGCGCGGGCGCACTTTGGACGATGAACTGCCCGGCGCCCCGGTGCTGGATACTGTGCGGATGGCGCGCAAGCGCTTTGGGCGCGGCGGCAATGGATTGCAGAACCTCTCCCGGCGATTGGGCATCGAGCCGACAACCGCCCATCGCGCCCTGGCCGATGCCCTGACGACGGCGGCGGTGTTCGAGAAGCTGATCGAGCCGATCGGCGGCTGGGGAATTTCGCTGGTGGATGCGTACGTCGCCCAGGGCGGGCCGATGGGGATCGCGTCAGAATCGGCCCCCGTTGTGCTGCCGCTGGAACTGGAAGAGGCCCTGGAACACGGCGGCGCGGTCGAGATGGAATATGTCGATGCCGGGAACCAGCGGACCAATCGCGTGGTCCAGCCGCTACAGATTCGACGCTTCAAGGGCGAAATGCTCCTGGTGGCGCATTGCCAGTTGCGCGGCGAAAGGCGGAATTTCAAGGTGGATCGCATTGTGACGTTGCGCAGAGTGGAGATTGAGCAGCCGCACGGATGAAACATCCCGACGGTTCCGGTGTAATGACTATTAACGAACCATGCACACGACTAACGCCAAACAACCCGACCGCAAGAACGTCCCGCACCGGCGGCCGATGCGCTGGCCGTGCGTGGTGGCGGCGATGTTGGGAATGGTTCTGGGCCTCGGCGCCGCTCGCGCATGGACACAGGATACCGATGAAGATCCCCAAATCACCTATCTGCGAACCTGGGTGCAGATCGACCTGTGCGGCCAGACGCTGAACACGGATAAGCTCGACCAACTGGCAATCTCGGTGCAGCACGATTGGCCCCAGTTCGATCCCGAGCGGTATGGCAAACTCATGCTGGAAGTCGCCAAAATGCTCGAGACCAAACCGTTCAAGGACGAGCATCGCCGGGTCCGGGCATCGCAATACGCGGCCGAGGCGCTGGCGACCTGCGGTGCGGACATGTCGATGGACACGCAGATCAGCCTCGTTCAGTGCATCGACGACAGCGAACTGGCCGGAACGCTCGAATGGTCGCTCATCCGCACCCGCGATGCGGGGTTGTGGGTGGCGATCTGGAAGGAAGCGGCCGACGCGGTTGATCCGACGTTCAATCCCGCCCGCGACGGCCCGCGCGTCGTGACGCCGGCGCCGCCGACGCCACATGCCAACGCCAACACCGGCAGCGATGCCGCCGATGCAACCGATGCCGGCGACGGCGCTGATGCCAGCCCGGCGGCTGATCCGCCCGAGCCGGCCGTCGAGTCCGCCGCGGATAAAGTCTATCGTGAAGACCTCGCCAGCAACGCCAAAAGCGCGGTTCGACTTGTGCAGCAGATGCAAGCCCGCCAGCGGCTGGCGCAATTCGCACCGCTGGCCGAAAAGGCGCTCATCTCTCTCTATTCACTTCCGCCGGATGATCAGCAGAATCTGGCCCTGACCTTGCGCGTGAGCATCGCCGATGCCAGGGCCCGTCAGACAATTGCCGATGCGGTGGCCAAGAACCTGGCCAATCCACCGCCGCCCACCACGCAGACGACCCAGCCCTGATGCGGCCGACAACGTCCAAACCTCAGTTGCCCGCCGGTTGCGTCGTGCTGAAGTTCCAATGCTGAAACAGGGATTCGATCAGCGGATCGTGGCCGCCCATGAGCCGTTCGGCCAGTTCGAGCCGGCTGGCAACCTTCGTCACCTGCCCGGTGTTGTAATCCAGGTATGCCAGCAGGAACACCGGCGTCTCGTTGCTGGGACTCTTGTCGGAAACCTGCTCCAGATCGGCGATAATCGCATCCAGCCGCTTCTGGCCCAGAAGTCCATCCAGGTTGAACTTGGCCATCATCAGCGCCGTGTCCGCCGCAAATGCCTTGCGGATGTCGGTCTCGGCGCGAACATACAGATTGGCGCCGATCTCGGCGTTGGCCCGGCCGAGCATAATCATCGGATTGTTCGGCACGATGACGGCGGCATTGTTGTATTGATCGATGGCTTCCTTGTATTTGCCCTGGTGAACGAGGTCTTCGGCGTTCTTGAGAATCTCACCGAGGCTGCGGCTGGCCATGCCTTCAGCCATGCTGTCGATCTGCACCGGGCCGACGCTGGTATTGCGGGGCGAAACGGGCTGACTGGTCGGCCCGCCGGGCCCGCCAGCTCCACCGGCGCCGGGCACGGTAAAGGCCCCGGCCTGGGCGGGCTGGCTCATTTCCTTGATGGTCTGCTGTTCCTTGACGGCCAGGTTGTGACGCTGCTCGTCGGTCAGATTGGCGTTCTGCATCTGGCTTTCGTATTCAGCCAGACGCTTCTGCAGAGCCTGGTATTGTGTACTCTGCTTACCCGGCTCGACCAGAGCAATGGGCTGATACCGCGTGGCCTGGCCCGTGTTGACCGATTGGCCGTTGATCGGGGCAACGATCACACCGGCTTCGACCCGGCCGTTGGGCAGCGGCGCTTGCCCGGTCGACAACACGTTGGACAGCGGCTTGTTGCTCATCAACTGCCCGCCCGACGGCTGCGGAATAACCGGCACAAATCCAGCCGGACCGGCGGGGTTATTGACGCCCGGCGGATTTACCGCCGGCGAATTGCCACCATCCGGATTTGTATTGCCCGTGGCGCCGGTGTTCGTCTGCGTATTGGCCGCGTTGGCGTTGATTTCGTTGCGTATATTTTCGATCGTGCTGTTGCTCAGCGGCGGCGCCCCGCCGCCGAACGTCGGGGGCGGCTGCGACGGATTCCCCGCCATTGGCATCGCGGCCAGCGGATTTTGCTCGACGTCGGCGATCATGTTTCCGGCTTCATCCAGATGCCATTGCTTGACCCCGTACAATGGCGATGCCGTATAGATCGATTGGTCGCCGCTGAGACTCACCGGGCCGGGTGCGGAAGCATTGTCCGGCGACGGCAGCGGCACATACGTCACGTCATCCGAAATACCGAGCCTCGCGTCGTTGGGAGACGGCGTCACCGTTGGACCGGGCACAAATCCACCGGTGTTGCCGACCGGCACATAACCGGTGGGCGCGGGGACGAATCGCGTGTTGGTGTTGAAATAGGGCGTGATGGTGTTGTTGGCGCCCGGCGCGATGAAGCCGCCGGGGGCGCCGCCGGAGCCGCCCACCACGCGGTTCAAATTATCCGACGGCGAGTTCGGCACCGAACCGATGAACGCGGTTGGGTCTTCGTTGGGGGTGCGTCCGTGGAATGAGTTCAGGCCGCTGACGTTGCCCTGTTCGATGAGGTTGTTCTGGCCGGTGATGGCGGGGTTGACGGGATGATCAGCCCCGGTGTTATAACCGCCGCTGCCCACCTGCGGATTGGCGTCGTTGGCGTGACCATCAGCGCCGACGCGGTATTGCCCCAGCGCCCGGCCCGACCCAATCGCCAGGCACACCGCCGCCGCACATCCGAACCATATTCCGCTTTTTGTCGTATTCATCGTTCCAACCTCCATCGCGACCCAAATACAGTATACCCATCGGCCGGCATTGGATGCAGGGGAAATCCATAATAACTATGGGACGAGCGTGCCCGGCAATTCGGGCAGAGGCGCAACCGCCGGGGCCAAGTTCCGGCGGCCCGTGAAATCGCGATTTTTTCCTCCATCCCATTGCCAATTCAAGGCTTACGTCAAAATCGCCGTTTAAGCACGCTCCGCCCCACCCTCATTTTCAGCCGGCTATCGCGGTTTTGGTCCCCAACCGCGTCAAAAAAACGCTCAAAAAGTGGCCAAAAAGTTCGAACTCTGCCTGTAGAAGTCTGAACTTGGCGCGCCCAAGGCGCATTTTCGTACAGGCCGTGTCATGTCATCTTGGCAGTTTCCCAACCCAACCCCACTCCGGCTCCATCTCCTCCGCTCCCCGGCTCCCCTCTCCCCAGCTTCTTCTCCAACAGAATGCAACAGAATGCAACGGAGGGGGGGGTGGGGGGCGGCCTGCGGCCGAGAGGGTAGAAAGTGGAAAGTAGACAGTAGAGCGACAATCCGCCGCCCGTTTCGCGTTATCCATTGTCAACTGTCCATTATCCATTGCCCCTTGCATGTCCCACAATGTCCCATCCCCCGGGTGGGGGGTGCCTGCGTCAATTTGTCCTTTTCCAGGCCAAAATCCGCATTCCCAGCCCCCGAACGCCATTTTTCGCCCTGTCCCAGCCGTGTCCCATTCCAGGGGTATGGGACATCGCCAGACGTGCATGTCAACCCGTCTTCCTTATCCATTGTCCGTTACAGCCACCCTTACGTTATACGAACAAAGGATGGTTTGCAAGAGAAAAATCTCCATGTCCGGCCGTGCCTCGGCCGCCGGCGTCGGGAGCCTGATGCGCCATCCCTTGTCCCCTCCTCCGCCATGCGAGGATCGCCGGATTTATCTTGCACGATACGAAATGCCGCGTAAAATACCGGCGAGGTTTCGACAACAGCCTCGCTCCGGCCGGTTCTGGCGGAGTCCGGCGGGAAAAGATATGGAAACCATTCGCCCCATCTCCCCCCTCCCGTCGCGCCAGCCCCCCGGCCGTCCGCGGCCCCGCAGGCTTCTAGAAAGGAACAACTGCAAATGTGTCCCACACCGAGCCGCAACCCGCGTTATTTCCTCAGTGAATGGTCGTGTCCCATTCAGTTACCCCAGGAGGGCGTCAACTAACCCGGACTGAAATACTACAAATTGGCAAGCAAATGCTCGAGGACTATGGCCTCGGCCACTTGGAAATTGCGCCTTATGCGCGATAAATGAAAGCAATATGGACGAAATACAAAAAAGTGTGGACGACTGGAATCGGAACGCTCGGGAGAACCAAGGCGAAAAACGCGAACGGTCGCGACGAGCGTGGATGTCGGGATGGGAGGGGCGAGTTTACAAATCTATTTATACGCTGGGCTGTAACTCGGTTTATGAGTTTTTGAAGTTGTTTCCGGGCGAGCCGTACGTGGCGATCGCAAGGCGGATACCCATACCGACGGTGCCGGTTCATTTGATCAAACTCCAGATGGAAGAGGCACGACAAACGGGGCATGTGAGGGACGCTGCAATGGACGCGTTGGTGCGCTCATTGAATCGTTCCGTACCACTCGGCTGGGGCGTCGCTTCGAATGCCGATTTCGAGCACGCATCAGCATATACCGATTGGCTCGGCATTCTGAAGTTTCGAGCTCGAATGCCAGAACTAGAGGCAGCGGCCCTAAGGGTGTTCGAGGTTTTGAAGGCGCTTCCGCCGCCTAAGGGTTGGCATCCGTCTGCGCCAAATGATCCGCTAATTGCCGAGGCGTTCATTCGCGGATGGCCACCAGCCGATCGAAATAGCTCGATGAAAACCTGAGGGCCACATACGATGATCTTGTCTTGGGAGGTAACTGCAGGGGACACGACCCGTCAGCGGGCCATGTCCGCGTTTCGGCCGGGCTGGCCGCCGCGCGGGCGGAGAGTGCTTTGCGATCCGTAGCGCGACACAACCCGCGCCACCCACGCAGCGCTCCCCGGCGGCCGGCCGCGCCGCGCCGGCCGTCCGGATCGCCTCGACCTCCAGATCGGTTTGCGGGCGATTCACCAGTTGGACCCAGTTCCCCGGCCGGTCGATCGGCCAGTCGCTTTAGCAGGTTCCGTACCGGCTCGGGGCCGTCCGGTCGTGCGTGCAGGCTGCTCCAGTGCCAGTCCTGGGCGCGGCTGACGATGGCGGCGCGCAGGGGGTTTGGCTCGACGTGGCGGAGGCAGTCGCACCGCCGGTAACAGGTCGATGCCGCTGGCGAAGAACCCCCACCTTTGTCGCTCGCCCACCAGTAGATGGGGAGGAGCACAAGGCAGCCGGCGGGAATTTCGGGCACACTCACATTGCTATGCCGGCCCGGGTTTGGTGGCCGGGGGGAGCTTGGGGAAGAGTGCCTGGCCCTGCCCGACGCGCGTGCCCGCTGGCGGAGGGGCCGTGAACCGCTGGCTCAGCGGCAAGTTGTCACCCGTGGCGGACAATTGATGCAGCCCGTCGGCCGCCTTCACCGGCAGGATCGGCAACAGCCCCAGCAGGGCCGCATACATCGCCGCGGCCGAGCGGGAGAGGATTTCATCGACCCGGCCGGCCTGTTTGGGGTCCTTGGCAAGCTGAAAGGGCGCCGTCGCTTCGAGATATCCGTTGGTGGCCCGCGCCAGTTCCAGCGGCAGCAGCGCGGCCTGCTGAAGATCGAGGTTCCGATACGCCTGCTCGAGGAGCGCGGGCAACGCGGCCGTCTGGTCGAGCAACTGGCGATCGATCCCTTCGGCGCTGGAGGAGACCTGCGGCAGCACGCCGTCGCGATAGCGATGCAGCATCTTCACGACACGGTTGAGGCAGTTGCCGACCACATCCGCCAGTTCGATGAAGCTTTTTTCGACATCCGCATCGGTCCAATCCAGATCGCTGCCGAACGGGGCCGCTCGCAGGAGATAAAATCGCAACGCGTCCAGACCGTGCAGGGCGATCACGCCGCGAATCTTCGCCAGGTCGATGTAATTCCCCAGCGTCTTGCTCATCTTCCGCCCGCCGCTGGTCCACCACCCGTGCGCAAACACCTTCCGCGGCAATTCGAGGCCCAGCGCCATCAGGATGGCCGGCCAATAGACCGAGTGAAACCAGAGAATTTCCTTGCCCATCAAATGCACATCAGCCGGCCAGAATTTCTTGAACCGCGAGTCGTCTGCCGAGCCGTAGCCCAGGGCCGTGATGTAGTTGCACAATGCGTCGATCCACACGTAGACGACGTGTTTGGGATCGTTGGGCATGGGGATTCCCCATTTGAGCGTGGCGCGGCTGATGGAAAGATCCTCGGCCCCGGCGGCGAGCTTGCTGAGCACTTCATTTCGCCGCGATTCCGGCTGCACAAATTCGGGATGGGACTTGATGTGCTCGATGATCCGCGGCACGTACTTGCCGAGGCGGAAGAAATAACTCTCCTCGCGATAGCGCTGCAGGGGTTTGCCGCTGATGGCGCCCTTGAATTCCTGATGCCGGGCCTCGGTCTCGGTGACGAATTCCTCCTGGCCTTCGTCGTACCAGCCTTCATACGCCCCGAGATAAATATCCCCGTTGTCGAGCAGCTTGCTCACGATCTGGCTGACGGCGGCCTTGTGTCGCGGCTCGCTGGTCCGCAGAAAATCGTCGTTGGTGATGTCCAGTTCCTTCCACAGCGAACTGAAAACCGGCACGGTGCGATCGGCCAGCTCGCGCGGTTCCAACCCCGCCGCCGCGGCGGTCTTGACCATCTTGATCCCATGCTCATCCACCCCGGTGAGAAAGAACGTCTCGCGCCCGCAGAGGCGGTGATAGCGGGCGACGGCATCGGCGGCCAGGGTGGTATAGACGTGGCCCAGGTGCGGCTCGGCGTTGGGATAATAAATCGGCGTCGTGATGTAAAACCGGTCGGTCATATCCGATTCCTTCTACCCTCACCTCGCCCGCGTTTCCAGCCGGAGCGCCGCCATACCCCGGCCTGGGGCGATACGGCCGTGGCATTCCCCCATGATGGGCGGACGGGCATGCGGCGCGCACACGCTGGTGTGCATTTGTTCGCCGCAATCCGGTACACTGGCGAACCGGCCGGTTTTTTTGGCCGGCGGATTTTCGATATGTTGAGCGTCATCATTCCGGCTTATAACGAGGAACGAACGCTGGCGGCGGTGATCGAGCGCGTGCTGGCCCTGCCGGTGCGGCCGCAGGTGATCGTGGTCTCCGACGGATCGACCGACGGGACCAACGACATCATCCGGCGGTATCAGCGCGAGCGGGGCATTGTGGGGATCATCTGCCCGCACAACGGTGGCAAGGGCGCGGCGATCGCGGCCGGATTGCGGCACGCCAGCGAGCCTTACACGATCATCCAGGACGCCGACCTGGAGTATTACCCGGAGGAGTTCGCCACGCTGCTGGGGCCGGTGAAGGCGGGAAAGGCGCAGGTGGTCTACGGTTCGCGCAATTTGCGCAAGCCGGCGGCGTTGAAGAACCAGTTTCATTACCTGCGGTTCTGGCTGGGTGGAAAGGCGGTCACGCTGGTGGCCAATCTGCTGTTTCTGACGCATCTCACGGACGAGGCGACGTGCTACAAGCTGTTCCCGACGGAACTGCTGCGGCGGATGAATCTGCAATGCCGGGGGTTCGATTTCTGCCCGGAAGTGACGGCCAAGTCGCTGCGGCTGGGATATCGCATCCACGAAATTCCGATTCGCTACAACCCGCGCAGCCTGTCGGAAGGCAAGAAAATCCGCGCCTGGCACGGGATCGAAGCGGTTCTGGTTCTGCTGAAATACCGGCTGATGCCGATGAGCTGGATGTTCTCACATCAAACGGGTCGGGAGTCTTTGATGATGGAACAGTCAATCAAAGACTCCCGATCCCTTTGAGTCGAGGGAGATGTGGACATGATCCGCACGTTTTTGGGAATACCGTTATGTCTCACGGCGGCGCTGGCCGTGCTCTGCGCCTGTACCAACACGAACAGTCCGCCCGCCAGCAGCGGGCCGCCGGTGACGATCGCGCTCACCGGCACCGCCGGCGCGCCGATCACCGGCTACTACGTGCGCGACGGCCAGCGCGTGCAGTTCGATGACGTGCTGCCCAAGACATTCACCATGCCCGGAATCTCGCAAATCGCCATCCGCAAGATCCACAAGGAGGATACGCTGCTCGCCAACGGCCGCAGCGGCGACGGTTCGGTGCAGACGTCCAGCCCGGGCGGCAGCGACGACGGCATCTGGTTGACGGTGCAAGGCGGATTCACCTGTGGACCGATTCCGCCGGGCCAGTCGCTGGCCCCGCCGGAGAATGCACTGATGGTCATCTCGCCGTATTGGTATCAGGGCACGTGGGTTTTCGACGATCCGCGCGCCGGGCTGGTCCGCGAGCCGTTTGTGCAGGGCGTGCCGGAGATGATCGATTATCTGGTGAAGGATATCCCCAGCGCCAAAGAGGGATTTCGGCTGACATTTTCGGCCAAACCGTTCCCCGGCTACCAGAAGAAGCTGACGTGGGTGCGGGCGGACATGGGTGGAAATTACTATCGAATGGACGACCCGCCGATGCAAGGCTGGCTCTGCCCGGCCATGTTCCGCTATTTCGCCAGCGCCCCCAGGGAGCTGTACGCGCGCGCCGATCCGAAGTCTAATTGACGGGCGAAATGTCCATCATCCCGCAAGGATCTTCGCCGCTGCAACGCCGGACGACCGACACGGCTGTGGCGCCGCCGGTGGCGGCGGCCGAGGCGCTGTTGCGCGAGTATTATCCGATGGCGTATCGGGTGGTGGTGGGATTGTGCGGGACGCGACCGGCGGCGTGGCTCTTGCTTCCGACGCTCATGCGGCAGGGCGTGCTCAATCTGCCGCGCTGGCGCGATAACGCCGATGCCCACCGCTGGTTCATCCATCACACGGTGCTGGCCACGCGCGAATTGATCGTGGCCGGCGGGTCGATAGAGGATGATCCGCTGGTGCCGCCCGGCGGCGTGGCCGGGCCGGGGTATGTTTTGTTCATCGACACGCTGCGCGGCTTGAATTTCCAGCAGCGCGAGGCGTTTCTGCTGCACTTTGGCGAGGAGCAGGACATTCGCGGGACGGCGGTGGCGATGGACTGCTCGACGCAGGCGGCCAGAAATCACCTGGCTGCCGCGACGACCGCGCTGGCCCGGGCCGTCAGCGGCCCGGCGGAATTTGGAGCCTGCGTGCATAACCTGCACGCCGCGTGGCTGGCGTTGACGCCGGACATGCGCGACGTGGTGGCCAACACGCGGCGCATTGTGCACGGCGAATCGTGGCAGCGGCGATGGCGATTGGTGCGTCGCGCGATCCTGACGGTTGCCGCGGCGACGGTGATGGCGATGGTCGCGTGGATCATCCTGCGGCGTTTGCGGTAGACTCTTTTGGCCAATGATTCAACAACCCGTGACAAAATGGCCCTGGTGGAAGATGGCGCTGGCGTATCTGGCGCTGGCGGCGCTGGCGGCCGCGTCGATCGCGCTGGTCGATCGCAAGGTGCATGATCCGCCTGACATCGCGCCGGGCGCAATTGTCCACTTCGCCAATTCGCAAGCGCATTGATCTTGGGACCCGGCCGCTACTGCTCTGGCGTGTCAATCAACTCCTGCAACCGCGCCGCGAGCCTGGGTTCAAAACGGCTGGTCCATGCCGCGTCGATCAGGCCAACTTCAAGCATGTCCAGCAGATGCACCTGATCCTTGCGGCGAAATGAGGTCAACTTCATCCGCACCAGGGCCTCCAGCGCGACCACGCGAACGCCGGCGGGCTTTTCTGATTCGGCCACATCCGGCGCAGGCGCATCATATTCCGGCCGGACTTTTTCCCCGGCCATCAGCACATGCACGGCGTCGCGGACTTTGGCATCGGGGCCGTCGAGAAAAACATCCATCCCGGCGACGTGACGGCGGATGAACCCGGCTCGTGCCAGAGCTTCGGCGGCCGTTTCCAGATCCGATCGCCGCAGCAGGATATCCACATCCTGCGTGTTGCGCACCGCGGCCTCGTCGATCGTCGCCACCCAAACCGCGACGGCATTGCCGCCTGCTATCGCATACGGAATTCCCGCCGATTCCAATGCCCCCGACGCCCGCATTAACCGATCGCGCACCCGTTCCACGGCCAATACCATCCTGTCCAGAGGAGTCATGTCCGCCCACGCTGGCAGCATGCCGGTAGTATACGCGAATCGGCCGTGGCGGCGCGGAAAAAGTGGACCGCCATCCGGTCAGTGACTGAAGAACCCGCCCAAAAAGGCCAGAACGGCCAGGATGAGAAACACGAAGAGCAGTGTGCGCCCGATGGCGGCGGTAAACCCGGCCAAACCCTTGGCGCCCAGCGCATAAGCGAAAAGTGCGATGACGAAGAACAGCACCGCCAGATTCACCAGCCCGCCGCCGGGGATTATGTAAGCCATCGCGGGCATCGAGAGCAGTGTTGCACACATAGGGAATCCTCGTCTTTCAGTCGGGGCGCCAACGGCCCATTGCCTGGTCCATCGCCAAAACGGTCCGCGGCGGCGACATTCGTTCCGCTCTGGAGGTTATAACTCGGAAGATCGCCCGCCGTCAGCGCTGAATCGTCGGCCACAGCGCCACGCTGCACAGCCGGTGGCCGATGCGCTCGAGGATGGGGATGGTCCGCACGCGGCGAAATCCCGCCAGAACCTGCTTTTCGGCCAGCAGCGTTTCGAACAGTTCCAGGTCCTTGTCGAGAATTGTCTGCGATTCATTGAAGACCACCAGAGCCAGTGCCGCATCGCGGATCATCGGCTCCTGTTCGATCTTCACCAGATCGGCAACGACGGCGCTGGTCCATTGCCGGCCGTAGCCTTTGTGCCGCGCGCCGCCCGATCCATATTGGAACGCGATCTTGACCTCAACCCAGAGTGCCTCGTCGGGCGGCGCGGGATTGGCCGGATCGAAAAGCGTGGGCGGCGATGTGTCCAGGCGCAGCGGCCGGCCGGGTTCGGTCAGGACCAGATCGCAACGCGGCCGGTGCGTGAGCTTGCGGCCGACCGTGGACGGATAATGCACCTCGCGAGCCACGGAATACGACGCGGCCAAACCATCGGCCAGCAGGGCGACAATCTGCAATTCATCCATCGCATCCATGCCGTAGACGGCTTGCTCCAGACGCAGGGCCTCTTCCCTGTCGCGCAGGGTGTCGGCCATGCGCTGGCAAACCTGGCCGAAATCCCAGACGGGTCTTGTCATGGTTGGGAAGCGTCATATCCAACGCGGCCAGACGTGAACCGCCAGCCAACTGGTTGAGTGCGCCACGCCATATCCAACCGCGATGCCGCCCAGGATGTCGCTGGGCCAGTGGGCATCCAGCAGATAGCGAAGAGCGGCGCAGCACAGCGCCAACGCCCAAAACGTGACCGCCGCCTGCGGATAGGTCATCGCCAGCCCGACCGACAACGCGACGGCGGCAGCGCTGTGATTCGAGGGAAAACTCTCGCGCTGGTTGTCATGTCGCAGGGCCGGGCCGAGGAAATGTCCGGCGCGCGGCCGGCCGGGCCGCACCCGGCACACCAGCCGCTTGATGACCGTCGAGACCATCGTCGCCAGGAACGTTCCGGCCACGGTCACGAAGACCTGGCGTCGTCGCGGCGGGTCGGGATCGAGTTGCACAACCAGGACGGCCACGAGAATCGTGCAGGCGAATTGCCCGTATTGCGCCAGGAACCGGCTCTCGCGCTTCACATCGCCCTTGAAGGGAAGTTGCAGCGTCGTGGGCAGGCCGAGGCGCTCCAGCACCATCAAAAACGCACACCCGGCAATCAGGACGCCCAACAGGTAAGGATTGAATTGCGTGAGCACGCTCGGCCGGGGTTAAGGCTGTATATCTTTCAGGTCGATCCGTTGGCCGCACTGCCGGGCTTTGCCTCGGCGGAGGCTCCGTCGCCGTCGCCGTTAAGAAGGCGCGTCGACGCCTCGTAGACCATCGGCACCGTCACCTGTGTCATGCAGCGGTGATCGAGCGGGCATTTCTTTTTCTGGCACGGCCCGCAGAAGACCTTGACCGACACTTGTTGTTCGCGGGGGTAGAAGATCTCGGTCCATTCCGGATGCGTCGGCCCGAAGATCGTCACCACCGGCACATCGAATGCCGCCGCAATGTGACGCGGGCCGGTGTCGTTGGTCACCATCAGATCGCACCGGCGGACGATCTCCTTGAGCGACCCCAAAGTCAGACCCTTGGCGGCCAGATCGACCGGGGCGTGCTTCATGAATCGGGTGATCTCGTCGACAATCTGCCGTTCGCGCGGGGCGGCGCTGATCAGCACCGTCGCGCCAAGCCGTTCGATGAATTGGTCCGCCAGTTGGGCGTAATACTCCGCTCGCCAGCATTTGGCCGCACCGTACGTGGCGCCGGGATTAAGCACGATCATTGGCGGCCGGCCGCGGGAATGCGGGCGATCGGGATGATCTTCCAGTCCGCAGCGGTCGAGAATTTCCAGGGCGTGGCGGCGTTCCAGGTCGGTCACGAACAGCTTCATCGTGATGTCGCGTTCGGTGCCGGCCAGGTATTTGCTGAGGCCCAGGTACGACTTGATCAGCGGCGTGGGAATGAATTTTCCCTTGTCCTTGGCCGCCACCAGCCGGTCGGTGAGGAGAAATCCCCGGCCGTCGCGGTCGTAGCCGACGATGCGCGGGATGTTGGACATCTTGCAGATGAGGGCCGACTGAAACGAATTGGGCAGGAGGATGGCCATGTCGAATTTGGCCGAGCGGATGCGAGCGGCCAGCTCGAAGAGGTTCTTTCCGGCCTTTTTTCGGGTCTTGCCGGTGCGGTAGGTGATGCGGCGATCGACCCAGGGCATTCCGGAGTAGAGGGGTTTGACGTAGCGTTTCATGAGATAGGTGATGCGCGCGGTGGGATAGCGGGCGCGAAGGGCCCGGAGCGTGGGCGTGGCCATGACGGCGTCGCCCACCCAACTCGGCTGCACGACAAGGATGTTTCGCGGATCAGGCATTCCCGGCGAGTATAACGCCCCGCGCCGCACGTTCCACCCTGCGCGGCGCGAAGGGCGGAATTGATTTGCAGCCTGGCGCGTCGCCCGCTGGACAAGTGAGCCGCGAACCATTTCAATCTCGGGCGATGGGACATTATTTCGCCGATCACAAGAGCATTTTCGCCCATGCCGGGTGGCAGACGGATGCGGCGCTGGGGTGCATCGCGCGGCGGTACGTGGGCCAGAACCCGCCGCTGGGTTGCACGTTTCGGGCCTACAGCAAGCGCGGCATCCTGCGCGGCAGGGATTTCCGGTATCACGCCGATTTCAATGCGTTCTTTCCCGATGCGCAGGTCGGCCAATTCGTTTATGCGTGGGCGAAATATTGGTCCGACGGCCCGTCGAGCCTGAAATTCGATGTCTCCTGCTTCAGCCCGATGGTGATCCGCTGCAACGGGAACATCATCTTCAAATCGGACATTTTCATCGAGCGCTATCCGCTGAATCGTCACACGATTTCGATTCCGCTCGAGGCCGGTTGGAATCACCTGGTCATCCGTTTCGAGAAGACGCGGGCGGGCTTTGGCGGCATCTTCGGCACCTGGCTCGGCAAGCTGCACTATTACTTCCTCATGCCCACGCCCCAGCGCGACGGGCAGGAGGGATGGATTTTCACTGCTCCGATGTCCGGCGAGATGCCGGTTACGCCGCGGGAAGGCTTAAGCGAGAAAGACACCGGTTGCGCGTGGTATCCCGATCCATCGTGGGAGCCGGCACAACGCGATTGGGGGCAGTTGCGCCGAATCTATGGACACGCGCCCGGAAGTTCGGCCGTCGGATGGGCAAAGGTCTTTCTCGCACGCCCGGGAACTGGCGAATATCGGCTGGCCGGATCGCATTGCGGGTCGATTTCGATTTCGATCGGTGACACGCAGGTCTACAGCGGAAAGAAATCCGGAACCATCGACGTCGCCGTTCAGCTCCCCTTCGGTGTTCACGATGTGATGGCGCAATGCATTTGCGACGAATCGGACTGGGGATTCGACCTGGCCGTCCTGGACGATGGCCGGCCGCTGCCCTGTGCCAGCCCGTGCAATATCACGGGCACGGTGCAACCCTGGATGTACGCCGGGCCGTTCGCGGCGTCGGCCAGGATCGATCTCAAGGAACTGCGCGATCTCAACAAGCTGGTGCCGACGGCCGGCGGCGACAGCTATTGGCGGCTGGACCTCCCGGATACCTGGGTTCGCCAATACAACGACAACCCGCTGTATGGACAATGGAACTATCCGCTGGGCGTGACGCTGTATGGATTATTTCACACGGCCAGGGCGTTGGGATTGAATATCGTCGAGCGCTACGTCGTGAGTCATATCCAATTCTGTGCCGACACATTCGCCTATGCCATCTGGGACCGCGGGCAGTTTGGCGGCGCGACCAATGTGCATCATCTGCTGACCAGCCTCGACAGCCTCGACGATTGCGGATCGTTCGGTTCCGCGCTGCTGGAAATCGCCAAATTCGCCGAGATAAAGGGCTTTCGGCCCATCGCGGATTATGTGGCCGATTTCATTTCCAATAAGCAGGCTCGCCTTCCCGACGGCACTTTTTATCGTCGGGAATTGATGCACATGTTCCACGAAAACACGATGTGGGCGGACGATCTCTATATGAGCGTCCCGTTCCTCTGTCGATATTATCAATTGACAGGCGATCGCAAGTATATCGATGATGCGGCCGGGCAATTCCTGGGATTCAAGAAGCGATTGTTCATTCCGGAATGGAAGGTGATGTCGCACATCTACGATTTCCGCCGCGACCTGGCCACCGGAGTCCCCTGGGGCCGGGCCAACGGGTGGACGATCTTTTCGTTGTCGGAATTGCTGGCGGTTCTGCCGGCGGATCATACATTGCGGCCTGCACTGCTCGAAATGTTCCGAGAACTGTGCCAGGGATATCTGGCGTTGCAGGATGACGCGGGGATGTGGCATCAGGTTCTGACGCATCCGGATGCGTATCCGGAAACAAGCTGCACCGCCATGTTCGCCTATGCATTCTCACGGGGGATTCAATATGGATGGCTGGAAGACCCCGGCCCGTATATCGCGGCGGTCTTCAAGGCTTGGGAGGCCCTGAACAAGATCTCCATCGACCAGACCGGCAATGTCTACGGCGTCTGCCGCGGTTCGGAATTCTCCTTCAGTCCCAGCTATTATAAGAACGAGTTGTTGCCCAATTTGAACGATACGCACGGCATCGGCATTGTGCAGCTTGCCGGAATCGAAGTTCGCAATCTGCTGCGATTTCTCCAGCCGTCGGCGGCAAAGGGGACACCATGATGCGGATCGGAATTCGTGCCCACGACGTCGGGAAACTGCCGGCCGATGAACTGGCCGGGCGCATCGCCGCCAGGGGACTTTCGTGCGCGCAACTGGCCGTCAACAAGGCGATCGAGGGCCTGAACCTCAAAGCCGGCGACATGACGCCCGGGCTGGCGTGGCATATCGCTCAGGCGTTTTCGCGGCATCAGGTTCAGATTGCGGTGCTGGGATGTTATATCAATCTGAGCCATCCCGATCCGGCCGCGCGTAGCGGGCTGATGGAGTTTTTCAAGGATCATCTTTGTCACGCGCGGGATTTCGGGTGCGGCGTGGTGGCGACGGAGACCGGATCGCTGAATGCCGACTGGTCGTATCATCCGCAGAACCGAAGCGACGCGGCCTTTGCGGCCCTGATCCCCACCGTCGCCGAACTGGTCGCCGAAGCCGAGCGGTTCGGCGTCGTCTTCGGCATCGAGGGCGTGACATCGCACGTGCTCTGCTCGCCGCGGCGCATCCGGCAGCTTCTGGATGCGATACGCTCGAACAACCTGCGGATTGTCTTCGATCCGGTGAATCTGCTGTCGATCGAAAATTACCGTGAACAGGACCGCGTCATCCAGGAATCGTTCGACCTGTTCGGCGACCGCATCGCCATCATCCACGCCAAGGATTTCACCGTGCAGGGCGATACGCTCAAACAAGTCCGCACCGGCCAGGGGATCCTGAACCACAAACTGCTGCAGGGCCTCTTGCAACAGCGGAAGCCTTACATCAGCATCCTGCTGGAAGAAGCCAGCGAACAAACGGCCGGGGAATGCGTGCGGTTTTTGAACGGCGTGAACAGTTAATGGAGCATCTTCATGGCAAAGCGTTTCAAAGACCTGACCGAACAGGAAATTCTCGCACTGGCGATTTCTTCCGAAGAGGAGGACGGCCGCATCTATGGCAACTTCGCCGAAGGGCTCAAGGCCGATTACCCATCGTCGGCCCAGGTGTTTCTGGGCATGCAGGCCGAGGAAGCCAACCATCACAAGTGGCTGCTCGATCTCTATCGGCAGCGATTCGGCGAGAACCTGTTGCTCATCCGCCGCCAGGACGTGCGCGGGTTTATTCGCCGCCGGCCGATCTGGCTGGTCAGGCCGCTGGGGATCGAGGCCGTTCGTCGTCAGGCCGAGTCGATGGAGATGGAAGCCCAGCGCTATTACGAAAAAGCGTCGCAACGCTGTGCGGATGTTTCGACGCGCAAGCTGCTGCTGGATCTGGCGGCGGCCGAGAGCAAACACGTCGAGGCGGCCGACGCACTGGAGGCCAAACACCTGACGGAATCGGCCAAGCACAGCGAGGATGAAGCGCAGAGGCGGCTGTTCGTCTTGCAGGTGATCCAGCCGGGTCTGGCGGGTTTGATGGACGGATCGGTTTCGACGCTGGCCCCGCTGTTTGCGGCGGCGTTCGCGACGCACAGTTCGTCCGATGCGTTCCGCGTCGGCCTGGCCGCCAGCGTCGGCGCCGGCATCTCGATGGGATTCGCCGAAGCCCTCAGCGATGACGGCGCCCTGAGCGGCCGGGGCAAACCGCTCTTGCGCGGCATCGTCTGCGGCCTGATGACCACGGCCGGCGGGATCGGGCACACGCTGCCGTATCTCATCACCAGCTTCAAGACGGCGACGGCCGTGGCTGGCGTGGTTGTCGCCGCCGAACTGGTGGCGATCAGTTACGTGCGAAACCGCTACATGGACACGCCGTTCCTGTCGGCCGCGTTCCAGGTCATCGTCGGGGGCATCTTGGTATTCCTGGCGGGCATCGCGATTGGGACGTCGTGAAGACCGGCCCGGCTTATTTCGTCGGCGCAATCTCGAATGTTGGATCGGCCGGCCCGACCGGGGCTGCGAAAAACGTGCGGTATAACGCCGTCGCGATGACGATGCCGCCGCAGGCGAAGATGGCGAGAATGGCGACGGCGGCCAGGATGCTGTTGGTCAATGTCGCGGGGTTGCGCACCGAAGCGGCCAGGGCCAGTTGCGTGGCGATCGTGTTGTAATGGATCTCCAGCAGTTCGACGGCGGCGCTGGTCGTCGTGCAGAGCACGAAACCCATCGGAACCAGCGTCACCCAGAGATAGCGCCGCTTATTTTCGCGGGCCAGCACGGCCGTCACGATGGCCAGGGCGATCACCGCCAGAAGCTGGTTGGCGACTCCAAACATGCTCCAGATCGTGTCGAAGGAATTGTAGGTGATCAGCCAGCTCCAGGCTCCGACGATGATCGCGGTGCTGAGGATGGCGCCCGGCAGCCAATCCGGCCGGCCCAGCGCGGGGTGGATTTTGCCGGCGCATTCCTGCAGAAGGAACCGGCCGATGCGCGTGCCGGCGTCTATCGTCGTCAATATGAACAGCGCCTCGAACATGATCGCGAAGTGATACCAGTATTTCCAGAAGCCGCGAATGTGACCCAGGGCCGAGTCGAAGATCGACGCCATGCCCACCGCCAGCGTCACGGCGCCGCCGGTTCTTCCGCGCAGCGATTCTTCGGTAAGGCGGTCGTACTCGGCCAGATGAGAGATATCGGCCCCGATGGCCACGAATTTCGTTTGATATGCGGGCACCTTGGCCAGGTCGGTGTTGATGGCATAGTAATCGCCGGGATGCAGTGATGCGGCCGCAATCATGGCGACGACGCCGACGAGGCCTTCGATGAGCATGGCGCCGTAGCCGATCATACGGGCGTCGGTTTCGCGGTCGATCATCTTCGGTGTTGTTCCGCTGCTGACCAGTGCGTGGAACCCGCTGATGGCCCCGCACATGATCGTGATGAACAGGAACGGGAAGATGTTGCCGCCGACGATGGGGCCGCCGCGGATGAACGTCCAGTTGACGGCCGGGGCCTGCAGATGCGGATTGGCGATAAGCGTGCCCACGACCAGCAGCACGATGGTGCCGATCTTGAGGAAGCTGCTGAGATAATCGCGCGGGCACAGAAGGAACCAGACCGGCAGCACGCTGGCTACCGCGCCGTAGATGGCCATCGACCAAACCACCTGAATCGTGGAGAGATTGAAAGCCGATCCGATCTTGTGCTCGGCGATCCACCCGCCGGCGACGGTGGCGGCCAGCGTCAGCACAGCGCCGATGGTCGATGCTTCCAGAATGCGGTTGGGGCGGATGCGATACATGTAAAGGCCCACCAGCAGCGCGATCGGAATGGTGCTGGCGATGGTGAATGTCCCCCACGAACTGCCGGGGATGAGACGATTGCTTTTGGCCGGAAGCGACCAGACGACAGCATCGGCGGCCGGCTGCTGGCCGGCGGTGAGCTTGTACGTCGCGGCGGCCCAGTTGGCGGATTGCTTGGCCGGTGCGGAGCCGGCGTGTAGATCGACGGCCTCGCCCAGTTGCAGCGGACCGCTGGGGATCAGCAGGGTCGAATTCTCCGGCACGTGCATGACAATCGAGGAATCGGATTGCTTCTCGATGGAGAGCGACTCGCCGGCCGGCGTGACGATCGCCGCATTGGCCGGCATGGGCGGCTGACTTCCGCCCAGCGCGGCGACGACCACTTTCCCCAGGCCGGCCAGTGCGATGGTGACGATGAAGAGAATGGCGATCATGCAGGCGGCGCCGGCCACGGGCCCCAGTTCATCGAAGGCGATCTGGGCCAGGCTTCTGCCACCGCGCCGGATGCTGGCGGCCAGAACCAGAAAATCCTGCACGGCCCCGCCAATGCACACGCCGACGACGATCCAGATCAGGCCGGGCAGATATCCAAACTGCGCCGCCAGCACCGGCCCGACGAGCGGCCCGGCGCCGCTGATGGCGGCGAAGTGATGGCCGAAGAGAACCCATTTATTGGTGGGGATGTAATTGTGGCCGTCGTTCAGGCGGTGGGCGGGGGTTTGGCGCAGATCATCGAGAGTCGCGACGCGAGCCGCGAGAAAGGCACTGTAATACCTATACGCGATGGCCAGCAGCGCCAGCACAACAATCATCACCGGCATCGCCGGCATGGCCCAGGCGGGGGGTGCGGGGGAGATTTCCGACAGCATCGGTTGCATAAGCGGGCGGAATGATACTTTCCCCACGCGGCGGAAACGAGTAAATCTTGCGGGTATGGAAAAAACAAAACTGACCATCTGGACTAACGCATCATTGGGGGATCCGGCCATGAAGCTGCTCCGCGACGGGACCGGCGGCCATCGGCTCATTGAATCGGGCTCGCTCGAAAAGTCGATCTTCATCGCCAGCGCGCCCGATCCGGCGCTGGACACGGCCGATATCGCCTTCGGACAGCCGGCGCCGCAGCAGGTGATCTCGGCCGCGAAATTGCGCTGGGTCCAACTGACGACGGCCGGTTACGATCGATACGACACGGCCGCCGTGCGCGCGGCGGTGGCCGCTCGCGGGGCGATGGTCTCCAACAGTTCAAGTGCGTACTGCGAGCCGGTGGCTCAACACGCTCTGGCGATGATACTGGCTCAGGCCCGGCAGTTGCCCACAACGTTGGCGAACCAATTGGGCCCCAGGGAATGGCGCAATTGGCCAATCCGCGCCGCCTGCCGGCTCATCGAGGGGCAAACGGTCCTGATTCTGGGTTATGGCACGATCGCACGGCGGCTGATCGAATTGCTCAAGCCTTTGGGCTTGCGCCTCGTCGCGTCGCGGCGGCGGCCTCGTGGCGATGAGACCGGCGCGCGGATCGTCAGGACCGACCAGGTCGAGGCCGTGTTGGGATCGGCCGATCATGTGGTAAGCCTCCTGCCGGCCGGCCCGGAAACGGCCGGGTATATGAACGCCGCGCGTTTTGCCCTGATGAAGCCGACGGCCGTGTTCTACAACCTCGGCCGCGGCTCGACGGTGGATCAAAAAGCTCTGGAGGCGGCATTGCGTACCGCCCAGATCGCGGCCGCATGGCTGGACGTGACAACGCCAGAACCCCTGCCGCCAAACGATCCGCTGTGGACGGCGCCGAACTGTTTCATCACGCCCCACACGGCCGGCGGGCATGACAGGGAATTTCTGAAGCTGGTCGAGCATTTCCTCCGCAACCTTCGTCGTTTCGAGGCCGGGGAGGAATTGGCGGACCGGGTCATTTAGCGATTGGCATCGGACCCTTACTTGAGCGAAAGCGACTGTTTCAATCTGATGTCGCGTTCGGAGGCGGCGGCTTCGACGATGAAGGTATTGCCGGTATCGGCGGTCCAGGTCTTCTTGTCAGGACTCCAATAAGCAAAGGCGCCCGGGCCGAGGTAAATCTCGATGCGCCGGGTTTGGCCGGGGTCGAGCTGGACCTTGGCGAAAGCCTTGAGTTCGCGCAAGGGGCGCGGGATGGGACAGGCTTGTTCGCCGACGAAGATTTCGACGATTTCCGCGCCGGCGCGGGCGCCGGTGTTTCTTACCTCGAGCGACACGTTCGCCTCGGCGCCGGCCGCCTTCTGAGCGACCTGGAGGTTGGAGAATTCGAAGCTGGTGTAGCTCAGGCCGTGGCCGAAGGGGAACAGCGGGGCTTTGGCCGCCTTGTCGTAGCCGCGGTAGCCGTAAAACACGCCTTCGTCATATTTGACCGTCGGGTAGTTCTGGCCCGGGAGGTTCTGGCCGGGATAGTTGGCAAAGGCGGGATTTTCCTCGAAGGTGCGGTCGAAAGTGGAGCAGAGCCGGCCGCAGGGATTGATGTCGCCAAAGAGGGCTTGGCCGATGGCGATGCCGCCCGCCTGGCCCAGATACCAGGCTTGGAGAATGGCCGGAGTTTGGTCGGCCCACGAGGCCATTCCGACAGCGGCGCCGGAGTTGTTGATGACAATGGTGCGGGGATTGGCATCGGTCGCGAGCCTGATCAAATCCTGCTGCAACTTGGGAAGATCAAAGGCCCGGTCGCGGCCTTCGGCCTCGGAATAGCGATTGAGACCAACGCAGACGATGACGGCATCGGCCGCCTTGAGCAGGGCCGCATCGGGCATGGTCGGAGGATCGGCCGGGTTGGCCGCGGCGGTTGCGGGAAGATAAGTCACTTTCACGCCCTCGCCGGCGGCTTTCCTGATGCCCTGAAAGTAATCCGCCTCGGCGGCATGATTGGGGAACGGCGCCACCGCGCCACTGCCGCCGCCGCCAATATTGGCCGGCACCGGCGATGTTCCGCCGCCTCCTCCACTGGGGCGACTGGTGGCCCCGCCGCCGCCCCGGCCGGCGCGTCCGCCTCCGAAGGCCGCCTCGGCCCCGGCCGTGGCGTTCGGGCCGATCACCACGATGTTTTTCACTTTCGACCGATCCAGCGGCAGCGCGGCGCGGTCGTTCTTGAGCAGAACGATGGCGCTGCGAGCCACATCAAGGGCAACCTGGGCGGAGTCGGGGGAATCGAGCGGAAGGCTCGCGTTCTTCTGCACCCAGCCACTATCAAGCCAGCCCATGGCGAAGGCGGTGCGCAGGAAACGATGTACGGCATTATCGATATCGGATTCCTTGACCGTGCCGGCCGCGAGGGCGGGCTGAATTTTGGCCCAGTTGAGGTTGCGGCCGCTGGGCATTTCGAGATCGAGCCCCTTGGCCACGTCGGTGACATCGTGGGAAGCCCCCCAGTCGGACATGACAATGCCGGGGAAGCTCCATTGCTTCTTGAGAACCTGATTGAGCAGCCAGTCGTTGTTGCTGGCGTAGCTGCCGTTGAGGCGGTTGTAGGAGCACATGACGGCGACGGTGCCGCCCTCCTGAACCGCCCGCTTGAAGGCGGGCAGGTAGATCTCGTGCATCGTGCGCTCATCAACGACGGAATCCTCGCTGTTACGCTGCGTCTCCTGATCGTTGGCGGCGAAGTGCTTGATCGTGGGGACGACGCCCTGGTCCGAGCAGGCCCTGGTCCAGTGGGCGGCGATGGTGCCGGAGAGATAGGGGTCTTCGCCGAAGTATTCGAAGTTACGGCCGTTGACCGGGACGCGACAGATGCAAAGGCCGGGGCCGAGTTGGTAGTTGGTGCCGCGGGCGCGGCCTTCAAGGCCGACAGCCTTGCCGTATGCGGCGGCGAGATCGGGATCCCAGGTGGCGGCCAGAGCGGCGCCGCAGGGGAAGGCGCAGGCCTGGTTGATATTGCCGGGGCCGTTGCGGACGCCCTGTGGTCCGTCGGACATCTCGAAGCCGGTGATGCCAAGGCGCGGGATGGCGTGGGTGGTGAAATTGTTGCCCGAGAGGAGGGAGACTTTTTCCTGGAGAGTCAGTTGGGCCAGGATTTGGTCGGCGCGCTGGTCGGGGGTGCCCTTGGTATCGCGTGCCAGGACGACGGCGGGCGGGTTTTGCGCGGGTGCTTGGCCGATTTGAGGAGCGGCACTCCAGAGAGTTCCGACGATGCACGCCTGCGACACGACCATCAGGGCAAGAATCTGCTGCCTCATGACCCGGCTCCTTATGATTTGCAACGACTCGGGTGAGTGTACAGGGACCGGACAAGAGTGCAATGCGTTGGCGCCCTGGTACCGGGTGCGGGGTGCGTGACACGTCAAGCGACGCAGCCGACTCACCCCATTGCGGCAAAAGCCCATCCGCTATTCCCCCTCCCCTGGTACGCCGGGGGAGGGTTGGGGTGGGGGCCAGACCTTTTCGAGCTGTCGAAGGATTTCCTCGACGACCGAATCCGTGTCCCTGAGCACATCATGGTCCCAAAACCGCACCACGCGGATGCCCGCTTCGTTGAGTCGCTCCGTTCGGATTCGATCGTACTCCACCTGCGCCTCGTCCGCGTGCTGGCCGCCGTCCAGTTCGATCGCCAGACGCCGCGACG
Organism: uncultured Tepidisphaeraceae bacterium; assembly: GCA_964420285.1. GTDB lineage: Bacteria > Planctomycetota > Phycisphaerae > Tepidisphaerales > Tepidisphaeraceae > CAYQTE01. The sequence goes on from CAYQTE010000001.1 coordinate 163,458, forward strand.
GGCAATAGAAATCGACGATGTATCCCGCGACCGGGCGCTGTCGGCGGAAGCGGTGGCCATCCAATTGCCTGAGGCGTAACACGCTCCACAATTTCGCCTCGGCATCCGTCGGCTTTTTGCGCATGGCGCGGGCGAAGTTTGTCAGTCGCCGATCGCGGCCCCGTGGCGCGTCCATGCCCCCATCATCGCGGACGGCATGCCGCCGGGCAAACCCCCACCCCGACCCTCCCCCGGAATACCAGGGGAGGGGGAAGAAGGAGGTCGCCGAATGTGTCACGCACCTCCGGGAGCGGCCGAAGGGCCCTGGACGCCAGTCCCCCGACCGGGCGGCGGAAACGCACGATTCGATTCGGACACATGGCTCCCAAACACCCTCGTTGCCGGCGCAACTTCAATTGGATATGGCAATTACATGCCACAGGCCGGCCGCGAGAATTGAGCTGAGCAGAGCGCAGGTGAATCCCGCGATGTGTATGAGGCCGTCTGATCCCCTTTTGCCGTAGAGAACTGGAAGCAACAGGTAGAACGCGACGGCGCCAATGGCAACGGAGCAAACGCCGGCCAGCGCGGCCAGGAGCATTCCGGCCGTGGACATTCGTGCGGTCGTGCAACACAACAGTACGAGCATCTGAAGCGCGGTCAGCGCGGCGCCGGCAAGAATGGCGTTGGCCAGACGCAGTACACGCGGCCGTGATGAGGGATCGACGGCGATTCTTGAAACACTGATGAGGGCCAGATGGGCGCCAAAGCCGATGGCGTAGGGGAAATAGAATCGCGCGACGCCGCCGTAGGCCACCTGGAGGCCGAGCCAGAGGAGTCCGGCCAGCGTGACCGAGACAACGGCATCGACGGAGTGCTCGCGGCGTGGGCCGAATCGCGGCCAGAAGAGCAGATGAACCAGGAACAGGCACAGAGGTCCAACCATCCAGGCCGGGCCGCCGAGCATTGCCGCGCCGTACCCGTAAAGGGCGCTGGCGATCAAGCCGCTGTCGGTGAGCGAGGTGCGCCGGCGCCAGGGCAAAACGAAGACGAGCAGGATCACGGTGGCCGCCAGGCGCAGCACCAGCGCCTGCGGCGTGGCATGTTCATAGAGGCGCAGGAAGCCAAACGCGCCCAGCGGAATCAGCAGATTGTCCAGGCCGCGGGAGGCCATCGCTTCGATCATCATCGACAGCAGGGCGACGATCATCGCGATGAGCAGCGTCTGAGCGCGTCCGATGCCGGTACACAGCAGCAGGGGAACATGGACGCTCAGGAACGCGATCGACAAGAATGCGATCGACCCTTCAGCGCTCTTGAATCCGTCGCTGGTCACATAGCGCACCTTGCCGTAGGCAATCCCGACCAGCGCCGCCACGGCGTCGGCCAGAGTCATGATCAGCATGGGCACGACGAACAGAAGGGTGTTGCCGCGATAAAGCACCGCCAGCGCGCCCACCGCGACGGGGAAACAGACTTCACCGATGCTTACCCGATGCACGCCCGTCAAAACCGTGCCCACGCCGTCGCGCAGCCGCGGGGTCAGCTTGATAACGGCAAAGAGAATCGCCGATGCCAGGCTGAGCAGCACGATCGGCCATTGCTCCCTGAACAGCCAGGGAAAACTGATGACGACCAGTCCCATGCCGACATGAAACAACTTGCGGATGATTTCCGGGTGCGGATGGAAAAAGTGCTCCAGAACCTTCAGCGTCGCCGACATCAGCGCCAGGATCAGGACGACCAGCAGAATGCCCAGCCACGATTCGATCACGCGACCTCCTCGACGACAAACCGGCTGTAGAAAAACGCCTTGTCCTGCTGGAAGAGCCGCTCGGCCAGATCCGCCAGCGGCCGCAGGCGCCCGGCCATGGCGGGAGGCCGCGACCGGGGCACGAGCATGTTCCAATAGGCCAGTCGCGCCGCCGGGCCGGCGCGGCGAACCAGCAGATCCAGCAGCGCGTGGTAGTTGGGCTCGGACATGTACTCGAAGATGTCACTGAGGTTCATGCGGTCGATCCGCTCGTCCGGATGGCCGGACAGATATTCCTCGATGGAACAATTCTGGAATTCGATGCGATCGAGATTGCGGCGGATGGCGTCGAAATTCTCCGGCCGCAGCGCATGCGGCAGGGCGGTGGTGTGTCGGCCGGTGAGAATCCATTGCAGATACGGATTGTCCGCGGGATTGAGTTCCGTCAGCGCGTGCCGCGATCGAGCCATGATCCGCCGGGACACCGAACCCTGGACATATTGAAAGAACGCCGGATCGCGTCCGAGCCGGCCCATGACCGTGCGCGAAAAGAACACGCGAAACAGCAACCGCCAGCGCCAGGTACACCAGGTGGAATTGTAAAACCGCCGCCGGTCCTCGATGTTCCCGCCGGCCAAAAGCGCATCGACGCGGCGGCGGGTGTGAATCCAGGGCAGAACGCGAGTGCGAAACAGGGTGAAGTATCGCTCGAATTTGCCGGCCGATCCGATGCCCGCCGCAATCAGTTCCGGCCGGGCGTCCCAGAATTGCCGCGACGGCTCGCTCATGTCCGGCCGGCAGCGGGCGTATAGCGCGGCGCGAGCCTCGCAGGGCAGCGATCCGACCAGTTCAAGCAACTGTGCGTGGTCAAGCCGGGCATAGGCCGCCTTGCGCAATGCCGCGCACGCCAGTTGCGCGGAATTCAGATCGACCGCTATGACCTTGGCCGGGTTTTGCGTCAGCAGAGAAAACGAATTATCGCCGGCCGACGCGATGGACAGACACACATCGCCCTCGCGGACGGCCAGGGCGTCCAGCAGAATGTCGGCGTCTTCCCAGCATTGGGCATAGCGGATTTGCGTGAAGTCGGCGCGGTCGGCGGCTTCCGTGCCCGCGACGCTTGCCGGTGAATTGGGTTGGATGGAGTTCATGGCATGCCGCCCACGGTCGCTCCGGCCGCAGGGGCGATCTGGACGACGGTACCGGCCGATCCGTTCATTTCAACCCATTGACCATCGGACAGCGACTGCGTCAGGCCGGGAATCGACACGATCGCCGGGATGCCCATTTCGCGGGCCACGATGGCCGAGTGAGAGAGCAGACTGCCGCGCTCGACGAGGATTCCGGCGGCGGCGGGGAAGAGCATGATCCAGCCGGGATCGGTGCGCTCGGCAACCAGGATTTCGCCGTTATTCAGAATGGCGCCGCGCGGGTCGCGAATGATGCGCACCGGACCGCGCACGATGCCGGGGCAGCAACCGATGCCCTTGATCTGCGCGCCTCCGGCGGTCGGAGGCGGCGATGGCGATTCGAATCGATTGCCCAGATACACCGCACCGCGCGTATCGAATCGCTCGGCCGGGGCCGGCATCGTGCGGTATTGATCGAATTGCCGGCGGCGCAGAGCCGCCAGTTCACGAAGATTCTCCAGCGTGCTGGTGCCCTCGACGAATGCGAGGACTTCATCGAGCGTCAGGTAGAAGATGTCGCGCGGGTCGGCAAGCCGGCCTTCGGCGCACAAACGCCGGCCGATTTCGACGAAAATCCGCCTGACCCGGCCGAAAAGCCGGGTCCGCTCGAACCGCAGATTCTCCCGATCTCGCACCCGTCGGCGCGCATGGCGCAGCACGAATGCAAAGACAAGCCGCCGCATCGCCTGGTGTTGCAGCGATTCGGCGACGATCCTCTCGGCGGCGATGCGCGGATGGAACGGCGCGGCGCGTCCGCCCGGTTCGCGTTGACGGCGAGCGCTCTGGCCGATGGATCGCAGAAGCGGAGTCGGATCGTCGGTCAGCGTCGTCGATTCCAGTTTCAACTCCTCCAGGCAGCGGTCGCCGAATCTGTCGAGATAAGCGCGGTAGGCGGTCCGCAGCGGGTCGTTTTGGCCCAGTGCCGCTTCCGCGGCGGCCGCGTCCGATGAGCACAGCGCGTCAACCAGGGCCGGATCGGCGGCGGCCAGTGCGCCCATTTCGAGGATGCGTCTGGCGGGCTCCATGCTGATCAGACCGCCTTCATCGGCGATGAGGTCGTTCTGAAGGTTCTGATGTGCCTTGCCGCACCACCGGGCACACAGCTTTCCCAGCACGCCGAAAAAGATCATTGCCAGGAAATCGTTGATCAGCGGCGCATCCCAGCGCGTCACCAGGCGCGATTCGAGATTGCGAAATTCCCCGGTCAGTTCATCCAGCCGCATCGCGTCAATCGGCGGGACCGGCGGCGCCATCGCGGCATTCAGCCGCGCGTAAAACGCCCGGATTTTGCGGGTCAGAACAAGATGGTTCCACAACAAACCCGCCGCGCTCCACGCCAGGCGCAGCCGGTCCCCCTGCCGCTGCGACCACGTGCGCCCGGCAAGCCGGGCGGCGATGTCCGGCGGCAGGGGCTCGCGCACGCCCATCATCTGTTCCATGAACCGCTGGTTCACCGAGAAGCCCGGCATCATCGCCAGCAGCCGGTACCAGTTGATCAGGTTGTAATACACGCGCCCGCGGATCAACCCCAGCATCTGCATGAACATCGCATCGTTGTCGGCAATGACGCGCGAGGGAACCTTCATGATCCTGCAAAACTGCCGGTAGGCGCCGTCGTAGGCCCGGCGGGCGAATGAAAACGTCAACGGCGTCGTGATGCCGCTGTAGCTCTCGGCGATATTCGAATTGTCCCAGATGCGCCGCACGCCATCGACATCCGGCAATCCCGCCAGTGACGTGATCGGCCGCGCCTGGAGCAGGTACAGATTGCCGCCGGACACGGCCCATTCGATATCCTGCGGCCGGCCGCGCAGACGGCTGACCGACATCGCCAGTTCGACGATCTGTCGAAGCTGAATCTCGTCCAGCGTGGGACGGTCGGCCAGGCGGTCGCTCACGGGCTCGGCGCGAACGCCCTGCGGGGCCGTTGCATCCGCGACATGGCGGATCGACTTGCGGGCAATGCGGCGCTCGATCAATCGGCCGGTGCGGTCGGCACGGTAGGTGTCGCAATCGGCGTCGCCGCCGACCAGGGCCGTGCCCAATCCGAAGATCGCGGAAACGACAACGGTGGATCGGCTGCCGGTGATGGGATCGGCGGCGAAGGCGACGCCGGATAGTTCGGCATCAACCATGCGCTGCACGAGCACGGCCGGCGCCGCCGGAATTGCGCTGAGGCCCTGGTCCTTTCGATAGGCCACGACGCGCTGGGTAAAGCCGCTTTGCCACACATCGGCCACTCGCTGCACGACCTGACCTGCCGGCACGAACAGAAAGCTCTCGAGCTGGCCGGCGAATGAATGATCCGATCCGTCCTCGTCAACGGCCGACGAACGAACCGCCAGCGGGGAGTCCGGACCGGGGAGCCGGCCAGTCGCCTCCTGGATCGTGCCCGCCACCTGTGGCGACGGACGAATCTCCGCGACGACGTGCTGCAGTTGCGACAGCTCCGCGGCCGTCTTGAGGTTATCGCGTTGGACATCACTCAGACTGATATCGAACGCCGCCGGCGAGATGACAAACCAGGCTGGGATCGGGAGGCCATGCGATGCCAGTTCCGCCAGCGCCGCGGCCTTGCCGCCCATCTGACGGGCATCGGGAGCATCCTGAGCTGTGAGGATCAGCTTCATCGCATGTCTCAACCCCGCAGATGCGGGAGCAAGCCCAGGCTCAGATAGAGCGTAATTGTCCACAGGCCGGAATAGCGCTCGATCCATTTCCCCCGGCCGGGTTTCGGGCGACGCAGGAAAGACATTCCGACCAGGATCGCCCCGGCATACGCCGCGGCGAGCACGGCGACCACGGCCCAGGCGATCGTCCCCAGCCCCGATGTGGCCTGGTATGCAAAGCCGACTGTCACGGCCATGACGCACCACCAACTCACCACGGCCGTGTCCATTCCCCAGATCCGCGAATAGGTGCCGACGCCTTTCTCTTCATCGTCGGGGCTGCGAATCTTGCGGCCGATCTCGATCGCCAGGCCGTTGAAATAGCTGGCCAGGAGAAAAAAGATCAATCCGCGCGGCGGCCGGCCACCGGCCGTGCGCCAATCGGTGCTCGTCGCGTACAGATCGACCAGCGGCATGATGACCATGTGGCTGACCATATAGAGCAGAGGCTTTTTGCGCAGCCATGTGCCGACGAAGAACTCCTTGCTCATGGCGGCCAGATACGCCCAGGTGATCGCCAGGAGGATCACCAGTTTCAGGCTCAGGCACAGCGCCAGGCCCAATTGCAAGATCGCCCCCGCCGCGAACAGGACGCCCAATTGGTGCAGCGTCACCAAACCCCGCTGCACGGGCCGATACGGCCGATAGCGAGCATCCTCGTCAAAATCCTTGAATTCATCCGCGATGCGAAGCTGAAGAAAGAACGTAAAGCAGGTTCCGAAAGCGACGATGAGTTGCGGCCACTGGGGCCAGCCCTCCTGACCGCGCAGTTGCCGCGACAGCGACACCGCGCAAAAACTGAACGACGCAATCAGTATCCCGTGCGCGATGACCGGAAATCGCTCGCGCTGGTAGGTCCACCAGGTCCGCACGAACGCCGCCCAGTCCGGGCTGGATGTTTTCAGCGATTCGGTCATGTCTCTTTCGCCCGCGCCAGCTTCTGATGAGCCTGGGCAAATTGGCCGCTGGCCAGCGCGGCGATGATGGACACCTCGCCCGCCAGCACCAACGCGCCGCAGACTTCGGCGAAAGCGTTGGCGTGGCCGGCGCCGGCCATGTGCAGAATATCCAGACACGCCCGCTGGCTGGGCAGGCCGGTTCCGCCGCCAACCGTTCCGACAATAAGATTCGGCAGCGTCACCGCGACGTATAATGATCCGTCCGGGTTCTCCTGGAATCGCGTGATGCCCACCGCCGACTCCGCCACGCACGCCGCGTCCTGGCCGCATGCGATATACACGGCCGCCAGACCATTGGCGTAGTGGCCCTGTATGCCGATGTTGCCGCTCAGCACGCCGCCGGTGGCTGAGATGCGGTAATACTCGACCATCTGCTTTGGCGTGCTGCGCAGGCGCCGCTGCACCAGGTCCGCCGGCAGCGATGCCTCGGCGATGACCTTCTTGCCGCGGACGGATTGAAAAGACTGGCTGGACGCCTTCTTGTCCCCCGACATGTTTCCTTCGACGAACCAGTATTTCAGCTTGATGGGCGAATTGGCCTCGATGTGCCGGCACACCGCCGCGGTGGCGATGGTCACCATGTTCTGGCCCGCCGCGTCGCCGGTGAAGAACTCCAGAAGCAGATACACGTGGTTGCCTTCCAGGGTCACACTGACATCGCTCAGCTTTCCGTGCCGCGTTGTCGCTTCGGCTTCGGCGCGGAGAGTCGGCATTTGACCGGCCACCCACGTGACGAATTGTCCGGCTTCCACCACATCCTTGAACCCGAAGACCGGCGATCGCGTGACGCCCTCGTTGACCACAACGCTTGTACAACCGCCGGCATCGGATAGCGCCTGCGCGCCGCGCGTGTACGACGCCACCATCGCCGCCTCGGTCGTCGCCAGCGGCACGTAATAGTCGCCCCGCGCAAACAGCCCGCGCACGCGCAACGGCCCGGCAATGCCGACCGGAACACGCACCGCTCCGACGAAGTTCTCGATGTTGTGCTCGTAGGCCGGCATCTGCTCGACGGTCATCGGATCGAGCACCTGCCCGCGCGTCGCCTCCGATGCGCCCAGCAGTCCCCAGCGACGTTCAACCGCGCCCGGATCGATGCGCGAACCGCCCGCCACTCGCCGTGATACATCCTCATCCGGCGGGAAAGTCGGCAACCGGGGTTCGTCTCCGCCGCGCAGGTCGCGCAGGCGTTGAATGAACCGTGTCACCCGTTCAAAAGCCGTCGCCACGCTTGGCCTCCCTGATTGTCAAACGACCCACATTATGACAGAAGCCGTATCGCACTTCACCCCCCGCCCATTCATCAGCCGCCGCAAGGCTGGATAGTCAATCTTCGCATTGTGCCGTTTATCCACGGGAATGCGGTCGAGAAATCGAATCTCGTCAATTCCGGCCCAGGCCAATTCGCGATGCAGGGTTTCTTCAAGAACAGCCCCGGCCGGCTCGACAATGAGCACGCGCTTCCCCTCCCGGGGCATCAGCGCGCAGCGGCGCACGCCGGCGATGCGGCTGGCGGCGCATTCCACCGCGAGGGGATAGAGGATTCCGCGGCCGTCCTGGACCTTTGCATCCGCCCGGCCCAGAAGCCAAAGACGCCCGCGATCGTCCAGATATCCCGCGTCGCCCGTGCGATGCCACACCCCGTCGCCCACGCGCCACTTGGTTTGGTCATCCCCCACTCCGCCAAGATAGCCGCCAAGAACATGGCCGCCATGAACGATGATCTCGCCGGGCCGCCTGTTCGACAGGCACAGGCCGGCGAAATCCGCCGCCGCCACCGGCGCCAGCGCCCGGCCCCATTGGTTCTCGATGATTCGCAGGTCGATATCCGGCACCGGCCGTCCCGCCAATAGCCCGCCGCCGCAAAACATCTCGTGCAGATCATCGGTGGAGATGTCATTCCAGTCGATATCCGCGATCGGCTCGGCCTCGGTGGAACCATACACGGCGGTCACGCGTGCCCTGGGCATCGTCCGTTGCAGGCGCTGCAGAAGTCCCGGAAAAACCGGCGCTCCGCCCGTGTAAATGCGGGTGAGCGTGGCCAGCGATCCGGCGGCGTCCGGCCCTTCCAGCAACCGCTCGAAGAATGCCGGCGAGGCCACGCATCGCGTCACCCGATGGGTCACGATCTGCCGCAGCACCGGCGCCGGATCGATCGAACCCGGCCGGCGCAGGTCCGCATCGGGTATCACGCTGCTGACGCCGCTGGCGAGATTGGCCAGCGAGAAAATCGGCAATGTCGGCAGATCGATCTCGCCGGCCGTCAACGCAATCGCGCGGCGCAGCGATTCATTCTGCACCGCAAGAAATCCGTGCGATCGGACGGCCGCCTTGGGCTGGCCGGTGCTGCCGCTGGTGAATGTGACCAGCGCCGCGTCGTCGGATTGCCGGGGAACGATCGCCGCACGCGCCGGGCGTTGTCGGCCGCGCTCCCACCGCGCGGCCCATGGCATCGGCCAGCCCACCGTGAACGCCCGCCGTACACGGCGCAGCGCCGCGCACTTCAGCCGCAGCAGATGCGCCCGGCTGATCGCGATCATCGCGGCCGGCTTGACCATCTCGCAGCAGCGGTTGATATGCTCCGCACCGGCCGACGGATCGAGGAATGTCGCCACCGCCCCGACGCGGAAGATCGCGATCAGCGCCACGTAGAGATCGATCGACATCGGCACGAAGACCAGCACGTGATCGCCGGCCCCGACGCCGCCGTTCTCAAGGTACGTCGCCTGTCGAGCCGATCGCTCGTCCAACTCCGCAAACGAAATGCTCCGCCTGCGCCGGCCGCGGCCTTGGATAATGGCGGCGCTGCCCGGACGCTCGCCGGCCTGACGAATCAGCAGGTGGGCGATGTTCATGCCGCGATTTCCTTCACATACAGCGCATATTGCCGCATGCAATGCCCGGTTCGCCCCGATATCTTCATCGAGCGGTTGCTCTCATGCATCAGCGCATGAATGACCCGGCGATATCCCAACTGCCGCGCGGATTGTTGAAACTGATCCAGCAGAACGCTGCCCAACCCCGCGCCCGTTCGGCCCGGCCGCACCGCAAGTGTCTTGGCGACCGCCGTGTCGATCGGCGCGCCCCGCTCGGCCTGCGTCACGTCCGGCAGCCCGAACATGAATCCCACCAGTTGTCCCTCCTTCTCCGCCAGCAACACCAGTTCACGCCGGATATAACCCTTCAGCGGCGCGTACATCGCCAGAAACTCCTCCCGCGCAATGGGAGTGTAGAGAAAATTGTCCGCAAAGGCGGCAATGGATAATTCGTGTACGGCCGACAACTCCTCTTCGTAGCGGACAAGATCGATCGGGCGGATGCGGATTCCCGCGTCGTTCAGCCGCGCCAGCGCCCCCGGCACGCGCGGATCGACCGCCGAAAGATCGTCGTTCAAGGCCGAAAAATAATGCGATATCGGCGCGAACCCCGCCGCCTGGAAATGCCCCGGCCAGTCGTCGGGATTGTCCGGCTCCAGAAAGAACGGCGGCTCCGAACCCCGCTGCGTCACCAGCCGGTAACGCCGCCACGTGTTTCCATCCATCGGCCCGACGACACAGCGAAATCCCCGCAGCCCCAACTGCCGGCAGGCATGATCCAGCACCGCGCCGCCCGCCGCCGCATCCGCCGCCGCGTAATGCCCCAGCACGCCCGCCGCTCGGTCCAGATACCTCGGCGTCGCCTTGGTCCAAATGGAACACCTCGCCACCAGTTGATTGTCGCGGATCACGGCGTAGTGCGCGGTCGGCCCATGCCGCCGCAGCGTTGCAGGATCCAACGGCGACACGGCGGGATTGATTCCATCCGGCCAGCCATTCTTACCCGGCCCCAACTCGACGATTCGATCCATATCTCACCCCGTATGTGCAACCGCCCGAATCCCGAAACGGCCGTGAGCGGACTACTTATGCCTTGTCGTTTCAACCTATCCGGAATCCCGAAGATGTACCAGCCAGGCTGGTTGAAAATCGCGGCTCGCGGACCGTTGCCAAAGTCCGTGCAACGACGAGCCGGGGCGGCCGTTGCCGAACTGTTTGCCGCCCGCGCAGTGGGCAAGAGCGTATGTTGATCCGGATCAGACTACAGGCCGCAAAAAAGCCCCGGCGGGCAACCGGGGCCTGTGCTCCCAGGGATGGGAGTCTGTCCAAGCGGGTCACTTGGACTTGAGGGTTGTTTCGGCTCTGGCTCGCCCAGGCGACTGCACGTTCGATCACCCCTGGACCGCAGCACGTTCCAGTGCCGCCACGTCGATCTTCTTCATCTTTACCATCGCCTCGAACACGCGCTTCCGCTTGGCCGGGTCGGGATCGGACATCAGGCGGGGAAGCGCACGAGGAACGATTTGCCAGGACAGGCCGAACTTGTCTTTCAACCAGCCACACTGCTCATTCTCGGGATGCGCCGACAGCGCCGTCCAGTAGCGGTCCACTTCCGCCTGATCCGCGCAGTCAATCGACATTGAAATCGCTTCGCTAAACCGGAACTGGGGCCCGCCGTTGAGACCGCTAAAGCTGCGGCCGGCGAGCTTGAAGAGCACCAGCAGCGCATCGCCGGCCTTGCCGTTGGGATAGTCGCCAGGTGAGCGGACGATGTCGGTGATCTCCGAATTGGGGATCAGTCCGACGTAGAAGCGAGCCGCTTCTTCGGCGTTGTGGTCGAACCAAAGGCAGGTTGTAATCTTTTCCATTTCGTTCTCCCGTTGAGTCAAAAAGGCTTATCGAGCGTCGCGGATAATATCATGGGGGATCGCATTGGAAAACGCAGAAAACGTCCTGCTCTGCGAAAAATGGGCAAACCTCGGGATCGATGCTTGTGCGTTTGGACGAACAGGCGCGTTTCAGAGATGCCGCGGGCTGAGGAAGATGGCCGATTCTGGCGATCAAGGCGGCATTGCAGGAAGTGAGCCGGGACGTTTGGCGCGTCGAGGTTCGATCGTAGAACGATGACATAAAACGCCGTTCAGATTTTTCTCTTGCTTTTTCGCGGCAAAACGGAATAATTCAAACGATCGGCACGTTATGTCGATGGAGATTTCTATGAGGCAGTTTTTGAGTTCATCTAAACCAGCAAGTCGCGAAGCGACTCAGCGCCATCAAGCGCTAGGTCGATTCGCACTTAATATGCGCGATTATACGCGCATATAAGCTCCCTGCCTCTTTCGGCCGGGAGTTCTTCCCGGCGAAAGTGATCCTTACTTTATATCCGGGAAGAAGTTGGCTCGCTCTTGAGTGCGAGGCCGGTGGTTGAATTCCACCTTGGCCGACGCTGGGAGTGCGCTTGTGGCCCATGTGGGATGGGCTGAACAGGGTTCTGCGCGCTGTTAGCTCAGAGGCACAGCGCCCGGAGCGATCAGCGGGAGTTCGGAGAGCCACCGCCTTTCAGGCGGATGGGTGGGTTCGAGTCCCGCCCGGTGCATGTATGGCGGCAAGGCCGCCATAGAGAGTGGAGCAGTAGACAGTAGAACAGTAGAAGCGTGGGCGGCGGCGAGCTATCGGTCGACCTTCTACTTTCTACTATCTACTGTCCACTCTCGCGCCGCGAGGCGGCGTACGGTTCAGTAGCCCAATCGGCAGAGGCGCCTGACTCAGAATCAGGTTAGTGCAGGTTCGACTCCTGCCTGAACCATGAAGTTGGTTGCGGTAGCTCAATCGGATCAGAGCGCGGCCCTGCGAAGGCCGAGGCTGAAGGTTCGAGCCCTTCCCGCAACATGAACGCTTGGGCCCGCCCCGAGCGAACAAAGCGAGTCGAAGGGCCCGTCGTCCAATGGCAGGACTCCTGGCCTGCAACCAGGAAATGAGGGTTCAAATCCCTCCGGCGTCCAATGGGCGGGTTGCTCTGGTAGCCCAATCCGGCAGAGGCGCGTGATCGAGGGTCACGTTGTTGCAGGTTCGAATCCTGCTCAGAGCACCTTGAATTCTGGCCGCGGTAGCCCAACGGCAGAGGCGGCGGTCTCAAGAACCGTTTGCGTGTGGGTTCGAATCCCACCCGCGGCAATGCGAGCCTTGCTCGCATGGAACAGGTGAACGGGAGAACAGGCGAGCGGGAGATGCTGAATCATGAGTAGTAGTTCATCAAGTAGCGATGGCTCCGAACGACGGAGGGTTGGCTGAACTGGTAAGGCACCCGTCTCGAAAACGGGCGGACTTTCGAGTCCTGGGGGTTCGAATCCCTCACCCTCCTTGACAGCGCCGACAACGGCGCTCCCGGAGGGTTGGCAGAGTGGTTGATCGCGCCGCGTTGCTAACGCGGACGGCGCAGCAATGTGCCGCGGAGGTTCGAATCCTCCACCCTCCGCTGTGAAGGCAGCCGTGAAATGCGGTTGCACGCTCTTTGACAAGTTCATTTCCGATTTCGTCGCCATGGCTCAGCGGGATGAGCGTTCGGCTGTCAACCGAAAGGTCATGGGTTCAACTCCCATTGGCGGCGCGTGGCTCAGTGGCCGGACGTGGATTTAGCTTAGACGGTAGAGCGGAGGTCTGAAAATCCTCTCAGCCTGGTTCGACTCCAGGAATCCACAATGCGACCGTCGGTCGCATAGAGCAGGGGAGCAGTAGAGCAGGCGGCAGGATAGCATGAATGCAAAGATCAGGAAATCATCGGGTGCGTAGCTCAACGGCAGAGCGGAGGCCTCATAAGCCTAAGGTTGTTGGTTCGAATCCAACCGTTCACCCATCGCGGCGGACTCAGGGATAGTTCAACCCGGTAGAACGCTCGGCTCTGAACCGAGTGGTTGAAGGTTCGAATCCTTCTCCCTGAACTGAGCTGTAGGTCAACCGGTAGCACCGCCGGTCTTTGAATCCGGAGATCGTGGTTCGAATCCACGCGGCTCAAGTTGCCGAGTTACCCATGTAGCTCAATCGGTAGAGCGCGCGACTGTTAATCGCGTTTATGGTGGTTCGAATCCGTCCGTGGGTGCTGAGCCCGATCAGTAGAACAGGAGAACACGAGAAGGAATCTCCTGCTCACCTGCTCCACCGATCACCTGCTCTGACCCGCTCTCGTCGTCCAATAGTCAGGATGCCCGGCCTTCAAGGGAGAGAATGATGGGTTCGATTCCCACCGGGAGCATGAGCTTTTTCCAGCGTGTAGCGCAGTTTGGCAGCGCACGTGCCTCGGGCGCACGCTCTTCGAAGGTTCGAATCCTTCCACGCTGATTGTCAAAGCACGCGTAGGTGGCAGAATGGCAATGCAGCGGGCCGTAACCCCGCCCTCTCTTACGAGATACATGGGGGTTCAAATCCCTCCCTACGCATCGCGGCCTCGGCGCGATCGAGCAGGTGAGCGGTAGAACAGTTGACAGTAGAGCGAGTGAGCGTTGGTCGTCGGCAACCTCCTGCGGTCTACTGTTCTACAGTTCTTCACTGCCACTTGTAATGCGCCGGATGTTCCAATGGCGGATCGCCCGCCTCCAAAGCGGGAAGCGGCAGGTTCGATCCCTGCACGGCGTGCGTGATGTCGACCGCGAAACCGAGTGGCTCGGTGCGGGCCTGCAAAGCCCGATGCACAGGTTCGATTCCTGTCGTGGTCTTGTGGCCGTAGCTCAACCGGCAGAGCACCGGGATGTGGACCCGGTGGTTGTGAGTTCAAATCTCACCGGTCAAAGGTCGGAACAGGAAATTGGCCGGGCCGTAGGCGCGACCGGCGTCGCCGACCCCGGAGGCACGTCATCGATGGCGAATCAAACGGTTGCCGTTAAGATTCCTGTCGTCCAAATGCAAAGCGGGAAGCGGAGGCCGAGATGCCCTCAACGACCACTGACGCCAATCGGTTTCGATTGCTCCACGGCCCGTATCAATCGCCCAATGTGGAGCCGGGCCAAACGCTCCGTTGCGAAATCCGTGGCCGGCTGACGGCGGGTCGGTTCAACGACCCGAATCGCTTAGGAGCAGGAGTGCCCAGTGGAAAAGCTGATCGAGTCCGATGGGCAGGCTGTCAGCTATCGTCAATGATCGGGCGTTCCGGCATTGTCGATTTGCTCAAGACGAATCAGCGGGCATTTCCACGTTTTCTCCGTTGGCGAATTGGCGCTGCCGCATCGATACTGCAACTGCCGCAACCGATGCCACAATTCGTAGTTGAGACGAATTATCAACTAGCATCTACCGTCATTACGGTAGAAAGGCAACGAAGGCCTACCGTCATTACGGTAGATAGTGGGTCAACACGGTTGTCGTCGAAGACGAGTCTTGTATTTCGCGGCGGTACATGGCCTCGCCAGAGGCCGACTTCGTCGATGCGAAAAGCCCAGATAATTTTCGCAAAGGAAAAGAAAAGAATTGGACTTCGCTGCGCAATTTCGTTAATATCCGGCTTGCGTTTTACTGTATTTGGAGGGTGAGACGTGGGTCAGCCAAGATCGGCGACGCTGAATTTGATCTCTCGGCTGGTGCAGCGATGCCGCCGAAAGATCGAGTTTCTGTTCGCTCTCACCTCATGATAGGTGCCTTTTCTTAAGGCAAAATCTTGACGCGTCGTTCGCCCCATCCGGTGGTCGGAATACCGGCCGCCGATTCGCGATGAACGCCATGGTCACGATTGGTTCGCACGCCTGTCGCATGCAGGTTGTACGCTCACAGCGGAGGCAAGATGCACAGCGGTAATTTCTTCTCGTCGAAGAGCTTTGGCAGTTCGCGCAAATCCCGCAAGACCCGGCGCACGCAAAGCAGCGCCCGGGCCCGCCTCGACTCTGCCGTGCAGCCCATCCTCGAAAGACTCGAGGACCGAACTCTGCTCTCGTTCAACGCCCTGGGTGCCGGCTCACTCGATCCCAATTTCGGCTCGGCGGGTCTGGTCACCACATCGCTCAGCGGCGACCAGGATCAGGTCAACGGGGTCATCGTCGACACGAAGAATAACAACGACATCATTGTCGCCGGGATTTCCAATGGCCAGTTTGCCGTCAGCGCCTACAGTCCCAACGGCACGCCCCTGGCCAACGGCACCGTGGTCACCGCGATTAATTCCGAAGGCTTTTCTCAGGCAACGGCTCTGACAGTCGATTCCACCGGCCGGATTCTCGCCGCCGGATACGTTCAGGACGGCACGAGCAACGACGATGTTGTCGTCGCGCGATACGTGTTCACCAGCGGTGGAACGACCCTTACCCTGGACACCAGTTTCGGCACCGGAGGATATGTCGTTACCGACCTGAACGGCGCCAAGAAGGCCGATATCGCTAATGCAATTACGACCGATTCGATGGGCAACATATTTGTCGCTGGCGAAACAGGCAGCGGCGCCACGCAACACGCATTCGTCGCCCGCTACACCACAAGCGGCGCTCTGGACGCCTCGTTTGCTCCAAACGGCGTGATCGTCGCAACCGGAACCGCGGATCAGGCTAATGCCATTGTCGTAAACTCGACAGGTGGAATCGTCCTGGCTGGCGAACACGGCGGCACCGCCGAACTGCTCGCCACCAATTACAACGGCAGCAACTGGACTTCACTCACCCGCTATTCCCTGAACCTGGGCGCCAGTACGACGCTTACCAGCATTGTTCTGGATGGCAGTGAATATCTCGTCGCCGGTACCGCTGACAGCGATTTCGTCTTGGCGAAAGTGACAAGCGGCTTCTCACTAGACACGAGCTTCGGCTCGGCCGCATCTGGAAAGGTCGAAACCTCGATCGGCGACTTTGCCCAGGCCAACTCCCTGGCGGTGCAATCCAACGGCAAGATCGTGCTTGCCGGAAATGAAACCGATCCCACGAGCAGCGATGAATTTGTCGCCCTGGCCCGATTTTCCGCCAATGGTATTCCGGACAGTACCGCGTTCGGAGCCGGCGGCGTCGTCACCACCGATTTCACCGGCAACGCAAGCTCAGACTCGGTGGCCAACGGCGTGGCGATTCAGCCCGACGGCCTAATCGTGGCCGCGGGCTATACGGGCTCACCCACAGATTTCGCCCTGGCCCGCTATGTCGCCAATAATGCGCCTGTCTCGGCCAACGCCACCGCGTCGCTGGATTCGATCGCCGAGAACAATCTCACCTCCGCTGGCACCAGTGTCGCCGCGCTGGTGTCGCGTTTTGGCATGAGCGATCCTGACGGCGATGTCGTCGGCCTGGCCATCACCGGCATCGACAATACCTACGGAACGTGGCAATACTCCACCGGCTCTGGCTGGACGAACATCCCCGCGACTGTCAGCGACGGCGGTGCGTTGCTTATGGTCCCCGGCGACCTGATCCGATTCGTGCCCCGCACCGACATCACCGGCGCCGTGTCTATCAGCGTCCGCGCCTGGGACCAGACCACTGGCAGCGACAACACGCTGGCGAACATCACCGCCAACGCCGACGCCAATTACAATTCCTACAGCAATGACACCTATACGGCCAGCATCACCATCACACCGGCGTCCCCGCCCGCGTTTGTCTACGTCGATGCCGCTTGGTCCGGCGCAGCGCCGAACTCGAATGTCACCGATGCCTTCGGCCAGCACACATTCGGCCAGGACGCCTTCGCAACCATCCAGGCCGGCGTCAACGCGGTCACTGCAGGCGGTACGGTCTATGTCGATGCCGGAACCTACGCCGAGAACGTGACCATTGGCTCGCCCGTCAGCCTGCTGGGTCCCAACGCTTCCATCAACGCCAATGTGCCAGGTTCGCGAGTCGCCGAAGCCATCATCGCCAATCCCACGACACCGCTTCCCGGCGACGGCGAGGGCATTGTGGTCACCGCAGCTACGGGAACCGTTATCATCAAGGGTTTCACGATCAACCAGCCGACCACGGACATCTTCTCCGAGGGTAATGCGGCGATCGACGTCGAGAACAATATCGTCAGCGGCGCCAGTGGCCCTGGCGGCGCCGGATTGTACGGTATCTTCGTCAATGCGGCGGCTTCTTCCACCATCATTGACAACGCCGTCAGCAACGAACAGGGTGGCGTCGGGGCCGGTTCAGTTACCGGCGATGCAACCATCGCGGGCAATACATTCGCCAGCGTGCTTGAGGGCATCACCGCCAACTCGGTCGGCGGAACTGTCTCCATCACGGGCAACACCGTTGGCACGGGTTCCTACGCGGCGATTGAGATTGCCGGAAGCGAGGGAAATGTCGCCGTCCAGAACAACACGCTCACGGCCTCCGAGGCGGGAATCTACCTCGACGGCGATAACGTCCTGACCGGTTCACTAACCATCGGCGGCCCGTCAGAAGGCAACACGATCACGCTTACCAACACCGGTGCTGCGGGAATCTACACGCTGGAATCCGGCCACATTCCGGGACCGAGCAGCCCGGCATTGGTTGAATACAACACCATCACCGGTGCCGGCACCGGCATGGACCTGATCGCCTCCAATGTCTCGGCCAGCAATAACACGCTCAGCAGCTTGGCCACAGGCATTCAGGTGGCCTTCGACAGCACCGCCTCGATCTCCGGAAACACTATTGATTCCACAACCACTGGTATCCTCGTCACCGGTGCCTCGGCCAGTATCACTGGCAACAGCATCTACGACAACGGCACCGGCATCGAACTCGCAAGCGCCGCCAACGGCTCGGTTACCGGCAACGATTTCGACAACGCCACCACCGGTCCGGTCAATGTCGCTGATCTGCAGATCGACTCCGGCGCCAGCGCTGTGACCGACGGCGGAGGCAACAGGTTTGCCGGCACGCAATTCATCAGTAATCTGGCATCCGGCAACGTTCTCAACGCCACCAGCGACACGTTCAGCGGCACGCCGGCCGGTTCGCTGTCGCTGTCCCAGGCCTACGCCGTCGAAGACCGCATCACCGATGCGATCGACGCCAGTGGCCTTGGTTTTGTCCGCATCCAGAGCGGCGAAGTGTTCGTCACGCCCAACAGCTACCTGAATCCGGCCACCGATGACACCGGCGCTATTCAGCGCGCCGTCGACGCCGCCTCGTCGGGCGACACCGTCAATGTCGAAGCCGGCGCCTACATCGACAACGTCGTCGTACCCAAGTCTCTGACCATCCTCGGCCCCAACGCCAACATCGACCCCAACACCGCAACGCGCGGCGCCGAAGCGGTTGTCGTACCGGCCGTAGCCGACATCGAGTCCGGCGACGGCGGCTCGGGCGATACCAGCGGAACCATCTTCCGCCTCGGCGATCCCGGCAATCCCACCAACGCCATTACCGTCACCATCAACGGCCTGACCATCGACGGCAACAACACCGCGCTGTCGACCGCGTCGGGACGTCTGCTCAACGGCGTCTATGTCGACACCGGCACCGGCATCGACAACAGCGTCAGCTCCTACGACACCAATCCCGGCGGCATGAACACCACGATGATCGTCAAGTACAACATCATCGAGAATCTCGACCGCTACGGCGTTATCGGGGACACAGTCAACGGCGGCACGCCCATCACCGGCTCGGTGGTCAGCTACAACAAGATCAACAATATCCCCTCCGGGAACAATTTTGGCGGCGATCGCGGCCGCGGTGTTGCCTTCGAGAACAATTACTACGGCACCGTCAGCTACAACACCATCACCAACGTCAACGTCGGCTATCAGAACGACAACTTCTACCTCCCCGATCCGTCCGGTCTGGGTCTGGTCATCGAGAACAACACGATCAGCACCTACCATCGCGGCATCTTCTACAACCTGATGTACGAGGGCGCTTCGACGGGAACCATCGCCAATAACAGCATCTCGGTCGATACTTCCGGCCTGGGGGCCGATGCCAACAACTTCGGCCTGGAAATCATCTCGGTGGAAAGCGGTGTGGGCGTCACCGTTACCAACAACAGCGATACCGGCTCCGCCTACGGTGTGCTGATCACCGGAGACAACACCGCGGCGGGCTTGACCGTCAGCGGCGGCACGCTGAGCGACAACGAATACGGCGTCTACGTCACCGACAACGACCCGCAGTTCCCATCCGATGGCGACACGCCCAACGCCGTCATCAGCGGCATCACCATTACCGGCGCCACCGCCGCGGGCGTCTATGTCCAGGAAGCCAATGGCCAGACCGTCGGCGCCAGCATCACCGGTGGCACCAGCATCAGCGGCAGCCCGACCGGAATCCTCGTCAGTGGCGCGGATGCGTCCCTGGCCTTCTCGGGAACATCGCCGGCAACCCTCTCCTCGATCAGCGGCAACTACATCGCC
Source organism: uncultured Tepidisphaeraceae bacterium (assembly GCA_964420285.1). Classification (GTDB taxonomy): domain Bacteria; phylum Planctomycetota; class Phycisphaerae; order Tepidisphaerales; family Tepidisphaeraceae; genus CAYQTE01. The sequence continues at coordinate 183,112 of CAYQTE010000001.1, forward strand.
CTGACCAATGGAGCGATGCAAGGTGAGACGATCGATGCGACGAATGTGAGCTTCGGCGGGTATGTCGGCAGCAGAATCAGCAACGTCCCGGCCAATTTGGCCGGGTTCTACGGCGTCGAAGACAAGCTCACCGATTATCTGGACAATCCGACGCTCGGCTATGTCGAATTGAATCCGGCCAATGTTTTCGTCACGCAACTCAGCGACACGATCAACGGCGCCATTCAGCGCGCCGTTAATGTTTCCAGCCCGACGAGCAACACGAATATCTACCTCCAGGCCGGCACCTACGTGGCCAATAGTGGGTTCGTGGTTTCGGGTTCGGCCGTGGGCGGCGCCGGCCGGGAAGTCGCCGGGCTCAACATCAACAAGCCGGTCACGCTCATCGGGCCCAATACCAGCTTTACACCCACGTCACCGAGCGGCGCGCCGGCCAATGCGCAGGCGACCATCGTTCCGGGGGCATCCGACGCCAATCCCTACGACCAGACCGCGGTCATCGTCGTACTGGTCAATTCGAACAACGTCACCATCGAAGGCGTCACCGTCGATGGAACCAACTCCAACCTAAGCGAACATTACTCAGATACAGGCACCGACACCTACGGCTATGGCCCAGCGAATCCGCATGTGGGCTACGTGACGGCCAATAGCTCAACTCCCATCGACGCCTCCGAAGACATCGCCTCCTATGCCAACGTCGGAAATATCACCATTCAGAACGACGTCGTGGAAAACGCCGGCATGCTGGGCGTCGATTTCAACAACGGCCTAGACTACTCCGGCTCGACCACTTCCGGCAACACAATCGCCAAGAACCTGATCCAGAACATCTCCGACGCCTACGGCTGGGGCGACGGCATCAATCTGTACGACAACTTCTACGCAGCCGTCACCCACAACGTGATCTACAACGTCTATGCCGGCGTGCAGGTGGGCAACTTCTTCCAGGCCGATACGTTGCACGATTCCCCCAGCATCTCCAACAACCAGATCAACGCCGGCTCGGTCGGCATCTTCTACAACCTCAGCTACGACGCCAGCACACCTTTTACTGTCACTGGCAACACCATCACGGCCGTCAACAATCCGCTGTACACCGCGTGGGATGGCATTTTTGTTGCCACGGCCACTGACGATACGCTCGCGGTTGATTTCAACAGCGACACCGTCGATGGCAGCGGCGCGAACCCCGCCACACAGACCGTCGGCTACGACGTCTGGGATTCGGCCGGTACGCAAATCACCGGCGGCTCGGTGACCGGTGTGGATGATGGCGTGTGGCTCAACAGCTACGAAGGCTATCAGAGCCCGGGCGGACCAGCCTCCATTACGCTCGATGGCGCCAACCTCACCGCCAGCCAGATCGGCGTGTACGTTGAAGACAGCTCGGTGGCCTATCTGTCCGCCTTTACCAACCCAGTCCCGGCAGTGTCCGCCACGATCGAGGGCAACAGTGTCATCACCGGCGGGTCCGGCACGGGAATCCTGGTCAGCGGTCGTAACGCCAGCGCGACCGTTACGGACAGCACGATCGATCCGGCCGCCATCGGAATCGACATCGAAAACGGTGCCAGTGCCACCATCACCGGCAACACCTTCTCCGGCAACTCCCTGGACCTGAAGGTCGGGGCCGGCAGCACGGTGACAAGCTTCACGAACAACGCCTTGAGCGGCGCCCGGTATATCGAAGACCTTGCGTCCGGCACTGTCCTCAATGCGACCACCGACACGTTCAACGTCGGAGCCTCTGATGCGCCCATTGCCGGTGATGCTCTGAATCTGACCCAGGCCTTCGCCGTCGAAGACCGCATCACCGACTACCTCGATAATCCGGCCAACGGCTATGTCGAACTGAATTCCAACAAGGTTTACGTCACCCAACTCAGCGACCATACTACCCCTGGCGCCATTCAACGCGGCGTCAATGTCGCGCCTGTCAACGGCACCGTGAATGTCTCCACGGGAACATTTGTCGGCGAAGTGGACGTCGTCCGGAACCTCACCCTTACCGGCGCCGGCCAGGGCAACACGATTGTCCAAGCTCCGGCCACACCGCCGGCCTCACCCGCGTTTGTCGACGGCGGAGTTCGTATCTATCCGGTCATCGGCGCGGTTGGCGCAACCGTGCAGGTTGAGCAGTTGACTGTGGACGGCGCCGGACTGGGCGGCAACTACAACGGCGGATTCGAGGGCGTTGCTTTCTTCAATGCGGGCGGAACCGTTGATCATGTGACCGTCAAGAACATCACCAATTCCCCCTACGATGGCGATGGGATTTACGCCGATAGCAGCGATTCCAGCGCACACTCGCTGACAGTGACCAACGACAGCATTTCCGATTACGAAAAGAACGGCATGGCTTTGACCGGAGCCGGCCTTACTGTCGACGTCGAACACAACACGATCACGGGCGCCTCCCCGAACCCCATTTCGTATATCGCACAAAACGGCATCGTGCTTGGCAACGTCCTGGGCTTCCTCTCAAATGGCGGTTCCGGCACCATTTCGAACAACACGATCAGCGACAACAGCTACCAAACAACCTCTGCCTCTAATTACTCGGCGACCGGCATCCTGCTCTTCCTCTCGAACGGCACAACTACGGTGGACGGCAATACCATCAGCCACTGCGATGTTGGAATTTGGGGCTATGACACGACCGGCGCGGTAAGCATTTCGGGCAACACCGTCTCAACCGCTCCCCTCGCCGGGATTGTCGGTTATATCGGGCAATTCGCGATTGACGGCAACACCGTCGAGAACGACGCGGCCAATGGATACTACGGCAATACAGGCGACGGCATCGATCTCTTTGGCGATGTGACGGGAAGCGCGGTCCAGAACAACCTGGTTCAGAACAACACCGGCAGCGGTATCTATGTCGATAACAGCGTAACGCTCGATCCTGGATCCCTGGCCATCAACAACAACTCTATCACCGACAACGCCACGGGAGCCGGCCTGCTCGACGCAGTCGGCAATCCCGTCGCCGGGCTGGATAATGAATCCACCATCACGATCAACGCCGCCAACAACTGGTGGGGCAGCACCAACGGCCCGACCTCTTCCCTCAACTCCTACAACGTCGGCGCCCAAGGCGACAGCGAAACCGGCCCGGCCACCATCGCCCCCTGGCTGACCAGCGGCACCAACAGCGCAGCGATTGGCGAGCCCGGCTTCTATCCTGCCTCCAGCGTCAACTACGCTCCCATCGAAGACACCGCATGGGGCACGTTCTTCGGATCCATACAGTCGGCCGTCAACGCTCCCACCACCCAGAACGGCGACACGATCACTGTTGCATCCGGCGCCTACACCGAGAACGTGGTCATTTCCAAGAGCCTGACGATTGCCGGCGCCGGCCAGGCCAACACGATCGTCTACCCGGCCGTGTCCGATCCGCAGGGTCTCACCACCGGCAGCACCGTCATGCTTGTCCAGTCGAACAACGTGACGATCCAGGATCTGACCATTAACGGCGACAACCCGAACCATACGTCGGGTGTCGTGGTTGGTGGGGCTGACATCGATGCCCGCCGCGGCATCGTCACCGATTACAACCAGCCCGTTTCCTATTCGGCAATGACCGTCACGAACGTCACTGTCGAGAACGTCTACCTCCGCGGCATTGAGTACTGCGATGGCACCGAAGGTTTCAACGGCACGTTCGATTTCGAGAATGACATTGTCACCAACGTGCAGGGAGATCCCAGTTCTGTCGCCATCTTCAACTACGCCGGCTCCGGCATCATCAACAACGACATTGTCAGCTATGCCAACGACGCCATTTCCGCCAATCATTCCCGCGGAACCCAGTTCACCAATAACCAGATCAGCTACTCCGGCAGCGGCATCCACACCGATAACATGAACGATTCCGGCGGCACGCCCGACTTGATCGATGGGAACATCGTCACAAACGGCGAGCCCGGCAGCTATGGCATCTACGTCTTTGTGCCATACGCCAATATCAACGTCAGCAACAACCAGGTGTCCGACAACGACATCGGCCTAGGCGTTTTTGGCGGCGCCGGCGGTATCGTCAACTTCAAGAACAACACAGTGACCCTCAACTCCGCCCGGGCTGGCTCGATGGGCGCTTATATCAGCACCACCACGTTCTATTGGGGTCAAATGAGCGTGTCGGCCGAATTCACCGGCACAAACACGATTTCCAATTTCGACACCGGCATCTACATCGAGCAGAATCCGACCAGCTCCAACGCCACCACCGCCGTGTCGATTGCCGGCGTGGCCCTGAGCAACAACGCCACCGGCATCCAGATCAACGGCGGCACCGTGACCATGACCAGCGGGTCCATCACCGGCGGCGCAACCGGTCTGGCCATCGATAACCAGACGACGTTTACCGATTACAACACGTACATAACGTACACCCTTCCGACAACCTCGTCCCTCGTCGGCGAGACTCTCGGAACACTGTCCTTTGCGGATCAAACCGGCAACTACATCACCCTGGCCGATGGCGCTTTGGGCGGATCCACGCCCCAAGTGCTCGACGCCACGGCCGTCAGCTTTGACGGCACGCTCGGCAGCGCACTGTCCCTGACGAGCACGCCAACGGCGTATACCGTTGAGAACAAGATCACCGATTACCTCGACTATCCGAGTGACGGCTACGTTGAACTGAGCACAACCAACGTTTTCGTCACGCAGGGCAGTGAGAACGATACTCCGGGCGCCATCCAGCGCGGCGTCAATGTGGCGGCAACCGGCGCCATCGTCAACGTCGGTTCCGGAGCATTTGTCGGCGGCGCCGTCATCAGCTCGCCGCTGACGCTGCTGGGTGCCAACGCCACGAACAATCCAACCAACGACGGCACTCGTGGAACCGAATCGATCATCGAGCCCAGCGTGTCGGGCGCCAACCCCTATTCCGGCACGCATACATTCCTGATCGACGTGCTGGCCAGCAATGTGGCGATCAAAGGCTTCACACTGACCGGGGAAAACACGGCTCTTGCCAACGCCGCTGGCGTGTCCCTCACCGGTGCTCCCAGCATCTACGCACAGGCCGTGGAGGGCATCGCATCGTTCAATCCGACGGGGATCGGGGACATCAGCACCTACACCAACATCCCGGGCTACGCCAATCCCGCCAACATCACGATTCAGAACAACATCATCCAAGACCTGAGCTACCAGGGCGTGGACATGGGCTGGGGAAGCAACGGCAACCCGACGGCCGGGAACGTGATATCGAATAACCTGTTCCAGAACATCGGCGCGTACAACGATGAAGGCGACGCGGTCCGGCTGTACAACAATTTCTACGCCGATGTTGTGGGAAACCAGTCCCTCAACACGCGAATGGGCGTGGAAGCGGGCAATTTCTCGCTGGCCGATCCCGGAGCAACCGGCAGCATCGAGAACAATGAATTGCAGGTCCGCCGCCGGGGCGTCTTCTACAACTTGTTCTACGGCACTGCGACGGCCCTTCCCGTGGAATTCAACACCATCACCGCGACCGCCGACGCCAACTGGGGCTCGTCGCTCTGGACCGGCGTTTACGTTATTACCCAGCAGGCCACCGCCCAAACAACCAACTTCCTGGACAACAGCATCAACGGAACCGGCAGCAGCTACGCCTTGACCGCCGGTTACACGCTACTGGACACGTATGCTACCGACGGCGTGATCATCAGCGGCGACAGCAATCCGCTCAACTCCATTACCAATGTCAGCTACGGCGTCTGGGAAACCAGCGGCGACCCCAACGGCTTTGGGGCCTCCGCAGCGGCTGACATGGGCGTGACCATCAGCGGTGTGAATATCTCAGCCAGCACCTACGGCGTGTATGCCTATGAGGATCCCGCCAATACAGGCCACAAGGTTTCCGTCACGGTCACCGGCGACACGATTACCGGTGGCACGGCCGGAGTCGAGGTGCTGGGCGCCAAGGCGTCCGCCTCAATCACCGGCTCGACCATCAACGATCCGACGACCGGCATCCTCGTCTCCGGTGGCTCGGCCACCATCACCGGCAACAGCATCTACGACGATGGCACCGGCATCGAATTCACCTCCGGCGGCAGCGGCTCGGTCACCGGCAATGACTTCGATAACGCCACCGCCGGTCCGGCCAACGGTACCGATCTGCAAGTCGATTCCAGCGCCGGCGCCGTCACTGACGGCGGAGGCAACCAGTTTGCTGCCGCCCAGTACATCGCTGATCTGGATTCCGGCAATATTCTCAACGCCACCGGCGACATTTTCAGCGGCGTCACGGCCGGATCACTTTCCTCCGCCAACACGGCCCCGGCATACGCGATCGAGAACAAGATCACCGATTACCTCGACTATCCGAGTGACGGCTACGTTGAACTGAGCACAACCAACGTTTTCGTCACGCAGGGCAGTGAGAACGATACTCCGGGCGCCATCCAGCGCGGCGTCAATGTGGCGGCAACCGGCGCCATCGTCAACGCCGGTCCCGGGACATTCATCGGCCAAGTCCAGATTCCGAAAGATCTGACTCTCACCGGCGCCGGTCCAGGCAGCACTATCGTGCAGCCCTCGAATGCGCTTGCCAGCCCGTTCAGCACCGGTTCGGGGGCCAAATACCCCATCATCTATGCCGGCAGCAACGATGTCATAATTCAGAACCTGACCGTGGATGGCAATGCCCAGGGAAACGCCTACGGGGATGGCTTACTCGGCATTGCATTCTACAACGCCGGTGGAACGGTCCACAATGTCACCGTCGAGAACATCGAAAACAGTCCGTTCAACGGTGTGCAGGACGGGGTGGCTCTCTACGCGGACAACACCGATAACGCCAGCCGCTCGCTGGCCATTACCAACGACACGATCGACAACTACCAGAAGAACGGCATGGCGCTCTTCGGCGCCGGCCTGACGCTCAATGTGGAGCATGACACCGTCACCGGCGCCGGCGCCACGCCGCTCATCGCGCAGAACGGCATCGAGGTCGGTTACAGCGCCACCGGTACGATCTCCAACAATACAGTCAATGGCAATGAATACAGTGGAACCGGCCCCGGCAATTCCGGCGGCCCCGACCAGTTCAATGATGTGCAATCGACCGGCCTCCTGCTGTTTGCCACATCCGGGTTGCAGGTCTCCGGCAACATCATCGATGGCAACGATATCGGCATCTACAACAACACCGACGATGCCACGATTTCCAATAACCAACTCGGTAACACAACGGCCGACAGGTACGAGGGAATCGTCGAGGATCAGGGAAGCGCCACGATTTCCGGCAACGTGATTTCCGGCGGCAATCTGGGCATCGACGTGGTCACCTTCGACGGAGAAGCCGGCGAGGGCGCCTCGGCCATCGTCGATGGCAACACGGTCGACGGCGCGGTCGTTGGTCTGGAAGCGATCATGCAATCGCCAACCGATCCAGTCGTCAACGTCCTGGCCCAAAACAACACTCTCACCGGTAACGGCGAGGGTGTCGTCATCAGTGGCGGGGCAATTGTCGATCTCGGCACTGATTCCAGCGATTCGGCCCACCAGAACTTCACCGGCCTGGCCACCAGCACCGGCCACAACGTCCTCACGGGTTACACAGGCGGCGCCGGGCATTATGCCATCGACGATCAAAACACGCCGCAAGGCACCGAACCCGACGTCCTCGCCGAGGACAACAATTTTGGTCCCTATTCAGCCGTGAATCCCTCGGCCATCACGCAGGTCATCAACGACAACCACGACAATTCGAACCTCACAACCGTCTATTACCTGCCAGCGTTGCAGCAACTTCCGGCCCCCGAGACGGTCTACGTCAACGCCTCCTGGTCCGGCAGCGTCTTCGGCTCCGATCCCGATAGCCTCGGCGCGGGCAATTTCTACGGCTACGACGAATTCTCCGATATCCAGTCCGGTATCGACGCCGTTGCCTCCGGCGGCACTGTGATCGTCTTCGCCGGCGTATACGCCGATCCGACCATCACCAAACCCCTGACGCTCGATGGAGCGCAGATGGGAGAGAACCCGCTGACGCGCTCTACAACTCCGGCAAACGAGTCCATCATCACGACCTCTTCTGACGTCAATGCCCTGCTCAATGTCGAGGCCAGCAGCGTCACCATCAACGGCTTCGTCCTCGATGGCGCTGCCGGCGGCGGCGACGCTCAGGATGGCATCGCCACGCTTGATTCCAGTGGCGTCCACGAGGCGGTCAACAGCGTAAACGTCGAATACAACGTTGTTCAAAACGTCGACGACTACGGCATCGACTTGACCAATCCGTCCAATGGCTCGGCCGTCACCAGCGGCAGCCAGGTTGGCTACAACCTCGTACAGGATGTCGGCATTTACGGGATCGTGCTCGCCCACAACGCCTATGCCGAGGTCACCAACAATACTGTCGCCATGCCCGACAACGCCGAAGCCGGCGTGTTTGTCTATGATTTCACGTCCAGCGGCAGTCTCACGAGCTCTCAGAGCGCAATCGGCATTTCTAACAACACCGTCACTGTCGGCGAGAACGCCTTTGGCGGAATTTGGGCGAATCTGCTTTATCCGGCCTCCGCAACGCTGGCCATCGATAGCAATACCGTCAACGCCAGCACCACCGTGGCCGACGGATACCCCGTCTTCGGCATCTATCTCACCAGCCTACAAAACGGCGTCGCCGCCAGCGTGACGAACAATGTTATTCAATCCGCCTGGGCTGAACAGTTCACCGGTGGCATCGCCGTCTGGAATGCACCGACAACAAGTCCCGTTTCGATTTCCGGCGGCACGATCTCTGGTTCCGCCGTCGGCATCGACCTGGACAACGTGGATCCCAACTTCGGCGGAGGCGCCGACACTGCTGTCAGCGTCAGCAATGTTGCGATCAACGGTGGCACAACTGGTATTCGCGTCGGGGACGTTGCTTCAAATGTTGCTGATGCTCCGCTCGACGACGAAGGCGAGACGAACGTCGTAGCCGCAGACGTGCTGCTTAACCTGACGGGCGGCTCGATCACCGGCGCCACAACAGGCATTGAGGTCGTGTCACAGTCCACTGGTTCATACACCGCCCAACTCGATCTCAACGGCGGCACCACAATCACCGGCGCCACCGCCGGCGTCCAGGTCAGCGGAGCCAATGCGTCCGCCACCATCGCCGGCACCGCCATTAACGGCAATACCACGGGCATCGAGTTTGCCGCCGGTAGCACCGGCTTGGTGACCAACAATGACTTCAATAATGCCGGTTCTGGCCCAGCCAACGGCGTTGATCTTCAGATCGATTCCTCCGCCGGCGCCGTCACCATCGGCGACGGCAATTCATTCGCGGGCGGCTATTCAATCGAGAACCTCAGCAACCGCACGTTCGACCTTTCCGGCTATGCAACTACCAAGTTTGGCGGCGTGAATCTGGCGTCGGCCAACCTGAGCCAGTTGTTTGGTATCCAGGCCACGATCGTGGATGCCATCGACTCTGAATCGTACGGCCTGATCCGGCTGCGTTCCGGTAATATCTACGTCACTCCCACCAGTTTCTTTGTGCCCGGTGGGACCAGTGCCCCGAGCATCCAGCGTGGCATCGACGCCGCGACCGCTGGGGATATCGTCAATATTCATGCCGGCGACTATGTGCTGACGGCAGGCTTGTCAATCAACAAGGCCCTGGCAGTTCAGGGACCGTATGCCGGCATTAATCCCAACACCTATGCGGGCCCGGCGATCGCTGCGGCCAACGTCGACGGCGGGTCGAGCAATTACATCGTTTCTATCGGTACGACAGCCTCGGTTTCGCTCAGTGGGCTTGAATTTTCACATTTGCTGATACAGTCCTATGTCACCGGCTCGCAGATCAGCCTGAGCGACAACACCTTCAGTAACATCAGCGTCGCCAGCAACGGAGCCAACGATCTTTTCTTCGCGAACGGTGCCACATTTGATTTTGTCAACAACGCCATTACCAGCGATGACACTGGTGGCGGAAGCAGCAGTGTGCCGGATTTCGCGCAAATCGCCGGAAATTGGAATGGTACGACGGGTACGCTTGTCGGCATCGAAGGGAACGTGGAAAAGAACGTTGGCGCGACCGGATTTAACCTGAGCGACGTCACCGGCACCATCTCCGGTAATACATTTAGCGGAATCGACGATTATGCCCTGTTGCTGGCAAACGACCAAAGCACCGCCGTTACCAACAACACCTTTGAGAACATCGTCAATACCGGCCTGCCGACACCGTCGCAGTATACAGAGACCTGGGGGGCCGGCGTACGATTCTATACGCCCTCTGGTCCCAGCTACTCGGTGACGATCGCTGGAAACCAGTTCACAAGCGATTATGTGGGCATAGGCGTTAGATACACCTCGGATCTGACCGGCCTGCCGGTATCGATCTCCGGCAACACCTTTACTGGTGACACGTACGACTTCATCGATGCAGGCACGAGCACCAGCACGCTGACGCCTGCGGGAGACAACGTGTTTGACGGTGTCACGCTCTCCTCCGCCACCACCGCTCAACTGTACACCATCGACGATAAGATCATCGACGCCATCGACGTCTCCGGCTATGGATTGGTGCAGCTCAAAACGGGCAATGTTTACGTGACGCCGAACAGCTTCGACACAATCAGCGGCACGTCGGTCGCCAGCATCCAGCGTGGCATCGACGCCGCGACGGCGGGAAGCACAGTCAACGTTGAGGTCGGCACATACAACGGCGAAGTAAACGTCAACAAGCAGGTAACCCTGCTCGGCGCTCAATCCGGCGTGGCCGCGCTCGGCCGTACTGGAGCCGAATCGGTCATAAACAGCTCCAACGGCAACACCGAACTGCAAATCAGCGCCAGCGACGTGATCGTCAACGGCTTCACCATCCAGGGCAATACCAGCGTCTTTGTGTCCGGCGCCGGGATCTACATCGTGCCCGGAACCTCCGGCACTCAGATCCTTGACAATATCGTCCAGAACAACGTGGTCGGCCTGTTCCTCGCCAATACCAGCGCCGCTGATCAGGCGGTTGTCTCGGGCAACCTGTTCCAGAACAATACCAACGGCGGCGCCGCGGGGGGCACGGACATTTACGCCGATCAGTACACCGCCGGTGTCGGCGGAGTAAATGACGTGCTGATCGAGAACAATGCGTTTACCAACTCGACCTCAGTCGAAGATTCGTGGGGAATCGGCATCTCCAATGTGGACACGACCCCATTTACAGACTTGGACATCGAGAACAATCAGTTTAGTAACGCCGGCCGCGGGATGTATTTCTTCAACGCCACTGATGTGACCATCACGGCCAACAACGTCAGCGGCGCGACGCATTACGCCATCGGCCTGTTCGGATCAACCGACACGAATTTCGATATCGGCCAGAACACGCTGGACGGCAATAACGACGGCATCGATGTAGTCAATGAAACCAGCGGTCCGGTGGATGTCACCGGCCTGAACATCCACAACAACTTTATTCAGAACAACACCGGCGATGGTGTGTATGTGGATTCGTCCGCCACCGTGAGCAGTGGTGACATCGCAGTGAACATTAACTCCATCACCGGCAACACGGCCGCCGGCCTGGTCAACGGTTCGGCCGTTGCCGTCAACGCAACCAACAACTGGTGGAATTCCGCCAGCGGTCCGGACACCAGTCTCAACACCTTCCTCCCGAACAATCCGGCCGGCGACAAGATCGTCGGCACCGCTGTCACCATCTCCCCCTGGCTTAGCGACGGCATCGATTCCCAGCCGGCCACGCCCGGCTTCCAGCACGCCACCTCCATCAGCGGAACGCCCGTGGTGGGCACGCCGGTGCTGACGACGGATACCGGGTTCTCGGCCAGCGATGACATCACCAAGGTCAACACGCCGGGCTTCAGCGGTACGTTCACGGTGGAGGACGGCACGCAGACCCCGACGATCATGGTGTACGACGGCGCGACGCTATTGGGCAGTGCCGCGGTGAGCGGGTCGGGGACAAGCTGGGCGTGGAGCCTGGCCGACAGCGTGGTTCTGAGCGACGGGACGCACTCGATCACGGCGGTGGCGACGGACGTGGCGGGGAACACGCAGACCTCCGGTGCGTTGAGCATCACCATTGACACGCAGAAGCCTGTGGTGGGCGTGCCGGTGCTGACGACGGATACCGGGTTCTCGGCCAGCGATGACATCACCAAGGTC
>CAYQTE010000001.1:195343-200357 GCA_964420285.1 uncultured Tepidisphaeraceae bacterium
CGGGGAACACGCAGACCTCCGGTGCGTTGAGCATCACCATTGACACGCAGAAGCCGGCTCCGACAATTGACGGCAGCACCGCCAATCACGAGTCCGGCTCCGAAGGAACTTTAGTCAGCTTGGCTGGATTGGCGAACGATCCGGCGCCGTCCTCAGCTATCGAAACGTACGATTGGCACGTCGTCGCTAGTAACGGCCAAGCGATTTCGGACGGAAGCGCACAAGACTTTTCCTTCACGCCGAACGATAGCGGCACATACACGGTGGCGTATACGGTCGCGGACAAGGCCGGAAATGTCGGTACGGCCAGCGACACCATCACCATCGCCGACGTCGCACCGACGGCGGCGCTGACGATCAACACTAATCCGGGCATCGAAGGCTCGCTGATTGCTCTCACCGCGTCTGCCACCGACCCAGGCAGCGCCGATGCGGCGTCCGGCTATACGTACAACTGGACCATCACGCAACAGATCGGCAGTTTGCCCGCGACGACATACCTCACGGGAAGCAGCCCCTCGGGTTCGCAAGCGTACCCCATCAATTTTACGCCGAATCTGGCCGGTACCTATGTGGTCTCGGTAACGGCGACCGACAAGCATGGCGGGATCAGCGCCGTTGTCAGCGATGCCTTTACGGTGGCCACCACTCCGCCGACCGTGAATTTGTTGGCCAGCGCCACCAGCACCAACGAAGGGTCCGTCTATACATTGAAGGTCGGCACCGTGACCGATCCGGGCCCCAATAATGTGCTTGGCTACTTCATAAACTGGGGCGACGGGAGCACCATTACCGGCTCGCTCACCGCGGGTAATCTGGCCAACAGCAACTTTACCCACGTGTATGAAGATGGGCCAAACAACTGGACCATCGAGATCACGATGATCGACCCCGAAAAGATCTCAACCGATGTCGCATCCTGGACTGTCCAGGTCAACAACGTGGCGCCCACGGCCACGATTCAAAACTACTTCCCGACGGTTACTGTTGGCTCCAGCGGCGAGGTCGCACTGGTCAACCCGTTTGATCCATCGCCGGTCGATACTGCGGCGGGCTTCACTTACTACTTCGATTACGCCGACAACAGCACTGACACCGCCGGAACCTATGTCAGTAACGGATCGAGCAGCGCGGCTACTGTCCCGTCCGCCGACCTGTCGTCGCCGGGAGTAAAGTACATCGGCTCGCGAATCGAGGATAAGGATGGCGGCTTAACCGATTACGTCACTTCGATCACCGTGAATGACACCGCGCCGGTTGTTCATCTTGGCACGCCCAACCCGGCGACAATCGGACAGAATCAGTTGTTCACACGCACCCCACTCTCATTCAGCTATCCCGGTAATAACGGGCCATACACTGCCCAGGTCGACTATCAGTACGGCGCTGTCGGTGGCGACCCCGGTTTCAGCCCACTTGCACTATCGGGCAACAATTTCGCGCTGTCCAACACCTACGCGACGGCCGGAACCTACATAATTGAGGTCAAGGTCACCGACGCCAGCGGCACGACGGGGGTTGGAACCTTGACAGTCGATGTCAGTCCGACGAATTTCCAAGTGACCAGCTTTGCCCAGACAGGCAGCGGGTTTGACGTCACGTTCAACCGCGCGCCCAACCTGAGCGTGCTGAACCTGTACGCCGGTCCCAGCGGAACCTACGGCGCGCCGGACCTAAGTCTGGTCGGTCAAACCACCGGGACGGTGGAGGGCTCCCTGGTCTGGGATCCGACAACCAACACCGCCCATTTCATCAAAACCGACGGCGCGTTGGCTCCCGACATATATAACGTCACTCTGGTCAGCGGCAGTTCCGCCTTTGAAGACGCCAGTGGCAACTTGTTGGCCGGCAACGGCGGCATCACGCCAGGCACCAATTACACCACGTCCTTTACGGTTGCCTCGGCGAACTACGTTGTCGGACTGCCCGATTTCGCACGCGGGCCCGGTCAGGCCATCAACGTGCCCTATACCTCCGGCACCGGCGTACCGATCACGATCAGCAACGGCACAGGCGTCACGGCCGTCGATTTCAACATCGACTACAACCCTGCCCTGTTGAGCGTCAGCAGCGTGAGCCTGGCCGCAGGACTGCCTGGTGGATGGTCGGCCAACTTCAGCAACAACCCGACGAACGGCGTGCTGTCCGTCAGCGTCTTCGGGTCGACAGCATTGTCCAGCGGCCAGAATACCCTGGTCTATGTTCACGCTACGGTTCCGGCCACGGCCCCCTATGGCGCCGGCGCCATGCTGAAAGTGGATCCGACGAGCTTGCTCATTAACGGCGGCGGCCTTTCCGGCACCGCGGACGAAGCTGTCGAGAAGGTTGCCTTCCTTGGCAACGCCGACGGCATCACCGGCGTGCCGGGCCTGGGATCCGGCGCCCCGACCGTTCTGGATGTGTACGATCCACAGGATTCGTATCTAGTCGACTACGTGGTCGTTCAGCGCCTGGCCGGGAACATGAACGCCGGCCTTGACGCCTATCCGCTGACAGACCCGCAGATTATCGGCGATGTAGTCGCCGCCGGCACCCCCGCCGGAAGCGGTGCTCTCAGCGGCCAGGATGCCTCACTGGTGGCGCAGGAGGCCATTGGCTTGTCCAATTCCCTGCCGGCGATTCCGGCGGGCTTCAATCCATCTACAAGCCTTCCAGCCCCGGGCACCGATCCCGCCCTAACGATCGCCAGCGGTGTCTCCTCATACCCGGGCGGCAACGTTGTCGTTCCGATCAGCATCGACAACGCCAACGGCCTGACCGCCGGCGAATTTACGCTCCATTTCGATTCAACCCAATTGACATTAGTCAATGCCACGGCGGGAACTGTCGACAGCGGGTTTACTGTGTATGTCAACGGTAGCACGGATCAGGTTGAGATCATCGCCGACGGACAAGCGGGCAGCGGCTCGGGTGTGGTCGCTAACCTCGACTTTACCGTCACCTCCAGTGCCAATTTTGGCACGGATGCCATTAGCTTCGCCAACATTACCGATCTGAATGGTGGTGGCGAGACGATCACGGCCGCAAACGGCGGCAGCATCAATGTGCAGCCTGAGCAGATCTACTGGACCGGCGATGAGTCCAATAACTGGTACGATCCGAACAACTGGAGCCCCCTGACCGTTCCCGGCAGCCGCGATGAAGCGTATGTGCTCAGCGGTACGCCCAATGTTTCCGCCGGCTTCGATGTTGGCGAGCTGTTCCTGGAAGGTGGTACTGTCACCGCGACCGGCGGCGGAACGCTTGCCGCCAACCTGATGATCGCGTCCGGCGCGACTTTGGCAGTCAATTCCCAGAGTTCTGTCACTATTTCCGGTGGAACGCTTAGCAACTCTGGCACACTTCAAGTCGACGGCGGCTCTACACTTGTCGTCGCCGAGGCGATAACCGGTGCGGGCAGCGCGACCATCGGAACCAACGGCACACCGGCGGTTCTGCAACTGGCCCAGGGCTCACCTGGCACGACGAGCTCGCTGGCATCGCTGACCATTAACACTGGCGGCACGCTGGACATCACGAACAACACGCTGGTGGCCAGCGAGACCAACGTGTCCCTGTCGGAGGTAACGACATGGGTGCAGAACGCCGCAGCAGGACCGAGCATCGTGAGCTCCCTGGTCACTGGTCCTCATGCCATCGCCAGTCGCGCAATCGGTTATGGCGACTCGACGGCAGATCCGCGCACCGTTCCGGCTGGCGATGTTGAGGTGAAGTACGTGCCGATTGGCGACACGAATCTGGACGGGATAGTGAACTACGTAGACCTCACGACGGCGATCAACGACATGGGCCGGGCAGCGGGATATTCCGGCGGGGACATTCTGAACCGAGGCGAGGTGAACATCTTCGACGTTTCGGCGATCATCAATGATATGGGCGCCACGTTGAATGCCAGCGGCGACAGCGCAGATGCCGTCACCGCCGCCGGTGGTGCAACAGTTACCGCTGCGACAGCCGGTGTGCCAGTTTTGGCTTCAACGGTCGCTGCCGCAGGTGCGCAGCCCTCGGCTGGCGAAACGTCGGCCGTCGTGTTGCCCGTGAAGGCCGCCGGGAATTCCGCGCCTGCAGGTGCTACACGATCGACGCATTCGGCTGCCACGACAATGAAGGTACCGCCAACAACGGAGACACCGGCGACGATTAGATTGTCGAGCCTGACAACCGTCACGAACCCGCACAATGCCGATTCCGATTCGGTAGGAGTGTACTACACGACCCTGCCGGCCACCCCGTCCAAGCCAGCGGTCAGCACGACGTCATCGAGGGCCAAGAAGAAGCGGGCAAAGGTCGTCGTGACCCCGTTATCCACGGGTGCCACGATCGGGTCGCTATTTTCCGATACGCGGATCCAGGGCGACTGGCTGGAATTCGGAGCTTCGGTTGGCACAAGGTCCATCCTATAGTAGCGGCTATACCCAGGGTTGTGTCGTAGTCGACCACGCCCAGTGTGCGTCGCCTTGGAAAGCGGTCGTCTTGCCAGAGATCAAAAGCGTTTGCGGCGTCCCTGCGCGCCAGCCGATGCGGATCGACGGCGGTTGCTCGCGGCATCCGGGCGTCGGTCGATATTTCCGACCGTGACGCCTGCTGATTGATGGGAACGGAATCCAGAGCCGCCTGGATGGCAGCGTCAGTCCAGACTTTCGATCCACGATCTCCTGGGATTTCGTCCCATGCGTCCAGCAGAGCCTGGAGTTTCAGGAAAGCCTGCTGTCGGTCGTGTCCCAGTCGGAACTTGCGGGGGACGCGCCTGCCTTGTTCGTTTTGATGAAAGCCGACGGTTCGAAAGAATCCACGGTCGTCGTTGCTCAGTTCGAGCTGCAATTGCTTGGCCATTTACATTACATACAGCTAACCCAACCTTCGCACGTTGAGTGCGTTTTGAAAATTTTCACGCCGATTTTCTGCGATGCCGCGACGCTGTCGCCGTTTTCTCTCTCCAGAACGTTGTAGTGGAGATGCCAAGGCCCCATTTGTGACGCCATTTGGATGTATAGACTTTGAGCATTAAGTGACT
>CAYQTE010000002.1:0-145989 GCA_964420285.1 uncultured Tepidisphaeraceae bacterium
TGGGAACAACTAAATGTCGTAAAAGCCCTTGACATCTAACACAGGTGCTTGGCGGATCATTTTTTCCAAGCCATCGGGGTCTGGATGTTGGCCAAGCAGGGTCTCGAAAAACGCATCAGTTAGAAAGGCCGCAGCCATTGGATTTCTCCAAGAAACTCCAACAAGCGCCAGTCAGCTACGTTGCCGGCCAGCACTTGTCACACGTCCCCGCTGGCACTCGCGCAAGAAGTTCCGGCACGTTTTGTCGCGTTCATTCGCGCCCGGTGTTGCGCTTAAACAGTTGATAGATAAGGGGTTGCGATCAGCCCCAGGTGCGGCGGGAGGTGAATCGGACGCCAAATGCAGCGGAATCGCCGCAGGACACCGCTTCAGGAGTCGGTGCAGGAGGACCGTCTCAGGGCAGTTGGCTCAGGACAGTCGTTGCAGGACGACGTTCGGATGGGAAAATGGATGTTCGGCGCAGGGAGAATGGAAGATCACTGCGCCTGAGATGGCACTGAAAGGATACGATTAGTCGCATCCAGTTTTCAGATGGGATTTGCAGGACAACGTATTCAGGATAAACCTCGGGCGGAAATCACAGGGGTCAGGCGCGGCGGGTGCCTGCTGATACCTCCGACCACGGGGACGATGCCGGTGACGATCAGGTTGCCCGTGGTCGTGTTGATGCTGTTGGTGATAGCGATGACCGAGATCGCCGGCGGATCAATGAGACGTTTGTAGGCACTATGTTATCGTGGCTGTCATCAATCGTCCGGTGGTCGGCGCAGGGTGGGATTGGGCTTCGCCTTCCGCCACGAAATCGCTTGGTTGAGGAATGATCTCAAGCGACTTCTGTAGTAGTCGGTGTGGTTTCTGCCTTTACGTCGGTAGAACTATGACGCTTACTTGCCGCCTCGAACAGAGGCTTGAGTTGCTTCCACATCTCCCGCTGGGCGTCGTGCAGTTTCTCATACGGACTCTTGCCGATCCCGACGTTCACGTCGGCTCCGACATAATTCTTAGCGGCAACCGTCTGGGTCCGATGGGCAAGGAATAGCTGTGCCGTCTCATGCGACGCCAGGTTCTCGATGATCTGTGCTCCGCATTTCTTGACCCGTCCAAAGGGCAGGCGACGCACCGCGCTGGGCGCGAGACGGATGGCCCGCTCCCATGTCAGTCGGATCGAGTCCGTCTTGCCGTGGACCAGCGGTTGATCCTTTTCGGAGAGAAACGCCAGGTCGTCCTTGTTCGCAGTAGTCCATCCCATCGCTTCCTTAATCAATGCCGCCAACTCCGGGCAGACCCACCAATACCCCTCAACCCCGGTTTTGCCTCGGCGGCGGTCGATGTAGTATTCGCCTTTGATCTGAACAAACTGCGGCCTACGGAACGACGAGATGCCCTCCTGCGCCCAGCCCAACGTCAGCCCCATGAGCAGATACCGCCGTCCGAGTTTCGTGCAGCATTTGTATATCTGCACCAACTCGTCCACCGTGAACGCCGCCTTGGGCCTGCCGTCGGCATCGCGTTCTTCAGGCGTCTGAAGCGCATACTCCTGCTTCTTGGTCAGCGTGAATTGCTCGCGCCAGCGATGATGCGGCGGCGTCCAGCCAATACGGGGCGTGATCTCGAACCAGTCGAGTGCCATCCCAATGGTCATCAGCCAGTTCTTCACGGTATCGATGCTGATTGGTTTGCGGTTCCTGCGCTGATGATGAGTCAAGGGGCGGCTGGTGATCATGTTTCGGATTCGTGCCAGTTTTTCGGCGTCGATCTCGTTGACGGGCACAGATCCGAGCAGCCGGCGGTCTGTGTCAGAAACCGCCGTCATGTTCAAATGGGCGTGGATGGAGTTGACCCGACTTCGCAGTCCATCTCGATGGACTGCCCCCACGTCGTTCCTGGCCTCGGTAAACTTGACAAACTCGTCCAAGGCGGAACCGAAGGACATGCAGGGGTTCGGCGGCGGCAGGGGGACTGGCGGCGGTCTTGGCGGAACCACGACGGTTGCTCGCGGCAATCTCGCGTCGGTCGATATTTCCGACCGTGACGCCTGCTGATTGATGGGAACGGAATCCAGAGCCGCCTGGATGGCAGCGTCAGTCCAGACTTTCGATCCACGATCTCCTGGGATTTCGTCCCATGCGTCCAGCAGAGCCTGGAGTTTCAGGAAAGCCTGCTGTCGGTCGTGTCCCAGTCGGAACTTGCGGGGGACGCGCCTGCCTTGTTCGTTTTGATGAAAGCCGACGGTTCGAAAGAATCCACGGTCGTCGTTGCTCAGTTCGAGCTGCAATTGCTTGGCCATTTACATTACATACAGCTAACTTATTCACTGGCAAGGGGTGCGCAAAAACAAAATCGAGGACACGGTTGGCGGAAGACATAACTCATCGCCGGGTCAGGTCTTGCGGCGAATCGAGGACACGGGAATTGTCGAATCGAGGACATCGGTGTCCTCGATTGGTCGTTTTTGGCAAATCGAGGACACCGATGATTTTGCTGTAAGTCCTTATCTGACAAGCAATAGCAGCGACAGGACTCGAACCTGTGACCCGGGGCTTATGAATCCCCGCTCGATGCCCCTCTAGCGCTCAAAAACCGCGTTTTCAGCCCCCAAACGTGCCTATCTATCCCATCTATTCTCATCTATTCAAGATAAAAGTTGTCAAAGTTGTCAGCCCCCCTCGCGTTTCACAGCTCCTTGAACTGCCGACACACGAGTGACAACGCTGCGGCCCAAATCCGGTTCGCGGTTGTGACTACCTGAAGAGGTTTGCCACCCTCTGGCGATAGGCTTTTGAGCAGGCGGCGGGCAGTGAGACCTTCAGGCCCTCGGTCTTGTCCGGACCGAGCCTGCGCTCGATGGCCTCGGCCAGCCACTGGCTTTCAATCTCCCCGTCTACCGCATCCAGGACGCGCTCATGAAACCGCTTCTTTTCCTCGGCGTCCGCCGCGTAGGTGATCATCGCTGACAATGCCAGCAGGACACCGAACCCGTAAAAGCGCAGACAAAACGCCACGATAGCCAGGACAACCACCACCGCGACCTCGAAGAGAAGCTGGCATTGCACCTGGTCGATCCCCCAAAATGCCGGTATTGGCAGCCACGGCAAGCCGTCGGACCGGGAATGCCAGCGGATATCCGCGTTGCGCCGCTCTGGGATGGCGATACGAAAATGCCACCCCGTGATCATCAGGAAGACGATGAACCATAGGGTGCCGACAACCCCGGCAAGGGTAGCCCTGCCGGTGGACCTGTGGATCGAGAGGCCGCTGGGCATTGGCTTTGGCGTGAGCGACCTGTCGCATCTTGGCAGTGATGTATTGGGCGCCGCCTTCATCAGCGAGAACGAAATCCTCGTCAGCGAAATCCTCATGACGCACATGGGGCGCTATCGCTTCACCTGCGCCCATGAACTCGGCCACTTCATCTTGCATGGGCACATGAAGCAGGCGTTCCGGGACACGGAGGTTGAACCGGGAACCCGGGCAGGGTGCGAGGACGAGGCCGACCGCTTCGGCGCGGCGTTCTTGATGCCGGCGACGCTGGTGATGAAGGAGTTTTTCGACATCTGCACTGCCCACGGCGTCAACCCGGGAAAGTTCATGGTGGCGATCATGGAGCATGCAACGGAGACACAGACTGTCTGGAAGAGAATCCTCCTGCCGGAGTTGACCAGGAAATTCAACGTGTCTCTGTCGGCGGCGCTGTTTCGCTTCCGGGAACTGGTTCTGCCCAACGGCACGCCGTTCATCCCGGTGAGTCAGGTACAGGCACTGATGACCAAGGGTGGCTGATATTTTTTTGGATTCGCCGTTCTCTTGTACGCGAACGTGCATGGCAGCGAATTGAAACGTAGAAGATACCAACACCGGAGAATTCCGGAGAACAGGAGCTGATCATGTCAACCCAAATACGACCCGTGACCCAGTCGCTTCTGCGGACCATCCTTCAGGGCGACGAATTGACGGAGGCCGTGAGAGTGGACTTCGGGCTCGACACGTCGGCCCACTTCTTTGCGCTGCGTGATGCCGTCCTCAGCGGTGAGGTGGATGCCCCCAGGCTCGACGCCGTCCTGGGCGATGGCAAGGAACTCACCAAGATGGTGAATCACCTCAACTGCAATCCCCAGGGCGTCGTCTTCAAGACGGCCTACGACGAACTCTTCGCCCAGTACCAGCGCGACAGGGTAGGGGAGAAACGCTCTCATTCCCCCAGGCGCAAGCGCGAGCGGGATTATGAACCGGAAATCTGATTCATAAGCGTGGCGGAAGCGGCAAAACGGATCGGAATAACGACTCGCCACGGTGAGGCGTAGGCACAACACAATGGCCCGCGACCCCGACCAGCTTCTCTCGATTCGCGAGGTCTCGACGGAACTCGGGATCAGCTATGAAACCGCGCGCCAGCTTATGCTCAGGGGAATCCTGCCGTATGTCACCGTAGGCACTGGCGCCAACCACCGGCTGCGGCGGGTGCGATGCGGCGACCTGGATGCCTTCAAGCGTTCAACGCAGCGTGATCGCTTTGATGAATGGAATGCTATCTCGCGACCGACTGCTTCCGGCTCGTCGAAATGCGCTTCGTATTTTTGAGAGCGGGAACGAGGAGTGTCTTGTAGACCAGGTCTGTGACGGATTTCAGCCGATCGAGGTCCTGAAAATCGTAATGTTCCTCGATGCCGTCGATCTTGTGGCCGCGCACGACCTTTCGGGCGTTGGCGTCAGGATGACGCCCGGCGGCCGAGGTGTGGGTGTGACGGAACTTGCCGAAGCCCACGCCCGGCCGCTTGATCTTCAGATTCACCAGCACCCGGTTGAACAGCAGCTTGATGCTGTCTGTTTCGCCGCCCCCTTTGATCAGGCCGTTTTCGTCGCGAGTGATGTTTTCGCTGGTCCAGGGATTGCCGTGTACCGTGATGAAGACCAAATCGCGATCGGTGTCGCCCTTGGGGTCAGGCCTGAGTTCTCTCCACGCGTTAATCGCTCTGATCGTCTCTGGCCACAGCACGAACTTCTGTCGGATGCCTGTCTTTTCGCGATAGGTATCAACGACTGTGGCCGATCCCTCCTTCTTGATATCGCTCCATCGCAGGACCGCGCAGTCGGCGGAATACATCCCGCCGTTGAGCGCCAGCCAGACCATTGTCTTCAGAGCCGGTGTCAGACCCTCCGCATGCAAGATGGCCCGAATTTCATCAATAGAGAATCGGGGCTCGCCGCCCTTGAGCAGCGACGCCCGCCGGTCGGCACGTTTCTCCGCCTTGCTCGGTTTGTGGTATTCATCGCCGTAGTACGCCGGACGTGGGATCAAGCGTCCGATCTCCCATCCCCATCGAAATGCCGTCCGCACACCCTGCACGCGCCGCTCCAGCGCGTACGAACCGACACCGGCGCCCTGGGCTTTTCGCACATGGCGGAAATGTTCCGGCCGCAAGGCGGCGACCGGCACCTCGCGCTTGAGCAGGCTCACGGCATCGGGCTCAGCGGTATGCCACGATTCCAAACCGGTAATGAACGTGTCCAGGGCGTCCTTGTAATCCAGGAAAGTTCCCTTCTCCAAGCGGCCGTCCGTCATGCGGGCTTCGCGATCGGCGAGGAATCCGTTGAAGACCGTCTTGACGCTGGCCGCCACGTCGGGGGTCGGCACTGAGGCGACGACGGCGGCACTCGGATTGCCTTCGCGCAGCGCCATCAGCGCGAAGAGTTCCTTGCGGGCCGTCTCTTCATCGACCCAGATTCGGAGTCTTCCGTCCACGCGTTTGCACACGCGTCCATCGCTGCGGCGGGTCACCTTGAGGGTCAGATTCCGCATGAAAACCATTAGAAAGTTGTCAGAAATAGTTGTCAAGAGGCCGGCCCCAGAAATGGAAAAATCGCCGTAAACCACGGCGATTACTGGAATAGCAGCGACAGGACTCGAACCTGTGACCCGGGGCTTATGAATCCCCTGCTCTGCCAACTGAGCTACGCTGCCGAGAAACGCCCGGCCGGATCGGGCTTGAGGATATTTTAAGATTGTAGGGCGGCAGGTCAACCCCACGGGCCGGCAGCGGCGATGGCCGGTTGTCCAGAAGGTCTGTAATCGCGGTCTCGTTTGTTGGCTAATACTACAGACGAAGTGCCGGCGGTAGGTCGAGGAAGTCGGCGCACAGCCAGTCGGGGCTCTGGGCGCTGAGAAGCTCCGGGGCGGTGGTCGTTGCCATCGCCAGGCATCTGGCGCCGGCGGCTTTGGCGGCGCGGAGCCCGGGAATTGAGTCCTCGATGACCACGCATCGGGCCGGCGGCACGCCCAGCAGCGAGGCGGCTTTCAGGTAGGGGTGCGGGTCGGGCTTGCCGTGTTGCACGTCGGCAGCGGTGACCATGACATTGAACGCCTGCCCCAAGCCCACCCGGCGCAGCGCCAGGGATGCGTTGGCCGGTACGGCACTGGTGACGACGGCGCGCGGAATCCCGGCCTGGGCCAATGCCTCCACAAACGCCGCCACGCCCGCGACGGCCGACACGGGCTCGGTCGCCAACAGGCCGTTGAACAGGGCCTCGCGCTGGGCCGTCAGCGTGGCAATGTACTGGTCGCTCAAATCCTGCCCCAGCCACGCGCGGATCGTCTCGGCGGCGCGGCGGCCGTTGGTCGCCAGCAGCTCCTGGCGGCTGAGGATGTGGTTCTGCGACCGCGCAAACTCTTCCCACACGCGGTAATGCAACGCGGTCGTATCGACCACCACGCCGTCCAGATCGAACAACACGGCCGCAAAGGGATAATCCGCGGCGGATTTCATGCGCAGATGATAGCAATTCCTGCGAGGAATCCGCCAGCGATCCGCGGCAAAGAGTCGCCGCCGCAGGCGTCGGAAACGGGTTTGTGACTCAACCGCGGGTACGACCTTCGGGCGACTCCGGATAGGTTCCCGGAATGCGGTACGGTGCCGGCAAAATCAGCGCTGCCGCCAGACTGAACCGTTGCGCGGTACAATTGCGGCCGATGAAACGCATTCGCCGATGGGTGCTTAGCGCTCTGGCCGGCCTGTCGCTGCTGGTCATTTTCCCGATCCGGTTCTTGATCGTCCGTGTTGCGCTTCGTCCGCTTTTCGAGATTCGCGACATGGTTCGCTCGCGTCGGCGTGAGTATCGACTATCCCACGGCCTTTGCGTTGAATGCGGCTACGACCTGCGTGCCACGCCGGAGCGGTGTCCGGAATGCGGCACGATTCCGCCAAAGCCGACACCGCCGCCGCAGCCCCCGTTTGTCGATTTTTGGGCGCGCGTGTCGATCTATACCATCATTACGTATCCGGCAGCGATATGGCTGCTCGATCGTCTGCACGACTTCGGCTTTACCGGCACTCCCTGCAGGCCCGAGGAAACGTCATGGCAGTTCAAAGCCATGCATGTTCCCGCATTATTCGGCATACTTTGTGCCCTTACGTCATTCGGCAGGCGGGCGTCAGTGGTGCCAGTGGTCGCATTATTTGCAAACATTGCCATGATGATATGCTGGCCGGTGTTACTGCCACAACACGGCTGATCGGTGCCCGGAATGCGGGACGGTGCCGCCCAAGAAGAGCGGACTTTCGGAATGACACCGGGCCGGGATGCGAGCCAAGGGTAAAGACGCAAGATCGGCCCGCGCGACTTTTGCCACAGGCTGCCAAAAGCCGAAGTACGATGAGGAAGGAGATTACGAACGGGATCGGGATCAGGATCAGGGCCGCTCCCGGACTGTGATTTCGGCCGGTAAATGGATACACTCGTTCGCCTATGAATCCCGAAGACCCCAACACGCCCAAGCCGCCGGCCGACGGTGAGCCGCCGACCGCCTTTACCCAGCAGTTTTCGCATCAGCCCATCGGCGCCCGCGTGCCGGAGAAGATCGCCCGCGGCGTCTTCTCCACCGGCGTCATCGTGCTGGACAGCCCCAAGGAATTCGTTCTCGATTTTCTCCAGGGCCTCTCGCGCCCCTTCCAGGTCTCCGCCCGCATCGTCCTGGCGCCCGCCACCTTCGAGGAATTCACCGTCGCACTCAAGGACAACCTCAACAAGTACACCGAGGCCTTCGGACCCATCCCCCAACTCCCCAAGCCCGCCAATCCCCAGCGGCCCACCATCCAGGAAATCTACGAAACTTTCAAAGTCAGCGACGATATGCTCGCCGGCAGCTATGCCAATTCCGTCATGATCGGCCACACCCCGGCCGAGCTGTTCCTCGATTTCATCACCGGCTTTTACCCCACCGCGGCCGTCTCCACGCGCATCTTCATGGCCGCCACGCAGGGTCCGCGCGTGCTGGAAACCGTCACCACGGCCCTGGCCCAGTTCAATCTGCGCTACCGGCGTCCGGACTGAACCAGATGAAACGCCGCCGGCCATCATCGGGCGCTTCGGAGCGCTATCACAACCGCGTCGCGCGCCGCTACGACGCCCTCTATGACGATCCCTATTGGGCCTTTCACGACGAACTCACCTGGGCGCGGATCCGCCCGCACATCCCGCCCGATCTGGCCGCGCCCTGCTGCGATCTGGGCTGCGGCACCGGCGCCTGGGGACTTCGCCTGCTCAAGACCGGCCTGCCCGTCACGTTCATCGATCATTCCGGCGTGATGGTTGAGCAGGCCCGCAGCGCGGTGGCCGAGCTGGCCCGCGATCATCCCGGCCGCAGCGCCCGCGCCACGTTCTTCATCGCCGACATGGTCGATCTCTCGGCGATCTCCACCGCCCCGTTCGCTCTGACTCTGGCGATGGGCGATCCCCTCTCGATCTGCTCCGACCCGCTGGCCGCGGCCGTCCAACTCTACAAAACCTGTCGTCCCGGCGGCACGGTCATCGCCACGGTAGACAACAAACTGGCCGCCCTGGACTATTACGCCCAAAAGGGCAACCTCGACGAATTGGAGAATTTCGTCGCCACCGGCCGTACGCACTGGCTCACAAGAGAGCGAGAGGAACAATTCGAGCTGACCACGTTCACGCCGCAATCGCTGAGAAAACTCTTCGAGCGCGTCGGCTTCACGGTCCAGAGCATCATCGGCAAGACCATTCTGCCCATCCGCAAGAACCCCGCCCTGCTGGAACAGCCCAGCGCCATCGACCGCCTGCTCAAGCTGGAAACCGACCTCGCCGCCGACCCCGCCGCCGCCGCACGGGCCAACCATCTCCAGATCACCGCCAAACGGCCGGAAAAAGAGTAATCAACCGCGTCTGCGGTGAGCATCGCCGAACCGAAGACGCCATGACGCCAGGGTCAATTCGGCAAATTGCGGTATTTGAATTGGGATCGAATTTGCGCGATGCCGAGGAAATTTCTTACCTCTGCGCCTCAGCGCCTCTGCGAGGGATAATTCTTCTTCGCATGTGGCCCGGCGGATGAATATCCCTCGCGGAGGCGCAGAGTCGCAGAGAAAAGATGTTATGATGCGCCGACAATTCGGAGGTCATATGCCGCAATCAACCAAATCCCGCAGCAAGAAGTCAAAGCCGGCCGGCAAGAAGGTTGCGCCGCGCCCCCTGTCGCCTTCGAGTGTTCCCCAGGCCGTGGGGCGGATGTCGCAATGGAAGAGCACTGCCCGCTTCGCCGCCGGCCGGCAGGTGATTGCAACGGCCGAAAAATCCCCCGATCGTGTCTATCCCCAATTTGACGCCATCGCCTCCCTGCTGGACGGTCCCTGCACGATCATTCGCTGGAACGCCTTGCGCATCCTCTCCCACCTGGCCGCCGTCGATTCGGCCGGAAAAATTCCCGCCTTCCTCGATAAGTATCTCGGGTATATCCGCGATGGCAGCCTGATCACGGCCGGCACGGCCATCGCCGGCGCCGGCCGTATCCTCGCCTCCCGCCCCGATTTGCTCGACCGCATCCTCCCCGCCCTGCTGAATGTGGAAACCGCAACCTTTCCCACGCCAAAATGCCGCCACGTCGCCATGGGCCACACGCTCGATGCCCTGGCCGCCAACTGGCCCGCCGTCCACACCCACCCGGCCGTCCAAGCCCTCGTCCGCCGCCACCTGAAAAACCCCCGCCCGGCGGTGGCAAGACGTGCGGCGAGGCTCAGCGGCAAGGCAGGCCCGCCTCTGTGTTGAAAGGGCGCATTTTTCTGTCAACGCTGATCCATCTGAACGTGTAAAATGACTGGCGACGTTCTCACGCCGCGCGCCCATAAACGAGGAGGCCGCATGCCAGTCAATAGCCTGCAACCCCGATGGCTGTGGATAATGCTGTCTGTCGCCATCGCCTCGGCCGCCGTTGCGGCTCGGGGCGGGGTTCTATCGGCTGACCTGCTGGCCGATATGCCTGACTATTCGCAAATCGCGATGTCGGCGGTGTCAGCCGACTGCCGCAACGTGGCGATGGTCGTAGGCGACGCGACCGGCAAATCGGCGCTCTTCCTGAATGATAAGACCGTTGCCGCTGGTCGGGACATCTCGCTAGTTGCCATCAGCCCCGACGGGAAGCGACTGGCCTACGTCGTCCATGAGAGCGAGGACAAGTGGCACGCAGTAGTCGACGGCGTCGCTGGCGACACATATGACAGCCTCAAATATGCGTTGGGCGACAGTCTCAAATACACGACAGCTGATCTCCTCGCGTTTAGCCCGGACGGCAAGCATCTGGCTTATATCGCGCAAAAAGGCGGCAAGCAGATGATCGTGATAGACGGTAATGCGCAATTGCAGCACGACCGCATATTACGAGGAAATCCCACCGGCAGCGGCCTCATGGGTTACGTTCTCTTCAGCCCGGACAGCCAGCGGTACGCATACGTTGCATTTGACCAAGGCGGCGTTGACCAAACGCTCATCGTTGACGGCATCAAATTCAAAACGGGCGCATTCCGCGACGTTTCCTTCAGTCGGGACAGCAAGCATATCGCGTATGATTTCATTGATGACGATTTGGTGCACCATTTCTATGTCGATGATAAAGAAATCGGTCACTGCACCTTCGGCGCTGGTCCCGTCCTGAGCGATGACGGCAAACATGCGGCCTACGCGGAGGAAGGACAACGGGCCAACACATCACACACAGTGCTCGACGGCAAGGAAGGCCCGCCGATCCCCCAGAAGTCGCGGGAAGGGGCAGGAATCGCACTGACAGCACTTTTTGTCGACAAGCTCGTCTTCAGCCCGGATGGGAGACGACTCGCTTTTGACGAAGAAGAGCCTATTGGATCCGGCCGTTTCTCTTCCGTCAATCTCGACGGCGTGGAGGGAAGGAGATCATACGCGCTCATCGGCAATCTGATATTCAGCCCGGACAACCGAAATTTGGCATGCGCTGCGATGAATAGGGCTGTTGGAGGCCCCCCCGAATGGAGGATCGTGTTGAATGGGAAGGACGGACAGACTTTCGATTTCGTCCTGCCGCCGGTTTTCAGCCCGGACAGTAAACATCTGGCGTACGCCGCACGGAAGGCAGGGAAGTGGATGGTGGTTTTGGACGGTCAAACCATCACGACATACGAAGCGATCATCTCTCGCGTTGCCGCTGACGATGTAGATCGGGCGCCTGCATGGGGGGATGCCCAAGGAACATTGCTGGAAAAAATAGAGCCAAACCCCTTCGAGGCGTTCTCGACGCCATACCGTTTCGACTCCGACGGCAATCTGATCTTCCTCGGTTCCTCCGGCGGTAAGATCTTCCGGGTGAAGTGGAAGCCGGATGACGGTTTGCCCCCGGCGACGACCCGACCCTGAGCGAACCGCTGGTCGCGCGAGCGGCAATCGACCCGCGGCCAGGCTCAGCGGCAAGGCCGGCCCGCCTCTGTGTTGAAAGGGCGCGTTTTTCTGTCAACGCTGATGCATCTGAACGTGTAAAATAACTGGCGACGTTCTCACGCCGCGCGCCCATAAACGAGGAGGCCGCATGCCAGTCAATAGCCTGCAACCCCGATGGCTGTGGATAATGCTGTCTGTCGCCATCGCCTCGGCCGCCGTTGCGGCTCGGGGCGGGGTGGTATCGGCCGATCCTCTGGCCGATATGCCCGATGCCTCGCACGTCGCGATGACCGTGGTCTCGGCCGATTGCCGCAATGTCGCGATGATCGTGGATAACGCACCGGGCAAATCGACTCTGTTCCTCAACGGCAAGACCGTCGCCAGCGATCTGGATATATCTCTGGCGGCCATCAGTCCCGATGGAAAGCGCCTCGCCTACGTCGTGCGCGACAGCCCGGACAACTGGCATGCCGTTGTCGATGGGATCGCCAGCGAAGCTTACGACGTGCGCGAAACTTTCTTCACGCCCGACGCCAGCGGCAAAGTTGTTGAAATGCTCGGTCCGGTGACCAAGTTCGCCATGAGAATCAACCCCTTTACGTTTAGCCCAGACAGCAAGCACATTGCCTACGTCGCGAAAAAGGCCGGCAGGGTATTTGTCGTCAGGGATGGGGTGGCTGGCTCGCTGCATCATGACTTGGACGACAGGCTGGGCGGCAATGCACACTACTTGCTCTTCAGTCCCGACAGCCAGCATCTCGCCTATGCTGCACTTGAAGAAGGTGTCGGGCCTATAGTGGATGAAAAGATCCCCATCACCGACGGTAATCTCGACAGCATCCGTGACCTGTCGTTCAGCCCGGACAGCAAACGCATGGCGTTCAACTCAACGCCCAACGGCCCCGGCGGCGTGCGGCAGAAAGTGCATTTCTTCGTCGATGGCAAAGATGTTGGGAACGCGGACGCTGGCACGGGGCCGGTGTTCAGCGATGACAGCCTGCATGTGGCCTTTGTGGCAATAACGATCGGAAGCATTGAGGGAGATGCCTACGATACCATGCGCTTGGTCGTCGACGGTCATGAAGGGCCGCCCACACTCATTTTTGGAGGGCCTGAGTTTACGCACCCGTCGCAACTGACATTCGGCCGCGCCAGGGTCGGTGGAGATCACTCTACCACGGCGCCCAGCGGCCCGGCAGTCGATCGGGAGCTTGTTGACTTGAGAACAAGGTTTTGGACTCAATACCAAGCGACGGACATCTACGTTACGGCAGAAAAGGAACGCGACCTGGCACTGGCGGCGTACTTCGCCGCCGATCCGAGCAGGCGCGGCGGGCTGGCGACGCCCGCGCAAAATCAGACGACGAACGATGATTTTGCCAGCGCCAAGGTGCGGCTGGATGCCGCATCTCAGGCTCTGGAGAAGCTCAAGACGGATTTCGATGCCAGCCTTCCAAATAACCCCGATTTCCTAGCCGCCGAGGCGAAACTCAAAACCGATCGCGCCGCCTTCATCGCCAACCTCAATGGCTTGCAATTGGCGTTCGTTCTGCAAACCATTATGGGCGCGTCTGGTCGGGCCACGTCGTCCAGCCGCGTCGAGGTAAACCTCGTTGGCGGGAAGACGGTCAGAGATGTCAGCGACCTCAGCTTCAGCCCGGACGGCCGCCACGTTGCGTATGCCGCCGGCAGCTTTGTGGCCGAACGCAATCGGGCAGCGACGGGCTGGATGACCGCGCTGGACGAAAAGGAAGGGGCGGTTTACGAGAAGGTTCTGAGGCCGCTTTTCAGTTTGGACAGCAAGCACCTGGCATACGCGGCGCTGGAACATGGACATTGGCTGATGATGATCGATGGTCACGACCTCGCCGGATATGAGCCGGTCGTTTCGCAAGTTGGCGACCCGGACGACACTGAAAATGACGTTTTTTGCACCCCATACCGTTTCGACTCCGACGGCAATCTGATCTTCCTCGGTTCCTCCGGCGGTAAGATCTTCCGGGTGACGTGGAAGCCGGATGGATCGCTATCGGCGGCGACGCGGCCGTGAGCGAACCGGTGGTCGCGCAAGCGGCAATCGACCCGCGGCCCTCGTGTTACCTCTCGCCAAAGAAATAGCGGAGCGTGCATCGCCCACCGGACCGCGGCGCCGGCCGGGAGATCAAGGTGACAAATTCGCGAAAAGCGCTACCTTTTGTCACTCTCTGTCCGAATTTATGGAATCGCGCGGCAAATCCGCCGCTGGGGGATTGGGTTGGCCGGCGTGCCGCAAGTTCCGGGCGGCGGGTCAGCGGTGATCGGGATGCTCGATAATCACGGTCCGGCCGTGGTCATCGTCATGATCATGGCCGCGGCGGTCATCGACGATGCAGCCGGTGACGCGGGTCAGCAGGAGCAGGACCAAGGAGAGCAGAATCAATCGGTTTCGCATGTTGTCACTCCGATTGCAGCATAGACCACCGGCCGGCAAAGGGAACGGCGAAAATATCGGCCTGTGGTCGCGGGCCCGGAAATTCAGAATTTGCAGCGGGGATCGCGGAGGGAATGCAAACGCGATGGGACCAAAGAAATGATCTCACGCCAAGGCACACCTGCGGGGAGCGACGTCCAACCGAATAATGTTGCATGCTATGCCGACGGTCGGCATGACAGCCTATACTCAAATCGGCGATTTCCGCGGTGGCCCTGTCTGTTCGTGATTCGAGGCAGCGGTCGCAAGCGTCAAAGTGTGTGGCTCGTGGGAATCAATCTGTTGCATTGTCGCTGCCGTGGGAGCCGATTGTGATAACAAGACGCAAGGCCGTGCGGTCCGAGCCCATCGAATTCCTGGAACGGCGGCTCTTGCTCAGCATTACGCCTGCCACTCTCTATTCGTTCACCGCCGCCGCCGACGGACAGGCTCCTGAAGCCATCACCGTGGGCGCCAACGGCAACTTGTACGGCACGACCGAAATCGGCGGCACCGACAGTGTCGGTTCCGTCTGGGAAATGGACCAGGGAGAGAGCACGGTCTCCACGCGGTACTCCTTCACCAACAGCACGGATGGCGAATATCCGCGCGGCATCGCCGTCGACAGCGCCGGCAATCTGTACGGCACGTGTCAACTTGGCGGAACCTTCGACGTTGGAACGGTCTGGGAACTGGCCAGCGGCGGCACCACCGTCTCCACGCTCTACGCCTTCACCAATGGCAACATCCATGCTGACGGCGCCTACCCGCTGGGAATCACCATCGACGCCAGCGGCAATTTGTACGGCGTGACCGAGACCGGGGGCGACGACGGCCTTGGCACCGTCTGGGAACTGCCCAGCGGCGGGGACTCGGTCACCACGCTCTATTCCTTCACCGGCGGCAGCGACGGCGAGTATCCGGTCTCAGTCACCATGGACGACAGCGGCACGCTCTACGGCACGACCGCGCTCGGCGGCAACGGCGGGGATGGCACGGCCTGGAAACTCCTCGGCGGCGGGGACTCGGTCACCGTGCTCTACACTTTCCCCGATCAGGGCGGCAGTCCGGTCTATCCGAACGGAATCACCTTCGACGGCAGCAACCTCTTCGGCACGACAAACTACGGCGGCGCTGATTCCGATGGCACACTCTGGCAACTGATCGACGGAAACACCTCGATCAACACGCTCTATTCCTTCACCAGCGGGTCCGATGGCGGCGGGCCGGCCGGGATCACGTCGCTCGACGTCGGCAACCTGTTCGGCGTGGCGCAATACGGCGGCGGCGATGGCTACGGCTCCGTTTATGAAGTGCCGGTCACACCACTCAACGGCCAGTTCATCGGTGATATCCCGGCCACCGCCGAGCTCGGCGACACAATCTCCCCCGATCTGCAGATCACCGACCCCGCCGTCGGAGCTTCCGTTGATGGCGATGAGGTCACCAATTATTACATCTCCACCACTCCCAATCTCGCCGGCATCGTTGGTCAGCCGGTGGACACCAACGAGTACGAGTTGAGCCTCAGCGCCGGCGACTCCTATGCCGAAAACGAGGATGTGGCGATCCCCGACGCCATCAATTCGGGCACGTATTATCTCGTGGCCCAGATTGACGCGAACCAGACCGTGGTCGCCGTGGATACGAACGTCATTGCCGTCAGCGACCCGATCCACATTGGTCCGGTGCTCAGCGCTCAATTCATCGCAAGAATTCCCGCATCGGTCAGCGCGGGCCAGACGATATACCCGGGTTGGGAAATCACCGATGCGCCCGATGCCGCACCGGTGAACGACGGCCTTGAATACACCGACTATTATCTTTCCACCACGCCAGATCTTTCCGGCATTGTCGGCCCTGCGCTTGTGACCAATGAGTACATTCTGAACCTGGACCCCGGCGACTCGACCTTCGAATCGCCGGATGTGACAATTCCGGACGATGTCGACGCCGGCACCTACTATCTGGTGGCGCAGATTGACGCGAACCAGACGATCAATCCCGGCGACATGAACAATATCGCCGCCAGCACGGCTTTTTCCATCGGCGCGGATATCTCCGGCGGCTTCTCCGACCAACCGCCGGATTTGGCCAGTCCGGGTGATTCGGGACAGATTTCTTTCTTTCTAAGCAACGCCGCCGGCTCCGGCGAAGCAAAAGGCTCATATTCGGTGACGTTCCTACTCGAGAATGGCGCCCCCGATCTGGGCAACGGCGATATCCCGGCCGGTTCCGCCAGCGGCGTGATCGATGTGGCCGGCGGCGACACGTCCGATCCGATCCTCGCCAACCTCAATTTCCCCGGCAATATCACCACCGGCTTCTATTACGTTGTCGCCACCATCAATGACAGTGGCGGTGGCATCATTGACGGCGACACAACCGATAAGACGTTCACCAGCGAACCGATCCAGGTCCACGGTTCGTATATTTTCCAGTCGGTCTATTCCTTTACCTCCGATGATTATTCCCTCGACACGGAAGGCGTAGGCGGATTCGCGATGGACAGCAACGGTGACATGTACGGCACGACCAACGGCGGCGGCGTTTACGGCGATGGCATCCTGTGGGAGTGGGCCAAGGGAAGTGATACGGCCGCCACGATCTATTCCTTCAGCCTCGCCGATGGGGAAGATCCGCTCGCCGTCGCCGTGGACAGCAACGGCAATCTGTTTGGCACGACCACCGGAGACTACAACAATGACAGAAGCGGCGGCGCTGACGAATTTGGCACTATTTGGGAGCTGCCAAAGGGAAGCCATACGCTCACAACGCTCTATACATTCGGTCAAGCTCCCTATGTCAATGGCACGGGGATTGATCCATTCGGAATCACCATCGACAGCAATGGCAATCTGTACGGCACGACCGAATACGGCCTTTTCATCAATCCCTTTTCCAATGTGAATGGAGGTGTCTACTACGAACTGGGGGACGGCAGCATCTGGGAATTGCCAAAGGGAAGCAATACGCTGACCACGCTTTATACGCCCATCGACGACCCCAACTTCAACAACGCCGGGCATCCGTTCCAGCAAATGTACGAACTCACCATAGACGGCAACGGTAATCTGTACGGCGTCAACGATGGCGGCGGCGTTTACAACGCCGGCAGCGTGTGGGAGCTCGCCAAAGGAAGCGATACCGTCAGCACGCTCTATTCCTTCACCGTTCCCGGGATTGTCGGGAGCTCGCCTCGCGGAATCGCCCTGGACAAACAGGGCGATCTCTTTGGCACAAATTACGGCAGCGGCGCATATGGCTGGGGCGATGTATGGGAATTGGCCAGGGGAAGCAGTACGCTCACCAACCTCTTTTCCTTCCCCTATATACCGGGTTACGTCACCGGCGAGGGACCCTACGGGATCGCCATCGACAGCGGCGGCAATTTGTTCGGCGCGTCCGGCGGCGGCGCTGATGACCCCGACGGCGGCATTTTTGAGTTGCAAACGGCCGTGCTCACCGGCCAGTTCACCGGAGCAATCCCTTCCGCCATCGAGGCCGGCTATGCCATCTTGCCCGCCCTCCAACTGAGCACACCGGCATATGCGGCCGGACCCATCACCGGGGACGAAACCACCGACTACTACCTCTCGACGACGCCCGATGTTTCCGGCATGCTCCTGCCGCTGGCGGAAAATGAGTATGCGCTGGATCTCAACCCCGGCAGTTCCGACACCGTATCACAGGATGTGACCATTCCCGGCGACGTCGATCCCGGCAACTATTATCTTGTGGCCCAGATCGACGCCGACCAGGCCATCAATCCGGACGACACGGATAACATCGTGGTGAACGGGCCGATCAAGATCGTTGCTCCGTTTACGAATCTGGCCGGCGGCGTACTGACCATCTCCGACCCGGCCGACGATGGCGGCGACGACACGATCACCGTCAGTTCCGATGGCACGGGCGTCACCGCTGATTTCAACGGCTCGGCATCAATGGTCTACCAGCAGTCGAAGGTCGATGGCATTGATGTCTCCGCCGGCAATGGCAACGACACTGTCAACATCGGCACCGGCGCTCCCCCCGTCAGTGTCCAGGGCGGCACCGGCGTCGATACCGTCAATGTCGGGCATTATGACGCTGCCTACTATTACGACGACGTTCCCAACAACTCCACCGCCGGCCTGGTTGTGCAGGGCTCGGGGACGGTCACGCTGGCGACATCCAACACCTATGGCGGAAGCACAACGATCGACAGCGGCACCGTTGCCGTCACCGCCGCCGGCGGACTGCCCGCGGGGAACAACGTCGTCAACAATGGCAATCTCGACATCGATGCGAACAGCATCGTCGGGCAAATCTCCGGCAACGGCACATTGACACTTGATCCGGCCACCCTCCAACTGGCCCAGAATTCGCCCGGCATCACGAGCACCATCGGATTGCTGATCATCAACACCGGCAGCACTCTGGATATCGCCAACAACGCGCTGCTGGCCAATGAAAGCGATGTGACCCTTTCACAGATCGCGGCGTGGGTGCAAGACAAGACCATCACCAGTTCGCTGTTCAGCGGCCCGCACGCTATCGCCAGTCGCGCGATCGGCTACGGCGACCATAGCGCCGACCCGCTCGCTGTTCCCGCCGGGGATGTGGAAGTGAAATATGTGCCAACCGGCGACGCAAACCTGGACGGCGTGGTGGACATCAAGGACCTCACGCGGGCCATCAATGACCTGGGCTTATCAACCGGATACTCCG
The DNA here is from genome assembly GCA_964420285.1 of uncultured Tepidisphaeraceae bacterium. Classification (GTDB taxonomy): domain Bacteria; phylum Planctomycetota; class Phycisphaerae; order Tepidisphaerales; family Tepidisphaeraceae; genus CAYQTE01. Next base: position 18,854 of record CAYQTE010000002.1, read on the forward strand.
GCGGGGATGTCGCCAATCAGGGCATCGTGAACATCACCGACATCGCGGACATCATCAACGACCTGGGTGCCACCCTGAACGCCGCCGGCGACGGCGCGGCGATCGTGCCGGCTCATGGGGCGATGACGCCGCCGGCCGCGGGCGCGGCGGGTGGGTCGCTGTTTTCGGATAGTCCTGTTCAGGCCGATTGGTTGGAGGGTGGGGGCTCGATCTTGTCGGAATGACGCGATCATTTGCACCCGCAGGTGTTATGGCCGATAATCGCGGCGGAAATGGCCGTACAGGGGGCGCCGTCGGCTGGTTTTTTGTGCTTTGAATGCGTCGAATCGGGCGAAAATGTCGGCCAGGGGGTTCGCGATCGCACTATGCCGTCGAGTCGCTGGAACGGCGCGTGCTCCTCAGCAGTTCGATCGAGCCGTTTGCGCAGGTGGCCAAGCTGTTTGCGGCCGATGGGGAGACCAATGACTATTACGGAACATCGGTTTCCATCAGCGGCGACACCATGGTGGTGGGATCGCCGTATGCGGTCATCAACGGCAACGCGGCGACGGGAGCGGCCTATGTGTACACGGTGGCCGGATCGAACGTGACGCTCGACGGCAAGCTCACCGCCTCCGACGGAACCGGCAGCGATTTCTTCGGGTTTTCGGTTTCGATCAGCGGCAACACCATCGCCGTCGGCGCGTACGGCTGCCGCATCAACTACAATTTCGAGCAGGGCGCGGCGTACGTATATACCGAACCGGCCGGGGGCTGGACCACCATGACCCAGACGGCCAAGCTGACGGCGTTCGACGGGACGGCCAGCGCGCAGTTCGGCTCGTCGATCTCGGTGAGCGGCAACACCATCGCCGTCGGAGCGCCGTATGCCCTTGTCGGGACTGGCTCGGTGCAGAGCGGCGCGGCGTATGTGTATACCAAGCCCGCCAACGGCTGGGCGACGACCAGCGTGTGTTCCAAGCTCGTCGCCAGCGACGGCGCGACCAACGACCAACTGGGATCTAAAATCGGAATCAGCGGCAATACCGTTGTGGCCACGGCCGCGGCCGCCGCCGTCAACAGCAATGCGGATCAGGGAGCTGCCTACGTCTACACCCAACCGGCCGGTGGTTGGGCGAACATGACGCAGACGGCCAAGCTTGTCGCGTACGACGGAGCGGCGGGGGACTATTTCGGGTGGTTCGGCGCGATCAGCGGCAACACCATCGCCGTCGGCTCGCCCTACGCCACCGTCAGCGGAGACACCGACGCGGGCGCGGCGTATGTCTTCACGGAATCCGGGTCCAGTTGGGCCAACACGCCGACGGTGCAAAAGCTGACGGCGGCCGCTCCGCTGGCGGGCACGAAATTCGGCGTCTCGACCTTTGTCAGCGGCAGCACCATGATGATCGGCGCGGACTGGGAAGCCGAAAATGGCACCTACCGACAAGGCGCGGCCTACCTGTTTACCGATTCCGCCTCCGGCTGGGCGCAGACCGTGAAGTTCACCGCCGCGGATGGCGCGGCCGGGGATAATCTCGGCTGGTCGGTCGCGATCAGCGGCGACACCGTCATCGCCAGTGCGGCCCGCACCACGATTGCAGGCAACCTGAATCAAGGCGCGACGTACGTCTTTATGGCCAGTTTCGCAACGCTGTCCGGCGGCGAGCTGACGATCAGCGGCACCGATGGCAGCGATACGCTGACTCTCACCCAAAGCGGGACATATCTCGACGTTGCACTCAACAACATCCCCGCCGCGCCGGTCTTGCTCTCCGGCGTTACATCCGTGCTGGTCGAAGGCAGCGCCGGGAATGACACCATCACGATCGGCACCGGTTGGCCAGTCAGCACAGTACAGGGCGGCCAGGGCATCGACGCGCTGGTCATCGCCGGCGGGGATAACGTGACGTTTACCGACCCGGTCGCGGGCGATTCGTCGGCCGGCCTGATTGTTCAAGGCACGGGAACGGTGACGGTGGCGGCGCAGAACACGCCGGGCGCCGCGTCGCTGAATTACGCGCTGGGCACGGTCACGGTGGCGGCCGGGGCGGAATTGGCACTGGCGCGATCCGATTCGCTGACGGATCAGACCGTTTTCGATGCCAGCAATCTTTCTGTTGCCGGGACGCTGGATATCGCCAACAACACATTGCTGGCCAATGAGACCAACGTGCCGGTGTCGCAAATCGCCGCGTGGGTGCAGGCCGGCAGCATCATGAGTTCGCTGGTGACCGGCCCGAATTCACAGGCCAGCCGGGCGGTCGGATATGGCGACTGGAACGAAGACCCGTTAAGCGTCGTGGCCGGGGATGTGGAGGCGAAATACGTGCCGGTCGGCGACACAAACCTGGACGGCAAGGTGGACATCGCGGACATCGGGCGAGCGATCAACAACCTGGGCCTGTCGCCGGGCTATTACGGCGGGGACATCCTCAATCAGGGCTTGGTGAACCTGACGGATATCAGCGCCGTCGTCAACGACTTGGGCGGAAGCCTCAGCGCCAGCGGCAATGGCGGCGCCGGCGCCAATGCAGCGGTCAGCGCCAGCGGGGCGGCGGCGGTCGCGATACCGGCAACACCGCCCATTGAACCGACCGCGCCGTGGTTTTCGCAGACACCGATTCAGGCCGATTGGCTGGCGGCGGAAATCTCGGATTTTTGTTGATTCGTCCATCGCCGGAGGGCATGATTCCGACACGGTCCTATAATATCGTCAAGCTGGCGATCTGGTGCCGGCGACGTGGGTGAAGTTGCGGCCGGATAAGGAGTTGCCCGCGGCTTGCGCTTTTGGGCCGGTGGAGTTTGCCAGCGGTTTTCTCTAGTGGTGTGCGACCGGCGGTTTTGCCGGCCGGGATTCGGAAAGACGCATTGCCCGATGCCGGCTCACGGCGAGGTGGCACTCGGGGCAGGACGTAAGCAACATGAAGAATGCGGGCGGGCCTGCGAAACCCCGGTTGATCCGTGCGCGCCGTGGGCGTGTACGGCCGATTGTTGAGTGCATGGAGCGGCGGGTGCTCCTGGCGGGGACCACTGCGCCGGTGGGATTGACGCCGGCGCAGGTGCGGCATGCGTATGCGGTCGATCAGGTGACGTTCGGCGCTGTGGCCGGGGATGGGACCGGGCAGACCATCGCCGTCGTGGGCGCTTATGACGATCCGAGCGTGGCGACCGATCTGCACGATTTTGACGTTGCCTTCGGGTTGCCGGACCCGCCCAGCATCGTGCGCGAGAATGAGTACGGCGGGACGATGTTGCCGGGCCTGGACCCGGCCGGTCCGGGGTTTGGTTGGGAAATCCAGGAGGCGATGGATGTTGAATGGGCGCACGCGATGGCGCCAGGTGCGAGCATATTGCTGGTGGAGGCCAACGCGCCCAACGATACGGACATGATCGTCAATGCGGTCAACACGGCGCGCAACGCGCCGGGCGTGGTGGCGGTCATGACGGGTTACAATGAGCCGGAGGAATCGGGCGAGACGAGTCTGGATCAATACTTCACGACGCCGGCCGGGCATGTGGGTGTGACGTTTCTGGCGGCGACCGGCAACGGCGGGGAGCCGGGAGGATATCCGGCGTACTCGCCGAATGTCGTGGCTGTCGGCGCGACAACGCTGTCGACCGATGCGTCGGGGGATTATCTTCAGGAATCCAGTTGGTACGACAGCGGCGGGGGGATCAGCAAATACGAGAGCCAGCCGGCGTATCAGAAGGGCGTGGTCACGCAGAGCACAACCAGGCGAGCGATTCCCGATTTCGCCTTCAATGCCAACCCGATCACGTCCGGCGTGCCGATCTACGACAGCTATGATTTCGGAAACTCATCGCCGTGGGCGGAGGAAGGCGGCACGAGTCTTGCGGCCGCCTGCTGGGCGGGGATCATCGCCATCGCCGATCAGGGCCGGGCGCTGGCCGGGTTTGGTTCGCTGGATGGAGCGACACAGACGCTGCCGCTGCTGTACGCGGCGTCGGGGAACACCATACACGACATCATCAACGGATATCTGGCGGGTCCGGGTTACGACTTGATCAGCGGCCGGGGCACGCCGATCGCCAATCTGCTGATTCCCGATCTTGTTCCGACCACAACGACGGCGGTGGTGTCCAGCGATGCGTCGGTCGTCTATGGGCAGCAGGTGACGTTCACCGCGACGGTATCGCCGGCCGGAGCCGAGACGGGAACCGTGCAGTTCCAGGCGGATGGAAGCAATCTGGGGGGCGCGGTGTCTCTCGGCGGCGCTACGGCGGCATATACAACGACATTGCTGAACGCCGGCAGCCATTCGATCACGGCGATCTACAGTGGCGATGTGAACTATGCCACCAGCACAAGCCCGGCGATTGGCGAGATGGTCGCCATGGCGGGGCCGGCCAATACGCGGAACGTGTGTACGCTGGCGTCGTTCAATGGGGCCAACGGCGAGAATTCCGAAGCCGGCGTGGCGGTGGACTCATCCGGCGATCTGTTCGGCACCACGACTTCGGGCGGGAGCAATGGCGATGGCACGGTCTACGAAATCGCACACGGGAGCGGGGCAATCACCGTGCTGGCCACGTTTAACGGCGCCAATGGAAGTTCGCCGTATGGCGGCCTGGTCTTAGACTCATCCGGCAACCTCTTCGGCGCGACCTATTCAGGTGGAATCAGCGGCTGGGGGACCGTTTTCGAGATCGCATACGGCAGCACGACCATCACCACGCTGGGCTCGTTTAATGGCACTAATGGGCAGTATCCCTACGACGGCGTCACTCTGGACTCCTCCGACGATCTGTTCGGCACGACCTATTACGGTGGCTACGGCACGGTCTTTGAATTCGTCCATGCCACCGGAGTTCTCACCAGCCTGGCTTCATTTGGATACAGCAACGGTGCCTATCCCTACGGCAGCATCGTTCTGGACACATCCGGCGATATCTTCGGCGCCACCGCCGGCGGCGGCTTCGGCGGCGTGGGTGCTGTGTTCGAGATCGTCCACCGCACCGGCATCCTCACCATCACCGGACTGGCGTCGTTCAACGTCGCCAACGGCCAAAATCCGGCCGGCACCGTGATTCTCGACTCCTCCGGCGACGTTTTCGGCACGACCGGATACGGCGGGGCGTCCAGCGACGGCACGGTCTTTGAAGTCGCCAATGGCAGCAGCGCCATCACCGATCTGGCCTCGTTCAACGGCGCCGACGGCTCCGACCCCTACGCCGGTGTGATCATGGACTCCTCCGGCAACCTCTTCGGCACGACCATCCAGGGCGGCGCCGATGGCGACGGCACGGTTTTTGAAATCGCACATGGCAGCGGCGTCATCACCACGCTCCTCTCCCTCAACGGCGCTGATGGGGCGATGCCCTACGGCGGATTGACCTTCGACTCCCACGGCAATCTCTTCGGCACGACCTTTCAGGCCGGCGGCGTCTACGACGCCGGCACGGTCTTCGAACTCACGCCAACCGGCACCGTCGTCACTTCCAGCAACCTCTCCACCGTCATCGGTCAGGCGGTCACGTTCACGGCCACTGTCACGCCCAATATCGGCGCTGGCCCGACAGGCACCGTCCAGTTCCAGATAGACAACAGCAATGTCGGCAGCCCGGTGCCACTGAGCGGCAACTTGGCCGTCTATACGACTTCAGCGCTGGACGCCGGCAGCTATTCGGTGGCGGCCGTGTACAGCGGAGACAATAACTTCGTCGGCACGACCAGTTCCGCGATCGCGCAGACGGTTGCGGCTGGAGCGCTGTCCCTGGCCGCCAACACCGTCTATTTCAAGCTCGATGCCGACGGACGGCACACGGATATCTGGAACAGCGCCACGGCCGTGGGTCCGCCGGCCGAGTCCTTCCTCGTCTCCAACATGTCCGCCGTGACGTACGCCGGTTCCGCTGGCGGCGATCTGTTTGTTCTGGACCTTTCCGCCGGTGATCCGCTTCCGGCCGGTGGGTTCTCCTTTGCCGGCGGATCGGGTCAGAACACGATGGAGATTATCGGCACACCCGAAAACGACACAGCCATCGTGACCGGTTCGAGCATCATCCTCAACGAGCCCTTCGGCACGGTCCCTGTTGCATATAGCGTCGCGACCACCATCATTTTCAACGGCGGTTCCGGCGGTGCTGACACGCTCATACAGGCCGCCCAACCCGGCGGCGGGGCCAGCGTGGTTTTCGCCAACCCCACCGCTCTGGACACGCTGGATATTGATACTGGAACCATCACCGTTCCCGCCAATGCTCCTGGCAACGGCCCGCTGCCATACACCCTTGGCACGCTTTTGATCGCCGGCGGGGCCGGTCTGGCACTGGCGCCGTCCGATTCCCAGGCGGATCAAACCGTTCTGAGCGTCAACAACCCGTTCAATTCCGGCACGGTGGATATCGCCAACAACACGCTGGTGATGAACGAGAACAATGTGCCCCTGTCGCAGGTGACGACCTGGGTGCGCAATGGCGATAGCGCACCGGGCATCTACAGCTCTCGCGTCACCGGGCCGGGCGCCGTCGCCAGCCGGGCGATCGGCTATGGCGACCATAGTGCCGACCCGTTTACTGTCCCGGCCGGGGATGTTGAAGTGAAATACGTTCCCACCGGCGACACGAATCTGGACGGCGTTGTGGACATCACCGACCTGACACGGGCGATCAACGACCTGGGCCAGCCGGCGGGTTATTCCGGCGGCGACATCCTCAACCAGGGAATCGTGAACATCAGCGATATTGCCGCCATCATCAACGACCTGGGCGCCAACCTCAGCGCAGGCGGCGACAGCGCGGTCGCGGCGGCCAGCGGCGCAGCGCATAACGCCACGCCGGCGGAAGCGATGACGCCGGCGCCCGCCGGGCCGTCGATCGGGCAGTTGTTCTCGGATCAGCCGATTGCGGAAGATTGGCTGGCTTGCGAATATCCAATTTTCGCCGACTGATGCGCCGCACCGGGGTCGGGAACGTCGGCTACCCAATCGCCGGTAGGGGGAAACACCTAAACCCGAACGAGCGATTTCACTTATTGCAAAGTAGTGAACTTCACCGTGAAATAATAACGAATAGTTGCGGTCCTGTAGCAAAAACGTGGTCGTCGCATCTTCTTGAGAGGCGTTTTGTACAGACACATCGCCTGATGCCCGCTCAAGGGGAGGGACATATGGGAAGGGAGATATCAACGTGAAAAATACCAGGAAATCCCGGTCTACCGCTGCGCGCACACCGAGGCAAACCGCCGTCATCGAGCTCATGGAAAAACGCCTGTTGCTGGCGGCCACCGCGACGCTGGCGGACCATTCTCTCCTGTCCACCGCCGCCATCCCGGCCGTCCAATGCGCCGATGCTTCATCTGTCACCTGGGGCGCGATCAACACTCTGGCCTCGTTTAACGGATCGAACGGGGCGCAGCCATTTGCCGGCGTAATCACGGACTCCTCCGGCAACCTCTTCGGCACGGCCGAGAACGGCGGCGCCAGCGGCGTCGGCACGGTCTTCGAGATTGCCTCCGGAAGTAGCGTCATCACCACTCTGGCCTCGTTTAACGGCACGAACGGGGCTCAGCCTTGCTGCGACCCGGTTCTGGACTCATCCGGCGACCTCTTCGGCACGGCCACTTGGGGCGGGCCCACCGGCCGTGGCACGGTCTTCGAGGTGGCCCGGGGGAGTGGCGTCATCACCACCCTGGGCTCGTTCAACTTCACAAACGGGGATTACCCTATGGGTGCTGTGGCCCTGGACTCCTCGGGCAACATCTTCGGCGCGACCGAGAACGGCGGGAACGCATCGTTAAATAACGGATATGGCGACGGCACGGTCTTCGAGATCGCACACGGGAGCGGTGTCATCACCGCCCTGGCCACGTTTAACGGCGCCAACGGCTGGGCGAATTTTTCCGGCGTGATCTTGGACTCTTCCGGCGACCTCTTCAGCACGACCATTGCCGGCGGCGCCAATAACGACGGCACAGTTTTCGAGATCGCCCACGGGAGCAGTGCGATCACCACCCTGGTCACGTTCAACGGCACAAACGGGGCTACCGTCCGCGCCGGTGTAACCCTGGATTTCTCCGGCAACCTCTTCGGCACGACCGAAAACGGCGGCACCGGCTTCAGCGGTACAAACAACAGCGGCGACGGCACGGTCTTCGAGGTCGCGCAGGGGAGCGGTGTCATCACCACTTTGGCCTCGTTCAACGGGGCCAACGGGGACAACCCTGTGGACATCGCCCTGGATTCTTCCGGCAACATCCTCGGCGCAACCGGCGGCGGCGGTGCCAATAACGACGGCACGGTCTTCGAGGTTGCGCAGGGGAGCGGCGTCATCACCACTTTGGCCTCGTTCAACGGGGCCAACGGGGAGAACCCTGTGGGCATCACGCTGGATTCCTCCGGCAACCTCTTCGGCACGGCCACTTGGGGCGGCGCCAATGGCGATGGCACGGTCTTCGAGTTGTCGTCGGCCGACACGACGATCACGCTCGGCGCCAATGGCGCGCCGACACTTACCGACTCGGCGACGCTGTCGGGCGGCTACCTGCCGGATGGCCTGAGCAGCAACATCACCTTTACACTGGACAATCCGAGCAACGCCGTGGTGGACTCCGAGACGGTCGCCGTCAGCGGCAACGGCACGTACAGCACGCCGGCCGGTTACACGCTGCCCACCTCGGGCGCGGTTACAGGCATGTACGCGTGGAACGCCAGCTACAGCGGCGACGCGGACAATGTCGCGCAAAGCGGCCTCGCCGGCTCCGCCGAGAGAATACTGGTCCTTCCGGCCAGCCCGACCCTGACTACTACGGCCAGCCCGTCGATCACGCTCAGCGCCGGCGGGCCGCCGATCCTCAGCGACTCGGCGGTTCTATCCGGCGGCTACCTGGCCGACGGCCTCAGCAGCAATATCACCTTCACGCTGGACCTGGGCTCAACACAGGTTTACACCACCAGCGACACCGTCACCGCCAACGGCACTTACTCGGCCAGCTACACACTGCCCACCACGGGCGTGGTAACAGGCACCTACACATGGCACGCCGCCTACAGCGGCGACGCCGACAACAACGCCGCCACCGACCAGGGCGGCTCAGCGGAGCAAACGGTGGTCAGCCCGGCCTCTCAGGCGATCAACTACCTCTCATTTAACGGAACCAACGGCGGCTATCCCGGCGGCGCCGTGATGGTGGACTCCTCCGGCGATCTTTTCGGCACAACCACCGTTGGCGGAGCCGGCTGGAATGGCGCGTACCCCAGCGGCGACGGCACGGTCTTTGAAATCGCCCGCGGAAGCGAGGTCATCACCACCCTTGCCTCGTTTAACGGCACCAATGGGTTCGGCCCCGGCGCGTCGGCTGTGGTTGAGGATTCCTCGGGCAACCTCTTCGGCACGACCGATTACGGCGGATCGGGCTTCAACGGCGCATACGGCACCGGCTACGGGACGGTCTTCGAGATCGCCCACGGGAGCAGCGCCATCACCGACGTGGCCCTGTTTAACGGCGCCAACGGGCAGTCCCCCAACAGCGGCGTGATCATGGACTCCTCCGGGAACCTTTTCGGCGAGGCCGATTTCGGCGGCGCGTACGGCGACGGAACGGTCTTCGAGGTTGCCCACGGGACCGGCGCCATTACGGCCGTGGCGTCGTTTAACGGCGCCAATGGAGTCAACCCCTTCGAATATGTGGTCATGGACTCCTCCGGCAATATCTTTGGCACGGCGGAGAATGGCGGCGCCTACGGTGACGGTACGGTCTATGAGATCGCCCATGGGACCGGCGCCATCACCGTTCTGGCTTCGTTTGACGGCACCTATGGCAATGGGCGCATCGGCCGCGTGGTCCTGGACTCATCCGGCGATCTCTTCGGCGCCACCGGCGGCGGCGGCACCTACGGTGATGGCACGGTCTTCGAGGTCGCCCAGGGCAGCAGCGCCATCACCACCCTGGCTTCGCTCAACGGGGCCAACGGGTTTAACCCGATGAGCGGCGTGATCATGGACTCCTCCGGCAACCTCTTTGGCACGGCCAACAACGGCGGCGCCAACGGCGACGGCACGCTTTTCGAACTCGCTCAGGGGAGCAATACCATCACAACCCTGGTCTCGTTCAACGGCGCCAACGGTGTTTTCCCTCAAGCCAGCGTGGTCCTGGATTCCCTCGGCGACCTCTTCAGCATAACCGATGAGGGCGGCGCCAATGGCGATGGCACGGTCTTCGAGTTAATGCCCGGTCCGACACTGGTCACGACCGCCAGCCCCGCCGTTACGCTGAATTCCAGCGGGCCGCCGACACTGACAGATACGGCGGTTCTCTCCGGCGGCTACCTTGCCGACGGCCTGAGCAGCAACATCACCTTCACGCTCGATCTGGGCTCGACGCAGGTCTACACTGCCAGCGACGCCGTCACTACCAACGGCACCTACACGGCCAGCTACACGCTACCCACAACCGGCGCAGTGACCGGCACCTACACCTGGCACGCCGTTTTCAGCGGCGACGCAAATAACAACGGGGCCACCGACCAGAGCGGCACGGCCGAGCAGACGGTGGTCAGCCCGGCCAAGCCGACGCTGGTGACCACCGCCGGCGCTGAATACTTCCAACTCGACCCGGATGGTGTGCATATCGACATCTGGAACAGCGCCACGGCCACCGGCGCACCGACTCAATCCGTCCTGGCCGCCAATTTCTCCACTGCCACCTACACCGGCCCGGCCGGTGGCGGCACGTTCGTTCTTGATTTCTCAAATGGCGACCCCCTGCCGGCGGGCGGAGTTTCGCTCAACGGCGGGGCGGGGCAGAATACGCTCAAATTCATTGATTGCTCCGCCAACGACAACGCCGCCGTGGCCGTCAATAGCGGCTCTTTCATCATTCCCGCCGGGCCGGCGGGCGCGGGTGCGCAGTCGTACGCGCTGGGTAGTGTCTCGATTGCATCGGGGGCGGAATTGGCGCTGGCCCAATCCGATTCCCAGGCGGATCAAAGCGTTCTTACCGTTAACGGTCTGTCCGTCGCCGGCACGCTCGATATCGCCAACAACACGCTGCTGGCCGATGGGACCAATGTCTCCCTGTCGAAGGTGACGACCTGGGTGCAGGGCGAGGCGGTCACAAGCTCGCTGGTCGTCGGTCCTAACGCCATCGCCAGCCGCGCCGTCGGCTATGGCGACTGGAACGGTGACCCATTGACCGTACCGGCCGGGGATGTGGAAGTGAAATACGTTCCCACCGGCGACGCAAACCTGGACGGCCGGGTGGACATCATCGACCTGACGCGGGCGATCAACAACCTTGGTCTTTCGCCGGGATATTCCGGGGGGGATATTCTCAACCGGGGAATGGTGAACATCTACGATATCGCCGCCATTATCAACGATCTGGGCGCCAGATTGAACTCCAGCGGTGACAGTGCGGACGATGCGGCCGTTGCGGCGATTGCGGCAGCGGGCGCTTCCCCGGGCAGCGTGCCGGCGGCGGTGGCTGTGGCGCCGGCGCCCGCCGGGGCGTCGATCGGGCAGTTGTTCTCGGATCAGCCGATTGCGGCGGATTGGTTGGAGGGCGGCGGCTCGGTTCTTGCGGACTAGCGAACTGGTGCGGCGTCTTACCCATTTTCTCACGGCCGGTTCGATGGATGGGTTCGTTGGATCGGTTCGGCCGCGCATCGCCGGAGGTTATTCCGCGCTGCGGGGCGCGGGCGATTTTTTCGGGTACCGCAAGTGACAAGAAAATGTGAAATGCCTAAGATGAAATTGCGCGGCGACCCGGCCTAGTATCCCAAATCTCGCGCATCGCTGTTCTCTGTTCGCCGGGTCGATTCGTGCGATTGCGGTCATGCGTCTGAAAAATCGGCGGGATCGAGCAACGCTGCGGCCGGCACAGGGTGCGGTCTTCAACCTTGGCCGGCACGGGCAATGCGCTGGTGGGCGCCACAGGCGCAAACGCGGATCGGCGGTGGCATGGTCGTGCCGCGCCGGCCGGGATTGCGAAGAAGGGAAAGGAACATGCTCCATTCACGTCGCCGTCGGTCGATTGGGGGTCAGGCTCGAAATATCTTGAACGGCCGGTCCGCGGCGAGACACGAGGAGCTTGAATCCCGCATTCTCCTTTCGACGGCAACGGTTGACGTGACCGTCAATGCGCAGCAGGGCCCCTGGGATTACGTCAGCGGCGGACTGAACTCCGCATATCAATACGGGCTGGGCGATCAATCGGGACCAACCATCGTCAATGCCGGCAGCGGGTTTGATTTCACCGAAGGCCAGCAGCTTTCCGTCAGTTACCTGAGCGGATCGGTCAGCGCCGAGGCCGGGACGTTTCCGGCCGAGGATGCCAACGGGTTTACCGAGAATGCGACGAACAACAATGTTGATCCGTCTAGCGGGAAGCACTTTCCCAGTGCGTACGTCGATTCCAGCCAATATCCGGTCTATCTGACGGAATTGGTGGGGGTTTTTGCCGACAGTTCCGGGCGCATCGTGGGATCGCCTTTTCCGATCGGAGATGCGGCGACGGTGACGATACCGGCCGGGGCCACGCAGCTTCAGCTTGGCGTGAATGACGATGTCTATTTTGATAATGCCGGAGCGTGGCAGATCCAGGTGAGCCAGCAGAGCAGCCAGCAGAGCAGCGCCGTCTATACCATCACCGACCTGGGCACGCTGCCGGGCGATGTCGGCAGCGGCGCCAACGCGATCAACGACGCCGGGCAGGTTGTCGGCTATTCAACCAGTAGTTCCGGCGCTGAAGAGGGATTTCTTTACAGCGGCGGGGGCATAGCCGGCCTGGGCACTCTGTCGGGCGAAACGCAGAGCATCGCCCGCGGCATCAATGCCAGCGGGCAGGTGGTGGGCTATGCCGACAACGCCAGCGGCGACTACCAGGCGTTCCTCTACAGCAACGGGAGCATGACGGCCCTGGGCACGCTGGGCGGCAATTACAGTTGGGCCACCGGCATCAACGACGACGGGCAGGTCGCCGGGTATGCCAGCGCCGCCAACGGCGCCGAGCACGTCTTTATCTACAACGGCAGCATGGTCGATCTGGGCACGCTGTCCGGCGGCGTCTTCGCGCTGGCCACCGCCATCAACAGCAGCGGGCAGATCGTGGGCGCGTCCAACAACAACCTCGGCATCGAGCGAGCGTTCCTCTACAGCGATGGCAATATGATCGATCTCGGCACGCCCGCCGGTTCATACAGCGACGCCACCGACATCAACGACAACGGCCAGATCGTCGGCTACGTCAATGGTAACGCGGGCGACGATGCCTTTCTGGACACCAACGGAACCATCACCGATCTGGGCACGCTGGGCGGTGCGTCCAGCCGGGCCCTGGGCATCAACGACAGCGGCCAGGTCGTCGGCAATGCCGACAACAGCGCTGCCGACGTCCATGCGTTTCTCTACAGCGATGGAGCGATGCAGGACCTGAACGACCTGATCCCCGCCAACAGCGGCTGGGTGCTTCGCAGCGCCACCGGCATCAACGACACAGGCCGGATCTGCGGCTACGGCGTAAATCCCAGCGGGCAAACCGATGCCTTTTTGCTCACGCCCGTGGCTGCGCAGCTTGCCTTCGCGCAGGGGCCCACCAACACGCCGGCCGGCGTGGGCATGAACGCGGTCACGGTTGACGTTGAAGACGCCGGCGGCAACGTCGTGGCCAACGACTCCTCGAGCGTCACCGTCGCGCTGACAAATTCCGCCGGTGCGGTCCTTGGCGGGACACTCACCGAGGCCGCCGTCAACGGCATCGCGACGTTCACCGGTCTTACGGTCAGTGCCACCGGCACGTATACGCTGACCGCAACCGACGGCCTGCTGAGCAGCGCCGTTTCGGGTTCGTTCACCATTGCACCCGCCCAGCAACTGGCTTTCACGCAGCAACCGAACAGTGCGTCGGTGGGGCTGGCGATCTTCCCGCCGGTTGCCGTCTCGGTCGAGAATTCCACCGGCGGCGTGGTAGCCAGCGATACATCAAGCGTTACGCTCGCATTGACCAATTCCGCCGGCGCCGTGCTTGGCGGAACGCTGACCGAAGCGGCCGTCAATGGCGTGGCCACGTTCGGAGACATCACTGTCAGCACGCCGGGAACGTACACGCTGACGGCAACCGACGGCACGCTGGGCAGTGCGGTATCAAGCTCGTTCACGATTACCCCGGTCCAGGCCCCATTCGTCGTCGCGACCAACGGCAATCTGCTGGTCCAGGGCACCAGCGGCGATGATGTCATTACCCTGCAAACCGACGGCGATGGCAATCTGACCGTGACGCTCAACGGCGTGACCTCGCAGCCGATCGCACTTTCCTCACTGACGTCCATCGATGTTGAGGCCGGCGCCGGCAACGATTCGGTCACGGTCGAATCGAGCATGCCCGCGAATTTCGGCATCAGTGTCCAGGGCGGACCGGGCGACGATACCATCGTGGGCGGACCCGGCAACGACACTCTCTGCGGCGGTCAGGGCAATGACTGGATCAGCGGCGGACCCGGCGACGATTCCATCCGCGGCGGCGCCGGCGATGACAGCCTCGCTGGCGGAAAAGGTAACGACATGCTGTTCGGGGGGCCCGGCAATGACACTGTCTGCGGCGGTCAGGGCAACGACACGCTCACCGGCGGCGCCGGGAACAACCTCATCCGCGGTGGCGCCGGCGACGACCTTATCTTCGCCATAAACGACACCGCCGACACACTCTACGGCGGCGCCGGTAACAACACCGCACATATCGATCAGAACCTCGATCAAATCCCCGCCAGCGATATTCAGACGATCCTGTACACCTGACCGTTGAATTATCGGACTTGTCTCGGCCGGACGCAGTGTTTACGGCTCGCGGCTCGGCCGGCGAATCGCCCGCCTTGCTTTGCTTCGGTTCATCCTGGGATGCATAATCCAATCAGCCGCCGGCCGGAATGCCGGGCGTTTTCGCGCCGGCGGGCTCGTACATCTGAACGATCCTCTCGGGCGGGAAGGACAGGTTGATGTCAAAGGCACAAATGCGTCAAAGTCAGCATCGGGCAAAGATCGCAACAAAGCGTCGTGTTGCGCCGTCAGCATCGCAGGTCGAGCCACTGGAAAAGCGAGTGCTGTTGTCGGCATACAACCTCAGCGCAGTGGCTGCGCCCGCCAGCGCGAGCAGCGGTTCGGTGTCCGAATCAAGTCCAATGGTCAGCGTCGCCTCCCAATTGGCGTTCTCGCAGCAACCCGCCGGCACTTCCACGGGCACGACACTGAGCCCCGTGCAGGTTTCCGTCGAGGACATGGCCGGCAACGTCGTCGCCGGCGACTCCTCCACCGTCACCATCGCATTGACAAATCCCGCCGGCGCGGTTCTCGGCGGCACATTGACCCAGGCCGCCGTCAGCGGCGTCGCCACGTTCCGCGACCTCACCGTCAACCTGCCCGGCACGTACACGCTCCAGGCCACCGACGCAAGCGACACCGCGGTCACATCCGCCAGTTTCACCGTCACATTGGCCGCGCCAGGCGGCGTGCAGGCCACGCAGGGAACGCTCTCGGATGCGGTTCGCATCACCTGGAACGCGGTTCCCGGGGCCGTTTCCTATGATATTCTGCGCAACAGTATCGACGATTCCTCATCGGCCGTCACCATCGCCGCACGTGTCACCGGGACTTTGCTTTACGATGATGCCGCCGTGACGCCGCTGGTCACTAATTACTATTGGGTGCAAGCGCAGGGCGCATCCGCGACGGGACCGGTCAGCGATTCTGTCACGGGATACGAGGTGGCGCCATCAACGCCCGCACTGCATGTCAGCGGCGCGTCTGTGGACAATGCGTCCAATGCGACCGTGACGCTGACCGGCGTGAATATCTCCGGATTGGAATACAACTATTCCGGCGAGGATGTGCAAGTCCTGAATTCCGAGGTCCAGGCCGTTGCCGGCTGGCATGCGAATCTGCTGCGCATACCGCTGAACGAGGATTTCTGGTTTGGCGACGCGCCGGCCAGCGATCCCACGGATGGCGGCATCAGCTATCAGGCCACAGTGGATTCCCTGATCAGTTACGCGGCGGCACACAATATCTACGTGATGCTCGATCTGCACTGGTCGGATGCGGGCGTTCTGGGTTCGAACCTCGAACAGCACGCGATGCCCGACCAGGACAGCAACACGTTCTGGCAAAGTGCCGCTTTGCGATACGCCAACAATCCCACGGTTCTCTTCGACCTTTACAATGAGCCGCACCCGACCAACTCGTTTGGCCAGCCCAATTACGCCGTCTGGAACGCCGGCGGCACCATCACCGAAACCGAGGACAATGGCCAGACGCTGACCTACGCCAGCGTCGGCATGCAGACGCTGCTGAATACCATCCGCCAGAGCGGCGCCCGCAATATCGTCGCCGCCGAGGGCGCCGGTTGGGCGGGCAGCCTCGCCGTGGTCGGCACGCAATATGCCCTGACCGATCCGGCCGGCAACCTCGTGTACGAGGCCCATATCAATCCCCAGGTGGGCCAAGACGCCAGCGATTGGAACAGCGTTGTCTCGGCCGCCGCCGGGAAATATCCCATTCTCATCGGCGCCTGGGGCGCGGAAGTTGATCCCAGCGACACCGGAAAAACCAACGGAACCAACAACAGCCAGGAGCCGGCTCCCAGCGCCGACGCCTGGGTTCAGAACCTGCTGACCTGGATGACGCAAAACAAATACGGCTGGGCGGCGTGGAGTTTCAACACCGATACGTTGCCGGTTTTGCTGACGAGCGACACCTCCTACGCGCCCACGTCCTATTTCGGCGCGTACGTGCAGAGCGACCTCACAACCGGCCAGGTTTCCGCGGCGCCCGGCGGACTATCCATCACAGGTACGGATCAGTGGGCGTCGGTAACCTGGAACGCGGTGGCGGATGGGCAACTCGCCGTATCCTACGACGTCTTCCGCAATACCAGCGACGATCCGAGCACGGCCACGGAAGTGGCCTGGGCCGTCAATGCGACCAGCTTTGTCGATGCGACCGTTCAACCGGGCGGCGTGTATTACTATTGGGTTCGCGCCACCGACTCGGCCGGCACCGGCGCCGACTTCGCCGCCACGGCGGCCGATATCCGGCCCGAAACCGCCTTCGCGACTCTGACCGGCGGCAATCTGCTGGTCCAGGGCACCAGCGGCAACGACACCATCACCCTGCAAACCGATGGCAGCGGCAATCTGATTGCCACGCTGAATGGAGTCAGTTGGTCGCCGATCCCGCTCTCCTCCCTCACGTCAATTGATGTCGAGGGCGCGGCCGGCGACGATCTGATTACGCTCGGCTCCGGCGTCCCCGCCGCCAGCACCCAGGGCGGTCCCGGCGCCGACACCATCACGGCCAACAACGGGGGCAATGACAGCCTTGGCGGCGGCAAAGGCCCCGATGTGATCGCGGGCGGCTCCGGCGACGACCTGATCCACGGCGGCAAGGGTTTCGACTCTATCACCGCCGGAACGGGAAACGACACGATCTTCGGCGGCCTCGGCAACGACACCCTCCGCGGCGGCCCCGGCGACGATGTGCTCAACGGTGGCGCCGGCACCAACAAGCTGCACGGCGGCACGGGAATAAACGCCTTCTACGCCGTCAATGGAACCGCCGACAGGATATTCGCCGGTACGGCCGCCAACGACAGCCTTTTCTACAGCACGGCCGACAACCCCATCATTGTCACCGGCACAATCCCGCCGGCGAATATCGCAGTCGTCGCGTGATCCTGCCGCTGACGGCCGTGTCGCTGGTCAGGAATGCTTCATCAGGAAATGGCACACCGCCCAGAAAATGGCGGCCGCAACGAGTATCCAGAAGAAAAAACGCCGCACCACCACGGCGCGGAAATGGGCGCCGCAGCGGGGGCAAATGATCGATTCGGCCCCCACCACCTCGCGGCAGGCTGGACACTTGCGCAACACCATAAGATGTTCTCGTGCGAACGCATTTTATACCAGAAAATCGCCCGCGAGTTAACCCTCCGTCTCGTCAGCGTCAGTCCCGTTTGCAAAATCCAAAATTGACCGGGTACAATCCGCCCGGTTTGGACAAGTCCTGCGAACCTTGTGAGGTTTTCGATGATTGACGATACCGGCGACCCACCGTGCGAAGATGCTTCACATGTTCCCCAGCGGCAATGTGAAACCGCCCACTTACCTGCGCCGATCGCGGTCGAACCGGCGCGCCAGATATCGCGGCGGGCGTTACTGGAATCAGCCGCCATCGCCGGCGCGGGGTTGGCGGTGGCGCCGTGGCTGGAACGCGCCGACGCGGCCGAGCCACCCGGGCCGCCCGTGGCGAGCCCGGCCGAGCCGCCGGATACCTTTCACGACAAGATCGTCCCGGCGCCGGGCGGGCCGGGAAATCCGGGCACGCCGGAGACGCCGCCCATCAAGCTCCGCATCAACGGCAACGACTACGAAGTCCGGGCCGATGTCCGCACAACACTTCTTGATACCCTCCGCGACCAGCTTGGCCTGACCGGAACCAAAAGAGGCTGCGACCACGGCCAGTGCGGGGCGTGTACCGTGCTGATGGACGGCCGGCGGGTCAATTCATGCCTCATCCTCGCCGCCATGGCCCAGGGGCATGAGATCACCACGATCGAAGGCCTTGCGCCCAGCGGCCCGGCCGGCGAGCTTCATCCGTTGCAGACCGCATTCATCGATCGCGACGCCTTTGAATGCGGCTTCTGTACGCCGGGGCAGATTTGCTCGGCCGTCGGGCTCATCCACGAAGGCCACGCCCAGACCGACGCGGACATCCGCGGGCAGATGAGCGGCAACATCTGCCGGTGCGGCGCCTATTCCAATATCGTCGATGCCGTTCGCGACGTGATGACCAAGACCGCCTGAGCGGATGCCCTTTGTCGCGCCAGCGATGCGCGATACCCGCGATCGTCCTTACGGAGCCTGTCATGAAGCCCTTAACGTATCTGGCCGTCACCAAGTCCGAGGATGCCCTGGCCGCCTTGAAAAAGACCGCCGGCGCGCAGCTTTTGGCCGGCGGCACCAACCTGATCGACGAGTTGAAGCTCGGCTTGCAAATGCCCCAGCAGCTTGTCGATATCAATGCGCTGCCGATGAATCGCATCGAGCCGCTGCCCGACGGCGGCCTGCGCATCGGCGCCACCGTCCGCAACAGCGATCTGGCGTGGGATGCGAACGTACGCAAGTCGTATCCGGTGCTGTCGCAGGCGATTCTCTCCGGGGCATCGCCGCAGCTTCGCAATATGGCGACCACCGCCGGCAATATCCTCCAGAAGACCCGCTGCAGCTACTACCGCGATACCACCTACGTCTGCAACAAGCGCATGCCGGGCAGCGGCTGCGCCGCCATCGACGGCTACAACCGCCCACACGCCATTCTCGGCACTAGCGATCAGTGCATCGCCACCCATCCGTCTGACATGTGCGTGGCACTGCTTGCCCTCGATGCCGTCGTGCAGACCACCGGCCCCGGCGGCGTCCGTCCGATCAAATTCGCCGACTTCCATGTCGCCTACGGCGATGACCCGGTCAGGGAAACCACTCTGCTCCCCGGCGAAATGATTACCGCCGTCGATCTCCCTGCCATGCCCTGGGCCAAGCGATCGGTCTATCTCAAGGTTGGCGATCGGGCTTCATTTGATTTCGCACTGGCATCGGCGGCCGTCGTGCTGGACATACAGGACAACACCATCCGCCAGGCGCGGGTGGCATTGGGCGGCGTCGCCACCAAGCCGTGGCGCAGCGCTGACGCCGAGGCCGCACTCATCGGCAAACCCGCCAGCGATGACACATTTGCCGCGGCGGGACTGGCGGCCGTCAAACAGGCCCGGCCGCAGAAATTCAACGCCTTCAAGGTCGAATTGGTCCGGCGCACATTGGCCGCCGCACTGGCCAGCGCCGCCGCCATCACCTGATCCACCATTCAACTTTCGTTCACCGCACCGCACGCTCCTGGTTTACTGCGAGGTTTCACATGGCATCGACGACCAAGCCCTCCTTCAGCACGATCGACATCATCGGCAAACCGCTGGACCGCGTTGACGGCCGGCAGAAAGTCACCGGCACCGCCCTCTACGCCGCGGACGCCACCGCCGATGGTTTGGCACATGCTGTGGTAATAACCAGCACCATCGCCAAGGGCACGATCAGCAAGATCGACAAGGCCGTGTTAGCTCTCCCCGGCGTGCAGGCGCTGATAACGCATGAGAACGTGCCGCGCTATACGTCAGGCAACGGCGGGCTCGGCACAATTCCCGTCCTCGCCGACAATGTCGTCCATTACGCTGGCCAGATCATCGCCATACTGGTGGCCGATTCGATTACTGCCGCTCTCTTCGCCGCCCAGCAAATCAAAGTCACGTACGACGTACGGGTGCCGGTCCTCACAATGGAAGCGCGAGCGAATGAGGGCGCCTTAGGCGGCTCGCGAGATCGCGGCGACGCGAGAGGCGCTCTGGCCAATGCGCCCGCCAAGATCGACGTCGTCTATTCCACTCCCAATGAATTCCACAACCCATTGGAGCCCAGCGCGACTCTGGCCGTCTGGAACAACAATGATCTGAGCCTCTTCGATTCCACGCAGAACATCGCAGGTGCGAGCCAATCGCTGGCCGGATATTTTGGCCCCACATCTGCCAGCGTGCGCGTGCAAAGCCAATTCGTCGGCGGCGGGTTCGGATGCAAGAGCACCGCCTGGCCACACGAAACCCTCGCCGCCCTGGCCGCCCGCGTTGTCGGCCGGCCGGTCAAGCTCGTTCTCACGCGCCAGCAGATGTTTTCCTGCATGGGCTATCGCGGCCAAACCCGCCAGCGCGTGGCCCTCGGCGCTGACAATTCCGGTAAGCTCGCCGCCCTTATTCACGAGAACACATGCCAACTCGCCTTCTACGGCGGGGGCGTCGCTGAAAACGGCACCGCCGCCTCCGCCATGATCTATGCCTGTCCCAATGTTACGATCGAAAGCGACGCCCTCGCCACCGATGCGCCGACTCCTACTGAAGCCTTCGCGCCGGGCCTTGCCACCGCCAGCTTCGCCCTGGAATCCGCCATGGACGAACTGGCCTGCTCCCTGAACATTGATCCCCTGCAACTGCGATTGATCAATTACTCCGATGACGATCCCTCCGCCGGCCGGCCTTTCTCCAGCAAAGGCCTCCGCGATTGCTACACCAAAGGCGCTTCTGCGTTCGGCTGGGAAAAACGCTCGCCCAAGCCCGGCTCGGTGCGACATCCCGACAATCCCAATCTCCTCCTGGGCATGGGTATGGCCACCGGCACCTATCCCGCCGACTCCGCCAGCTACGCCCAGGTCCGCATCCGCATCTTCTCCAACGGCCGCGCCAACATCGCCACCGCCGCCGACGATCTGGGCACGGCAACCATCATCACCCAGGTCGCTTCGCAATTCCTCGGCATCATTACCGACAACATCAAAGTCGATCTGGCCGATACCAATCTCCCCTCCGCCGGCGGTTCCACGACGGCCGCGTCCGTTGCCCCCGTTGTTGCCCGCGTTGCCCAACAGGCCGCAGATGCTCTCAAGACCCTCGCCATCGCCGATTCCAAATCGCCCGTTTTCGGCGCCACTGCTGACGCCATCGTTCTTGCCGATGGAAACATCTCTCTCAAAGCCGATCCATCCAAATCCGAACCGATCGCCGCCGTTATTCGCCGCAGCGGCAAGGCCATGGAAATCCTCTCGCCTGGCGTGCCCGCCCCCGGCGGCGGCCCGGCCATGTCCTTCGCGTCCTGGGCCGCCCAATTCGCCGAAGTCGCCGTCGATCCCCGCATCGGCAGCGTCCGCGTCACGCGATTCCTCGGCGTCTTCGAGGCCGGCCGCATCCTCAACCCCAAAACCGCCCGCACCCAGCTCATGGCCGGCATCACCTGGGGCATCAGCATGGCCCTGTGCGAAAACGCGGTCATCGACCCCCGCACCGGCAAGATGGTCACAGACAACCTTGGCGATTACCTGCTCCCCGGGCAGTTGGACATCCCTCCCATCGACGTCCAATTTGTCGAAGTCCCTGATGCCCAGGTCAACGCTTTAGGCGTCAAAGGCGTCAGTGAACTCGGCATCACCGGCGCCGCCGCCGCCATCGCCAACGCCGTCTTCAACGCCACAGGCAAGCGCATCCGCGATCTGCCCATCCGGCCGGAACATTTCTTGGTGTGAAATTCCCAGCGTTGGAACCTCGCCGTGAATAGGATACGCTTGGCGGCAGATCGCCTTGGCTTGTTCCATAGCTCGGCCCATTCAACCGTCCGGAGGATAAATCATGGCTACCTTTCATGTGCGGCGAATCGTCCTTCTTGCACTGGTCATCCTTCTCGGCCTGCGTGCAAAGAGCGCCATGGCCCAATTGGCGCCGCCAGCTAAGGTCATTTCACTCTATCCGGGCGATGCACCCGGATCGGAGAAATGGACCTGGACCGAGCGAGCGGCCGGATCGGCTACCAATCCGACCGTCCAGAATGTCGTGCATCCCGTGCTGATGTATTACCCGGCCGACAAAGCCAAGGCCGTCGGCACCATTGTGATCGTGGCGCCCGGCGGCGGGTACCAGAACCTTATGATGTCGTATGAAGGCGTCGACATCGCCAAACGCCTCAACGACATGGGCGTGGATGCCTTCGTATTGAAGTACCGATTGAAATACACCGACCCCAATGCCCGCCCCGCACGCGCCGGCAGCACCACCCAGCCCACGGCCGGTGCGACGACATTGCCGGCCGGGCCGCAGGCGGGTCAGGACATTCCGGCACTGGCGGGCGCGGACGGCCAGCAGGCGATACGCATGCTCCGCCAGGACGCCGCCACCTACGGCGCCAAGCCCGACCGCATCGGCATCATCGGCTTCTCGGCCGGCGGCGGTGTGGTCGTCCGCACGGCCCGCGGCGGCGCCGACGGCCGGCCCGATTTCGCGGGCGCAATTTACGCGGCCGGGGCCAATGGCGATGCTCCGCCTGCCGGGGCGCCCAAGCTGTTCATCGCCGTCGCCGCTGACGATCAGGCCGTCGGATTCCAGGGATCGCTGGATATGTTCAGCGCCTGGCGCAAGGCCAACATCCCCGTCGAGCTGCATATTTTCCAGACCGGCGCACACGGCTTCGCCAAGAAAGGCGGCGGCGCCGACCATTTCATGGACCGCTTCGAGGAATGGATGAAGCTCAACAGCTATCTGAGCAAATGAGTGCCCAGCGGCGCACATTGCTCGCTTTACAGCCGGCGCGATGGATAGGTAGATTGCTTCTAAGACCGACGACCATCGCGTTTTCGCGAGCGAAACATGAAAGACCTGCTCGATATCGTCCGTGCTTATCCTCTCGTAACAGCCAAGGGCCAGCCGGCTGCCCTGGCGACGGTCGTTAGCGTCGAAGGTTCCAGCTACCGGCGGGCCGGGGCGCGGATGCTGGTCGCGGGAGACGGGCGCACCTGGGGCGGCGTCAGCGGCGGGTGCCTTGAGCGCGATGTGGCCAATAAGGCCCGCGGCGTGCTGGCCAGCGGGCGGGCAATCATCCATCGCTACGACACCACCGACGATGAAAACCTTGCCGCCAGCGCCCCGCCCGATCCATCGCCGGCCGCTTCCACCGGATGCTTCGGCGCTGTCGAAGTCTTCATTCAGCCGCTCTCCGCCGAACAACCCGGTCCGATTCCCCTGATCGCCCGCGCACTGGACAGCCGGCAATCGACTCAAATGGCAAGCGTCATCGCGGCCAGCGATCCATCGCTCGTGAATACGACATGGATCATCGCGCCAGGCGACGGCGCGCCCGCGCTTCCGCCGCCACTGGCCGCCGCCATCGCCGCTCTTCCGGCCGTTCCGGTGGATTCGCATCGGCACACCCCGTCCATTCGCCATCGCGATGGCGATCAGGACCTGTTCATCGAATCGATCGATCCGCCGCAGAACATGGTGATCTTTGGCGGCGGTCCGGATGCCGTTCCGCTGCTGACGGCCGCCAAGGCGCTGGGCTGGCGAGTGGTGGTCATCGCGACCCGACCAGCCGCCGATGCCGCCGAGCGTTTCGCCGCCGCCGATCAACTTCTCCTGACCAATTCCGACGATCCCGCCGCCGGCTTGTCTCTGGACGACCACACCGCCGTCGTCATGATGACGCATAACTTCGATCGCGATCTGCGATTTCTGGCGGCGCTGAACCGTCCGGTGCGCTATCTGGGAATCCTCGGCCCGCGCCGCCGAACCGATCGATTGTTGGCGCAGGCGAAACTGCCGGCCGGTTTTGATCGCACCGGCCTGTTCGCACCGATCGGATTGGATCTTGGAGCCGAATCCCCCGACGAAATCGCACTGGCGATTGTCGCCGAGATTCTGGCGACCGTTCGCGGCCGCTCCGCCCAGCCGCTGTGCCAGCGCGGCGGCCCGATCCACGAGCGATCCGGCGAATCCGCCGCAAAGGCGGGGGCCGCAGGCAAACCCGCATCCAGCGATCGGCCATTCCCATCGTGTCCCGCATAGCCGCGATCATCCTCGCCGCCGGGTTATCGACGCGCATGGGCCGTCCCAAGCCGCTGCTCGTGTGGCACGGCCGTACGCTGCTGGCCCACGCGATCGATGCGGCCGTGGGCGGCGGTTTTGATCCAGTGCTGGCGGTCATCAACGATTCTCCCGAGGCCGCCGACGAACTGGCCCGCTGCGGCTCCTTGGTCCGCCGTGTCGTCAATCCCGAGTCGGCTCGCGGCATCGGCACATCCATCCGCCGCGGAATTGCCGAGCTGATGGCGCTCGATCCCGACATCGCCGCCACCGCGATCCTTCTGGCCGATCAACCGCTGATCACCGCGCCGATCCTGAGCGGGCTGATGGCCGCCCACCGCGCCGCCGCCAAGCCAGTGACGGCGGCCGACATGGGCAGCGCGATCGGCCCGCCGGTCATCATCTCCGCCGCGCTGTTTGGCCAGTTGCTGGTCCTTCCCGACGATCGCGGCTGCGCGATGCTCTGGAAGCAAAACCCCGACTGGGTCGCTCGCTTCGGCTGCCCCAGCGCCGCGGCCGACATTGACACGCCGGCGGATTTCGATCTCCTGGCCAGGAAAAGCCCCATGGGCCAGAGAGCCGCCGAGGACGCTGAGTGATACGTCCAGTCACATCAGCGCACAAAGGTCACCGAGTAATTCACGTGGAAATGACTGCCGCGATCCTTCCAGGTCTGTGCTCGCCGTGACCTCTGTGGCGACCACTCTTCTGCGATTGCTTGCCTCCGCGATCTCCGCGCCTCCGCGTGAGATTTCTCCCAAGCCGATTCCCTCACTATGGTTACGGCAGAAACAGGCCACAATCCCCATTTCGGCCCACCCTCGTTTTTAGCCGGATATCGCGGTTTACGCCAAACATCGCGTCCAAAACGTGCCCAAAATGTCGCGAAAAAGTTGGAACTTTGCCCGCAGGAGTTGGAACTTTGCCCGGCCGGGTCCAATCTGGGCGCGCGGGAAATTGAAACGATGGAACCGCGGATAAACGCCGATGAACGCGGACAAGACAAGAACCGGATCTATCTGCATTCATCAGCGTCCATCTGCGGTTGATCCGTCCTGTTTTCGGAGCAGCCGCCAAGAGCGCCGAGAAGGCAATGATGCCAATGCCGAAAGTGCCGGTATGTCCGTCTAGCCCGGTTTTCGGTTACAATCCTACTCGATGTTCGATCTTCCACCGACTCCTTCGTTCGATTCATTGCCGCCGGATTCGGGGGCGGGGATTCCGACCTTTGCCGGGGAGACGCGACGGCCGGATGTGGCTTACCGGCTGGCGCGGTGGTCGCTGGCGGCGTTTCTTATTACGTTCATCGCGGCGCGGGTGCTGGTCTTCCTCATCATGACCAAAGCGATCCCCGACCTGTACCTGCACGTGGGCGGGAATCACGTGCATCACCTCAATTACGGCATCTTTCTGCTGAGCATCGTGGGGGCGTATCTGCTGTTCCTGCGGCCGCGTGGGCCTTGGCTGTCGGCGGCGGCCGCACTGTACGGCGTGGGGCTGGCTCTGACGTTCGACGAATTCGGGATGTGGCTGCATCTGGGCGGGCCATACTGGGTTCGCGACAGCTTCGATGCCGTCATCGTCATCGCGGCGGTGCTGGGGCTGATCGCCGTTGCTCCGGCCCTCAAGCGCTTTCACACCGAGCATTGGGTCACCACCATCGCGATCGTGCTCCTGCTGGCGGTGTTCGGGTATGTGGTGGCCAGTTCGATCAGCCGGTTCGGCCGGCAGAAGATCGCCCCCAGACTGATACAGATCGAAGAGAATGCGCCGACGTGATGCGCCGGCCGCTGATCTCAAATTTCAAAACCCGGTGCGCTTGAACTGTTTTTCCAGATCGCCGAGTGTGAGGCGCAAGGTTGTCGGCCGGCCGTGCGGGCAGTTGCTCGAACGGTCGACCAGGTGCCGGCGGTTGAGCATGGCTTCGATCTCACCGGGAGTGAGCGGGTCGCCGGCCTTGACGGCCGCTTTGCAGGCCATCATATCGAGCACTTCGTGGAGGAGTTCTTCGGGAGTGAGGTCGAGCAATTCCTGTTCGCCGCGTTCGAGGAGTTCGGAGACGAACTCGACGGGTTCCAGCCGGGAGAGAAACGATGGGAACGCCTGTATGGCGATGCTGTCGGGGCCGAAGGGGACGATCTCGATGCCCAGGCGGCGCAAGAGCCCGCTGATTGATTCGGCGATTTCCTGCCGCCGGGGCGTGGCCGGCAGGAGCATGGGAATGAGCATCCGCTGCGATTCCAGCGGGCCGCGGGTGAGGCGGGCGAGGAGATCCTCGTACAGAATCCGCTCGTGCAAGGCGTGCTGATCGATAATGAGCAAGCCGTCTTCGCTTTGCACGATGAGATAGCTGTTGTGCAATTGAATCGCCGCCAGAGGGGATTGCCGGGCGGCCAGCAGCCGATCGACATCGCCGGCCGAGGCACGGATCGCATCAAGCGGCGATGGCGATGCGGCACCGGCCTGAATTTCGCCGGCCGCGGGCGGCGCGAAAGCAGCAGGCAGCGCTGGCGATGTGGGGAATGTCGCCTGATGAGCCGGGGAGCGCAGCGACCAGGGCGCGAAATCCGTTCGCGTCGGCATGGCATCCGGCGGCGGGGCGGTCCAATCGCCGGCTGGAGGTGCCGTCGGAACATCCGAGGTAGGCCCGTCGACTGCACTCAGGGCAGGGGTACTCGAACCGCGGAAAAAATCCGCCAGGGTCTGCCGCATATCCATTCGGGTCGGCAATAATCCATCCACGCGCGATGCCACGGCGGCCGGGGCCAGATCGCTGGCCAGCAGCTTTTGCCGCACGCCGCTCATGACCAGGCCGTGGATCCGGCTGCTGTCGCGGAAACGAATCTCGCTCTTGGTGGGGTGGACGTTCACATCGACATCGGCCGGTGGGAGACTCAGCAGCAGCACCGCCGCCGGATGCCGTCCCGGCTCGGTCAGGCCGCGGAACGCCTCGCGCAGGGCGTGTTGGATGTACTTGTCGCGGACGCACCGGCCGTTGACGTAGAAGTATTGATGCTTGGCCGTGGGGCGTGCCAGTTCGGGCCGGCCGACGATGCCGGTCAGGGTGACTTCCACGTCATGGGCCTCGATATCGATGGCCAGCTTGGCGAAATCGTCCGGCCAGGCGGCCAGGAGCCGGTCCCGCGCCGCGCAGGCCGGCAGTTCCAGCGTCACGCGATCGTGATGCAGCAATTTGAAGGACACATCCGGCCGGGCCAGCGCCAGACGCAACAGGGCATCGCTGACATGCCCCAATTCGGTGGGTGCGCCTTTGAGGAATTTGCGTCGAGCCGGGGTGTTGAAGAAGAGATGGCGGACTTCCAGGGTCGTGCCCACATTCCCGGCCGACGCTTGAGGCTCCGACG
This sequence comes from uncultured Tepidisphaeraceae bacterium, assembly GCA_964420285.1. GTDB lineage: Bacteria > Planctomycetota > Phycisphaerae > Tepidisphaerales > Tepidisphaeraceae > CAYQTE01. The sequence continues at coordinate 46,646 of CAYQTE010000002.1, forward strand.
TCTGACCGCCGCGGCAGAGCAGTTCCCAGGCGCTGTCCGATTGGCGGGTGCGGCTGAGAAGGCGGCAATGCGACACGGCCGCGATGCTCGCCAGGGCCTCTCCGCGAAACCCCATCGTGGTGATGCGGAACAGGTCATCATCATCGCGCAGCTTGCTGGTGGCGTGCTCGGCCAGTGCCAGGGGAAGCTGAGCGGGCTCGATCCCGCACCCATCATCCACGACCCGGATCAGCTCGCGCCCGCCGTCCTCAATCTCGACCAGAATGCTGGTTGCCCCCGCATCCAGCGAATTTTCGACCAGTTCCTTGACGACGGAGGCCGGCCGTTCAATCACCTCGCCGGCCGCAATGCGGTTGACCAGCGAAGCCGACAGCGGGCGAATCTCGGAAGGTTCCATCACGGCGGGGATTATACAGCGATCTGCCCCAAGAGTCTCAGTCGCCCAAAGCACAACCCGCGCATTTTTTGCGTTTGAGGGGCCGTGCGGGTACTTTTTATCGTACCATGCGCTGCCCGTTCTGTGACGGAGAGAAGGAAAGTCTGAAGGTCATCGACTCGCGGACCTGCGAACAGGGTCGGGCGATCCGCCGCCGGCGGCAATGCCTACAGTGTTCGCGGCGGTTCACGACCTACGAGCGGATTGAGGAAAACAACCGCCTGTCGGTTATTAAGAAGGACAACCGCCGGGTTCCGTGGGATAAGAATAAGATACTCAGCGGGCTGATGCGTGCGTGCTTCAAGCGGCCGGTGGCGGAGGCGGATGTGCAGCGGATCGCGGATGAAGTGGAAGAGGAAGTGTTCCGGACGCACGATCGTGAGGTGAGGTCTGAGACGATAGGGCGGCTGGTGACCGAGCGGCTGCGGCTGTTGGATCAGGTGGCGTACGTGCGGTTTGCCAGCGTGTACCGGCAGTTCAAGACCCTGGAAGAGCTGGTTGAGGAGGCCAGGGCGGTGCTGGAAACGCAGCGGCGGGATGATCCGCGCCAGGGACGGCTGTTTGTCGAGCCAGTTGGCGCGCCGGAGTGCGATGGATTGGATGGCCTTTGCAAAGGCCGGGGGAAGAAGGCTTCGGCGGCGATAACCCGGGGCGACAAGCGGGAATCTGAAGACGGCGGGCTGGTTGAGGGCGGGACAGTGACCAGTGGATAGTGGCCAGTGGATGGCGGATAAGCGTATTGTGGCCGGGGTTGGAAATCCCACCGGCGGCGATAAAGCCGGTGGCGGGGATGGTCCGATAGTATTTGGAGGCGCAAGGCGATGTTGAACCCCCACACAAGGCCGTTGGCCGGGTTGTTGACGTGCCTGGGTCTGGTGCTTGGCCTGGCCGGGGGCTGCGAGGACACTACGCCGCCGCCGAAGATCGTCTCGAAATATCCCACGTTGCCGCCCAAGAGCAATGTGCCGGATTTCATGGTCGGCACGATCTGGGAACGCACCAATGTGGGAAACGACAAGCCGTACGCGGTCTCCGGGTACGGGCTGGTGGTGAATCTCCAGCACACCGGCGACAGCACGGCCAGCGCGCGGGTGCGGAATTACATCGTGAAACAGATCGAGACCAACGGCTGGGGCCATCTATACACCGGGCCGGATCAGCAGGTGACGCCGGACATGATCCTGCACGACAACCGCGTGGCGATCGTGGGCGTGGATGGTCTGATTCCGGTGGGTGCGCGCAAGGGTCAGTTGGTCGACATCCGGGTATCGGTGATTCGCGGGAACAACACCAAGAGCCTGGCTCATGGCACTTTGTACGACACGGAATTGCGCCGCGGCGGCTGGATCGAGCCGGATTCCGGCGGCGAGGTGCTGGCGCTGGCGCACAGCGGGCCGGTGTTTGTGAATCCGGCCTATGCGATGCCGTCATCCACCAATACCGCGACCAGTGCCGCCCGGCTCGGGGCCATCTGGGGCGTGGTGCAGGAATCGGGGGAAATCCAGCGTGACCGGCCGCTCTGGCTGGAGCTCTTGCAGCCGGAATGGCGAATTTCACGGTCGATCGAGGTGCGCATCAACAATCGCTTCCAGGAATTTCATCACGGGGATTTGCCCAACGTCGCCCAGGCCGAAGACGACGGGATCGTGCAGATTTACGTGCCGGACGAATATCAGGGCGACTGGCAGCATTTTCTGGGCGTGGCGACACATTTGTACCTGACGGAGGATGCTTCGTTTGCCGCGATGCAGGCCGAGAAACTGGTGCAGGCGGCGGTGAAGCCCGACGCGCCGCTGATGGACATTTCGTATTGTCTGGAAGGTCTGGGCAGCGCGGCGGTGCCGATCTATGCCTCGCTGATCACCAGTCCGCAGCCGGAGGTGGCCTACGCGGCGGCGCGGGCGGCGGCGTTCGTGGGTGATCCCGGCGGAATCACGGCGCTGACGGAGATCGCGCGGACGAGCGGGCATCCCTTCCAGTTGGCCTCGATTGAGACTCTGGGAAAAGTGTATACGCCCATGATCGCCGATCGACTGCGTTCGCTCCTGGACAGCGACCGGGCCCTGGTTCGCCTGGCCGCTTACCGGGTCTTGGCGGACCACAAGGATCCGATCATCATGTCCACGGCCGTTAACGGGGAGTTCATGCTCGACCAGATCGATTCGCCCGGCGAGCCTATGATCTACGCGACGCGGGAAGGTCTGCCGCGCATCGCGATATTCGGGCACAAGGTGGACGTGACCGAGCCGGTGACGTTCCTGACGATGGACCAGCGACTGATGATCGCCTCGCAGGACGGCACGGATTTGCTGGAGGTTTATTATCGCGCGCCGCAGGTCAGCGACGGAGTGAAGAAGATGGTGCCGCCGGATGTTCCCGGTCTGATCAAGATGCTGGGCGAGATGGGCCGGACGCAACCCGGCATGGGCCTGGACCTGAGCTACGGCGACGTGGTGGCGATACTTCAGGATATGAGCAGCCGCAATCAGCTTCTGGGCGCGCACAACGGCGAGATGGTCTCGGCGTCGTTCGTGCTGGAAAACATCTCGCCGACGATGGATTCGATCTACAGTGCTCCGTCGCTGGAACAGGATGTGCGTCCGCAGGGTGGCACGCCCGATGTGCTGGTTCCAACGACGCTTCCGACGACGCTGCCGCTGGCCGAATCGGCGGTCGGTTCCAATGCGCCGCCGGCACTGGCCCCAACGGCATCAACGACGGTACACTAGCGCTTTGCCTGCCGGCCACGACCGGCAAACTCTTGATTGAAGGTCAAGGAGGACCATTATTCATGCGACTGAAAAAACTCATCGTTCACGGCTTCAAGAGCTTTGCCGATCGCACGGAGTTCGCCTTCGATAACCCCATCACCGGTATTGTCGGCCCCAACGGGTGCGGCAAGAGCAACGTCGTCGATGCCGTCAAGTGGGTTCTGGGCGAACAATCCGCCAAGAGCCTCCGCGGCGATGCGATGATGGATGTGATCTTCAACGGCTCCGGCCAGCGCAAGGCGGCCGGCATGGCGGAAGTGACGCTCGTGTTCGAGAATCCGCGGCTGCCCGATGGCACGCGGGCGTTGAACATGGACGTTGACGAAGTGGCCGTGGGCCGGCGTCTGTTCCGCGACGGAACCAGCGAATATCAGGTCAACAACGCGACAACCCGCTTGAAGGACGTGCGCGAGCTGTTCCTGGACACGGGCGTTGGTGTGGATGCCTACAGCGTGATCGAACAGGGTCGCGTGGCGGCCATGCTGGAAAGCAATCCGCAGGAGCGGCGGCAGATTTTCGAGGAGGCGGCGGGAATCTCGCGATTCAAGGCCCGCAAGAAGGAATCGCAGCGCAAACTGGAAAAAGTCGAGCAAAATCTGCTGCGCGTCAACGACATCGTGCAGGAGGTGGACAAGCGGCTGCGCGGCGTCAAGGTGCAGGCGGGGCGGGCGAGGGTGTTTCAGGAATACACCTCCCGGCTGGCCGAGCTGCGCCTCGCCCACGCCTTGCGCGAATATCACGGATTCACCCAGCAGCGCGGCGAGCTGGACGGCCAGCTTCGCGATGCCCAATTCCGCATGGACGATCTGGCCGTTGATCTGGCGCGGGCACAGAACGAACTGGCCGATCAGAAGGCCGAGCAGCAGGCGGTCGCCGCCGGCCGGCAGCGGCTCGAATATGAGCTGGTGACGGCGCGGGCCAGCCTGGATTCGGCGCGGCAGCGCCAGCAATACGCCCAGCGGCAGATCGAGCAGATTGCCGAGCAGATCGAGAGCTTTGCGGCCGATCGACAGGCCGCCACGCAGAAGCGGGCGGACATCGAGATTTCCCTGGCCGGCGAATCGGCGAACCTGGAGCAGTTGACCAACGATCTTGCGGCCTGTCGCAAGGAGATCGACCAGCGACAAGCGGCGTTTCGCGAGGGGCAGTTGCGCCTGGCGGGATTGGGGCAGGAGATCGAACGGGACAAGGGGACGATCCTGGATTTGATGCGTCGCTCGGCGGCGGCGGCCAGCCGGCTGGGCGCGATCGAGATCGAGACTCGCAACATCACCGCACAATCGGACCGGCTCTCTCAGCGGCGCGAAAAGGTGATGGTCGAACTGGCGGCCCTGGACGAGGCGCGACGGCTGTTGCAGGAGCAGTTGGACACCACACTGGCCGAACTGGCCGCGCGGCAGGCGGCTCTGGAGCGACGCAAGGAGGAATCGGCCCAGCTTGGTCGGCGCATGGCGCAATTGACCGAACAGCTTGGCGCCGCCCGCGAGCATCGGTCGGGGCTTTTGTCGCGGCAAAACCTGCTCAAGGATCTGGAAGCCCGCCGCGAAGGCGTCAGCGAAGGCGTCAAATCAGTCCTCCGCCAGCGCAATGATAAATTCCCGTTCATCGAGGGCCTGGTGGCCGACCTGCTGGCCGTCGATGTCGAGCACGCCCATGTGATCGAGGCCGCCCTGGACGGCCGCGACCAGTGGCTCGTCGCCGCCGACACCGCCGCGCTGCAAGCCGCCGAGGATTCGCTGATCGATCTGGAAGGCCGCGTCAATATCATTTGTATTGATGACAATCCCCTGCCGGGCACGGCCGTCGTGCATGGACCGGACCAGCCCTCGCTGATGGATATGCAGCTTGCGTGGGATTGGAACCAGCACGAGATCGGCCTGCGACTGGCGATCGATCTGGTGCGGTTCCAGCCGCAGCGGCGTTCGCTGGTCATGCGGCTGCTCGGCAAGACGGTGGTCGTGGACGATCTGGCGGCGGCGGCGGTTTTGCGCCGCGACGGACCGCCGGGCTATCGCTACGTCACGACGGCCGGCGATTGCCTGGAGGCCGACGGCACGCTCCGCACCGGACCGCTCAGCGCGGCGATGGGGCTGCTCTCGCGCCGATCGGAACTGGAAGCCATCGGGCATCAGATCGCCGAGGTCGATCACCGCATCGCGCAGCTTGCCGCTCAACTGGACGACGGAAGCGCCCGTGCCGGCGAGCTTGAAGAGGAACTCAACGGCATTCGCAACGCGGTCTATGCGTCGAGCACGGCCAAGGTGGAACTGTCCAGCGCCATGGCGCAAAAGAGCGATCAGGCCATCGCCCTGCGCCGCGAACAGCCGGTGCTCGATCGCGAACTGGCCGTGCTGGCCGAGCAATCCAAACGCCTTGAGGCCGAGCGGTCCACGCAGGAGAAGAATCGGACGGACCTGGAATCGCGTCAGGGGCAACTGGCCGAACAGGTCAAGACCAAACAGGCCGATCACGATCAACTGGGCGCCGATCTTGGCCAATGGAGCGAGCAACTGACGGCCCGGCGCGTGCGGCTGGGACAGGTGCAGGAACAGCAGATGACCTGCCAGCAGTCGGTGCAGCGGCAATCGGCGGCCGTCGCGGAATTGGGCCAGCAGCTTGCCCGCATCGAGCAGTCGTCGGCAACGCTGTCGCGCAATCGGGCCAGCGTCGAGCAGGAGATGGAATCGGCCGCATCGGAAGAGGCGGTGCTGGTCGAGCGCCTTTCCGGCGGTCAGGAACAGTCAAAGGAATGGGACCGCAAGCTGGCGGCCGCCGACGAGCGTGTTGCGGCCCTGGCGTCGCGTGTCGAATCGTGCCGGGAGAGCCGCGACCAGATCGAGCACCAGCTTCACGACGTGCAGGTTCGCCTGGGTGAGTTGAACGTGCGCATCGAGACGCTGGTGTCGCGGGCGCGGGAGGAAATGCAGATCGATCTGCCGGAGCGATTCGCCGAGTACACGGCGGCTGCTCAAGCTCTTTCCTCCTCTCCCTGTATTCAGGGGGAGGATCGAGGTGGGGGTTCTTCCGTGTCGACGCAATCATCCGATACGACTCCCGCCCTGACCATCCCCCTGGATACAGGGACAGGGGACGAGACGGATTCGCCGGTTCCTCAGCGCAATGCAGTTGAAGTGTTGCCCGCGGGATGCAGCGATTGGGACGCCGTTGCCGAGGAAGTCCACCAGCTCAAGGAGAAGATCCAGCGGCTGGGCAACGTCAACGTCGAAGCCATCGGCGAACAGAGCGAGCTCGAACAGCGGCAAACATTCCTCACGACGCAGGTCGCCGACCTGACCGAATCCAAGCGCCAACTGGATGAACTGATCGCCACGATAAACGCCGAGAGCGGCGTGCGCTTCGAGCAGACGTTCGCGGCCGTGCGCGAGCATTTCGGGGCGATGTTCCGCAAGCTGTTCGGCGGCGGCAAGGCCGATCTGGTTCTGGAAACCGAAATCGAGGTTCCCGCTCCGCCGATGCCGGTTGAAGGCGATGGCAGCGCGGCCAGCGAAGGGCCGCGGACGATTCTCACCCGCGTCGATCCGCTGGATGCCGGCATCGAGATCATCGCCCATCCGCCGGGCAAGAAGCCTGTGACCATCAGCCAGCTTTCCGGCGGGGAAAAGACGATGACCTGCGTGGCACTGCTCATGAGCATTTTCAAGAGCAAGCCCAGCCCGTTCTGCATTCTGGACGAAGTGGACGCCGCCCTGGACGAGGCCAACAACCAGCGGTTTAATCTCATCGTGCAGGAATTCCTGGCCGACAGCCAGTTCATCATCATCACCCACAGCAAGCGGACGATGCAGATCGCGGATGTGCTGTACGGCGTGACGATGCAGGAAGCGGGCGTCAGCCGCAAGGTCGCGGTGAAATTCGACCAGGTGGACGCCGAGGGCCGGGTTGCCGAGCAGGCGGCCGCGTAATCGGAAATCTCAAATAGTGATATTTGAGATGTCCCGGACGGGACGCGGCGAATAATGCTGTACGGGGAGTATTGCAGGAGTGCGCATGCGCCCAATGTCGCGACGTGGCTTCACTGTCATCGAGTTGTTGATCGTCATCGCGATCATCCTGATCCTGGTCTCGCTGGTGATCGTTGGCGTGCGCGTGCTGGCGACCTCCGGCCGCAACAACCAGACCAAGACCCTTCTGCAAACCATGAGCGGCGTGACCGCCGAACTCAAGCTCAAATCGCCGCCGACATCATCCGTGTTCTATTCCGGCACGGCCGCAATGCCGGCGATGCCGATGGTGTCCCCCGGCGATGTGACGGCCGACAGCGGCGCGGGCAATCGCACGGGTTCCCCGGCCGTTCTCGCCACCGCAAGCGTCATGGTGCAGGCAATGGCCATCCCCGACGTGCAAACGGCCCTCAACTCGCTCCCGGCCGCACAACTCACACAACTCCCTCCTCCGGCCGCTCGCCTGTGGGTATGGGCGCCGAACGCCCCGTATCGCGTGGGAGATTACGTTGTTGTTGTCAACACGGGCAATTCGCCTCCGGCGCCAAGCCTCTATCATTGCGTAAACGCTCCGCTCACCTTCCCTGCAACGGTGCCGCCGACAGCGGACTGGGCGTCGGCATCGTGGCCCCCGGCGCTAGCGGGTTCCACGCGCATGCCCCTTGACGCCTGGGGGAATCCGATGATCTTCGTTCCAGCCGGCGGCCTGGCCGGCGTTCAGCTTTCCAGCGACTCGTCGGGCACTTATCGCACCATCGTCTCCCCCGACGGCCAACCCTTCTGGGCCTCGGCTGGCCCGGATGGCAATTTCTCGACCGGCGACGACAACGTCTACTCGTTCCAGAAATAACGGCCGGGCAGCGTAGGTACAGTCCAGAGATTTGTCCGCCTCCATGTTGGCAGTTGCAGTGGTGCGGGTACATGCCACGCCTCGTGAATCCCGCAAAGCCCCCAGCCGCACCGGCCGATACATAACTATTGATGGAATCTCGTCTTTCATTAAATTCTGGCATCCGCGGCCGACAGCGCCTACAATGCAGCCCGAGGCGGGACGACGCATTGTCCTCGCTCGGGCAAGCGAAAGCGACATTCATGCAACCGTTGGAATTCGTCTCTCGGGAAAACGCGGAATTCATCGAACGCCTCTACGAGCAATACCGCCGAGACCCTCGCACGCTCGATGAAAAATGGCGAATCTTCTTCGCCGGGTTTGATCTGGGACTCGGCCGGCGTGAATCCATCGATTCGCTGACCGAATCCACGCGTGCGCCCGGCAGTGCCGTCGCCCGGCCGTCGCAGATGGGCATCTACGACCTGGTCCATTCCTATCGCGAACTGGGCCACTTCATCGCCAATCTCGATCCGCTGGGTCATAACCGGCCCACCCATCCGCTGCTGGATCTGTCCAACTTCGGCATCGACCTGCCGGATATGGATCAGATCGTCGGCACCGGCGGGTTCCAGGGGCCGACCGACGAAACCCTGGGCGATCTGCTCGACAAGTTGCGCATCACCTATTGCGGCACCGTCGGCGTCGAATTCACCAATATCACCGACAAGGCCCAGCGCCATTGGCTTCAACAACAAATGGAGCCCACCTACAACCGCCCGACTCTCATGCCCGCTCACCGCAAGGCGGTCCTCTTCCAACTCATCGCCGGCGAGGAATTCGAAAAATTCCTCGGAACCCGACCGGGCTACATGAACCAGAAACGATTCAGCCTTGAAGGCGCCCTGTCGCTGGTTCCGCTGCTCAATTTCATCGTCGAGGACGCCGCTGCTCTGGGCGCTGAGAAGGTCATCATGGGCATGGCCCATCGCGGCCGGCTCAATGTTCTGGCCCATGTGCTCAATAAGCCCTATGAGGTCATTCTCAGCGAATTCATGGGCACCAGCCTGCACGATCCGCAGAGCACCGGCGACGGCGATGTGAAATACCACCTGGGCTACGCCAACGAGCGCCCCATCGCCGGCAGCACGCGCGTGAAGGTCTCGCTGTGCCCCAACCCCAGCCATCTCGAACTCATCGGCCCCATCATGCAGGGCATCGTCCGCGCCCAGCAGGATATTTTCGGCGATGCCGGCCGTAATCGCGTCGTCCCCGTCCTCATGCATGGCGACGCCGCCTTCACCGGCCAGGGCGTGGTCAGCGAGACACTCAATCTGTCCGAACTTCACGGCTATCGCACTGGCGGGACGATCCACATCATCGTCAACAACCAGATCGGCTTCACCACCGATCCCAGCCAGGGCCGCTTCACCCCCTATCCCACCGACGTGGCCAAGATGATTCAGGCCCCGATCTTCCACGTGAACGGCGACGATCCGGAAGCGGCCGTGCATGCCGCGCGACTGGCCATCGCCTTCCGCCAGCAATTCAAGAGCGACGTGATGATCGATCTGTGGTGCTATCGCCGTCACGGCCACAACGAGCAGGACGAGCCGTCGTTCACCCAGCCGGTCATGTACCGCCAGATCGAGGGCCACGCTCCGGTCTGGCAGATTTACGCCAACCGGCTGATTGCCGAAGGGCACATGACCGCCGCCGACCTGGAAGCGATGCGCAAGACGGTTCAGGATCGCCTGGAAGCGGCGAACACGCTGGCGAAAGAGGCTCGCCCGCGGGAGAAGATTCCGCGGTTCGGCGGTGTCTGGAAGGGCCTGGGCCGCGCCGGCAAGGACTGGTCCGCCAGAACCGCCGTCTCCCGCGAAAACCTGCGCAAGATCGCCGAGGTCGCCACCGCCGCTCCCGAAGGGTTCACCGTCCATCCCAAGCTCAAGAAGCTTCTTGCCGGGCGGCTTGAGGCCGTCAACACCGGCAAGGGGATCGACTTCGGCTGCGGTGAGATGCTGGCCCTGGGCTCGCTGTTGCAGGAAGGGCAGAGCGTGCGTTTTGTCGGCCAGGACGCCGAGCGCGGCACGTTCAGCCATCGCCACGCGGTGCTGCACGATTACAACACCGGCGCCACCGACATCCCCCTGGCGCGGCTGGCGCCGGAGGGTCGGTTCCACATCCTCAACACCATGCTCTCGGAGTTCGCCGTGCTCGGGTTTGAATGGGGCTACGCCTCGGCCGACCCGCGCAACCTCGTCGTCTGGGAGGCCCAGTTCGGCGATTTCGTCAACGGCGCCCAGCCGATCGTCGATCAGATTCTGGCCGCGTCGGAAAGCAAATGGGGCTACATGAACGGCCTGGTCATCCTTCTGCCGCACGGCTACGAAGGCATGGGACCGGAGCATTCCAACGGTTATGTCGAGCGATTTCTGCAATTGTGTGCTGAAGACAACATGCAGGTCTGCCAGCCCAGTACGCCGGCGCAATATTTCCATTTCCTGCGCCGCCAGCTCAAGCGGTCGTTCCGCAAGCCGCTGGTGATGATGATGCCCAAGAAGCTCCTCCGCTACGAGCCGGCCTCCAGCCGCATCGAGGAGTTTTCCGACATGCAGGCCCAACTGGTGATCGACGATCCGGCCGATCTGGATCGCTCGGGTGTGCGGCGATTGCTCTTGTGTTCGGGCAAGGTCTATTACAGCCTGCTGGCAATGCGCACGGCGGAGCGTATCGAGGATACGGCGATCGTGCGCGTCGAGCAGTTGTATCCGTTCCCGGAACAGGAAATTCGCGCCGTGCTGTCCAAGTATCGCCAGGCCGACACCATCGCCTGGGTGCAGGAAGAGCCGCGAAACCGCGGGGCGTTCCACTTTATCGAACGCCGCTCGCGCCACCTGCTGGGCGGCGACATGACGCTGCACTATTTCGGCCGGGACGAATCGGCCTCTCCCGCGACCGGCTGGCAGAAGATGCACGAGATCGAGGAACAGGAACTTTTGACCGCCGCGCTGGATATTCCCGCCCGCCGTGCCGCCCAGGCCGCCAGGGCCGAGGACGCCGAACGCGAACTTGCCCAGGCCGCCGTCGCGGCGGATAAAGGCTCCAACGGAAACGCTCCAAGGTAACCCATGCCCACTAATGTTGAGATTCCATCTCTGGGCGAATCGATCACCGAGGCTGTCCTGATCCGCTGGATCATCGCCGACGGCCAGCGCGTCGGCGCCAACGAACCGGTGTGCGAACTGGAAACCGACAAGGCCAACGTCGATCTCCCCTCGCCCGCCGCCGGCGTGGTCCACCATATCGCCGAGGAAGGTCACACCGTTCAGGTCGGCCAGACCATCGCACGCATCGACGATTCCGCCGGTGCCGTGGCCGATGCACCGGTTGCGACAAAGCCGCCCCCGCCCGCTGCGCCGTTGTCACCCGCTGCGCCGTTACCAGCCTCCGCCGGCCCCGTTCCATCGGATCAAAGTCCTTCCGTGCGCCGATTGGCTTCTGAAAGCCGCGTCGATCCCGCAACCGTGCAGGGCACCGGCCGGGGCGGCCGGGTCACGAAGCAGGACATGCAAAAAGCGATCGACACGGCGGTAAGGCCTCCGACGCCCAGGGAATCTGAAAGCGAATCTGAACCCGAACCGTTGCCCCCGGCCGCGCGTTCTCTTCCCGCCATCGCGTCGCCGCAAGCTCCCGCCGTGCCCGCCACTTCGCCAAAGGCCGGCGGCGAGAAATTGATCTTCGACTCCACCGGCATCCGTCGCGTGCCCATGAGCAAGATGCGCAAGGCCATCGCCCGCCGGCTGATCGAAGTGCAGCAGACCGCCGCTATTCTCACCACCTACAACGAGATCGACCTCACCGCCGTTCTGGACCTCCGCGCCAAATACAAGCAGCGATTCACCGACGTGCATGGCGTCAACCTCGGCCTGATGAGTTTCTTCTGCCGCGCCGCCGTTCTGGCTCTGGCCGAGTTCCCGCGACTCAATGCCCGCATCGACGGCGATGAAATCGTGTATCACCAGTTCGTTCACCTCGGCATCGCCGTCAGCACCGATCGCGGCCTGGCCGTGCCGGTCTTGCGTAACGCGCAGAGCCTCAACTTCGCCCGCGTGGAAGCGGAGATCAAACGCCTGGCCCAATCGACGCGCGACGGCAAGCTGGGCATGGAGGAACTGACCGGCGGTACGTTCACCATCACCAACGGCGGCGTCTACGGATCGCTCTTCTCCACCCCCATTCTCAATCCGCCGCAGAGCGCGATTCTCGGCATGCACACCATCCAGAAACGCCCCGTCTGCGTCGGCGACAGGATCGAGGCCCGCCAGATGATGTATGTCGCCCTCAGCTACGACCACCGCCTCATCGACGGCCGGGAGTCCGTCAGCTTCCTGGTCCGCATCAAGGACATGCTGGAAGACCCGGCGCGGCTCATGCTGGAAATTTAGGTTTTGCGACGGAGCCCGGGGATGGCCAACAACGCATTCGATCTGATCGTGATCGGCGCCGGACCCGGCGGCTATGTCGCCGCCATTCGCGCCGCCCAACTGGGCATGCGCGTCGCCTGCATCGAGCGGGAATATCTCGGCGGCACGTGCCTGAACGTCGGCTGCATCCCCTCCAAGGCGATGCTCGATTCCACCCATCACCTGGCCGATGCGCAACATCACCTTTCGCGGCGAGGCATTAGCGTCCAGGGCATCTCGGTCGATCTGCCGGCGATGATGAAATTCAAAACCGACGTCGTCAAGAAGATGTCCGATGGCGTCGGCTTCCTGTTTCGCAAGAACAATATCACCCACCTCGCCGGCGCCGCGCGGATCGCCTCGGCCGGGAATGTGGAAGTGACCGCTAATGACAATCAGAAGACGACGTATTCGGCCGGCAAGATTCTCATCGCCACCGGCAGCGCCCCGATTTCGATCAAGGGCCTGCCCTTCGACGGCAAATACGTTCTCTCCAGCACCGAAGCCCTCAGCATCCCGGCGATTCCGAAAAAGCTGATTGTGGTTGGCGGCGGATACATCGGCGTCGAACTCGGCAGCGTCTGGGCGCGGCTCGGCAGCGATGTTCATGTGATCGAATTCCTCGATCGCATACTCCCGCCCAGCGATACCGAGATGGCCCTGGCACTGCAAAAACTCCTGCAAAAGCAGGGCTTGAAATTCCAGTTCAACACCACGGCCGAATCGGTGGATACATCATCGGGAACCGTGAAATTGAAATGGAAGAGCGGCGATCAAACCGGCGTCGAGGAGGCCGATGCGGTTTTGGTCGCGGTGGGGCGCCGGCCGGTAACAGACGGGTTGGGCCTGTCTGAGGCCGGTGTCGCGACCGATGCGCGCGGATATGTGATTGTCAACGGGGATTTCCAGACCAGCGTGCCGGGCATCTATGCGATTGGCGATGTGATCGGCGGATTGATGCTGGCGCACAAGGCCGAGGAGGAAGGCATCGCCGCCGTCGAGCGGATGGCGGGGCATGCCGGCCACGTCAATTACGGCGCTTGCCCGTCGGTGGTCTACACGCATCCGGAACTGGCGGCGGTCGGCCTTACTGAACAACAAGCCGCCGCGCGCGGGCCGATCAAGATCGGCAAATTCCCCCTGGCCGCCAACGGCCGGGCCAGAGGCATGGACGAACCCGACGGCTTGGTGAAAATCATCGGCGAAGCCAAAACCGACCGCCTGCTGGGCGTTCACATCCTGTCCGCGCACGCCAGCGACATGATCGCCGAAGCCACGATCGCGATAGAATTCGCCGCCAGTGTTGAGGATCTGGCCCGGGCCTTTCATGCACATCCAACCCTGCCGGAAGCAATCAAGGAAGCTGCGCTGGCGGCGGATAAAGGCGCTATACATATCTGATCGGTCACCGCTCATAGCTGCGCAGCGGCTGGAATTGCCGAAAATGCTTGACAAATGGAGCTATCATTTGGATGGTGATGGCATGACCCTGCACATACGCATTCCCGAGAATCTCGACGACGCATCGGTCCGTCAGCTCGACCGCGATGTGCGCGAGTTTGTCGCCGTGCAATTGTATCGCCAGGGCAAGTTGTCCCACGGAAAATTTGCCAAATTCCTCGGCATCGGCCGCGGCGACGCGGATGCGTTGCTCGGACGTTACGGCGTGGTTGACGAGTTCACGGCGGGGGAAATCGCCGAGCAAGTGAACGTCTCCCGAAGCCTGCGGCGGCGGGCTCCATGATCATCGTCTCAGACACCGGGCCGCTGCGATATCTGGTTGAAGTGGATGCCGTCCACGCACTTCCGCGACTTTACGGCGATGTGCTGACGACCGCGCAAGTCCTCGATGAACTTCGGCTGGGGCACTTTCCGGAAAAGGTGCGGCGGTGGGCGGGACATCCGCCAGCGTGGCTCAAGATCGAACAGCCGGCGATAATCGAATTTCTTGACCGCCTGGACGACGGCGAAGCGTCGGCCCTGTCTCTGGCGCGGGAGCGCGCCGCCGATCTTGTGCTCATTGATGAACGGGCCGCCACCGAGGTGGCGCGTTCTATCGGCCTGCGGTCAATGGGCACCTTGGCCGTTCTGCAGGAGGCGGGATATGAAGGCTACATCGACTTTCACGCGGCAGTGCGGTCGCTGACCACGACCACGCAGTTTCGGCACACGGATTCGCTGATTGCGCAAATCATCGCGAATTACGAGCGAAGCGTAAGGGAACGACCCGGTGGGCAGCGCGATCGTGGGCGGGAGCCGTAATGCGCTTGGCGGGATAATACGTCCTTTGCTCAAGTCGCCTTGACTGCAGCCCCTGCGATGCGCGCTTCTCTTGGCGTGACCCGGCCCTACTGCTTGGGCGCGTAGTCGTTGGCCCATTCCATGGACTCGATCAGGATGAGCAACCGGTGCGCGTCACCGGCGGCTTCGGGGCGGCCGGGAACTTCCTGCAGGGCATTGGGGATTTCCGGGCCCGTCAGCGGGTGCGCGGGGACGGAGAAATTGGCGCCCATGCCACCGCCCCGGCCGCCGCCGGCCAGTTCCTGCCAAACGCGGGCGCCAAGCTGCGGATCCTTTAGCACATAGGATGCGTACGCCAGCGGCTGGCCGGTTTGGGTGGCGGCGTAGGCGTGGAAGGCGTCCCAATACTTGGGATCATCCACGGTCAGTTCCATCTCCGCCATAATCTCAACCGTTCCGAAGAGCAGATCGAAACCTGTGGGGCCGCTGGCGCCGCCCCGGCCGCCGGGTTGCGTCATGAACTTGCCGGTGGTCGGATCGTACGGCCCGGCGCCCAGCAGGCGGGCCGGAGCCCTCGCCAGCGCCACCTGCGAATCCATGCCCGCCTTGATCTTGTCCAGCCACTTGGTATCGCCGGTGCGCTGGTACTCCGTCAGCCAGTTGATGCAATAGGCCGCCCAGTCGGTGCCGAAACTGGCGCTGGTGTAGGGGCCGCTGTTGTCCGGCATGCGCGGGTCGGTCCGCTTGACATCCGCATACGTGAAATCGGCCGTGAGCTGCTCGCGCATCAGGTCGCCGACGCGTTCATCGGTCGACAGGAAATAATACGGCCGTTTCAGGCCGCATTCGCTGATGCGCGGCTGTTTGGCGCCGTCGCCCCAGTGGTTGACGTTGTGCCGCGAACCCAGCGGCGCGAACCGGCCGATGTGGTGAACCGACACCTCGCTGGTGTCGCGGGTCATGGCTTCGGCGAGTCGGAAAATGTCCGCCTTGCCGGTGCGCAGAAAGCTGTACCAGAGCCAGTAATCGGGCAGCAGTTCCGTGTTGTTCCAGGCCCAGCCGCCGATGTCGTAGCGCCACTCGTGCCGGGTTTCATCGTACATGCGCATCATGTCGCCGTAATCCCAGAATCCGTACCACGAGCGGAAATCGACTTCCTTGCCGTAGAAATCCAGAGCGTTGGTCAACTGGGTTTCCAGTCCGCGGCGCACGGCGCTGGACTGGTCGGGCAGGCTCCAGAAACCGCAGGCGCGCTGGCTGTGGTAGTATTGCGGCGAACAGACCAGCATCGCCGGCGCGCTGGTTCCCTTGGACATGTCCACCAGTTCCTGGTCGGATGGAACGCCGGATACCGCCCGCAGCGTGAGTTCACTGGTATTGGCCACGCCCAGGGCGCTGTCCCAGCCCTGCTTCCAGTCCTCGTACGCCATGTCCAGGCCGTGACCAATCACGTCATAGTGACGAAGATCCATCGCCGGTGCATCGGGCGACCAGAGCCAGACGGTCAGTTGCCCTGCGGCCGTCGTGGCGCCGTGAATCTCGAAGGATGCGGGATATTTCTGCCAGAATTTCTTGACGTCCACGGCCATGCCGCCGGTGACATCGCCCAGAAACGCCGAGCCCAAAGCGCGATGTCCGTCCATGACGTGCAGCCAGGAGCTCTTGTTTTGCGTGCGTTTCTCGATGGTGAACCCGTCGGGATTGACCTGCGTGAGCTTGTAATCATCCCATTGTGCGGCATCGCGGATGTACTGCTGCTGGGCCGCCGCGTACTGGTCGATATTTGGTATCCGCTTACCGGCCACCTGATCGGGGAAGACCATCCCCTGGTTGCCATATGTGATATCGCGCCGGCCGACCACCGGCTTGACGGGTTCGGCCCACATGCCGGTGTCGCCGCCGAAGCGCACGTGCCGGTTGATGACTTCCTCGCGCATCGGGACGCTGAAGGAAAGTCCCAGGCCCTTGATGAAATCCTTCTGATCGTCGCCATCGAAGACGAACGAATGGACCATGCGAATCGAATCCAGGCCGGCATTGAAGTAGAGCCGGACCGTGAACGGCAGGAAGGCGCGGTCGCCGGTGGTGGATTTGTGGTTGCCCTCGATCTTGACGACGGCGCGGACCGGGCCCTGCTGTTCGAGCGTGACGGTCTTGATCTGGCTGACGAAGTCTTCCTGGCGGAGGATCTTCTGCGAGTCAAACTGCGAGCGGTCTTCCAGCGTGAGCACCAGCTTGCCGTTCTCGGCGATCTTGCGGTCGCCGATGGAAATCGACTCGAACAGGGATGATCCCTGCTTGGGGATTCGGCTGGTCATGACGCCGGTGTCGATGCTGATGCCGGCGGCATCCTGCGTGCAGACGATCTTCGCCGCCGGTGCGGCCGGGGCGCCAACCGCGATCTGGAACGGCCCGGCCAGCCCCGGTTTGGCGCTGATCGATTGCCCGCTCCACATGATCGACCCGTCCGGCCAGTACGCCAGCGGCCAGGTCTGCACCGGAACGCTGGCGCCATCGGCGGCGGTCAGCGCGAACGAATCGGTCTTCTGCACCGTTCCCTTGGGCCAGGGGATGCCCCAGCTCACACCCTGCGAATTGGCCGGCGGCGCGCCGTCAAGCCAATGGAGCGTAACCGGAGCGGGTGCGTCGGCGACGCAAACCCGGCCGATGCCCACAAAAGCGACGACGACGGCCAGCAGAGCGACGATTCCCATGCCGCTGCGAGTGTGAATGGCTTTCATCTGCGATTCCTTTCCTTCCAAGGCGGCCAGCCGGAGGGAACGGTGCCGACCTGTGCCTCCCTCGGTGGCGCGAAAATGATGTTCAGACGCGAACGTGATCGGACATGCGAGTCCCAACCGCTGATACGAACCATACTCTATCAGCGGATCGGGATAGGGTGCAATGGCTCGGCCAGGGCAGGAACAGCCGCACCGCCGGGGAATTCTACCGTCGAGCCAGGATGTTCAGCCGCCGGAAAGCCATCAAGACCTTTCCGTCCACGCGCCGCGGGTAGGCGCCGGTGATGCGCCGCGCGTATTCCGCCAAAAATTCCCCGCTCCGCGCGCCGGCGCGATCCAGGCTGGGGCGCAGGCCGGTGCCCTTGATCCACTCGACCACATCCTCCGGCCCATCCATGATGTGATAGTAAATGACCTCGGTGAGATCGATATACCGGCAGTGCGGCGCCAGGAAATCGTAATACGCCTGCGGCTCATGCACCATGTGCGGCGGCGTGAATCCCTCGAAAATCGCCGCAAACGCCGGACTCCGCGCCACCTCGGTGATCAACTTGAGCACCGGCAGGTCATCCGCCTGCGGTATTTGCACCGCCAGTTCGCCGCCCTCGCGCAGCCATCCCATCAGGCGAGGCAGTATGGCGGCATGATTCGCAACCCACTGCAGCGACGCGTTCGCCAGGATCACATCCACCTTGCCGCGGATTTCCCCCGCCGGCTCCCATGTCGCAAGATCACCGCGCTCAAAGTGCCCGTTGTGGAAATCCGCCTTCGCCTTGGCCAGCATCTGGGGCGAATTGTCCACTCCCGTAACCCGCGCCGCCGGATAGCGCGCCATCAGCACGGCTGTCGAATTGCCCGGCCCGCAGCCCAGGTCCAGTGCGTGCCGCACATCGCCGGCGGGCAGCGTCAGCCGCGCCACCAGTTCCCGGCACGGCCGGGTCCTCTGGTCTTCAAACCGCAGATACAATTCCGGATCCCAATCGGTCATTGGTGCCCTCTATTTCCCCGGCCGGCAGTGGCCGTCGCCGGTGACGATCCATTTATATGTGGTCAGATCGGCCGCGCCCATGGGGCCGCGGGCGTGGAGCTTGTCGGTGGAGATGCCGATCTCGGCGCCCAGGCCGTATTCGCCGCCGTCGGCCCAGCGGGTGCTGGCGTTGACCATCACGCTGGCGGAATCGACGCCGGTGATGAATTTGTCGATCGCGGCGGCCGATTCGCTCAGGATCGCATCCGTGTGGTGGCTGCCCCAGAAGTTGATGTGCTCGATGGCCTCGTCGATGGAATCAACGATTTTGACGGCCAGGACGAGGTCGAGGTATTCGCGCGGCCAGTCTGTGTCATCCGCGGGTTTGGCGGCGGGATAGAGTTGCCGCGAGCGCGCATCGCCGCGGATTTCGACCTTTTGCGCGGCCAGATCGTTGCACACATCGACCAATAAATGCGGCGCGGCATCTTTGTGAAACAGGATTTTCTCCACCGCATTGCAGACGGCGCCGCCGGGGTAACTGGTCTTGGCATTGACGCAGATCTTGCGGACCTGCTCGGCCATGTGTTGCGTGGCGGCATCGACGTAGATGTGGCAGTTGCCTGTGTAGTGTTTGAGAACGGGGATGGTCGAATCTTTCACGACGGCGCGGATGAGGCTCTCGCCGCCGCGGGGGATGACCAGGTCGATGTAGCGGTCGAGCCTCAGGAGCATGGGAACGAGCGCGCGGTCGGTGGATTCGACGAACTGCACGGCGGCCGGGTCGATGCCGCTGCCATCAAGGCTGGCCGAGAGAATGGAGACGATGGCCTTGTTGCTGGCGAAGGCCTCCTTGCCGCCGCGAAGGATGACGGCGTTGCCGGATTTGAGGCAGAGTGCGGCGGCGTCGCTGGTAACGTTGGGGCGGCTTTCGTAGAAGAAGAGGACGACGCCCAGCGGGACGCGGAGCTTCTGGATGCGCAGGCCGTTGGGCCGCACATAGCCGTCGATGATCTGGCCGACCGGATCGGTCTGGCCGGCGATCTGGTCGATGGCATCGGCCATGTCGGAGATGCGTTTGTCGTTGAGCCTGAGGCGCTGGACCAGAGCCGGGGCCATGTCGGCGGCGACGGCGTTCTGCACGTCGATGGCATTGGCTTCCAGCAGCCGGTCCTTGCCGGAGCGGATGGCCCGGGCCATTTTCGCCAGGGCGGCGATACGCACAGCGCCGCTGGTGCCGGCGAGTTTACGCGCGGCCGCCTGGGCGGCTTGGCCGAGGGATTCGACGTAATCGGTGGCGTTTTGCATCGTGCGGTATTCTAAGCGTCGTCAGGCGATTCGTGTAGGGTGTGCATCGCGGAGCGTTTGCGGCGCCGTCACCTGTCGTGGTCCGCGGTGCGGACCCTACACGGGCAGGACCGCTTGTGGGATTGGCGGCGGTGGCGTAATTTGGCTTGCGGGGCGGGAATTGACTGAGGACTTGAACAATGGCCAAGCAATGGCGAGCGGCGGTGATTGGAGCGGGGCTGGTCGGCGACTGGCACGTGCGCGTGCTGCCCAAGCTGGCGGAGACCAAACTCGTGGCGGTGTGCGATGCGGATGTGAGCCGGGCCAATGCCTCGCTGGCCAAACACCAGGTCAGCGGCGTGCCGGTGTATCAGACGACGGCCGAGATGTATCGCAAGGAGGAGCTGGACTCGGTTCATATCTGCACGCCAAGCGGCAGCCATCTGGAAATCGCGGGCGAGGCGATGGCGCTGGGCAAGAGCATCGTGTGCGAGAAGCCGCTGGAGATCAGCACCGAGCGCGTCGATCAGATGATCGAAGAGGCCAAACGGCGGAGTGTGCGCATCGCGGGGATATTTCAAAACCGCTGGAACGAGGCCAACCGGACGATCCGCTCGGCAACCGAATCCGGCCGGTTCGGGCGGCTGACCTGGGCGGGATCGTTCACGCCGTGGTATCGGCCGGATAAGTATTACGCGCCGGGCGGATGGCGCGGGACATGGAAGATGGACGGCGGCGGGGCGGTGATGAACCAGGGCATCCACCAGATCGACCTGCTGCAATGGATCATGGGGCCGGTGAAGCGGGTCAGCGCGTACGCGGCCAGCCGGATTCACGACACGATCGAGGTTGAGGACACGATGAGCTGCGCTCTGGAATTCGCCAACGGGGCGTTTGGGACGTTCGTCAGCACCACGGCGATGTGGCCGGGCAGTCCGACCCGGCTGGAAGTGGGGGGCGAGAAAGGGACGGCGGTATCGGAGAACGGGCTGAAGCGGTTTGAGTTTGCCGAAAAGCAGCCGGCGGATGCGGATTTGCTGGAGCGGCTGAACCCGGCGAAGGCGACCAACAGCGGCGGCGGGAAATCGGCCGGGGATGCGGGGGTGGATCTGCACAGTTTGAATATCGGGTCGATCTACCGCGCGTGGAATGAGGGGAAAGAGGCGGAGACATGGGGGCCGGAGGCGCGCAAGGCGGTGGCGATCGTGCAGGCGATGTATGAATCGGTGCGTGGCGGGGGGACGAGTGTGGCGGTGAGGTGAACGCGAGTTGGTGGCGGAGGGGGATGCTGGATCAAGATTAGGAGTGGGAGTCATCCTCGCTTCACCAGACCCTGGGGAGCGCAGTTGCTGGAAGAAATTCAAGATATCGACTGGTCGCGTTTGAGTCACGCCTACGGGCCGGCAATGGATGTCCCGGCATTGTTGCGTGCTCTGGCCACACCGAACGAAGATGAGCGCGAAGCGGCGCTGGATCAGCTCTATAGCACCATTTGGCACCAGGGATCCGTGTACGATGCGACGGCGGCAGCAGTGCCTTTTCTAATAGAGATTGCCGAGGGTTCTCTCCCGCCCTGGCGGGAGAGACTCGTCGACTTCCTGGGAGAAATCGCCTGGAGCACGACCTACGGGAGTTTTTTCATGACCTACGGATCGATGCGGCGCCGCAATTCACTGGAGGTGCGTGAAGCGCAAGCGGCTGACGCGGAGTGCAAGCGCGCCACGCGAATGCGTCTTGCGGAAAGATGGGACTTCTTTGAGCAATTGAGTGAGTCGTCCAAGGAACGCTCCACCGGCATATCCGCGCTGGCCATCCTGCTCGAACATTTCCATGAATTGCCGATTGAACTTGAACCGGCCGCTGCCCGAATCATTCGCCGCTGGGGTGAGAACCTCGCCAGCTCCAGTGGTCGCCAAGACACCTCGCTGGCGCTCGCCCGCGCATCGAAGGGCCGTGCCGACGCCCTGAACATTTTGCGGAAACGATTTCACGCGGAAGAAGACCGCGGCGTGCGCAGCGCCATCGCGCTCGCGTTGTTCGACGCCGGAGAACTTCTAGAGGATGATTGCTTTGTACTGCTCAAGGCGCTGTCCGACACAGGACTTTCAAACAGATTTCTGGCTTGGCGCGTCAGTCTTGGGCCGCGGATCGCGAGGGTCAATCCTGCTTTCGTCGCACGACATCTCAGTGTCTTTGCTGAGATTTTCCGCAACTGTACCGGAATCACTATCGAGGCAAACGTAAAGCCACTCCTGCCGCTGTTTTTCGGTCCTCAGGCGGAAAAACCAACCGACTGGCAAAGAACGCCTGACGTGATCACCGATGCACAGGCAGAGATAATCCGTGCCATTATCGACAACAATGAATACTGGGGAAACTTCGGAAACGCCCGCCTGCCACTACTTTGCTACGGTTTGCCTAAGCATCGGCAGGCCCTTCGGCGACTGATCGCGCGGCCCGGTCGCGATGTCTCGCCCCACCCTGATTCACCTCGCGCTGCGGCGATATTCCAACGACATGTCCAATTGCGAATGCCCCGCCGAAAGGGCGCGCCACCGCCGCCGCAGCCCACGAACAACGCGACTCAGTCCATTGCCGCGGCGGTAAAAGACGCGATTGAATCCCGCGATCCGTCGAACGAGCCGTCGCTGGTTACCAAGATGCACCTAACCGGTGAGGCTGATGATGCTCTCGTCGCTCTTCTGCCAGCCTGCATGAATCTCACCACACTGACACTTGATTCGGGTGAAGTCACCGATGCCGGTACCGCTTACCTCGGCCGGCTTTCGCAGCTTACGAACCTTTCGCTCGGCGACTGCCTGATCACGGATGCTTGCCTGGAACATCTAAAGGATTTGCATCGGTTGCAGGAGTTGAACCTCAGCTACTGCCCAATTGATGGCAGCGGCTTTTGTCATCTGCGCGGGGCAACCTCACTCCATCGGCTTAACCTCAGCGGAACAAATTTTCGTGACGCCCATTTCGCGCACCTTGCGAGCTTCGCTCTGATGCGGGTTCTCTCACTCATTGAAACCCCGATCACCGGCGATGGCTTCGCCCACATCAGCCAATGGCACGAGGTCGAGGAGTTATACCTAGACAATTGTCCGCAGCTCACAGACGCTTTCCTGCCACATATCCGATCGTTCGAGCGGCTGAAAAAACTTCATTGCACGAAATCGGCCAAGCTGCGGGGCCAGCGGTTGGATTGCCTTGTAGGGATGCAGTCGCTTGAGCGGCTGAATCTTGATGGGACCGGAATTGACGACCAAAGCCTCGCGCAATTGCCAAGGCTGGCAGCGCTATCTGAGCTTCGTCTCGGCAGTACATCGGTCACCGCGTCCGGGTTGGCAAACCTGGCACGCAATCCGTCAATCAAAAGGTTGAACTTGACCGCAACACATCCGTCGGCAGCCGTGTTTGACGCCCTGGCAGATATCCGGGGTCTGGAGCGGCTCGACCTATCCAAAGCCTCAATAACCGACGCCGCGTTGGCAGGGATCGAACGACTCCCAAATCTTCGATCGCTCAATCTATCGGGAACCCAGATTACTGATGCGGCCGTCACCCATCTCGTTCGACTCGCAAACGCATGCTGGATAAGCCTCGAGGAAACCGCGCTCTCAGATGAAGCGATCGCGGAATTGCGTGTGGCTTTCCCGAAGGCCACAATCGTAATATGAAAACACTCCGGCCCACGGTAGTGAGCGCCCAATCCAGCATTGTTGAAGGGTAACCTGCGCCTCTAAGCGCACAAATCCTGACTAACATTAACGATCCGGCCAAGCGGTCGGGCTTTACGCCCGACCGTAGATGTAATCCTGAAGATAGTGAATAGTTTGTTCGTTGTGGCTGGCGTAGAAGGCGTTGAGGTCGCCGATGGAGATCAGGCCGATGATCCGGCCGTCGTGGCCGCAGACGGGGAGATGGCGGATGCGGCGGGAGGTCATGATCTGGCTGGCGTCGGCGACGTCGGTGTCGGGGGAGCAGCAGATCACTTCGGCGGTCATGACATCGGCGACGGCCACGTGATCGGGCGAGCGGTTTTCGGCCAGCACGCGGCGTAGGACATCGCGTTCGGTGAACATGCCCACCACAGAGTCCTCATGCATGACCACCAGTGCGCCGACGCTATGAAGATTCATGCGCTGCACCGCGTCCATCACCGTGGCGGTGGGGTGAATGCAATGAATCTCGTTCCCCTTGCGGATGAGAATATCCAGGACGGTGGGCATGGCGAAACCTCCGGGTTTTTCGGGACTGCGATGCGACAGTTCATTCTTGCCACCGTCTGCGCCACAGGCAACATTGTGAAAATAATATCTATCGCAGTTGCCGTTGAGGGGTCAAATGACGGATGATAACGAAATGGCGAAAGCAACGAAGATGCCGGTCGTGGCGATTGTGGGTCGGCCGAATGTCGGGAAGAGCAGCCTGCTGAATGCGCTGGTGGGGATGCTGGTGAGCATTGTGCAGGACATGCCGGGTGTGACGCGCGACCGGGTATCGATGCCGATGAAACTGCGGGATCGGTACATCGAACTGGTGGACACCGGCGGCTATGGGTTTGTCGATCCGGATCAGTTGACGGATCACATTCAGCACCAGATCGAGATGGCCCTGGCGCGGTCGGATGTGGTGATGTTCGTCGTCGATGCCAATGAGGGGCTGACGACCACCGACCAGGAGATCGCCGGATTGCTGCGCAAGCGCGGACTCAAGACGATTCTGGTGGCCAATAAGGTCGATGGCAAGAAGGAGGACGCGGCGCTGGGGGATTTTGCCCGGCTGGGGCTGGGGACGCCGATCGGGGTATCGGCCAAGAGCGGCCGGAATATCGAGGCATTGGTCGAGAGTCTGGCAGAAGTGGTGGATTTGTCGGATGCGCCGACTGAGATGCCGCCGCCGGCGATGATGGTGGCGATCGTCGGCAAGCGCAACGCGGGCAAGAGCACGCTGGTGAACGCGATAGCGCGATTGTACGACGCGGATGCCGATCGCGTCATCGTGTCGGAGGTGCCCGGAACCACGCGCGATAGCATCGATGTGCGGTTCGAGAAAGACGGCGAGGTGCTGGTGGTGATCGACACGGCCGGCGTGCGCAAAAAGCGGCGGATCGTGGCCAGCGATGTGGAATATTACAGTTTTCACCGGGCACAGCGATCGATCCGGCGGGCGGACGTTGTCATGTTGCTGGTGGACGGGACCGAAATCCTGAGCGAGCCGGATAAGAAACTGGCCCGGTATGTGGCCGACCAGTTCAAGCCGGTGGTGATCATCGTGAACAAATGGGATCTGACGCGAAAGATTTTGGCGCAAAAGAAGGGTCTGGCGGGGACCCAAGAAGTGGACGATGCAGCGCTGATGGAGGAATTTGGGACGTATCTGGGTGAGGAAATGCGGCCGATCGACTTTGCGCCGATTGCGTTTGTGACAGCCAAGGACGGCCGGAACGTGCAGGCGGCACTGGATATGGCCAAGCACCTGTTCAAGCAGGCGAGCCAGCGGTTATCGACGGGGATGTTGAATCGGACGGTTCGGCAGGTGATCCAGGAGCGTTCGCCGAGCAACCCGGTGGGGCGCAAGGCGCGGGTCTATTACGTGACGCAGGCGGCGATCTGCCCGCCGACGATTGTGCTGTTTGTCAACAACGTAAAGTATCTGAGCGAGACGTACAGACGATATATAGTGAATCGGTTCCGGGATTTGCTGCCGTATCCGGAGGTTCCGATCAAGCTGATGGTGCGAGGGAGGCAGGCGCGTCCGGCCGGGGGCAAGGGCCATGTGCCGGGTGCGAGCCGGGCGTCGCTGGACGAGATGTCGGAGGAGGCGATCAACACGGCTGGGGAGGGCGAGGATGTTGAGCGGGAAGAGGATGGGGGCGAGGGTGCGGAGGATTGAGAGGCGGATGGAATGGAGGCCCGCCAAGCTGGGAAAAATTTTCTGGTGAAAGGGATTGACACGGCGGGTGGATATCGGGTAACATTGTCCATTCGTCACTGATCGACGGTGCAAGCAGTCGTGGTGAATGAACTGCGACACGAAGACGCTTGGACCGCTTGGCTGCAAATTCTGATCATTCCTAC
The DNA here is from genome assembly GCA_964420285.1 of uncultured Tepidisphaeraceae bacterium. GTDB lineage: Bacteria > Planctomycetota > Phycisphaerae > Tepidisphaerales > Tepidisphaeraceae > CAYQTE01. Next base: position 72,432 of record CAYQTE010000002.1, read on the forward strand.
GCTTGGGAATCGATAAGAAGCCAGAGGCACGGAGGCGGCTTGGCTGGATGCGAAAGTGTCTGGCCGGGTTTTTTGGGCCGATTGTCGCCAATGGCAAAGAAATTTTGCGCCACTGGTTGACAAGTGTGAGAGTGACGTTAGGATTTCGCCTCCCCCGACGGAGAGAATTTTGTTGGGAAGGCGCGGAGGATGCCGATCGAGCGAGTTGATCGGTGAATCATCCGGACGATGTCTGATGCTCTTTGGCAAGTGAATAGTCGGAAAACCGCGAGGATGTGAGCTCGGAAGCCATTTTGTACGTGGCGGTCCGGGCAGATCCAAAAGCTCGGCCGGCCTTTAGGGGCCGGTTCGGGATGCTGAGTCTCAAACATATCCTTGTGGTGCATGCAAAGTGATCTTCCTTGATCAATTTGAGAAGCCAACGAAGAATGTTTGAGCCTTGCAAAACAGTCGAGCAGTGCAAGTTGGGGCAACCCTTCAAGTGCTGTTGGACGAGCGCTGCTGCGTTCTAGCCGATGCAGCGGCAAAAATGAATACCTGGCGATTCATGTCTTTGAATCGTCAGGTGATCAGACTCATTTCGAGGATTAAACCGGTTCGTGAAAGTGTCAGACTGGGACAGCCGCGGGGCTTGTTGAAAGACAGGCCGCGAGGTGACGCCCGGCATCAGGAGCGGACCGGTCCAAGAAATTTAATTGAAGAGTTTGATCCTGGCTCAGCCTGAACGCTGGCGGCGTGGCTAAGACATGCAAGTCGCACGGATGTAGCAATACATCAGTGGCGAACGGGTGAGTAATGAATCGCTAATGTGCCCCGGACTCTGGGATAGCTGCCCGAAAGGGCAGGTAATACCAGATGATATAACCTTGTCGCATGACAGGGTTCTCAAAGGTCCGCCGGTCTGGGAGCAGGCGATTTCGTATCAGCTAGTTGGTGAGGTAACGGCTCACCAAGGCGACGACGCGTAGCCGGACTGAGAGGTTGGCCGGCCACATTGGGACTGAGACACTGCCCAGACTCCTACGGGGGGCTGCAGTAACGAATCTTCCGCAATGCACGAAAGTGTGACGGAGCGACGCCGCGTGTGGGACGAAGTCCTTCGGGATGTAAACCACTGTCAGGGGTTAGAAAGTTCTGATCAACCCCAGAGGAAGGCACGGCTAACTCTGTGCCAGCAGCCGCGGTAAGACAGAGGTGCCAAGCGTTAGGCGGAATCACTGGGCTTAAAGCGTGTGTAGGCGGATGTCTAAGTACCTCGTGAAATCCCACGGCTCAACCGTGGAACGGCCTGGTAGACTGGGCATCTTGAGCCACTTAGGGGTCAGCGGAACAAATGGTGGAGCGGTGAAATGCGTAGATATCATTTGGAACGCCAATGGTGAAAACAGCTGACTAGGGGTGTGCTGACGCTGAGACACGAAAGCCAGGGGAGCGAACGGGATTAGATACCCCGGTAGTCCTGGCCATAAACGATGTCGACTAGATCGCGGTACCTCTGACGGTGTCGCGGTCGAAGCCAAAGTGCTAAGTCGACCGCCTGGGAAGTACGGTCGCAAGGCTAAAACTCAAAGGAATTGACGGGGGCTCACACAAGCGGTGGAGCATGTGGTTCAATTCGAAGCAACGCGCAGAACCTTACCTGGGTTTGACATGCCAGGATTATCCCTATGAAAGTAGGGTAGGCCCTTCGGGGTACAACTGGTACAGGTGTTGCATGGCTGTCGTCAGCTCGTGTCGTGAGATGTCGGGTTAAGTCCCTTAACGAGCGAAACCCTTGTCGCTAGTTGCCAGCGAGTAATGTCGGGGACTCTAGCGAGACTGCCGGTGTTAAACCGGAGGAAGGTGGGGATGACGTCAAGTCCTCATGGCCTTTATGCCCAGGGCCACACACGTGCTACAATGCGGCGGATAAAGCGAACCAAGAGCGCAAGCTGGTGGAAATCGCATAAATCGTCGCCCAGTTCAGATCGGAGGCTGCAACTCGCCTCCGTGAAGTTGGAATCGCTAGTAATCGCGGATCAGCTACGCCGCGGTGAATGTGTTCCTGAGCCTTGTACACACCGCCCGTCAAGTCATGGGAGCCGGAAATAGCCGAAGTCGCCTCAACACTGAGGTGCCTACGCTAGGTTCGGTGACTGGGACTAAGTCGTAACAAGGTAGCCGTAGGGGAACCTGCGGCTGGATCACCTCCTTTCTAAGGGATTTCTTAGATTCGATCCGGAGCAATCCGAATCGTAACTTTTGTCAGCACAACCTCGTTCGTGATGCTGAATCATGAAAACGCCGGCGGCAACGCCGGGGAATGGTTTCCGACTATTCATTTGCCCAAGATCACGGCAAAGAACCAAAAGCCCGCGGATTTCAAGTCCGCGGGCTTTTTCGTTTGCGCTCGCCCACGACCCTGAGGCTCGGTAGAGTGCTTGGCAGTCGATGGTGCCCGATCCAGCGGAGAAATGCCGCATGACCGTTCAGATTCTCAAAATGGGCAAGAGAGAATTCATCCTGCTTGCCAAGCGCGATTTCCAGAGGCTGACGACACACGCTCGAAGGCTGGCGGAGGACGACTATTGGATTTGGTCGGCCCTGGACGCTGAAGCCAAGGCGCGGTCGCAGAGGCAAAGGCCTATTGCTTTTGATCGCGTGGAGCGAGAATTGGATGCACGCAAGAGCCGTCGCCGGCGACACCGGCGGAGTTGAAACCAACGACGGCTCACCGCGCTCTCATTGACTCATTTCCGGCCCTTTTTGATTGAACTCCACCCTCCTTCGACGATATAGTTGTCACACGCAACCAACCCGCCCAACGCGGCCGGGTTGGGCGATGCGGGGGCTCTTTTCGGCGGGAGCGGCACATGAAGGCGATTCTGGTCTTTTTGGCCGTGGCAATGGTGGCGCCGCTCGCCCGCGGGGATGTCATTTACCTGACCGATGGAACACGGCTGGAAGGCAAGGTCCAGCGCGAGGGCGACGGGTGGATCGTCACCGACGCCGCCGGGCACGAAACCGCCGTCACGCCGCAGCAGTTGGCCTCGATGGAGCCGTCGCGCCCGGCCACGCGCGACGCGGCCGGGGCCGATGCCGTCGCGGCCGATCGGCTCAACGGCCTGCATCTTTCCGTCGCCGATCTGTCCGATCCCAGGCAGGCCATCGAGAACTACAAGGCCTATCTGGCCAAATACGGCTCGACCGCATCGGGCGCTATGGCCCAGGCGGAACTGGCGACGTGGCAGGATCGCCTCGATCGCGGATTGGTGAAATACGGCGGCAAATGGGTGGAGGTGGCCGATCTGAACGGCCTGCAAAGCCGCGATTACGCCCGCATCAGCCAGGCCGGGTCGCTCATCACCGATGGACACGTCAAGGATGGCATGGCGGCGCTGGCGCCCATCCTGGCCGACGATCCGCACAATGCGCTGGCCCTTTACGTGCAGTCGATCGGGTATTTCGATCTGGAGCAGTATCCCGGTTCGCGCAAGTCGCTGGAGACCGCCAATACCGTTGTCCCGCACAACGGGGCGGTGCTGAACAATCTGGGCGTCGTGCTCTATCGGCAGAAGCAGTACGCCGTATCGCTGGGATATTACGATCAGGCGCTTCTGGCCATGCCCAACAACACGCTGATTCTGGACAATGTGATTGAGGCGATGAATTCGCTGCCTGATGCCGAACGCCAGACGGTGATCGCGCAAAAGCTGGGAAAGCTCCTGGCCGACCAGGATGCGGCGGCACAAAAGCAGATGGCGTCCAGGGGGCTGCAGCGGTGGGGATCAACGTGGATCGATCAAACGCAGGCCGACAAGATTCAAGCTGCCCAGCAGGCCCTGGCACAGCAGGTTTCGGCGCTGCAAACACAGATTGAGATGCTGGATCAGCAATCGCTGATGATGAACCAGATGATCAATCAGAACACGATGATGATGCAGCAGATTCAGGCCAACAGCTTCATGCGCGACCCGACCAGCGGGAATACGATCGTGATTCCCTATCCGCCGGAGTATTACACGATGATGACCAGCAACAGCCAGCTCGAACAGCAGATTCTGGCCGCGCAGAGCAAGGAATCCGGTTTGAAACAGGAGAGGGCCCGCGATCAGCAGCAGCCGCTGCCGGTGCCCAAATTCACAGGCGTTCAGCGGATGATGGGGCCGGATCAACTCGCCACGCTCCTGCCGCCGGGCGCAACAACGCAGCCAGAAGTGACCCCGGCGGCCGGGCCATCGAAAGACCGGGCACCAGCGCCGGCGACGATGCCGGGCGCGGCGGCGAATCCCAATGTCGCTCCGGCGGGTTTCGGGCCGCCAGCCCCACCGCCGGCTCCAGCGGCGCCTGGCCCGGCGGATGTGCCGCTTCCGTTACCGGCCATGCCCGCGCCGTCGATCTAGGCGATCGCGTTCTCTTGGTCTTGCAGCGTCTCCCGGTAGATCTCCAGAATGCGATCGATCTTGCGCTCCCAGTCGAATTGAGCCGCAACCTTCTCCCGGGCGCACCGGCCCATGGACTGGCGCAGTGCCGGATCACCGGCCAGACGGATGATCGCGGCCGCCAGATCGTTCACGAATTGGCCGGTGGTCCGCGGCGGCACTAGCACGCCGCAGGATGAATCGAGATAATCGGCCGGCCCGCCCCAATCGGCCGCGATGCACGGCAGCCCGCAGGCCATCGCCTCGAGCACGACCGCGCCGCCGCATTCGTGATAGCTGGGCAGCACCAGCACATCGGAGTGTCTGAGGCGCCGGGGGCAATCGGTTTGCGTGATCCAGCCGGCGAAGCGAACGCGGGATGACAATCCCAGCCGGTCGGCCTGGGCCTCCAGCGCCGAGCGCATCGGGCCGTCGCCAAGGATTTCGAGCGTGACATCGCAGGTACGCACGGCGACGGCCATCGCGTCCAGCAGCAAATCGACACCTTTCCAATCGGCCAGGCGGCCCAGGAAGACCAGCCGCGTCGGTCCAGGTGCATTTGATGCATTCGGCGCATCCGGCAAGTCGCGCATTGTCCAGAGCGACAGGTCAACGCCGTTTTCCGGCAAGATGATGACCTTTCCCCGGCAGCCATCAGGCAAACCCTGCCGTGTTCGCTCGTTGGCGACAAGGAGCGTCGCCGCGCGCCGCTTGCCGGAGATTACGCGATGGGTCAGATTCGACACCAGCCGTCCGATCGTGACCAGCCCGATGGTCCACCATCCCTGGCGCCGGCGGAATCCCGGCGGATAGGTCATGTTCCCATTCATCGGGCCGATTACCAGCGGAGCACCCAGATTGCTCAGCAGCGACGGCTCCTTCGGCGAGACGGGAATTGGCTGATGCACGATGTCGATGTTGCGCTGTCGCACCAGGTCGCGGGCCAGATCGCGGGCGTGTTTCTGCGACAGAAGCCGGCCGGCCAATTTGAGGGTGAAGAAGCCGATCGGCCCCGGCAGCGGCCGCGAAGCCCGGTTCAGCCACTGGTGCAGGAGCGTATCGGGGACGTAGAAGATGCGGTCCTGATCGCCGGGCAGTTCCAGTTCAAGTTCGATGCGGTTGCGGGCGTGGGTGATGAGAAAGGCCTCGACGCCGCGGGCGCGCAGGCGGCGGAAATAATGCAGCGGCAGAATCGCCTCGCCGCCAAACTTGGCCGACGCCTGGTCGGCGATGATCAGCACTCTCGGCGAATCGGTGGTGGCGTCGGGCATGGATCGGCGGCTGTTTGTACCATCCAGACGGCGCGCGGCAAAACAAGGCTCAAGCGAAATCCCAAGACGGTTCTACGGATATTTGTGCTACCGGCGTCGCCCTCCGGGTCGTCGCTGCGGTTCTGTCGGTTGCTGAGGTGGTCGCTCCGCTGCGTGGCCGTGCTGTCGTTGGGATCTCAATTCAGTCACGAAAGACGGCGGGCTTAGAATTTGGAGAGAAGGAGCGAGATCGCGCAGTCGTGTCGCATCGTCGGATTGCATTTTCCCCAGGCGCAGAATTCGATTTTCCCATGTGACCAGATACTTTGCCCTGGCTTCAATGGCGAGGTTGAAAAGGTGATCGTCGTCGGGGTGGTTCTCAAGAGTGAAGACGTTTGGCACCTGCTGAAACCAGTCGGCGTGTTTGCCCGCCGCGGCCAGCACGGATGTTACGCGGGCATCCGTCAGGTTCGGAGCCTTGGCTCGGATATTCGGCCGGCCCAGAAGATCGCGAATTTCCTCGACCAGTTTCGGGCTCAGGCAGAGGCGAATGGCGCCATCGTAGAGCGCCCTGACAGTGCCATGCTGCCGCTCGGCAGGAAGGGCTGCCCATTGCAAGAAGACCATCGCATCATACACGGCCCGCTCGCTCACGCCGATTTCGCCTTCTTCTCGGCACGCAGGGCGCGAAGCTCTCGGCGTCCCAGGCTCAAGATGTCCTTCTCGCTCATGCCTGTCTTGGCGAAGTCCTCCCGAACCGGCGCGAGAATCTCATCGATGGTCGGTGCGGCCACTGCTTCGGCGAGCACCTTTGAGGCATATACGTCGAGCGGCTGGCCGTCGGCGGCAGCCCGTTTGCGCAATTTCGCTTCGATTTGCGGCGAGATTGTCACGCTTAGGGTCATGTGTCACCTCAAATCAAATGCGCTCGGCTTTCGCCCGACGACGGCACGCGGGGTTTGTCCCTGGCAACCGCGAACATTCCGTGTCCGTTGCCGACTTCAAACAGTCTAGCTTTCTGCCGGCCACTTTGTCCATTGACCCCACACCGCCAGAGGCATACCCTCGGTGTGACGAATCGACGCGCCTTTGCGTCGTGCTGAATTGATGGTTTTTGGCAGGAGGTTTGCCCATGCCGTTCACGCTTCCACCCCTTGGTTTTGCCACCGATGCTCTCGAACCGCATATCGACAAGGCGACGATGGAGGTCCACTACAACGGCCACCACAAAGCCTATGTCGATAACCTCAATAAGGCGCTGGAATCCGCTCCGGAACTGGCGACAAAGTCGATTTCCGACCTGCTGGCCAACAATCTGGCCATCGTGCCGCCGGCCATCAAGACGGCCGTCCAGAACAACGGCGGCGGGCATTACAACCACACGATGTTCTGGGAACTGCTGAACCCGGCGGGGCGTGTGAGCCAGCCGACCGGCACGCTGGCGGCGGCCATCAGCAGTACGTTCAGTTCATTTGACAACTTCAAGACGCAGTTCAAGGACGCGGCACTCAAGCGATTCGGATCGGGATGGGCCTGGCTGGTGAAGAGCGGCTCGAAAATCGAGGTTGTTTCCACAGCCAATCAGGATTGCCCCATCATGATCGGGCAGCATCCGATCCTGGGTCTGGACGTCTGGGAACACGCCTATTACCTGAAACATCAGAACCGCCGGGCCGCCTATATTGACGGCTGGTGGAACGTCCTGAACTGGACGGTGGCCGAAAATCGGTTCAAGCAGTTGCATTAGCTCCTCGCCACGCAAATCCATTGGGCATGCGGAAATCCGCCCAATTGGCCGGCAATGGCGAGTTTTAGGTTATTTGGGCTTTCATTCGGACCGAAACTCACTATAAATGGTGGGCGGATTGGGGTGTTGACCGCCCACGGCCGGATCGGGCCTGACGCTCCGTCGAGCGAACCCGACCACCGGCCGGTTCCCTTCTGTTCGAGAGTTCCGTCCCATGCGACGACTGTTTCTCCGCGACTGCGCCCCCGGCGACGTGATCGAAGACGTTTGCGTCATCACCAACAAGCAGCTTTCCGCCACCAGCACGGGCAAATACTTCATCAAGGCGTTCGTCTCCGATCGAACGGCGCAGGTCACCGCCCGCATCTGGAACGCCACGCGCGAGATGTTCAATTCGCTGCCGGAAAGCGGTTTCGTCCGCATCCGCGGCCGGGTTGAGAACTACCAGAACAATCTTCAGATCATCATCGAGCAGGCGGCGCCGGCGCGCGAGGGGACGTTCGACATATCCGACCTGATGCCGCACACGACGCGCGACATCGACGCGATGTGCCAGCGGCTTTTTGAATTGTGCCAGAGCATTCAGAACCGCCATCTCGCCGCCCTCGTGCAGGCGTATCTCGACGATGAAGACCTGATGAACAACTTCGCCAAGGCCCCGGCCGCGATGTCGTTTCACCACGCCTTTATCGGCGGGCTGCTGGAACACACGCTCAATGCGATGGAAGTGGCCGACGCGGTCTGCAAGTTCTATCCCGCATTGAATCGCGATCTGGTCATCAGTGGAATCTTCCTTCACGACATCGCCAAGACCTGGGAACTGACCTACGACTGCGCGTTCGGCTACAGCGACGGCGGGCAGCTTGTCGGGCACGTGGTCAAGGCGGCGATGTGGGTCGAGCAGAAGGCTCTGATCGCGCGGCAGACTCTCGGCGAGCCGATTCCCCAGCCGCTGATCGATGTCGTCGAGCACATCATTCTCAGCCATCACGGCGTGCCGGAATTCGGCGCGGCGCGTCTTCCATCGACGCCGGAGGCGATAGCCGTCCACATGATCGAGAACCTGGACGCCAAGATGATGATGTCGCTCAGCGCCACGCGCGGCGAAGCCAGCACAAGCGGCGACGGCGCCTGGACCGAATATCTCAAGCCGCTGGGCGTTCGCATGTACAAGCCCGATGTCGCCCCCGCCGACGCAGATGAAGTCCCGCCGGATGATCGCCCCGCAGCGCCGGCCGCGGCATCTCCCGTCGCCTCAACCCCGCCGGCCGCACAGCCCTGGTCCAAAGGCGCGCCCACCGGCAACGCCAACCGAACCTCCGCCAATCCCCGCCCGGCCAATGGCGATTCGGACAAGACCCGCCGCCCACCGGCCGAACCCACCCGCGACGAAAAAGGCCGGCCTGTCATTACCAATCCGCTGTTTGAGAAGATTCCGGATCGCAAGAAATAGCCGATTCGTCAGTCCTCGATTGGCCCAAGCGTTTCTTCTATAACGCTGCGAACATCATCTTCATCGAATCCCCGTCGAGTCAGCATACCGGCCAGGCGCTGGCGCGCGTTCTTCGGAGGCAGTTTCTTCAGGCGGGGCAATTGTCGGCGGGCCAGATCGAGGGCGACGGCCAGGCGGGCATCGGGGGCGTAAGTCTGGCGCACCGCATCGGCGGCGATGTCCTCGGAGACTCCGCTGCGTTGCAGATCGGCCAGCACGCGGGCCGGGCCGTGGTGGGCGTGGCGGGCGGAGGATTCGGCCTTGGCTTTGGCGAAATTGGCGTCGTTCAGGACATTGCGGCGGATCAGGTCGTCAATGACGGATTGCACAACATCCGGCTCGAAACGGCGGTTGAGCTTGGCGGCCAGTTCCGCCCGGCCGTGATCGCGCGCGGCGAGGATACGCAATGCTGACGCACGGCATTTGCTCTGGCGTGCGATCTCGTCGATGCGGTCACGCAGTTCCGGCGTAAGTTCGATGCCGACGCGCAAAGATAGACGTTCGACGGCAATGGCCGGGCAGAAAAATGCCGGCCCGCGGCTCAGCAATATCCGGCAGCGTCCGCGCACGGTTGGACTAATCCGGCTGATGACATCGGATTCTCCCTCGCTCCCCATCTCCCATTCTCCTGCTCTGGACTGCACTCAGCGGCGTTTCTTCTTTTTGTTGCGGTCCTTCTTTTCCATGAAGCCGGATTTCTTGGTCTTGAGGATCGAACCCGGCCGCGCGCCCATCGAGGAAAGGTCGCCGGACATGAGGCCCTTGAGCAATTTCAACCGGCCGAGCATGCCGCCGCCGCCCATCGATCGGAACACGTCGCGGGTCATTTCAAATTGCTTGATGAAATGGCCGACGTCGTTGAGTTCGACCCCCGCGCCGCGCGCGATGCGGCGGCGGCGTCCGCCGTCGAGGAGGTCGGGATTCTTGCGCTCGCCGCGGGTCATGGAATCGTAGATGGCGCGCATCTGCTTGAGCTGCTGCTCGACGTCGCCCTCGCCCATGTTCATCTGTTTGGTCAGCTCGCTCATGCCGGGGATCATGCCCATGACCTTGCCGACCGAGCCGAGCTTGTTCACCTGGGCCATCTGAGCCATGAAATCGTCGAGGCTGAACTTTCCCTTCTCCATTTTTTCCTGGAGACGGGCGGCCTCGTCGGCGTCGAACTTGGTCTGCGCCTCGGTCACAAGGCCGACAATGTCGCCCATGCCGAGAATGCGCGACGCCATGCCCTCGGGCCGGAATTCCTCCAGGCGATCCAGCTTCTCGCCGACGCCCAGGAACTTGATCGGTTTGCCGGTGACCATCTTGGCTGACAGCAGAGCACCGCCGCGCGTGTCGCTGTCGAGCTTGGTAAGGATCAGGCCGTCCAACTCGAGTTGCTCGTTGAAGGCCTTGGCGCTGTTGACGGCATCCTGGCCGCTCATCGAGTCCAGAACCAGGTAAATCTGGCTGGGATGCAGAAGCGAGTTGATCTCGCGCAGCTCGCCCATGAGGGCGTCGTCGATATGCAGACGGCCGGCGGTATCGAGAATGACGACATCCCGGCCGGTGCTTTTGGCCTGAGCGATGGCGGCGCGGCAGACGGCGACGGCCGCACCCCGCGCCACCTGGCCATGCGGGGCGATCTTGGTGTCATCGGTATAAACCGGCACACCGGCCTGTTCGCCGACGACGCGCAACTGTTCGACGGCGCCGGGCCGTTGCAGGTCGGCCGCCGCCAGCATGGGCTGATGTCCGCGCGACACCAGATACATCGCCAGTTTGCCGCAGGTGGTGGTTTTGCCCGAGCCCTGCAGGCCGCACATCATGATGATCGTCGGGCCGGGCTGGACGAAATAAATCCGCGTATCGACCGGACCGAGCAGCCCGACCAGTTCGTCGTAGACGATCTTCACCATGAGCTGCCCGGGCTGGAGGCTCTTGATGACTTCCTGGCCGACGGCCTTGGTGATCACGCGTTCGCAGAAATCGTTGACGACCTTGAAATTGACATCGGCGTCGAGAAGTGCGGCGCGGACCTCGCGCATGGAATCGCGGATGTTCTCCTCGCTGATCCGCCCGCGCCCGGACAGACCGCGAAAGACATCGGAAAATTTCTGACTGAGCTGGTCAAACATAGTAGCCTCAATCCATCGAGGTGCGGATCATAATGCAAACGGGAATGCGAATAAACCGCCAACCCGCCAAGATCGCCAAGGAGGAGAATAGGCAAAAAACGGCTCGGATAATCGGTTTGGCGCGGCGCGCTTGCCTCGGATTGGTCCCACGGCTAGTTTGTCGGCGATGCAGCATTGGCCGGCGGCGGTTTTGTTTGATTTTGACGGCGTGATCGTGAACAGCGAGCCGCTGCACTTCTTTGCCTTCAAGGAAGTGCTGGCGCACGAGAAGATCGAACTGAGCGAAGAAGAATATTACCGCCAGTTGATCGGATTCGACGATCGCGGCGGGTTCAAACACGTCTTCCAGACCCGCGGCCTGCCGCTCGATCCGCCGCTGCTCCTGCGGCTGATGACGCGCAAGAGCGAGGTGATGATGGAACTGATCGAGCGGCGGCAATACGCGGCCCTGCCCGGCGTCGAGGGATTTGTGCGCGGTCTGTGGCGCAGATATCCACTGGGCATCTGCTCGGGCGCCCTGCGCGAGGAAATCGAGGCCATGCTCGAAGGCGTCAGCCTCCGCGATTGCTTCAGCGTCATCGTCGCCGCCGAGGATGTCACCGTCGGCAAGCCCGATCCCAGCGGCTATATCAAGACCATGCACATGCTGGGCGAGCGGAGCGGCGCGGCCCTCAAGCCGGCGGATTGCCTGGTGATCGAGGATGCGCCCAGCGTCTGCCGGTCGGTTCGCAAGGTCGGGTTTCCCGTGCTGGCCGTCGCCAGCAGTTACCCGATCGAGCAGTTGACCGATGCGGACTGGGCGGTGCGGACGCTGGACACGGCGGCCGTGCATGCGAAAATCCCGCAGTTGAAGTTTCTGGTCTGAGCCGAGCCTCAAAACCTCGTGCAAACGGAGCGAACGATGAGCGGACGAACTGGAATCGGATGGCGGTTGGGTCTGTGGGCGACAGTGTTTTTGCCGGCCATGGCGCCGCTTGGCGCCGCGACGGTCCCGACCACGACCGACATCACGCTCGACATCGATGCCCATCACGCGGCGCTGCCGGCCAGCGCGATGCCGGTGCTCAGTTCGCCCGACGCATGGGCAGGTGCGATGACGATCGTGATCCTGGCGATGTTCGCGATGGCGGCGGTGATCGGTCCGGTGGCGACGGCGAATATGGGACAGGAAGTTCCCGACTCCGCCGGCCACGGTCACGACGATTCACATGCGGATGCGCACGATCCTTCGCATGGGCATCATTAGCAGCCTGTGGCAAAAGTCGCACGGGCCGATCTTGCGTCTTTGCCCTTGGCCCTTCGTTGTCGAAACTCAGCGTATTTCATTGCAATACTCTTCGTTTCTCCGCCTCGATCCAAGGGCAAATCCGCGGCGCTCGGCCTCGCGGGACTTTTGCCACAGGCTGCTGGCGGGTATCGCCGGCCGGGGTCAAGTCAGTGCTGTTGCGCATCCGTCGAGCCAATGGCGTCGGTGCGGTTGTCGTCCAGCGGCGTATGGATCAGCACCGGCCTGTCGCCGATGGCGGTCTGGCCGCCCATCAGGTGATCGTCGGGCGTGATGCCCAGTTGGCGAAGGGCCGCGTTCACCTGCGGGTCGTTCTGGTTCTGCCGGTAGGCTTCGCGGAGCAGGGTGACGGCCGATTGCGACTGATTGAGCTGGACCAGGTACAGGCCGTATTCCTTGTTGATGTCGAAATCATGGGGCGACATCAGCAGTGCGGTGCGATAATTTTGAATGGCCGAATCGGCATCGGAGCGATATCGGAAGCTCCGCGCGACGATGCGGTATTCCTCGCCGGAGCGATCCTGCTGCGCCTGCTGGATGAGCAGGTTGGTCTGAGCCTGGCTGGGATCGGCATCGGCCAGCAGGCGGGCCAGGTGATTCATGGCCTGTTCGTGAAAGGCGGTGTCTTCGCGGCCGGGCAGGGTCTTGGCCATCTCGGTCAGACACGCCTTGTACGAATGGGCGGCCAGATCGTACTGCTTGTTCATCTCGTAGCATTCGCCGAGGTAGAACTGAGACTGATAATTGGTCGGATCCTGCCGGACGGAGTTCTGGAACGAACCTGTGGCATCGACCCAGTCATTGTCGTTGAGCTGGCTGATTCCCTGGCGCTGGGAATCCTTGGAATAGGTGATCATGTCGGTATTGCATCCGACAAGGGTGAGGAACAATCCACCCCAGGCCACGACGCTCAAGATACGACGGGTAACGCCCAACGGTGACGTGATCACGGCTACCTCCATGTAGCAAAGGCTCCATCCTGGCCCGGCTTCGATCAGCGGCCGATGCCGCGACTTTTCCGGATAACGATGCACCACCTTACCCAAATTTCCGCCCGCTGCAAGTGTCCACGCGCAGAAATTGCTAATCGAGCGCAAATACAATGCGCGGCACAAAATTGCCTGCCTTGCCCCCGACTCGTATCATCCCAAACCCATGACCATGCTTGAGCGACTGGATCGCGGCACGCGAGGATCCCTTTCGGGCTTCGGGGATTTCTGTGTTTTCGCGTCGCGGACCTTCCTGTGGTTGACCGGCCTGCTGCGCTGGAAAAATCTGCGACTGCTCTGGCCGCAGTTGTACGACATCGGCGTCTCCTCCGTCCCGGTCATCGTGCTCACCGGGGCGTTCATCGGCATGGTGCTCGCCGTCGAGACCTTTCCACAGTTCAAGGCGATCGGCCTTCAGGACAACCTCGGCACCGTCATCATCCTGTCGGTGGTGCAGCAGATCGGCCCGGTGCTGACGGCGGTGATGATCGCCGGGCGAATCGGCTGCGCGCTGACGGCCGAACTGGGAACCATGAACGTCACCGAGCAACTGGACGCCCTGACGGTCATGGGCGCCGATCCGATCCGATATCTGGTCGTGCCCCGGTTCATGGCCTGCGTGCTGCTGGCGCCGGTGCTGACGCTCTACAGCGACATCGCGGGGATCATCGGCGGATGGGTGGTTTCCGTGTGGGTGTCGGGAATTCCCAACGGCCTGTTCTGGCAGCACGCCCAGGCCGGCACCGGCATGTGGTCGATCAACGAGGGGCTGATCAAGAGCATCATCTTCGGCGCGCTGATCGGATTGATCAGTTGCTACAAGGGATTCCGCTGCGGTCCCGGCGCCAGCGGCGTGGGGCGCGCCTGCACCGAGAGCTTCGTCACCGCCTTCGTCATGATCATCATGGTCGATTTCATCTTCGCCAAGGTGGCCAAGGACCTGTACCAGGCGCTCTACGGCGTAACCAGCATTATATGAGCACCGTACCGCCCAGAGCCGTGCCCACCCAACCGCCCGCCGCTGCGCCGCCGGTGCTGACCGCCGAGCCGATCGTCGAACTGCGCGATATCTGCAAGCGGTTCGGCCGGCTGGTGGTTCTGGACGACGTGAGCCTCAAGGTCGAGAAGGGCAAGTGCCTGATCGTCATCGGCGCCAGCGGCAGCGGCAAGAGCGTGCTGCTCAAGCACATCGTCGGCCTGCTGAAGCCCGATCGCGGCGAGGTCTGGTTTTCCGGCCAGCGCATCGACAACATGGCCGCGAGGAAATTTCAGGCCGTGCGCGGAAATTTCGGATTCCTCTTCCAGTCGGGCGCGCTGTTCGACTCGATGACCGTCAGCCAGAACGTCGCGTTTCCCCTGGTCGAACACACGCGCAAAAGCCCCGGTGAGATCGATGACATCGTGCGCCACAAACTGGCCATGGTGGGACTGCCGGACATCGGCGCCAAATGGCCGGCCGAATTGTCCGGCGGCCAGCGCAAACGCGTCGCCCTGGCCCGGGCCATCGCCCTGGATCCGGAAGTGATTCTCTACGACGAGCCGACGACCGGCCTGGACCCGATCCGCTCGGACATCATCAATGAGCTGATCATCAAGCTGCAACAAGAGTTGCACGTCACCAGCATCGTCGTGACGCACGACATGGCCAGCGCCTTCAAGATCGCCGACCGGATCGTCATGCTCTACGAAAGCAAACTCGTGTTCGATGGAACGCCCCGGCAGGTTCAGGAAACCGGCAACGATATCGTGCATCGCTTCGTGATCGGCCGGGCGACCCCCGAGGAACTGGCCTCACTGTGATTTTTTGCCCGACACGCGGCTTGCGTGTCTCAAGGAAGGTGATCGATTATGTCCTCGACGGCTCGAAACACCGCGGTGGGATTGACGGTTCTTGTCGCGGCCGTTGTGTTCGGCTGGATGCTTCTGCGCTTCGGCCGCAAGAGCGTTGAAGTCTTCTCCAAGCCGCAGATGGCCATTCATCTCAAGGCCGATCGCGCCGACGGGCTGGCCGAAGGTTCGGCCATCAGCTACCTGGGAGTCACCGTCGGCCGGGTGACGTCGCTGTATCTCGACACCTCCCCGTCGCATCAGGGCGTCACCATGGAAGCGATGGTCGACACCGTGCCGGGAATCCCCGACAACGTCGTCGGCCACGTGCGCCCCCAGAGCTACATCAGCAGCGGCGCCACCGTCAGCCTGGAAACCGACGGCCCGCCGTCGATGACCATGCTCAAGCCCGACGCCACGGTCCCGACCGAATACGTGGGCAATGTGCTGTTCCCCAAGGAATTCCTGGACGCCGCCCACGAAGCGCAGCAGTTTATTGCTGAGGTCAGCAATTCTCACCTTGTCGAACACCTGGATGTCACTGTCAGAACCACGACCGACGAACTGACCAAGGCCGGCGTTGCCATCGACTCGATTCAGCAGGTGGTCGGCAATCCCAAGCTGCAGAGCGACCTGGTCGACGCCGTCGACAGCATTCGCCAGAGCGCCGATTCCGCCAGGCGCATCACCGCCAATCTGGATGCCTTCACCGGCAAGCAGTTGCCGCAATTGTCCGATCACCTCAACCAGACCCTGGCCAGCGCCGACACCACCATCAAGACCACCAACGACAGCGTCTCTCAGATCACGCGCCAGGTGGACGACCGCATGGAACAGATCAACAAACTGCTGGACCAGACCACCCAGATCGCCGCCAAGGTCAACGCCGGCCAGGGCACGGCCGGCGCCCTGGTCAACGATCCCAAGCTCTACGACAATCTCGTCGAGTCCACCAAACAACTGGATGCCACCATCACCGACCTCAAGCGCCTGATCGAACAATGGGAACAGGAAGGCGTCACACTGAAGGTGAAATGACCCTTTGCAACTCCCGCAGTTGCAATCAACCGGCGCTGGGATCAGCGCCCAGAGTTCCCACCAGCGATTCCAGATACGCCGGTGAAGACACGTGGGCCAGTTCGGCGGCGGTGTGCGCGCGGCGGGCGGGAAGATCCAGGTGGGTCTCGTCGTCGGCCGTGGCGTCATTGCGGGTGTAGTCGTCCAGGTAATCCATGTGCCGCTTCCACAGCGCGATGTCCTTGCGCTGCTTGGCTTTCAAACGCTCGCGATACCACGCGCTGCCCAGCAGATAATCCAGCGTGAACATGGCGCGGATATCGGGATGGGCGGCGTCTTTGCCTTCAAACGACCCGGTGGCCATGATCGTGAGCAGGGCCTTCAGCGGCGGGCAGGCATCGGCGATCGAGCCGTCGGCGAGGTATTCCATCGCCACACGCTGCTGTGCCTGGGTGATGTTCTTCACACCGTCAATAAACGCCGCCTGGTCCTGTGTCTCGGGACGCAGTATCGCTTCGTCGAAGACCTTGCCCGGATTGTCGAAGACCCGGCCGAAGAACCGCTGCACGAATTTGGCGGTGATGCGATACCCCAGCCGGCTGGCGAGAATTCTTTCGCCCTGGCAATCGAAATCGCGGAGCGGTTCGAGGTGGCCCTCGCGGATGAGGAATTCGGGATCGCGCTCTTCAAGGCTCAGGCGGCACCAGATTTCCGGGACCAGCAGACTGATATCGTGATCAACGCGCACGCGAGGCCCGATGAAACCCGCGGCCGTCGAGAAACCGCCCAGGCCGGTCAGGATGTAACTGACCAGGGCGTTGTTGAGATCGATGGTGGGTCGGAGTGCGTTGAAGGGGCTTTTGGTCAGTGCGCCTTCGCTGCCGGCGCCGGTGGTCGAGGGGCTTTTGCCGGTCAGCGAGCAGATCAGGTCCATGAACAGTTCGGGAAGCTGCTGATAGTGGATGGGGTTGTAGACGGCCAGGCCGCGGATATTGGCGGCGGGCTCGGCCGGGTTGTTGCGGCGGCCGATCAGGACGGCATCGACCGGCCAGAGGACCGGTTCGTCGGGCGGGATGGCATAAAAAAGCCGCGTTCCGCGTTCGGCGACGTAGAGACTCATCGGGTCGAGCAGATCGGGACGAATCTGCAAGTAGCGCGGGTTTTTGCTGGGTTTGCCATCGACCAGACGCGGGCTGGCGGAGGAGACGACCATCCCCCGGCCGGCCTGGGCACAGCTTCGAATGATCTGCCGCATCGGGTTGGTGAACTGGTCGAATTCCGTGACCTTTTCCACCATCGCCCGGGCCTGCTCGGCCGTCAGCGGCTCGAAATTCGATATGAAGTTGTCCGACCGCGACAGGTCCATCTCCGTCTGCTTGTCCAGACCGCGATGAATCGCGTCATCGGGTCGCTGGAACAGGCGATATTCGCAGTTGATGGAGAACTTACGGCTGATTCCGCGCACGGCCGGCACGTCGTGCGCCAGTTGCGCCGTCGGCACCACCACCGACGCGGAGATGTCGTCCTCGGTCTGGACTTTCCAGGCGGCGGCGAAATCCTGGCGGACCTTGTAGGTGCGCCACGCCGCCGGCTCCAGCAGGCCGACGCGGAGATAGGTTCCGATAAGCTTGCGGCCGTCGAATTTCAATTCGTTGCCGGGGAATCCGTTGACGATATCGACGCCGAAATGCGAGCGCCAATCGCCTTTCCATTCGGGATTGCAGAAGCGCTT
This sequence comes from uncultured Tepidisphaeraceae bacterium, assembly GCA_964420285.1. Taxonomy (GTDB): domain Bacteria; phylum Planctomycetota; class Phycisphaerae; order Tepidisphaerales; family Tepidisphaeraceae; genus CAYQTE01. The sequence goes on from CAYQTE010000002.1 coordinate 90,288, forward strand.
GATGATGAAGACGATGGGGTAGATGTAATTGGGGATCGAAGCCAGCCAGGCGTTGAATTCGTCGGTGTACTCGGGGCTGGGCGAGAGCAGTTTGATCACGCTGCCCAGGGATCGTTCGGGGCTGAGGACGGGGCGGCTGGGCTTCTGCGCATAGTCCGGTTTGTTGGCTGATGACGGCCGCCAGCGCACGGAATAGTCCCTGGTGAAGATCTCGTCGACGAGCTTCAGATCGCGATCCAGATCGGCGACGAAGATCGGGCCGTAGATCATGTAATCGCGCAGGCTCTTGCTGATTTCGCTTTTGCCGCCGCCGCTGACGGTGCAGGGTTTGTGGCAGAACGTTCCCTCGCCGCGCGAGCCGACGATGCGCCAACTGGGCGCGCCGGGATGCTTCTCCATGCGCAGCTTGAAGCCTGCGGGCGTCATGTACACCTTGCCGGGCAGAAGCGGGATCTGCTGTTCCCGCCCGTTGTGCGCCCACCAAAGCTGCTGGCGAACCGTGCTGGCGCGGGTGTCTTCGGGCACGTAGATCAAATCCGGGAATTTCCAGTCGATGGCATATCCTTCGGGGCGGATATCCATGTACTCGGCGTAGTCGCGCTTTACATCCTCAAAGGTACGGCCGTTGATCTTGACGCTTTGGGCCTGATACTCATCGCCGAAACTGTAGCTGGCGAACGCGATGGCCCCGCCGGAGTGTTCCTCCTCGACGTTGCCGTACAGATTGGCCGCATAGCTGATCTGCGTCTTGACCTCTTTCTTGCAATATCCGTAGTAATTGTCGGCCAGCAGGGTGACGATCACGCCGGCTTCGTTGCGGCAGGTGATTTTGAACGGCGTGCCGTCGTTGTAGGTTTCCTTTTCGCTCTTCCAGCACATTCCATCGCGTCTTTGGCGCTCGGTGGCATCCTCGTAGCGGGGAAGTCCCAGTTCCTTTTTCGTCGCCGTCAGCAGGTGGGGAGCGAGGATCACGCAGCCGCTGTGGCCGGTCCAATGCTCGGCGTCCAGGGCGGCGTCGTTGCGGGGCAGGAACGGATCACCGCCGTTGCCGAAGATCGACTCGACGAAATCCAGATTGCTCACCAGACTGCCCGGCGCGAAGAAGCGAATCTCCATCGTCTTGCACGAGCAGACACCCGGCACCTCCGGGCAGACGATCGGCCGCAACAGCAGCGACACGAACGTCCGCACCGGCGTCGTCTGTCGAGCGGCGAACGGCAGCGTCATCGACTCGCCCGGCGGCTGCACGGCACGGCGGAAAAGCTCGGCAAACACGCGCTTGGGCACGGCCTTCTTGTCGCCGGGGACGGGCAACCCGCCCTCGGCCACGTGGAAAGTTCCCTGCGTGGTGCGGCGGTCGCTCTTGGGGTTGTGCAACACGCCGTTCTTCACGCGATACGATGTGAGCAACTGGCTGGTGAAGGAATCGCCGTCGATCGGCAGCGACAGCTCGCGCGCAATGCCAAACTGGTCGAGAACGAGCGAATTGCCCGGCAATCGCGGCGGCGCGGGGAGTTTCAGGTCGGCAAAATGCCCTTGAAGAAACGCCTCGATGCGCCGATCGGCCGGGCAGCGATGCTCGCCGAGCAATCGGGCCTTTTCCCGGAACGATTCGTGAAATCCCAGGCACAGTTCCTCAAAATCCGCCTCGCCATCGGCCGGGACGGGCAGCCCGCTGGCCAGCAGATGCAACAGCACCTGCCGCCGCCGGCTGTGCGCTTCGGAATCCCGCGCCGCTCCATCGGAAGTCAAACCCAGTTCATTGGCCAGAACCATTGCGTTCGTCTTTTCCTGCCCGTCAACACGCCCAGCGCGGCGTCCATCGCCGCCCCGGCCGCCCCAAACGGCCCGGACCATCCGGGTCGCCCCGGCATGGCGTTTGGAGTTTGGGGATATTAGGCACGAAAATCAAGTTTGGGCGGAGGAAAGAAGATCTCTCGCAGAGGCGCAGGGGCGCAGAGTCGGGATCTTAATTCTGAGATATAGGAATTTCGGTGATTCCGGCGCGCGCGTCACTCAAGCGTCGGCCCTCTCTTTCCCCCTCGCCCTGTACCCAGGGAGAGGGCGGGGGTGAGGGTTCTTTGGCTGCAGATAAGGGGTCGGGAGTCTTTGACAAGAAATCGAAACGCGGAGCGGCGGCGTGAAGCGTTGCCACGGCGCCGGTCATTGGCCGGGGCCTTGTCGCGGCGACGGTGGGGCGGGACAATGCCTGGCGATGCGATCGAACGGAACCGGCCCGCGGGTTGCGGCAGAATTGCAAAATCATGCTAAAGAGTCCCGACCCCTGAATGTTCGCAGTGCCGAATTTGGAGCCGAGATTTGATAGACACGCCTAAAATCACGGAATTCTGGAACTGGTTTGCGTCCGCGTCAGGAGAAATGGTCAGACTGTACCGAGCTAACGAATCGGCTGCGCTGGCGGCTTTGCTCCGCGATCGGGTGGAGGCAATAGTTCCCGGGGCTGCCTGGGAATTCGGGCCGGGCCCGGGAGATACGCTCTCGTTCGTGATCTCGCCGAACGGGGACCGAGATAGACTCCGTCGCACTGAGCAGGTGGTGAGTTTGGCACCCCAACTCGACGGTTGGACGTTCGCTGGTGCGAAGCCCGCAAAACAGTGGGACTTTCAGTTCGTGATGGAAAATGCGCTCGGTCAAACAGCCCCGGTCAATGCCGCGGGTTGGAGATATTCACTTGTTGCATACGGCGAGCGGAGCTTCTTCGACATTACAATTTACGCCAACCGTATGCCCAACATGGACGACGCTGCGGCCCGATCCGCGGCCGGAATCGTACTCACGGGCGCGCTGGGTGAGAAACAATTTATTGAGAAGATCGGGCGAATTCAGGTCGAGCGGGGGTTGGGGCCACGGCCGCCCGACCGGACAGGCAACATTACGCATTTGAGGCAGCATATCGCGTCGCTTTGCAGCGCCAAGGTGGGCGATAAGTAAACCCCATCCTCGCGCGACAGGTAGGAATTGGCTAAGCTCCCAACGGTCGGGCAGCCAGTGGGTCAGGCGGCTGATCGGTGTGGTTGGCAGGTTGGTCACCCTATCCCTCTCCCCGCCTACAGGGAGAGGGGACAAGAGGTGAGCGGCCAATTGCATGCACCGGCTTGGGAAATGTGCGTGAATTCAAGCCCGGCCGTTAGCGGCTCTTGACCAATCCGGGGCAAGGTGGGAGAAACACGCAGTTATGAAGATCAAGAAAGCGGTGGTGACGGCCGCCGGGCGCGGGCAGCGGGCGTTGCCGCTGCAAACGCTGGTGGATCGGGACGGGCAGGTCAAGTCGGCGTTGCAGATCATTGTCGAGGAAGCACTCAGCGCCGAGGTGGACGAGATCGCCATCGTCCTCACGCCGGGCCAGCAGGTGGCGTACGGCGCCGCCGCCGGGCCGCATCGGCGGATGCTGCAGCTCATCGAGCAGCCGTCGCCAATTGGATACGCCCATGCGCTCTACTGCGCCCGTGATTTTGTCGGCGGTGAGGCGTTCCTGCATTTGGTGAGCGATCACCTTTACATCAGCACCGGGCCGCAAAGGTGCGCACAACAGCTTGTCGAGTTGGCCAAGGCCGAAAGTTGCAGCGTCTCGGCCGTGCAGGCGACGCGCGAGAGCATGCTGCCGTATTACGGGGCGATCGGCGGCCGGCGCGTGGCCAAGCAGAATCACGTCTATGAAATTGAGACGATCCTGGAGAAGCCGACGCCCACCGAGGCCGAGCAGTCGCTGGTGATTCCCGGACTGAGGGCGGGGCATTATCTGTGCTTTTTCGGCATGCACGTGCTGACGCCCGGCGTGATGGAATTGCTGGGCGAACTGGTGAACAAGCAAGCTGGATTGCCCCTGTCGGCGGCGCTGGATGCCCTGGCGCGCAAGGAGCGCTATCTGGCCATCGAAGTGCAGGGGCGGCGGCACAATATCGGGGTGAAGTACGGCCTGCTGATGGCGCAGCTCGCATTGGCGCTGGACGGCGGGGAGCGCGAGGAGGTGCTGGCGCAGTTGGTGGACCTGCTTGCGGCGCGCGAGCGGGATCAGAAATAATTCATCGTCGAAATCACTCCTATGTCAGGCACGCTGCGAAGCATCATCACATCCGAAGACCCGCGGGTTCGCGATACGGCGCTGGAGGCGTTCGCTCGCAACGCCAGCGCGGCGGAACTTCTGGCCGAGTGCGACGACCTGGACCGTTTCCGCCGGATCGAGGGGAATCTGTATCACCGCGTGCGGGCGCTGTTCTTCCTTTACGCGATCCATCGCTTCCATCTCCCGCCCAAGCTGCCGCCGGAGGCGCGCGGGAGCGTGCCGTTCGAGGGTTACAATCATCTTCTGCTGCGTCGCTTCGACGAGGGAATTGACGTGTTCCTCGCCAGCCAGACGCGCAACGGGCCCAACGATTCAATCAGCAGCGCGCTGGCCGCCGCCTATAAAGACCTGGCGTTTCAAACCTTGGCCAATCAGGTCCGCCGCAGCGTCCGGAGCGTGCGCGGGAATCAGTGGATGTTCCGCATCGGGCATCCGGCCGACGTGCCGCTGCGTCTGCGGCCGGAGCTATTGCAGCAATCCGCCGATGGAACATATCCGATCCTCAGCGAAAAGACGCCGGTGCGGATGGACCTGTCGCACAGCGCCTGGAGCGATATTTTCTTTCTGGGGATGGATTATCCGCAGGGCGCGCGGGTGCTGAACGTGAGCATCGACCTTGCGGTCCACGGCCGCGATCCGACGCCCCGGCCGCCCGTCGAGGCGTATCTGCGCGTGATCGACGTGCCGGTGATCCGCCTGGTGAGCGTTGATCTGGCCGCCAGCGCCGACGTGGACAATCTCCCGGAGATGTTCGATTTTGGGAAGGATTATCTGGGATTGCTGAAGGCGGCGGTGATCGCGTCGGGGATCGTACCGCCGGGAATGGAAGGGTCCGGGCAGAGTTTGTCAGACTTGCTGGCCCGGCTGGTGGGGCCGGGTATGGGGTTGGAAATCGTCAGCAGCGTGAACAATATTCCCAAGGGTTCGCGATTGGCGGTTTCGACGAATCTGCTGGGGTCGCTGATTGCGGTGTGCATGCGCGCGACGTGTCAGGCGGCATCGCTGACCGGAGAACTGGCCGAGCACGAACGCAGGCTGGTCGCGGCGCGGGCCATCCTGGGCGAGTGGATCGGCGGCAGCGGCGGCGGCTGGCAGGATTCCGGCGGGATATGGCCGGGCATCAAGCTCATTGAAGGGGCCGCGGCACAGCCGGGCGATCCGGAATTCGGCATCAGCCGCGGCCGGTTGCTTCCCAATCATCGCATCCTGAATAACGAGGATGCGCCGGAAAATGTCCGCCAACAGTTGCAGGAAAGCCTGGTGCTGGTACACGGCGGGATGGCGCAGAATGTGGGACCGATCCTCGAGATGGTCACGGAGAAATACCTTTTGCGCAGCGGAATCGAATGGATCGCGCGCAATCAGGCCGGGGCGATTGTTGATCGCATTCTCGCGGCACTGAAGAAGCAGGATGTAAAGGCGATCGGGTCGGCCACGACGGAGAACTTTTTCGGCCCGTTGCAGGCGATCATTCCTTGGGCCAGCACGTTTTACACCGAGACATTGATAAGCAGGACGCGGGAGAAATTCGGCGAGGGGTTCTGGGGGTTCTGGATGCTCGGCGGCATGTCCGGCGGCGGGATGGGATTCATTTTCGATCCGCGGCGCAAGGCCGAAGCGCAGGCATTTTTGCAGATGATGATGAGCCAGACGCGCCAGGAGTTGAAGCACGCATTGCCGTTTGCGATGGAACCTGTCGTCTATGACTTTGCGATCAACGCGCACGGAACCTTCGCCCGGCTGCTCAAGGATGATCAGGCTCTGCTGCCAGCGCCGTATTACGCGATGGTCGTCCCGCGATTGCTGCGCGTGGACCCGAGGCTGTTGACCAAAGTGCAGACGGCGGAACTGGATCGTTTCGCCACGGCCGCAAGATCGCGCACCGAACTGGCCGGAATGGTGAATACGCTCTTTGACCGCCTTTTTGTCCGCCAGGGCACGGCCGGCGGCACGGGGCAGGATTTGGCCACGCTTCTGCAGGAGAACGGATTTGATCGCGAGCAGCACGAGCGGATCGTTTCGGAACTCAAGAGCGGCCGGATCGGGCTGGCGCAAAATCGGCTGCCCAGTTCGACGACGATTGCGGATGTGAAGGCCGAGGACGTGATCGATGTCACGCGTGGATCGAGCGGCGACGACGTGCGTCGCGGCCTGGCGGCGCTCGGGGCGGGTGAAGTGGCCGTGCTGTCGCTGGCGGCGGGCGCGGGAAGCCGCTGGACGCAGGGCGCCGGCGTGGTCAAGGCGCTGCATCCGTTCTGCAAGCTCAGCGGGCGGCATCGCTCGTTTGTGGAAGTTCACCTGGCCAAGAGCCGCAAGATCGCCGCGTTGGCCGGGGTCGAGATTCCGCACATCTTCACGACCAGTTATCTCACTCACGAGCCGATCGCGGCGTATCTGACGGCGCAGGGCAATTATGGATATTCCGGGCCGTTGCTTTTGTCGCCGGGACATGCGGTGGGGCTGAGGTTGATTCCGACGCTGCGGGATTTGCGGTTTGCCTGGGAGGAGATGCCGCAAAAGTTGCTCGATGAGCAGCAGCAGAAGATGCGGGAGAGTGTTCACGCGGCCCTGATCGACTGGGCGCGAACGGCCGGCGAGGCGTCGGATTACACCGATAATCTGCCACTCCAGTGCATGCACCCGGTGGGGCACTGGTATGAGATGCCCAATCTTCTGCTCAACGGCACGCTGGAAACGCTTTTGCGCCAGCGGCCGGGGCTGAAATACATCATGCTGCACAACATCGACACGCTGGGGGCGAATGTCGATCCGGGCCTGCTTGGGCTGCACATCCGACAGGGCGCATCCTTGAGCTTCGAGGTGATCACCCGCCGGCTGGAAGACCGCGGCGGCGGATTGGCGCGGGTCGATGGCCGCGTCCGTCTGCTCGAAGGGCTGGCCATGCCGCGCGAGGAGGATGAGTTCGCACTCTCGTACTACAACACGATGACGACGTGGATCGATCTCGACAAGCTTCTGGCCGCCTTCGGATTAACGCGGGCGGACCTCGAAAACCAGCCGAAGGTTGCCACCGCGATCCGCGATTTGGCGGCGAGAATGCCGACGTACATCACGCTCAAGGACGTGAAGAAGCGCTGGGGCCACGGCCAGGAGGACGTGTTCCCGGTGGCCCAGTTCGAGAAACTCTGGAGCGACATGACCGCCCTGGCCGACGTCGCCAGCAAATTCTTTGTGGTGCCGAGAATGCGCGGCGCGCAGCTCAAAGACCAGGCCCAACTCGACGGCTGGCTCCGCGACGGCACGGCGGAGTATGTGGAAGGGCTGTGCAGGTTTTGAGGTTGCGCGGGTGCGTCACTGGCGGTATCGGCGCGGGATCGGATTTGTCATTTTACACCACTTGTGTGACTAATAGTATTCATTCACGTCACTGTCCAGGGAAGGTTCTGCGAGCTGTTCATATCCACGACTTGCGGGCTTGGATCTATGGCCTTGATCAACTGCCTGAGTCGTTGCAAGACATTGGCCCGATTGATGAGCGCCGGGAAGAGGACCGAAGTTGTCGCGGGCTGCTCCATATGCAGCACAATACGAAGGTTAGCACAGTCAAGACTCGCCTCAGCAGCCCGCTGCTCGCCCCCCGCCGCGCGAACCCTGGCCGTTGCCAACCCGGCGAGAGTGTCACGCACTTTTGCGGCCACCGTGTCGGCCAGTTCGAGTGCGGTTGTTCGGCAGCCGGGTCGATAGTCTTTTATCTCAATCAGCCAACAACATATCGCCAAGTTGACCGCGAGAATATCAACCGCTTTCGCACCGCCGCAAACGTGTTGGAAGTCCCGCACATGAAAAAGCCACTGGTCATATTTTTCGGCGAGCCAGTTCTTTGGAAAGACGAAGGTCAAGTTGCCCTCTTCGATGCTCGGCATTACCTGGTCTCCTCTTTGATATACCGATCCGACTGACTCAGCTCTTCTTGCAGGGCGTCAATCGTTCCTATGTCATCCACCGTATCACCCTGCTGAACCGTAACGCCGTTTTCGCCGAGGTGCAGGCCAAAGAAGCGCGCGGCGACAGGCTGAAATTCTGGGGATTTCAGCAGGATGTCAAGTTCCCGGATCAAGAACAGGCTGTGACTGGCCACAAACACCTGGATTCCCGACTGGCACAATTGCAAGATGGTTCGAGCAACTTGCTTGATAACTTTGGGATTCAGATTGGCTTCCGGTTCGTCCCAGAACAACGAGCCAGCGCCGATCAGGGAGCCGGTGGCGATGAGGCGAGCGATCATGGCCACTTTACGCAGGCCTTCGGCAACGAGATGAGCTTCCAGTTTGCCGTCTTTCGTCTTCACGTAAAACCGCCCGTCCTCGAGTACGACATTGCCGCCGAGTTGCTCCTCAAGCGGTTCCAGCAACTGCTTGATCTCCGTCAGTCGCGGCCCTTTCGCCAGGGGCGCCCCAAGAAGTATGCAGGTATCCCGCCAAGTTTCCTCGAACGGCAGATCAGTCGTCTCGTAGAGCGAAACGAATCCGGGGAAAATCGACAGGAGTTCCCGTGTCGGAAGATAGACCGGCGGCTGGCCTTCCCACTTCGTCGGGAGTGTTTCGATAGTCACCTCCGTTTTGTTCTTTGTATTGAACGAAAAACCCAGCCTGAGCGGCCTTTTCTTGAACCGCGCCTCGATTTCGCAACGTTGGACGCCTTGATGTCGCCGCGTCAATCGGCCCAATTCATCGGGCCTGAAGACGCCCCGCAACTTTTTCGTAATTGCCGTTTCCAGATAGCTCTTCGTGGGTGTGGATGAGCCAGAGTCCTTCTCGCCTTTTGCACTCACGGCCGCCACCGTATACGCGGTCTTGAGAAAGTGCGATTTGCCCGCTCCATTTTCGCCAAGCACGACGTTCAGGCCCTCTGCCAACGCAAAATTCGCCTCAGAGAAAACAGTCATGTTCTTGAGAATCAATCCTGTCAGCATCCGTGTTCTCCCGTTTCGCCAAATATCATCCAATGTGCTGGCGCCAGCATCGTCGCCACGGCGCTCTCGACACCGTAATCGTACCAACTCCCTGCCCAAGAGAACATGCCGCCGAACCCGATCGTTCGACCGTGCCCGACGCGCGACCGCTAGCCGTGCATTTCGCTTGGGAAATAGCTACCCACCACGGCCTGGACTTTCTCCAGCCAGGCCCGCCGCTGCTGCAACGTGCTGGTGATGACAACCCCGAAGTTTTCGCGATACACTGTTGGCACGCCGCACAGGGCGAAGACGCATTTCTTCCATAGGGTTTCCAGCGGATCGCCGAAGATCTGCTCCTCGCGATCGGCGGGGGTGTTCGATGTGTTGAAGACCAGGGCGGCTCTGGCTTTCAGCAGGCCGACGGGCTTGCCTTCGCCGCTGTCACCGGCCACAAACTCATACGCCCGGCCGGGGCGGAGAACGCGATCGATCCAGCCCTTGAGAATGGCCGGAGGCTGGCCCCACCAGTTTGGATGGACGATGATGATGCCGTCGGCGCGGGTGACCTGCCGGCAGTGCAACTCGACCTCCGGCGGAAGAATAGTTTCAGGCGAAAGTTCACCCGCTGGGAGGATGGGATCGAATTTTTCCGCATACAAATCGCGGAAGATCGCCTCGTGTCCGTTGCGCTGCAGCGCCGAGACGGCCGCGTGTGCAATCGCGTGGTTGAAGCTCTGGGCGTTCGGATGAGCGACAATGACGAAAACCTGCATGATGTTGAAATCCTCGTTGGTCAAGGCGGCGGGTTGCGGGCCGCGCCGCGAAGGGCAGGGGAATTCACCGCCCGTGCCTTGAAAAAGGTGTAACAGAAGACGCCGTCGGCGTCGGCGGTGCGGTAAAGATCGGCGATGCCCTTGTCGAAATCGGTTTGGCTGATGATCCCCGCATCCAGCGCCGGCCGCCGAACGCCCTGGATCATCGCGGTAAAGGTCTTTCTGGTGAATCCGTCGACCAGCTCGGGCTTGCCGGCGTCGGCATACACCATGCGCGGCGAGACTTGAACTTCGCCAAAACCCGCACTGGTCAGCAACGGGTAGAGCGATCGTCCGATCAGCGAATTGCCGCCGGCCCGCGACTGCAATTCCACCAGGCATTGAATCGCCCGCTGTGCCCAGGAGCTGTCCGGATGGAAATAGGCTGAGCCGTGATCGCCTTCGATCACCGTCAGCGTTCCGCCGGGCTTCAGGACGGATTTCAGGGCGCCCAATGCCGCGATGGGCTGGCTGAGATGTTCCAGAACGAAGCAGACAAAAACGTGATCGAAAGACGCCGGACCAAATGGCAAATGGAAAATGTCCGCCTGCTGGAAGGTCACGTTGGTGATGCCCGCGGCGGCGGCAGTCTTTTGTGCCTCGGCCAGCGACGCGGCCGATACGTCGATCGACGTAATCATTGCGCCAGGGCTATGGGCTGCCAGCGTGAGGGTCTGTGCCCCGACGCCGCATCCTGCCTCGAGCACCCGGCTGCCCTTGGGGAAGGCGGTGTCCGAATGCAACAACTCGACGAGCGTGCCGGCCTGATCGCGCAGGCGTTGATTTTCAAGTTGGTCGTAGCCATGCACGTAGTCGCTGGTCATGGAGACTCCACGGGAAAAGCCCGGCGGCGATCGAAATGATCTGCGCAGCCGGCCGGACATCAATAGGCAGGCAGCACAACACGCCGCGGATTTGGCTGACGCAGGTTTACCGAGCCAATTTGCCGATGGCCTCACTTGCCGGGCGTCGGCGTGGTCGAGGGGCGGGGATTGAAATCGTCGGGGATTTCGTTCTTGATGCCGAGCAACTTGTCGATGGGGGTGATGCCGATGTCCTTGAGGCCGTAGCCGCTGATCTGCGGGAGCGTATGGAGCAGATCGTCGGGGATGGTGATGTATTGGCGGGGCAGAGGCGGCGCCTGGCCGGCGAGGCGGGCCGGGTCGAAGGCATCGAGCAGATCGGTCATATTGGGTGTGATGGCATCGGCCGGGCCGAGTTCGAGTTGGCCGAATTTCTTTTCGCCGAGTTGACGGGCGAGAAATTCATCGGGCAACTGGGCTAGGGGAATCAGATCGAACAGGTGATCGACGAATTTCACGACCGAGGCATGGCTGCCCTGGGCGTGGGCGACGTAGTGGACGCGGGAATAGGGCGACATCACCAGCAGCGGCACGCGCGGGCCGTCGCTCATGGGCAGGCCGTCCGGGCCGGTGCTGCGGATCGGCGGCGGGAGGTGATCGTAATCGCCTTCGGAATCGTCCCAGGTGAGGATGATGGCGCACTGGTTCCAATAGGGGCTTTGAGCGATGCGGTTGATGGTCTGGGCGACCATCACCTCGCTGATCTGGGCATCGGAATATTCGGGGTGATCGTCATCGCCGAGAAAATTCTTCTGCACCCGGGGATCGGGATCGGCCGGCTTGAGGCCCAGTTGATTGTGATATCCGCCCTTGAGGTAAAAGACGCCGCCCGCGGCCGGCAGGGATTCGTGGCGGAGATCGGCGTAGAAATCATCCAGCCCGTGCAGGCCCTGGCGCATGACGGGATTGTTGGCGATGTATCCGAAATACTGCGGGCCGTTGTGGTGCGTGATGTACGAGGCGTGACGCCCCATGGCATCGACCGGGCCGTCGTCGTCATCCTTGTCGGTGGGTTCGTGATTGAATCCCTCCTGATACCAGCCGAAGCCGGTCGTCGGCTTGCCGGTGTTGGTGATGGCGGTGATGTCGTGAGTGACATCTTCCAGATCATCATCGGGATCGGAATCCCGTGTAGTGGCCTGCTTCAGCGCTGCGCCCTGCAGCGAAAGGGGCAGGCTGGCGAATTTCAGGTTGTCCTGGACCTTTCTGGCCGGGGTCGGCTCAAGGGGATTCGTTGGCATCAGGTTCTTCACCGGATCGAGGATCGATCCCCAGAGCGGATCGTCATCGTTGAACACGGGCGCGCCCTTGGTCCGGCCGGGTTTGGGGATCTGGTCCGGGTGCAGAACCCACTGCGTCTGTCCGCTCTGTGCGGCGATAATGGAGAGATTGCCCGGCGTGGACGGCCCGGTCATCTGCTGGAAAATATGATCGAACAGGACGAAGCGATCCGCATAACGCCAGAGAAACGGCACTGTGTCGCCGTCCATGTAGGCCATGGCCAGTTCCCCATACTGCTTGGCCTTGAGGGATGGATTTCCGGTCGGGGAATACTTGCGCTCCTCGTCGAAGGCGAAACGGTCCATGCCCGGATGGCCGTTGATCACGTCCATCTTCTCGACGATGCGCTGGTGGGAATGGTCGATGTCATCGGTATCGGCCGCGAACTGTTCGGGTCCGATGCGAAACGGATGGATGGTGGTGAGAGTGCCGTCGGTGTTGATGAGTTCCTGATTGAACCCCAGGGTTTGCGTGGCCGGGCGGGAAAACAGGCCGTCGGCGCCGGGAAAGGTTCCAAAGTAGGAATCGAACGAGCGGTTTTCCTGGTAGATGACAAAGACGTATTTGACGCGGGTGCGAAGCAGTTTCCACGCCGCCTGGTCATCGAGTTTGGGTTCCCGCGCAGGCGCAACCACATACGGTCGAATTTCCGGACCGGCCGGCACGGCGTGATAGGTGACACCGTCGTTGTTGGCGACCGTGAGGTTGCGAAAGGGTACCGCCGCCAACGCGCCATAGGTGATGAGCAAGAGCGAAATCCAACAATCCATGCGTTCTCCGTTCCCCATGATAGTCGCGATTTGTGTTAGGATGGGATGAACGAGCCAATTCAGGTGCCTTCGGCCCCTCCGGTTGGGGAAGAAAGTCACCGCAAAACATGCCACGCAACCGATGGTCGTGGAGGATCGCTTGCGGGTGGAAATCCAATGGCGCATCATGCGGCAAATACGCGACGCGGCGGCCTGAGAGCGTATATTGAGAATTCATGGCGATGCAGCAGACCATTCTGGAGCCAGCCAAGGGACAGCCGGATGCCGGCATGAACCTCGTGGCCAGATCGTTTTTCGCCTTTCGCCGCTCGGCCAAGGCGATGCGGCTGTTCCTGGCCATCGCCGGGCCGGGGATCATCGTGATGGTGGCCGACAACGATGCCGGTGGGATCACGACCTACACGATGACCGGCGCGCAATACAAGTTTCACCTGCTGTGGTTCCTGATCCTGCTGGGGCCGGTGGCCTATTACGTGCAGGAGATGACCGTTCGCCTGGGTGCGGTGACCAAGCGCGGGCATGCCGAGGCGATTTTCGCGTCCTTCGGGCGGTTTTGGGGCTGGTTCTCGCTGCTGGATCTGGTCTTGACCGACTGGCTGACGATGATCACCGAATTCATCGGCATGACGGCGGCCATGAGCATCTTTCATATCCCGCCGATCGTGACCATCCTGGTCGTCTGGATCATCATGGGATCGATGATCATGTCGGGGCGCTATTGGACGTGGGAAAAAGTGACGCTGGTGTTTTGCGTGGTGAATCTGATCTATATCCCGGCCGCGTTCATGGTGCATCCGTCGGTCCGGGAGGTTTTGTACGGATCGTTCGTACCGTACCTGCCGCCGCGGCCGCCGGTGGGCGGGCCGTCCAACGGGCTATTTTTCATGCTGATGGCCAACATCGGCACGACAATCGCGCCGTGGATGCTGTTTTTTCAGCAGAGTTCGGTGGTGGATAAGGGTCTGAAGGAAAAGGACATCAAGTTCGGCAAGATTGACACGTTCATCGGGGCCATCCTGACGGTGGTGGTGGCGGTGGTGCTGATCATCGTCTGCGGCGAGTTGCTGTATGGGAAGAACGTGAACGACGCGGCGGAGGCGGCCAGGTCGATCATGCCGCAGAGCCGGTTCATCGGGACGATATTCGCCATCGGCCTGTTCGACGCCGGGCTGCTGGGGGCGGTGTGCATCTCGCTGGCCAGTTCGTGGGCGTTCGGCGAGGTGTTCGGGTGGGCGCACTCGCTGAACCACAAGATCAAGGAAGCGCCATGGTTTTACGCGTATTTCTTCTTCACGCTGCTGCTGGCCGGAACCGTGGTGATGATTCCGGGGGCGCCGCTGGTTCTGATCACGCTGTTCGTGCAGGTGATAGCGACGTCGCTGCTGCCGGCGGCGCTGGTGTTCCTGATCATTCTGCTTAACGACAAGAAGACGATGGGAAAGTACGTGAACACGCGATGGCAGAACATCGCCAACATCACCATCGTGGTGGCGGTCATCGTGACCTCAACTCTGTACGCCATCAGCACCATTTTCGATCCGAATTTCCTCAAATGAACAGTCAGGATAAGCTGCGACAAGGAGCCGGCCGGTGAACTCCATCATCAAGAGCCTCATGAGACAAGTGCGGGAGATCAACCGGAAATACGCCGTGCCGGAGATCACGACGACGCCGCTGGTGAGGTTCTGCCTGATCGGCCTGCGGATTTACCTGCTGTTTCTGGTGGTGTTGCTGATCGTCAGCTTCATTATCGCGGCCCGGAGATAACGCCGGAGTTTCCATGACCACAACCGCCCCGACCAATGGCAGCACCGGCGAGCGATTGCTGCGGCTCAGCGACCTGATCCATCGGCGCGTGCTCATCGGCGGCGACAAGATCGGCAGCCTTTTCGACCTGGTCATCGTGGACAAGGGCGTCGTGGCCGAGGTGACGCACGTCTGCGTGCGCCAGCCGTTCGGCAGGCCGCAGCTTTTCGTGCCGTGGGCCAGTGTGCAGGAACTGGACGACAAGGCGGTCATCCTTGACCCGCAGGTCAAGATCTCCTCGCTGGGCGATGCGCCGTCGGCGGCGGTGCTGCTGGAGGATTACATCGTCGATAAGAAGGTGCTCGACGTCGAGGGCCGGGAAGTGGAGGTGGTCTACGACGTGACGCTGGCGCTGAAATCGAACCGGCTGTACGTGGTGGGCGTCGATCTGAGCCGCCGGGCCCTGCTGCGGCGGATCGGGCTGAAATGGCTGGCGAACTTCACGGCCAGCATCACCGACCGGATGGAAAACGACCTGGTCGCCTGGGACCTGGTCGAGCCGCTGCCCGAGGGGATCGGCAGCTTCGCGGGCGATCTGCGGCTGAAGGTGGTGAAGGAACAACTCGTCAAGATGCCGCCGGTGGATGTGGCCCGCATTCTTGAGCAACTCAGCGGCGAGCAGCAGATGGCGGTGTTCAATTCGCTGGAGCCGGCGCGGGCGTCGGACGCTTTGGAGGAACTGGATCCCAAGAGCCAGCGCGACGTGATCGCGGCGATGTCCCGTGAAAAGGCGGCAAGGCTGATCGACGCGATGACGCCGGGTCAGGCGGCCGACGTGCTGGCGGTGCTGCCCTGGTCGTATGTCCACTCGATCCTGGGATTGCTGGAGGCGGACAAGGCGGCCAAGGTTCAGGAAATACTGGAAGATCAGGACCAGAAGATCGCCAATTTCGTGTCGGCCGACTTCATCACGGTGCGCCGCGACTCGACCGTACGGCAGGCGAAAGAAAGCGTGCGCCTGGCCCGCGAACGCGAGGCCGTCGCCTACCTCTACGTACTTGACAACGACGATCACCTGCTGGGCGTGATCAGCACGATGGACCTTCTGACGGCCGGTGAGGATGTGCAGATGAAGGCGATGATGCAGATCACGCCGGTGACGCTGAGCCTGGAGGGCACGCTGAAGGAGGCGTCGGAGCTGTTTGGCCGCTACGGCTATCGCGCCCTGCCGGTGGTGGACCGGCACGGCAAGATGCACGGGATTATCCCCCACCGCGACGTGATGAGTTTGAAGTATCACGATCTGGAATAGGTTCTTGCTGGCGTTTGCCCGGAACAAACGAAGGACTATTATACGGATATGAATGGCGTGGGCGCTATCAAGACGGCGGCCGAGGGTTTGGTCGTTTCCAACCCCGGGATATTGGGAGGCACTCCCGTCTTCCGCGGCACGAGGCTGCCGGTGCAGGCGCTGTTCGATTATCTTGCCGAGGGGCTGTCGCTGAGCTATTTCCTGGAGACATTTGAGGGT
Source organism: uncultured Tepidisphaeraceae bacterium (assembly GCA_964420285.1). Classification (GTDB taxonomy): domain Bacteria; phylum Planctomycetota; class Phycisphaerae; order Tepidisphaerales; family Tepidisphaeraceae; genus CAYQTE01. Next base: position 106,290 of record CAYQTE010000002.1, read on the forward strand.
GTTTCGCGTGAGCAGGCAAAGGCGGTGCTTCAATACGGCTGTGATCGCATCATCCGGGAACTAGGGCATGAAGGTTCTGCTTGATGTCTGCACCCCGGTGCAAGTCCGCAACGCCTTCCCGGGCCACGACGTGTCGACCGCCGTGAAAATGGGATGGGGCGAGCTTGAAAATGGCGATCTGCTTGCCGCTGCCGAAGCCGCGAAATTCGACCTGTTAATTATCTGAGACAAGAACATGCGCTATCAGCAAAATCTCACTGGCAGGCATCTGGCCGTCCTTGAGCTTTGGACAAATCATCGTCCGACTCTGGAGAAGCACTGGCCGCTGATTTCCGCGGCGGCGGCGTCAATGCGGCCGGGGGAGTACCGGACTTTGGAGTCGCCGTAGTCGGCCGGGAACGCACGCCGAAGAAGGCGTTGGAATTTTCACGTTCAAAACACCGACGCCGTGCAGGGTTATGCGGCGTTCAATCGCGATCGCGGGCCGGTGTCGGTGTTCGGCCTGCGATTCCACTGGGAATTCTGATGCGCGAGTTCGATCTATAGCTGCAATCGCGTGGAACACGAATGCACGGTTGCCGCGGGGTAGGTTCGCCTGGCGGCGGATTTCATCCACTGGTGTTCAATCCATTCGATCCAGGCGTCCAGACCTTCGCCGGTGGTGCTGGACAATTCCATCAGTTCGACATCGGGATTGAGCCGGTGGATATCGTCGCGAAACAGCTCGATGTTGAACGGCACATAGGGCAGCAGATCGGTCTTGTTGAGCAGGAGCAGCGAGGATTCCTGAACGATATAGGGGTGCTTGGCGGCCTTGTCGTCGCCGCCGGTGGTGCAGAACATGCCGACTTTCGCGTCCTGGCCGAGATCGAAGCCGATGGGGCAGATGAGATTGCCGACGTTTTCGATGAACAGGATATCGAGGTGTTCGATGTCGATGCGAGAGAGTCCCTGCATGACGTGATGGGCTTCGAGATGGCAGCCCTTGCCGGTGTTGATCTGGACGACGTTGTCGGTGAACCTGGCCATGCGGTCGGCATCGCGCTGGGTGGTGAGATCGCCGACGATGACGCCGACGCGAAGCGTGGGACGCAGTCGCTGCAGCGTGGCCTCGATCAGTGCGGTTTTGCCGCAGCCGGGTGCGCCCATGAGATCCAGCGAGAATACGCCGGCGTTGCCAAGCCGCGTGCGGTTGAGTGCGGCCATCTCGTCGTTGAGCTTCAGGATGTTTTCGACAACCTGCACCTGCATGATGGATTCCTTTCACTTTCGGCGTCATCAACTTCAATGGAAAGCAATTGCAGTTCGTCCCCGCCGATGGGGCGAATGCGGGACGATCCGCAGGCACAAGTCCGGGCCAGTTCCGCGTCCTCCCACTCACGGCCGCAATCGGCGCAGCGCATCTTCCACGGCAGAACGGTCATGTTGAGCGTCACATCCTCCTGGCCGATGCCCAGCCAGGCGGTCTGCATGCAGTCGGGGTCGATGCATCGCATGGGACCGGCGACCATGCGGATGGACAGGAGCGTGGCGCCCGGCGGCAGGTGGCTGCGGGCCAGGTCCAGCACCGATTGGGCGATCGACAGCTCATGCATGGTGGTGCTCCAGGTTGTCGGCGGTCTGCTGGACGGTATCGACCACCTGCTGAACCAGCAGCGGAATGGCCTGCTTCACCTGCTGGGACAGGCCCTGCTCAAACCCGAAACGCGCGGCGCCGATGTGAAAGAGGACGGCCTGCGGCGCGTGGCCGTACAGCGCCAGGGCCATGCACAAAAGCTGCTGCGGCGACTGCTGATGCCCGATCGAACGGCCGCCGTCGCAATCGGCGGCGATGTCTTTGCGGCGCACCTGTCCGGCCGGGAGATTCCAGTCGGCATCGATGAAGATGGCCAACTGGCATCGGCTGAGTCGCTGGCTCATTTCCGGCAGCAATTGGTGAGCGACCAGCACCTCGGCGGTGTGCGCGGGCAACCGCTTGCGCAGGGCTTCGGCGGCGGTGGGGCCGGCGCCATCGTCGCCGCGCAGCACGTTGCCGTAGCCGAGCACCAGGACCGGGCGGTCAGTTTCGGTCCAGGGCATGGATCACCTCGCCGGCTGAACTGACCAGCTCGATGCGCATGGGCATTTTCCCGATGGCGTGTGTGGCGCAGGAGAGACACGGGTCGTAGCAGCGGATGACCGCCTCGACGCGGTTGAGGGCGCCCTCGGAGACCTTGCCGCCGGAGATGAAATGCTGGGCCGCCTGAAGGATGCCGCGGTTCATCGCCAGGTTGTTATGGCCGGTGGCGATGATGAGGTTGGCCCAGACCATCAGCCCATTGTCGTCGATGCGGTAATGGTGGATGAGGGTTCCGCGCGGGGCCTCGGCGACGCCGACGCCCTCGTTGCGGTTGGGCCGGGCGCGGGCGCGCACCTTGGTGGAGAGGATGGTCGGATCCTTGAGCAACTGCTCCATCTTCTCGATGCCGAAAAGGATCTCGATGAGGCGGGCGTGATGGTAATGGAAGGAGCTGAGGACGGCGCCGCGCTGAATCTCGCGGAACTCGGCCCATTCCTGATCGGCGATCGGCGTGCCGCAGTAATCGACGATGTTGAGCCTCGCCAGCGGGCCCACGCGATAGATGCCCTGCGGATAGCCCATTTCCTTGAAGTACGGGAACTTCATAAAGCTGTAGGGCTCGACGGCCTCGGCGATGATCTCCTGGTAGCGCTGCGGCGGGAACTTGTCCAGCACGATCTCGCCCTTGGAATCGACCACGCGGAGCAGGCCGTCGTAGTGTTCCAGACCGCCGGTCTCGGTGATCAGGCCCATGAACAGCGTGGGGAAATTGGCGAAGGTGCGGGCTTCGGCGCTGAACTGATCGGCGACGCGCTTGTACCACTGGAGGGTGCGCTGGGCGATGTCCAGGGCTTCGGGGAGCATGGCGAGCATCTTGTCGCGATCGGCGGCGACCAGGGCCTTGTTGACGCCGCCGGCGACGGCCCAGGCGGGATGGATCTTCTTGCCGCCGAGGATTTCGATGATGGTCTGGCCGATCTGGCGCAGACGGATTCCATCGCGGGCGAGCTGGGGGTTTTCCTGCAAGACGCCGAAGATATGGCGTTTGGCGGGATCGGCGTCGAAGCCCATGAGCAGGTCGGGGCTGGAGAGATGGAAGAAGCTCAGGGCGTGGGATTGCACGATCTGGGCCAGGTTCATGAGCCGGCGCAGGTTGGCGGCGGTTTCGGGAATCTTGACGGCCAGCAGGTCGTCGCAGGCCTTGGCCGAAGCGGTCAGGTGGCTGACCGGACAGATGCCGCAGGTGCGGGCCATGAGCGAGGGCATTTCTGTGAGGGGCCGGCCTTCGCAGAACTTCTCGAAGCCGCGGAACTGGGTGACGTGGAACATGGCGTCGGCGATGTCGCCGGCGTCGTTCATTTTCAAGGTGATCTTCGCGTGACCCTCGATGCGGGTCACGGGGTCAATGACAATATCGCGTGGCATTGCAACTACCTTTCTAACGACCAAATCGCGTGACAGTCGCGGGGTTGGGCGTGCGCCCCGCGAGCAATTCGCTGACAACATAGTGGATGGCATCGGCCGGAGGCGGGCAGCCGGGGACGAAGAAATCGACTTTGACCACTTCGTGGACCGGTCGGACGCGTTCCAGCAGGACCGGCAGATAGGAGGTCGGTTTCTGTTTCTGGATCGCGGCGTTCTCGAAGTAGGCGCGATTGAAAGCGGCTTCGGTGCCGAAGGGATTCCGCATGGCCGGCACATTGCCGGTCACGGCGCAGTCGCCCAGGGCGATGAGGATCTTGGTGTGCCGGCGAATCTTGTGAATCTTCTCGATATCCTCATCGGTGCTGACGGAGCCCTCGACGAGGGTGACATCGACGGAATCGGGGAACTGCTTGTGATCCACCAGCGGGCTGTAGACCAGGTCGATCACGGGGGCCAGATCGACGAGGCGCTGGTCCATGTCCAGGAACGACATGTGGCAGCCGGAGCAGCCGTCGAGCCACACCGTGGCGACACGCACTTTTTTGTTGGGTTGGTCGGTCATGATTGTCTTTCTCGCATTTGCGTGAGGTAGGGCAGGAAATCATCGTCCTTTTCCATTTCGGCGACGCCGGTGCCCTTGCGGGTCAGTGCGCCGGTGGGGCAGAGGCGAACGCATTTGCCGCAGCCGGTGCAGCTCTGGGAATCCGCCCAGGGCTGATCGAGGTCGATGATGACGCGCGATTCGACGCCGCGGCCGGCGATGTCCCAGGTGTGGGCGCCTTCGATTTCCTCGCAGACGCGCACGCACCGGGTACACAGCACGCAGCGGTTGTGATCCAGTCGGAACAGGTCGTTGGACGAGTCGAACGGCAGTTTCGGATAGCGGTAGGGGATGTCGATATGGGTGATCTCCATCTCCACGGCCAGGTCTTGCAGTTCGCAGTGCCCGTTGGACACGCAGACCGAGCAGACGTGATTGCGCTCGGAAAAGAGCAACTGGACGATGGTGCGCCGGTATTTGGCCAGGCGCGGGGAATTGGTCGTGACCTCCATTCCCTCGGTGACCTTGGTGACGCACGCCGGCAGCAGCTTGTTGATCCCCTTGATCTCGACCAGGCACAGGCGGCAGGCGCCCCAGCCGGAGAGACCTTCGAGGAAGCAGAGCGTGGGAATATGGATCTTGTTTTCCTTACAGACGTCAAGAATGGTTTCGTCGGCGCGGCCGCCGACATCCTTGCCGTCGATTTTCAGCGTGACTACGGCGGTTGAAACACTCATGGAACAGTCTCCTTTGCGCCGGCTGCGACGGGCTCAGCCGTGGAATCATCGGGTTGCAGAAGATCGGCGTATTCCTTGCGGAAATAACGCATGGTGGAAAGGACGGGATTGGGCGCGGTCTGGCCCAGGCCGCAGAGGCTGGTGCTCTTGACCATGTCGCACAATTCCTCCAGAAGCTGCACGTCGCGCTGCGTGGCTTTGCGGGCGATGATCTTCTTGAGCAGGTCGTGCATCTGAACGGTTCCGGCGCGGCAGGGGACGCATTTCCCGCAGGATTCGCTCATGCAGAATTCCATGAAGAACCGGGCGACGTCGACCATGCTGGACGTCTCGTCCATGATGATCATGCCGCCGGAACCCATGATCGATCCGACTTTCGCCAGCGAATCGTAATCGACCGGCATGTCCAGGAACTGCTCGGGGATGCAGCCGCCGGAGGGTCCGCCGGTCTGCACGGCCTTGAACTTCTTGCCGTCGGGGATTCCGCCGCCAATGTCGAAAATGATCTCCCGGAGCGTGATGCCCATGGGGATTTCGATGAGGCCGGTGTTGTTGACTTTTCCGGCCAGGGCGAAGGTCTTGGTTCCCTTGCTCTTTTCCGTGCCGATGCCGGCGTACCAGTTGCCGCCGTTGCGGAGGATCGGGGCGATATTGGCGAAGGTTTCGACGTTATTGATGAGGGTGGGCGCGCCCCACAGGCCGGATTCCGCCGGGAAGGGTGGCCGCGGGCGCGGCTGGCCGCGCTGGCCGGCGATGCTGGCGATCAGGGCGGTTTCCTCGCCGCACACGAAAGCGCCGGCGCCCAGGCGGATGTCGATCTTGAAGCTGAACGGCGTGCCGAAGATGTTGTTGCCCAGCAGGCCGATTTTGTCGGCCTGACGGATGGCGACCTTGAGCCGCTGAACGGCCAGGGGATACTCGGAGCGGACGTAGATGTAACCGTAGCTGGCACCGATGGCGTAGGCGGCGATGGCCATGCCCTCGAGCACGCGATGCGGATCGCTTTCCAGCACGCTGCGGTCCATGAACGCGCCCGGATCGCCCTCGTCGGCGTTGCAGATCACGTACTTGGTGGGGGCATTGGCCTTGGCGACCATGCTCCACTTGAGCCCGGTGGGGAATCCCGCGCCGCCGCGGCCGCGAAGCCCGCTGCGCGATACCTGCTCGATCACCTCGGGCCGCGTCATGCCGGTCAGCGCCTTGTGAAGGGCGGCATAACCGTCGGCGGCGATGTATTCCTCGATCCGTTCCGGATCGATGGCGCCGCAGTTTTCCAGCACGATCTTCTTCTGCCGCGTGAAGAACGGCACATCCGTCGGGCAGTCAAGCCGTTTCACGGGCTTGTCGGCCTTCACGCCGTCGATGATGTCCGCGGCGTCCTGCGGCTTCACGCCCTGATACATGACATTCTTGGCCGGCAGCGACACCAGAGGTCCGGCGGCGCAGAGGCCCATGCAGCCGACGCCCTTGACGTGGCATTGGCCTTCCAGGCCCTTGGCCTTGATCTCCGCTTCCAGGGCTTCTTTCACCTGCTGGCTCTGCGAGGAGATGCAGCCGGCGGCGACGCACACGTGCAGATGGTTGGGACATTTCCTGCACGACTCTTTTTCCGTTTCCGCAATCTGTTCCAGTTCATCAACTGTCATGGGTCACCTGCTTTTCAACGCGAGAGAGCAAATCACCGCTGGCGACCTTGCCGAGCACCGTGCCGTCGAGGACGGCGGCGGGAGCAAGCCCGCACGAGCCCAGGCACCGTGCCGTCAGGACCGAAAGCGCGCCGTCCCTGGTGGTTTCGCCCGCGGCGACGCCGTACTTCTGTTCCAGCTTCTCCAGCAATTCGTTGGCGCCCTTGATGTAACAGGCGGTGCCCAGGCACACGACGCACGTGTGTTTGCCCTGCGGCTTGAGCATGAAATGGTGGTAGAAGGTGGCCACGCCGAACACCTTGCTCAGCGGCAGGTGCAGCGATCCGGCCACGAAACGCAGGGCCGGCTCGTCAAGGTATCCGAAACACTCCTGGGCCGTGTGAAGCGCTTCGATCAGGCAGTTGCCCACGTAGCCGTGCCGCCGCATGGTGGCATCGACGATGCGCCAGCGTTTGTCGGCCGACGGCATCGCCATTTGTTTTGGGGGTGCATTCATAATGACTCGCTCTCTGAAGGTTTCCTCAACATATCCGAGGCAATTGTTCTCCGTACGGTTTCTGAAGGATTCGATTTCCCCCCATGGTCGTCCGCAACTCGCACACGCCATCGGGTTCCGCGCCGACCACGCCGATCACTTGCGCGTCCCGCCCGTATTTTTCCGCCCGCAGCGCGTTAATCGCGTTGTCCACCGCTTCCGGCCGCACCACGACGACAACCTTGCCTTCGTTGGCCACGTCCAGCGGATCGATGCCGAGCATGTCGGCGGCGTGGAGGGTTTCGGGGCGGACGGGAATGTCTTGTTCATAGAGCGTGACGTGCAGCCCGGTCCGCGCGGCCAGGTCGGCGGCCACGCCGGCCAGTCCGCCGCGCGTGGGATCGCGCAGAAACACCACGCCCGCGACCTGCTCCAGCAGGCGGTAGATCATCTTGTTCAGCGGCGCCACGTCGCTGCGGACGACGCTCTGGATCTGCGGCATTTCGCGCGCCAGCATCACCGCCATGCCGTGGTCGGCGATTGTTCCGCTGACGATCAGCACGTCGCCCGGACGAACGGAACTGGGATGAACTTCGCTGGCGCCGATCGCGCCCACGCCCGCCGTGGTGATGTAGATTCCGTCGCCCTGTCCGTGGCCGACGACCTTGGTATCGCCGGTGACGACGCGCACCCCGGCTTCTCTTGCCGTGGCAGAAATCGAATCGAGGATCTCATCGAGCACGCCGCGCTCCAGGCCCTCGGTCAGGATCAGGCTCAGCGCGATCCCCAGGGGTTTTGCCCCGCAGACGGCCAGATCGTTCACGGTGCCGCAGATCGAAAGCCGTCCAATGTCGCCGCCGGGGAATTTGATCGGCTTGACGATATAGCTGTCGATGGTCAGCGCGGTGCGTTCGGTGCCGGGCAGAATCGCCGAATCCAGAAGTTCGTTGAGCACGCGATTGCCCAGACGCGGAAGAATGCAGGACACGAACAGCTCATCGGTGAGCTGGCCCCCGCCGCCGTGGGCCAGAGTGATGCGCTCGGCGGCACGGGATCGCGGCGATGTGACGGCTGGATCCGCTGTGGTTGTCATGACACGGCCCGGACCTTTCTGGGCGTTCGCACGCGGTGATATTTGAACCATGCCTGGCATGTGCCTTCGGAACTGACCATGCACGGCCCCAGCGCATGCACCGGCGTGCAGGTCTTGCCGAAGAGCTTGCAATCGGCGGGCGTGGCCCGGCCGGTGATCACATCGCCGCACCGGCAGCCCGAAGGTTCACGGCTCGTCGGCGCCGAGGGCGAAAATCGCAGCCGGGCGTCGTATTGCGCAAATTCCGGCCGAAGCGCCAGGCCGCTGTCCTTCAATTTGCCCAGGCCCCGCCATTGCCAGTCGGCGTGTGCGAAGACTCTGTCAATCAGCAGTTGGGCGGCCTGGTTGCCGTGTTCCGTCACCGCCTGCGAATAAAGATTTTCCAGAGCGGGCGTGCCGCCGGCCACCAGTTCCGTCAGCCGCGCCAGCGCGGCGGCGATCTGCGGACCTTCGAAGCCGGCGATGATACAGGGCAGATGATATTGGCTGACGATTGGCTCGAATGCCGCCGCGCCGGTGATGACCGACACATGGCCGGGGCAGAGAAACCCGTCCACGCGAACATCGCCGCTCTCCAGCAGCGCCCGCATCGCCGGCATGATGAGTTTGTGGCTGGTGAGGATCGAAAAATTCTTCAACTGGAGTCGCTGGGCTTCCAGAACGGCCGCGGCGGATGCGGGGGCGGTTGTTTCAAATCCCACCGCCGCGAACACGACCTGGCGATTCCGCTCGGCTTCGGCCAGGCGGACCGCGTCCAGCGACGAATAGACGATCCGGATATCCGCGCCCTCGGCACGGCATTGTTCCAGGCTTCCGTTTGATCCGATGACTCGCAGCATGTCGCCGTAGGTGCACAGCGTCATGCCCGGCATCCGCGCCAGTTCGATGAGTTGATCGATATCGCCCTGTGACGTGACACACACGGGACAGCCCGGACCGCTCAAAAGCGTCACCGCCGGCGGCAGCAGGCTGTGCAGCCCGCAACGAAAAATGCTCATCGTGTGCGTGCCGCAGATCTCCATGAATCTGACCGATTCGGTGAGCTGCTCCGCGGCGGCCCGCAGCCGGCGCAGCGAATCCCGGGTCTGGTCTTGCACGTCCAGGACGGCCGCGAAATTCATGGCTGACCTCCGGCAATGCGCAGATCCTTAACGACGGCCCAGGTGGCCTGGGCTTCCTGTTCATCCAATGTCTGGATGGCGAATCCCGCGTGCAGGAGCACCCAGTCGCCGACCTTGGATTCGGGCACGAGCATGGTGCTGATCTGCACCTGGTTGCCGTGCAGATCGGCCGTCGCCGTTGTGCCGCTACACGTCACGAGTCGAGCTGGAACCGCTAAGCACATGCCGGCCTCACTCTCTGGTCGATCCCCTGTCTTACCCGGGCCGATGCCACCGCCGCCTGGCCAAATGAAATCCCGCCGTCGTTGGCCGGAACGACGCGGTGCCGCAGCACGGTCGCGCCGAGATTTTCCAATCGCCGGCCAAGCAGATCGGCGAACAATGCGTTGCAGAACACACCGCCGCTCAGGGCGACCGTGTGCAGATTCGTGGCTTGCATGGCGCGGGCGACGGCGTCGCTCCAAGCCTCGGCCAGTGTTTGATGGAACAGCATGGCCAATTCGCCCGCCGGTGTTGTTCCTTCGGCACGGCCGGCGATCTCCCGCACCAGCGGCGTCAGATCGATCTCGATCAGCCCGTCAACATCATTCAGCCGGTAACCCTTTTGCGGTAAGAGCGGCGAATATTCCGATCCAGCGGCGGCCGCCTCAACGGCCATCGGCGCTTCGGCATCAAAGCGATTCTCGCGGCACAAGCCCAGCAAGGCCGCCATGCCGTCAAACACCCGCCCGGCCGAACTGCTGGACACGCAGGACACTCCGCTGAGCAACATTTGCCGCACGAATTCCAATTGCTGCGGCTCGGTCAAACGGCGGCAGACCGGCAACTGTGCGAAATCCGGGCCGAATGCCATGTGCAGCAGGGCCAGGCCGCAGCGCCAGGGCTGTTTGGCACAGGCATCGCCGCCGGGAAGACGCAGCGGTCGCAGCCGTCCGACGCGGCAGAAATCGACCAGCGACGCCACCAGCAATTCGCCGCCCCAGATCGTGCCGTCCGTGCCATAGCCTGTGCCGTCGCAAACCACGGCCAGAGCCGGCCCGGCGACGCCGTTTTCCGCCAGAACCGCCGCCGCGTGGGCGTGATGATGTTGCACCGCGATCAGGGGAACCTCGCGCTGACCGGCCAGTTGCCGCGCATATTCGGTGCTCAGATAGGCCGGATGCAAATCGTGCGCGATCCACTGCGGCGTCACGTCAAACAGCCCGCGAAAATCGGCGATGGCCCGCTTGAATGCCTCGAACGTGCGCGGCCGCATCAGATTCCCCAGGTGCTGGCTCAGCACAGCCTGCCGATCGCGGTAGATCGCCACGGTGCATTTCATCTCCGCGCCCAGGGCCAGGCCCGGCGTGGCATCGCATTCCGGCGGCAGCGCGATCGGTTCCGGGACATAGCCGCGGGCCCGACGCAGAACTATCGCCGCCGGTGCGTCGATCACGACCGAATCATCCACCGCCCGCTGGATCGGCCGGTTGTGCAGCAATATCGCATCGCACAAACCGCCCAGCCGGCTTATTGCATCGGCATCCTCAAACGCCAGCGGTTCATCCACGTCGTTGCCGCTGGTCATCACCAGAGTGTCCAAGCCCGCCGGAGCCAGTTGATCGAATAGGAGATGGTGCAGCGGCGTATAGGCCAGCATGATGCCCAGCCGATGCTGGCCGGGCGACACGGCGGGCGCGATGCGGGAATCGACCGCGTCAGTATCATGGTTGATTGGCGCCAGCACGATTGGAGCGGTCGCCGATGCGAGCAGGGCGATGCCGCCGGGGCTCAGGCGGACGAGCTTTCGCGCCGCCTTGAGCGAAGCGCACATGAGTGCAAACGGCTTGGCCGGCCGGTGTTTCAGTTCGCGAAGGCGTGCGACGGCAGCCTGATTATCGGACCTCACCGCCAAATGAAAACCGCCGATACCCTTCACCGCGACGATTTCCCCTTGCAACAGTCGCGCCACGGCCCCGGTTATCGGATCTTCGTCGACTTGGTTTCCGTTGCCGTCCAGCAGCCGCATCTTCGGCCCGCAATTCTGGCAGGCGGTCGGCTGGGCATGGAAACGGCGGTCGGCCGGATCGTCGTACTCCTGCGAACACGACGGGCACATCGCAAACTCCGCCATCGTCGTGTTGATGCGGTCGTAAGGGATGGCCCGAATCACGCTGAATCGCGGCCCGCAGTGCGTGCAGTTGGTCAGCGCATATCCATGACGCCGTGCGTTGGCCGGATCGCGAATCTCCGCCAGGCAGTCCGGACAGATCGCCAGATCGGCGGCCACTTCGGCGGTGGGGGATGCCGCGGCGGGCGTGCGGCGAATCTCGAACGACTCGCCATCGCCATCCAGCGGGATTTCCTGTTCAACGATCTGGCGTATGACGGCGGCGGCGGGCGCTTCGGTGCGCAAGGCGCAGACGAATTCGTCGAGCTGCCCGGGCGTCCCCTGGCCTTCGGCGACCACGCCGTCGGCATCGTTCCAAACCGCGCCGCGGATGCGCATTTTGTGCGCGAGGCGGTAAACCAGGGGGCGGAAGCCGACACCCTGCACGCGGCCGGTGATGCGCCAACGGCGGCGATGGGCCTGCTCAACGGCGGCAGACTCGGAACGGGACGCATCCATTTCAAACACACCGTTCATCGGTGGAGGATTCTAAGAGTCGCCGTCGCACGCCACAGCCGGTGAAAATCCGCCTTTCATCGTAGGTGAATGCACCTACGCCGAAATCATTTCTTGGCCCGATGGTTCAAAGGCAACGATTCTCCGACAGTATGGCGGAGTTATCGCAGGGATTGACCCGTCGTCAGCCGCGAGCGATTTGGCGAAAGGATTTTCTGTTATGTCGTCACCTACACGTGAGATGGTCGCATTGGAAGGAAACGAAGCCGCCGCCTCAGTGGCACATCGTTTGTCCGAAGTCATCGCGATTTATCCCATCACGCCCTCCTCGGCGATGGGCGAGTTCGCCGACGAATGGTCCGCGGCCGGACGCAAGAACATCTGGGGAATGGTCCCCCGCGTGATGGAGATGCAATCCGAAGCCGGCGCCGCCGGCGCCATTCACGGCGCCCTCCAGGCCGGCGCCATGGCCACCACCTTCACCGCCAGCCAGGGCCTGCTGCTGATGATCCCCAACATGTACAAGATCGCCGGCGAACTGACGGCGTTCTGTATGCATGTCTCCGCCCGCGCCCTGGCCACCCACGCCCTGTCCATCTTTGGCGACCATTCCGACGTCATGGCCTGCCGCCAGACCGGGTTTGCCTTGCTCTGTTCCGGCGGTGTTCAGGAGGCGCACGACATGGCCTGCATCGGCCACGCCGCCACCCTCGAATCCCGCGTCCCCTTCCTTCATTTCTTCGACGGTTTCCGAACCAGCCACGAAATCCAGAAATTCGAGCTGCTCAGCGATGACGACCTGCGCAGCATGATCGACCCGGCCGCCGTTGCCGCCGCCAAGCAGCGGGCCCTGACCCCCGATCATCCCATGCTCCGCGGCAGCGCCCAGAACCCCGACACGTTCTTCCAGTCGCGCGAGGCCTCCAATCCCTTCTATCTCGCCTGTCCCGATGCCGTCGAAAAGACCATGAACAAGTTCGCCGCCCTCACCGGACGGCAGTATCACCTCTTCGACTACGCCGGCCATCCCCAGGCCGAACGCGTCATCGTCATCATGGGCTCCGGCGCAGAAACCACCCACGAGGCGGTCGACCGCCTCGTCGCCGACGGCCAGAAGGTCGGCGTCCTGAAGGTACGCCTGTACCGGCCGTTCTCCCCCGAGCGCATGCTGGCGGCCCTGCCGACCAGCGTCCGCGCCATCGCGGTATTGGACCGGAGCAAGGAACCGGGCAGCATCGGCGATCCGCTCTATCTTGACGTGGTCGCCGCATTGTATGAAGGTCAGGCGGCCGGACTATCGAAGTTCGCCAAGCCGCCCGTCGTCATCGGCGGCCGCTACGGCCTGGGCTCCCACGAATTCACTCCCGCCATGGTCAAGTCCGTCTTTGACGAACTGAGCAAACCCAATCCCCGCCGTCATTTCACAACCGGAATCGTGGACGACGTCACCAAACTTTCGCTCACCACTCCCGACGACTTCGAGATCGAGCCCGACGACGTGTTCCGGGCGGTGTTCTTCGGCCTGGGCGCCGACGGCACGGTCGGGGCCAACAAGAACTCCATCAAGATCATCGGCGACGAAACCGATTTCAACACCCAGGGCTATTTCGTCTACGACTCAAAGAAATCCGGCGCCATCACCATCAGCCACCTGCGTTTCGGGCCAAGGCCGATCCGTTCGGCTTATCTCATCCACCAGGCCAATTTCGTCGGCTGCCACTCGTTCAATTTCCTGGAGAAGTTCGACATTCTCGACCTGGCCCGCCCCGGCGCCGTGCTGCTGCTCAACGCCCCCTTCAAGACCGACGAGGTCTGGGATCAACTGCCGCGCGAAGTGCAGCAGCAGATCATCGCCAAGAAACTCAAGGTCTATGTCATCGACGCCTACCACGCCGCCCGCGAGGCCGGCATGGGCCGCCGCATCAACACCGTCATGCAGACCTGCTTCTTCGCCATCAGCGGCGTCCTGCCCCGCGAGCAGGCCATCGAAAATATCAAGAAATCCATCAAGAAAACCTACGCCAAAAAGGGCGAGGAAGTCGTCCGCAAGAATTTCGCCGCCGTCGATGGCACGCTGGCCCATCTGCACGAACTCAAGATTCCGGCCGACCGCGTCAATGGCAAGCCCATGCCTCCGGCGGTGCCGATCGAGGCGCCGGATTTTGTCAAGAACGTGACGGCGATCATGCTGGCCAACCGCGGCGATCTGCTGCCGGTCAGCGCCATGCCCATCGACGGAACCTGGCCCATCGGAACCGCACGCTGGGAAAAGCGCAACATCGCCACCGAGATCCCCGTCTGGGAACCGGAACTGTGCATCCAATGCAACAAGTGCGCGTTCGTCTGCCCGCACGCCGCGATCCGGCCCAAGATCTACCCGGCGGAAAACCTGAACGGGGCGCCGCCCCAGTTCGTATCCACCGATTACAACGCCCCCGATTTCAAGGGCATGAAATACACGCTGCAAGTCGCGCCGGAAGATTGCACCGGCTGCGGAGTCTGCGTGGCCGTCTGTCCCGCCAAGGACAAGGCCATGCCCAAGCGCAAGGCCATCAACCTCGCCGCCCAGCAGCCCCTCCGCGAGAAAGAAGCCGCCAACTTCAAGTTCTTCCTGGATATCCCCGAGATCGACCGATCCAAGGTCCGTGTCGACGTCAAAGGCTCCCAGTTCTTCGAGCCGCTCTTTGAATTCTCCGGCGCCTGCGCCGGCTGCGGCGAGACGGCCTACGTCAAGCTCCTCACCCAGCTCGTCGGCGATCGCCTCCTGGTCGCCAACGCCACCGGTTGCTCTTCCATCTACGGCGGTAATCTTCCCACCACCCCATATTGTGCCAACAAGGACGGCCGCGGCCCCGCATGGAGCAACTCGCTCTTCGAGGACAACGCCGAATACGGCCTGGGCCTGCGCCTGGCCGTCGATCAGGAAACCGCCCAGGCCCGCATGCTTCTGCAGCGCATTCAGCCGCCGCTCGATCCGGCCCTGGTCCAGAAGATCCTCACCGCCGACCAGTCCACCGAGCAGGGCATCGCCAATCAGCGACAAAACGTCGCCGAATTGCGACGGAAACTCGCCGCGCTCAACGGCCACGCCGACATCAAACGCCTGGCCCAACTGGCCGATTATCTCGTCTACAAGAGCGTCTGGGTTCTCGGCGGCGACGGCTGGGCCTATGACATCGGGTACGGCGGCCTCGATCACGTGCTGGCCAGCGGCCAGGACGTCAAGGTGCTGGTCGTCGATACCGAAGTCTATTCCAACACCGGCGGGCAGCAGTCCAAATCCACTCCCATCGGCGCCGCCGCCAAATTCGCCGCCGCCGGGAAATCCGCTCCCAAGAAGGATCTCGGCCTGCTGGCCATGTCCTACGGCAACGTCTACGTCGCCCAGGTGTCATGGGGCGCCAAGGATGTCCATACCGTCAAGGCGTTTCAGGAGGCGCTGTCTTACCCCGGCCCGGCCCTGATCATCGCCTACAGCGACTGCATCGCCCACGGTTACGATCTGGTGCTCGGTCCCGAACAGCAGAAGATGGCCGTCGCCAGCGGTTACTGGCCGCTGTATCGCTACGATCCGCGCCGCCACGCCGCTGGTCAGGCGCCGCTCCAGTTGGATTTCGGCGCTCCCAACAATCAACTGGCCCAGTTCATGGCCAATGAAACCCGCTTCCGCATGGTCGAGCAGAAAGATCCCGACCGCTACAAGACGCTTCTGGAAAGCGCCAAGCGGCAGGTCGCCGACCGCTATGCCCTGTATCATCAACTGGCCGAATCCCCCGTGTCCGCGACGCCCGCCGCCGTGCCAGCGTCTCCTAGCGCAAAGGTGCATCCATGAATCTCACTACCACGTATCTGGGCCTTGAACTGGCCAATCCGCTCATCGCCGGGGCCTCGCCCCTGGCCGATGATCTGGACATGGCTTGCCGTCTCGAAGACGCCGGCGTTGCCGCCATCGTCATGCGCTCACTCTTCGAGGAGCAGATCAAGGCCGAACGCGAAAGCACCGTCGAGAATTTCGAGACCTACGCCGATTCCTTCTCCGAGGCCACCAGCTTCTTCCCCGGCACCAAGGAATTCTCGCTCAGCCCCGACGCCTATCTCGAACAGATCCGCCGCCTCAAGGAAGCGGTCAAGATCCCGGTCATCGCGTCGCTGAACGGCCTGAGCATCTCCGGCTGGCTGCATTACGCCGAGCTGATCGAGCAGGCCGGCGCCGACGCCCTGGAACTCAACGTCTATCACGTCGCCACGCAGTTGCGCGAAACCCCCGATGCGATCCACCATCGCGTCCGCGAGGTCGCCCGCACCGTGCGCGAAGTCGTTCAGCTCCCCCTGGCCGTCAAGCTCTCGCCTTTCTTCACCTCCGTCCCCTATATGGCGATGGAATTGCGCACCATCGCCGTTGACGGCCTGGTTCTGTTCAATCGATTCTACCAGCCCGATATCGACATCGAGGAATTGAGCGTCGTGCCCCGGCTGCAACTCTCCGATTCCTCCGAACTTTTGCTGCGGCTCCGCTGGCTGGCGATTCTCTCCGGCCGGTGCGCTGCGTCCCTGGCCGCCAGCGGCGGCGTCCACACCGCCAGCGATGTCATCAAGGCCACCATGGCCGGCGCCCACGCCGTTCAACTGGTCTCGGCGCTGCTGAAACACGGCCCGGGCCATATCAAGAATCTGCTCGAGGAATTGACCCAGTGGATGGAGAAACACGAGTACAAATCCATCCGCCAGATGCAGGGCAGCCTGAGCCTCGCCCGCTGCCCCGACCCCGCCGCATTCGAGCGGGCCAACTACATGCGCGTCCTGAACAGTTGGCACGGCCACACCGATACGGCGACAAGCACCTGAATGATGCGTATCGTCAATCGGCAACGGTGACGGCCCGGCATTGGACACCTTATGACCAACACAGTGAAAAACGATCGTGCGGCCTGGTTTTGTGGTCCTTCGGCCACCTGCTCGAACCTTCCCCCCCAGCGCGCCCGCATCTGGCGTCTGGTTCTGCTGGGCGCTCCCGGCGTCGGCAAGGGCACGCAGGCCGAGTTGCTCGTCGAACGCCTGGGCGTCTGCCAACTGGCCACCGGCGATGTCTTCCGCGCCGCCGCCAAGTCGACCAATGCCTCCCTGACTCCCGCCATGGCCGCCGCCGTGGGGCACATGCGCAAGGGCGAACTCGTCCCCGACACCACCGTCTGGGAAATCGTCCGCGAGCGATCAAGCTGCCTTCGCTGCCGCGGCGGCTTCGTGCTCGACGGCTTCCCCCGCACCATCATGCAGGCCAACGCCCTGCAGGAACTCATGAAAAGCGAGGGCCTCGAACTCGACGGCGTGCTCAATTACGAACTGCCCACCGCCGAAATCGTCGCCCGCATCAGCGGCCGCCGCGTCTGCGAAAAATGCAAGGCCGTCTTCCACGTCACCGGCCGACCCCCCAAAGTCGCCGGCGTCTGCGACCAATGCGGCGGCAAACTGATCCAGCGCGAAGACGATCGCCCCGAATCGGTGAAGGTGCGCCTGGAAACCTACGACCGCGCCACCTCGCCGCTGATCGACTTCTACCGCAACCTCGGCAAACTCATCCCCATCTCCGCCGAAGGCACCCCCGACGAGGTCTTCGCCCGCACCACGGCCGCGCTGTAAGTTGCGCCATCGCCACACGCATTTTCGGGGCCGCATAAATTAGCGCGCGCCTATTGCAATCAGCACAAACGCTGAACAAATCGTTTGTGTACTGAAAAGCACTCAACCTTGGAGCATAAACAAATGAGCGGACAATTCAGCGCGGTGGACGTCAAAGATTTCAGCAATGATGCGAGGCGACGTCTCTTCCGTGCCAGACATCCGATCTGGCTTGTGGCGATTGCTTTGTTATGGACAACTTCGATTGCCTGCGGACAGGCGCCCTCGCCCGTCGGCAAGCCTGCGACAACACAGTCGCTTCCCAAACTCTCGGCCGACGATCTGGGATGGTTCATGGACACGGCGACGAAAAACGAGAAAGCAGAAGATGACCGGACACGGGCGACGGTGGGCCAGCAAATGCTGTCGCGTCTTGCCGTCCTTCAGCTTGACTTGGGTGATGAGCCGGATGCGTTGCAGATTTACAAAGTCGTTCAACTGTCAACTTGGTCCAAGCACATCGCCGCCCGAATCATCATTATGGAAGAGATCAATCACGGCCCACAGGCATCGGGCGCAATGTACAAAACTCTGGTTCTCTCGCCCGCCGATCAGGACTTGCTTGCCTCCATGGCCGGCGCGAGGGCTGAACGAGGCGACTTGAAGGGCGCGGACGCAATTGTCCATCGGGTAAGCTCTTCATCTGCACAATGCAGGATGCTTGAGCAAATACTGCGATATCAGCCCAACAAGCCGGATCTTGCGGCGCTTGTTGCGCTACTTCCGAAGTCAGGTAACGCTGATCCCCAGGGTGATTGGGGCGCCGTTGCCGAGGCCCAGGCGGCGCTGGGAGAAACGGACGAGGCCAAAAAGATCGCCGACAAGCTCGACGATCTTGGCCAGGGTTCCGCTTATCGCCGGATGGCCCGGGCATTGGCGGACAAAAAGGATATCCAGGGCGCAAAGGAAATCGCGGCGAAACTGTCGCAGGCGAACGACGTTCTGGATGCGGATGCTGCCTATGGATTCATTGCCATCGCAGCGGCCAAAGCCGGGGACTTGGACGGCGTCAGAAACGACGTGTCGCAAATGAAAGCCATGCTCGCGGTGCCCTATACGAGTTCGTTGGTCTCCTACGTTCAAGCTTCCAAGGGCGACCTGAACGCCGCCCGCGCGTCGGCGGATGCACTGAAGAGAGGTCCCCTGACTGGCGCAGTTTGCCTCGCATACGGCCTCATCGCCTATGCGCAGGTCGAACGTGGTGAACTGGCTGACGCTCGCCGGACGTTGGCTGATGCGCGCACATTGCTGGAACAGGCGCCCGCCGGACAAACGCGAGCCGACGAGGCCACGGCCCTTGTCGGCGCGGTCGTCGATGGTCCAGACCAGGTGAAATGGGGCGGCTTTCTTTGGACGGTGGACTACGGCCGGATTTGAGCCAATGGACGCGAAGCGGGAAAGGTGACCGCCCGGCGATCCTGCAGATTGGAAACGCCAAGGGCACGGAAAAGAGAGAGAAAGCGGGCGGCGGTATGTGGTGGCCAGAAACGGGAAAAGCGATCGGGTTGGCGAACCTGTGCGTTGTCATGTTGGTCGTTGCTCTATTCCATCCGAGCCGGTTGTTTCTTGAGGACTTTGGCTTGAGCCTGTGCATGTTGGCCGGCGTGCTCACCTGTGGGGAAATGGCCCTGGTGGACGCCTGGAAAATGAAGCGGGATCGCTACGGGCTTTACGTCGACAGCTACCGGTTCTGGAAAAGAGGCGCGCTCTTGTTCCTTGCGGTGGCCGTGGTGTTGGGCATTGTCATTCCACTTTGTCATGGGCAGGAGCGAAAGGCCGATACCGATGCGGCTCTGCAGCGTCAGCATGATCGCGAGGCCGAAAGCGCGCAAATGAACACACCCGATATGATCGCTGCCCGTCAAATGATCCAGAACATGAACGAGCAACGTGCAGCAGTTGCGGGCCGGTCGCGCCCGGCCACTTCGCCCTCCGCGGCAACGTCCCCGGCCAATTGACCGCTGGCAATCTGCCCTTTACCACAGCCTGTGCAGGCCGACCGTTTGCTGATCCAGCGCCGATATCGCGGTCTGAGCCTCCGACCAATCCAGTTCCGAGATGCTCGCCTCGACACGGGCCAAGACGACGGGACACGTCGTGCCCGCGGCCACCGGGACCGGCGACACGCCCACCCATGCTCCCTGTGCCGGCGGCCCCTGGTACAGGCAAGTCACCGGCAAGCGGTCGCCGGCCTTGTACGGCCCACCGGCCAACCGGCCGATGGGCGCCACGATCACCTGGACTGCGTTCTTCGGTGTCCCGCCGCCCGTGGACAGATTGACAAATGCCGCGACATGCGAGTCGTCCAGGACGAACGCGGGAACGACGTTGCCGCTGGCGAATTTCTTCATCTGGTTTTCGATCGCTCCAAGGAGGCCGAGGACGCAAGCCCCCAGGGAAACCGAGATGGTCAGCCGCCAATCCCAATGATGGAAGAAACCGTAGGTCGCCGAGATTACGAACATTGCCGGCACGAGCAGATAAAGGATGCCCGGATAGCAGCGGAAGAACTGGATCACCTCCAGGCGTGTCCGGCATGGATTGCCCGCCCGCGATTTGTCGCTGCGGTCCATCCATCGCACCACAAAATTCGGCCGGGCCACAGAGGCCTCAAGCTCCTCACGCCTGTATTTGCGCGTCGCCATGCGGCTATCCTATCGCAACAGAAACCGCACACAAGCGGCCCGAACATGATGAGAAAACCTCACGTTCCGCGCCGGTTTCCCCATAGCTCGACGTGAAGTCTTGGGCAGTAGCGGTAGCCCAGACGCTTGCAGGAATCGGCGATCCAGGGGCCCCGCGACTGGAGGGTTTGTACGTCCGTGCCTTCGGGCATCAGCAGAACGTCCGCCGGCTCGATGTTCGTGAGTTGGGCGACGATGGTTCCGATCTCGGCCAGGTCGCCTTCGCCGGCGACGACGAACTTGAGTTGGACATCGGGGGCCGTGTCGATGAACTTCTGGATGATGTCGATGCGCAGGCGCTGGCGGTCGTGGGCGGCGGCGTGCCGGCCGGCGTCGCGGGCGTGCGGGGTCGAGTTGCTCAGCTTGGGCGAGAGGCTGGCCAGGTCCATGACGGCCGGGGCGAAAATCGTGGCGGCGGTTTCGATGGTGAGATGCCGGCCCAGGCCGCGGAGGGCGGAAGCCAGGGGAACGATGTCAGCCATGATGAACGGCTCGCCGCCGGTGAGAACGACGTGGTGCGTGCTAAAGGACCGGACCTGCTGGACGATCTGTTCGATGGACGTGTCGGCGCCTTCGGGCTGCCAGCTTGTGTAGGGAGTATCGCACCAGACGCAGCGCAGGTTGCAGCCGCTGGTGCGCACGAAGACGCTGGGGACGCCGGAAAGTTTGCCCTCGCCCTGGATCGAATGAAAAATCTCGGCGATTTTCATGCGCGGCTTATTGGAAGTTGATGGTGATGATGATCACGTCGGAGACGGCCTTGCCGGTCTTGTCCTTGCTCGGTTCGATATTCCACTGGTACATGGCCTGAACGCAGGGGAGATCGACGTCGCCAAAGCCGCTGGAGGAGAGGATCTTGACGTCGGCGACACTGCCGGAGGGATCGATGCGGACGGCCAGTTGCACGCGTCCGCCGCCGGAGCCCAGCAGAAGGGTCTGGGCATAGGCGGTGAGATCGGGGCGTACGGTTTTGCGGAGTTTACGGCCGGTGCGGGCTTCGATGCCGCCGGGACGGACGATGACGCTGACGGATTTATTGAAGGGATCGGAGTCGGACTCGCCGGGTGCGACGGGGCTACCGCCGCCGCCCCCGCCGCCGGGCGGCGCGGGAGGCGGTGAGGCCGGTGACGGCGGATTGGCATTGGCCGGGGCCGGTTCGGGTGGATGAGTTGGAGATGGCGCGGCGGGTGTTGGTTGCGCAGGCGGCGATGGCGGCGTGGCTGGCGACGGCTGATTTGGGGGCGTGGCTGGCGGTGGTGTGGCCGGCGCTGGATTGTGAGGTATGGCGATGGCCACGGCGGTGGAATTGGTTTGTCCAGCGTCGGGAATATCGGCCGGAGCGAGCGTCGTGGTCAGCGCCGAATTGGGGGATGGCGCGTGCAGTGGCGCCGGCGCATCGGCCGCATGCACGGGAGGCGGAGTCGACGGCGGCTTGGGCGCTGAAACGGCGTCGGCCGGCGACGGAGTCAATAGCGATTCAGCGGCGACGATTAGCGGCGGGGTTTGGGGCGGGCTGGCGTTGGCGGCGGCACTTTGCGATGGCGAGGGCGATCCGGGCTGGCCGGGAACGCCCTGGGGATCACGGCTGAGCAGAGCCTGGACCTGCTCGCCATCGGGCGCCAGCAGCGGCTGGTCGCCGATTTCGGATTGGGCGGACTGGCCGCGGCCCTGTTCCTCGCCAAAGGCGTTGGGGGAATTGAAGACGGAGACATCGGCCACGGCGCGTTGGCGCGGGATCGGCGCCGACAGGTACAGATGGGAGAGCTCGTGCGCGTATTGCACCAGGGCCGTGTCGAACACGGCGCCGTGCAGGAGAAGTGAGACGCAGAGTCCCACGGTGAGGCTTCGATCGGCCCAGCGCATAGTCAATTGGTATTATAATCGACATTATCTGGTTTTCGGAAAAACTTCGATGCCCAGGGCGGGCGCGCAGGCTCGAATCGCGGCATCGAACGTGGCAATCGGGGCGAATTGGCGCACCGCAAGCTCGACATAGGTGGCATTGTATGCGGTAAGCCGGTGCGCTCGTCCAAGGGCGATGATGGCGTCGCTGATTCGGTGTCTGGGCGCATCGTCGGTTTGAATTGGAAGCGCCCGCACCAGTTTCAGGAACGCGGCCAACTCCGCCGGGGTTTTGCGCCCCCGCCGCTCGCCTATAAGAATGCCGTTCTCAAGCTCGGTCCACCAAAGCGGCGGAACAAGCAGCCCGTCTTTTTCGACCTGCGGAAGAATTCTGAGGGCGTCGGCGGTGTGGTCTTCTTCAAACAACCAGGCCAGCACGAGAGACATGTCGACGATAACACTCAACGCCGTCCCTCTTCAATGAGATTCCGGATCGTAACGCCTTTGGGAAGTGGCGTGCGGGGAAAGGCGACAAGCCCCCGCACGGCCTGGGCGACATCCTCCCGCCGTTCCCTGTCCGGAGGCAAAATCCGCGCGATCGGCTTGCCATGTCGAGTGACAGTGACGGCCTGACCGCGCCCAACGGCGTCGAGAATCTCCGACAGGTGGGTCTTGAGTTCATAGCTGCCAACGGATCGCATAAACACCTCTGGTCTGAAATTTAGACCAGAATCAAGCGCAAAGCAAATCTCAAGTCGTGGGCATCCGGCATTGGGTGTTGCCACGGAAGTCGCCGAAGCGGCGCTGGGCAAGGCGCTGGCGAAAATCAAGCCTTGGGCTGCTGGCGTGCAGATCGAACGAGCCCGCATGCGGCGATTTCCTACATCTCGTCGCGGTAGTCGTTGTCGGTGAGGAATTGGATGGCCTGATCGACGGTGGGGGCGACGTGGAGGAATTTGCGGACGGCGGGCTTGATGAACTGGTGTTCGGCGGCGTAGTCGATCATCTTCAGGAGCGGGTCGTAGAAGTTGTCGATGTTGAGCAGGACGATCGGCTTTTCGTGGAAGCCAAGGCTGCGGCTGACCAGCGTGTCGAAGAGTTCGTCGAGCGTGCCGATGCCGCCGGGGATGGCGACGAAGGCATCGCCGTGTTGTTCGAGGAGGGTTTTTCGGTCGCGCATATTGGCCGAGACAATGAGCTCGTCGCAGCGATCGTCGCCCAGGCCCTTGTCGATGAAGAATTGTGGAGTGATTCCGACGACGCGGGCGCCGGCGTCGCGCGCGGCGTCGGCCAGCACTCCCATCAGGCCGGTGTAGTTGCCGCCGTAAACAAGGCTCCAGCCGGCGTGGCCGATGGCCCGGCCCAGTTCGGCGGCGGCCTCGGTGAATTGGGTGGCGGTGGTGTGGCTGGCGGCGCAAAAGACGACGACCGAGCGGATCGGGCGGTGCGTTTGCAGTTTGGGGGAGATGGTTTCGGTCATGGCTGGCTGATGTATCCCTTGGTGCGGAAGAATTCGACGGCCTGATCGACGCTGGTGAAGACGCGGGTGGCGGTCTTGGTGACAAAGGGCGAGGGCATCGAGCGGCATTCCCAGACGACGTAGACTTCCTTGCCGGCTTCGTAGGCGTGGTGAAGCTCGCGTTCGACGCCGCTGGAAAGGGCGGGCTTGCCGCCGGGCAGTTCGGGGACAAGGCTGACGATCATGTCGCTCTGGTCGATCATCTTGAAATCGCGGGCGTAGACCTGGCCCATGATATCGCTGGAGACTTGGGCGATATCGGCGGTCTTGAGGACCACCGGCTTATCCGCGCCGGCGACGGTGATGGTCGAAAGTCCCTGCGCCATGGCGGCCAGAGCCTGGGTGTGGAGGGTCATTTCATCCACGTCGGCGGGGTCGAAGCAGACGAAATTGCGGCGGATGGTCTCCTTGAACGAGTCGATGCGGGCCAGCGTGTCCGGGAGGTCCATCACGTGCGTCATCGGGAAGGAGAGATACGCCCGCTTGCGATTGGATTCGAACAGCAGGCTGAAGACGGTGGCGGCGGTGGTGGCGTGGCGGCCGCGGCCGATCATGTAGAAGTGGCCGTATCCGCGCGCGATATTGGCGAGGATTTCCGTGGCCAGCAGTTCCTCCTCGCGCCAGACGAGAATGTCTTTGAGGGAGTGATCGACCTCGTGATCGCGGGCCAGTCGCTCGTGGACGCATTCGACGTTGTCCATCAGCGTGAGATAGACATCGGCGTTGAAGGCCTTGATCTGGTCGAAATCGAACGCGCTGAACAGGCCGTGGCTCCAGCGAAACGTCGCGTGCGTGTTGACCAGCACGTGTTCATGGCGTTCGGCCTCGCGGATGATCTCCTTGAAGGCGGAACGCCGCAGGGCGGCCAGGCGTGTGATGGGCAGATTGAGAATCCGCCCCGGCGGCACATCAGGCGCCTCGCGGTACATCATTTCGCCGACGTGATAGAGTTGGAGGTCGATGCCGTGGCGCTGGGCCTCGGCGCGGACCAACTCCAGGTAAGGCCCCTTGTCAACGCCGACTTGTCCGGTCATGAGAGCGCGCATAATTCACCGGGTGCATCATACCGTGAACCGGGCGGGATTGGATTGCCGCGCGGGGCGGATATGGGATTTTCATAGGTGGATTTTGTTCATTTAGCGCCTCGCTCATCATTTGCTCGCGCTGCGCGAACAATGGCGGGGCGGCCGGTCGCGGATTCTTCCCGAGTAGTTCTTGACTATCCACCGGGCAACGCCGCGCGCTGCCGGGCTTTGAATTCCTCGTGTTGCTTCAAAAGCCCCTCGAGTGTTTGGGGCTTTACGCGAAAATTCGTTGCCTGCAACTTATCGAAGGCAGCCTTGAGATCAGGGATGACACCGGCATTTGCAGCATCCAGCAGCATGGCGGTTGTCCGCAGCGTGCGGATGTTGCGGGCAATGGCCGCCTCGCGGCCGCGGGTTTCGTCAATCAGCAAAATGTCCGCCCTGAGTTCCCGAGCGAGGCTTATGGCGGCGAGTTCTCCCTTGTCGATGTCGGCAATGGCTTCCAGTTCTGATGGCGTGCGTACAGTCAGCCACGCGGGAGCGGACTGGATAAAGCTGCGAACTTCGATGGGTCGCTTCTCGCTCGCCAGTTCGGCCGCCACTTCCGCAGGAATGATGACAGACCCATACAGTTTCGGCAGCGCGTCCACATGCCCGATCTTCAGGAGGCCGACAAAGGGAGATGAATCAGAAACCACCAGCATCAGCAGCCAGACGTTCGGAGTTCCTGCACGGCACGGACTTCCGCAAGGTGCTCCTCGAGCGTGCCAAGGTCTTCCGTGACTTTGTGCTTGTGGAGAACCTCCTCAGTTTCGAAACGGTCAAGCCGCAATGCTTGGGAAAGCGCATGGTGAGTAAGCTGGCCACGACGATAAAGGTCGACCAGAATGATCTCCCTCGCCTGCGACTCAAGGCCGGGATTCTGTGCACGGATCCGTTGCTCCACGTCGTCGGGCAGGTCAATTGTCAGGACCATACGTCACCTATGCCGTAATTGTAGCACGAAACGCAAAGAAAGCATGTTCTTTAATTCCGTTTGCGCGCGGGGCGAGGCTTATTTTTCCGCCGCGGAGCGCCATTCGTCAAACCGCTTAAGCTGGTCGTGCGTGACGCTCGGGCTGGTGTCGTGGATCACATCCTCGATGATCTGAACGGTGATGGATTCCTCCTTGCCCGTGGCGACGATCTGCAAGAACGGGATCGTGGCCGCGCGGTCGCAGATGTATTTGATGTCGGCACCACTGTAGCCCTCAAGGCGATGGGCCAGATCGGCCAGATTCACATCATCCGCCAGCGGGCGGTGGGCGAGATAGATGTCGAGCATCTTGCTGCGGGCGGCCAAATCGGGCAGCGGGATGTAGATTTTCTCATCGAATCGGCCGGGGCGAAGGACGGCCGGATCGAGCTGCCAGGGGCAGTTGGTGGCGCCCATGAAGAGGACGGCCCGGCCGGCTTTCTTGTCGAAGCCTTCCATGCCCTGAAGGATTTGCGGGACGACGCGCTGCATGACGCTGGAGCCTTCATCGCGGCGGGCGGGAACCAGGGCTTCGATCTCGTCGATGAAGATGATGGAGCGCGGCTCGGCCGCGGCGGCATCGAAGAGTTTCTTAATGTTCTGCTCGGCCTCGCCGACCCATTTGCTGAGCAGATCGGCGGCGGAAACGACGAAAAAGGCGGCGTCGATCTCACCGGCGGTGGCGCGGGCCAGAAGCGTTTTACCCGTGCCGGGCGGCCCATAGAGAAGCACGCCGCCGCCGGGATTAACGCCGAATTTTGCGGCCAGTTCGGGGTGCTCCAGCGGATAGACCATCTTGAGGCGGACGTCTTCCTTCACATCGTCGAGGCCGGCAACGTCTTTGAACCGGATGGCGGGCTTTTCCTTGACGATCCATTTGTCGGCCGATGGTGAGGAATCCGATTCGCTGCTGGCCGAGGGCGCCGATCGCGAATTGCCGGCCGGCGTGGCGCGGCGGTTTTCCTTTTTGGCGGCATCGCAATCGCGGGCCAGCTCGAGGAGTTTGGCGGCCATGTCGCGGCGGCCCTGGCGGAGTTCGTCGCTCTGGGCCTCCTTGGAGAGGATCATCATGGCGCGAGCGGCCTCGAGGAGATAAATCCGCGCCGAGTCCCATTGCCCGACACGGCGGGCGTCCAGGCCCTTTTGCTTGTAGCGCTCGAATGTGTCCCACGCGAGGGTCATGGGGAGGGATATTAGCCACTCGGGTTCGCTCTGACGAGCGGGGCAGTCCCTCCCGCAGATCGCCTGTCCTCGCGTTCTCCTTCTCCACGGCTCTGGTCGTGTCCTCGATCAGGGCACGACCCGTCAACGTGCCCGTTTGGATACCCCCGTCCATCGCGGTATAGTACCGGCCGGATTGCACGCGGATGGCTGAGTTCACCCGCCTGCTATGGCCGACACGCTTTGTTGCACGGTTCTTTTAGGAGTTCTTCATGGGAATTCTCGATCTCTTCAAACTGGACGGAAAAGTCGCGATAGTCACCGGCGGGGCGCGCGGACTGGGCCAGGGTCTGGCGCTGGGTCTGGCCGAGGCCGGCGCCGACGTCGCGGTCGTCGATGTGCTCGATCAGGCGGAAACGGTGGCCGAGATCAAGAAACGCGGCCGCAACGGCGTGGCCATCACCGCCGATCTCTCCAAGACCGCCGACATCCCCCGCATCATCGACACCACCGTCAAGACGCTGGGCCATATCGACATTCTCTGCAACAACGCCGGCATCATCCGCCGCGCCGACCTGGTCGATTTCTCCGAGAAGGACTGGGACGACGTCATCAACATCAACCAGCGCACGCTCTTTTTCCTCTCGCAGGCGGTGGCCAAGCAGATGATCAAGCAGGGCAAGGGCGGCCGGATCATCAACACCGCGTCGATGCTCTCTTTCCAGGGCGGAATCCGCGTGCCGTCCTACACCGCCAGCAAGAGCGCCGTCATGGGCCTGACGCGGCTGTTCGCCAACGAACTGGCGCCGCACAAGATCAACGTCAACGCCATCGCCCCCGGTTACATGGCCACCGACAACACCGCGCCGCTTCGCGCCGATGACAAGCGCAGCGCCGAAATCCTGGGCCGCATCCCCGCCGGTCGATGGGGAACGCCGGCCGATCTGCAGGGCGTGGTCGTGTTCCTGGCGTCGGCGGCATCGGAATATCTGACGGGCTACACCATCGCCGTCGATGGCGGCTGGCTGGCGCGATAGCCGGCGCGCCCGGATTGCCGGATGCAGGTTTGCCTCATGCTCGCTCAAGCACGCACACGCTGCTGGGAGTTTGTCCGCTGCACGCGGCATAACCTGCTCCATTTGAAGATCTTCCGCCTCGGCTATGACGGCCACCACTGGCTGGTGCGCGACGGCGACCTGGAAATGGTCATCCCGTTCTATCCCTTTCTGCCCTTTCGCGATCTCGAGGGATATCTCTACGGCGGCCGCTGGCGGCCGGAGCCGGGGATGACCGTCCTGGACGTCGGCGGCTGCTTCGGCGAATACTCGCTCTACGCCTCCAAGCGCGTGGGTGAAACCGGCCGGGTCATCATGCTCGAACCCGACCCGGCCAATATCGAGGTCGCCCGCAAGCTGTTCGCGCTGAACGGCAATCCGCGGAATATCGAGATCATCCCGGCCGGGCTGTGGAAGGAACCGGGAACCGTTCGCTTCACCGCCGGCAATTCCGAGCAGAGCGCTGTCGCCCTGGACGCTGCCGCCGGCGGCGCGGCGGCGAACACCATCGAAATCCCCACCGAATCGCTGGCCAGCGTGGTCAAGCGATGCGGCCTGACCCGGCTGGACATCGTCAAGATGGACATCGAAGGCGCCGAACTGGAAGTGATGGCCGGCGCCGGCGAATTGCCTGCCGCTTTCAAGCCGCGCTACGCGATCGCCAGCTATCACATCCGCGATGGCCGGCAAACCGCGGATGTGCTGCCGGAGACGTTCGCCCGGCTTGGATATCAGTCGAAGGTTGGATACCCGGATCATCTGACCACGTATGCGTCGCCGGGGGCATTGGATTAGCATCGAAGCGAGCCAGGCATGATTCCCAAGCTCATCCATCAAACCGCCAAGACCGCCGACATTCCGCCCCAATGGCAGGCTTATCAGCAGAAGCTGCGGTCGCTGCATCCCGACTGGACCTACCGTCTCTGGACCGATGCTGACAACCTCGCCTTCGTGCAAAAGGAATATCCCGCGTTCTTGCCCATCTATCAGAAGCTGCCCAAGAACATCATGCGCGTCGATGTGATCCGCTACCTGATCATGTACAAGCTCGGCGGCCTGTACATGGACCTCGACTACGAAATGCTCAAGCCGTTCGACATGACCGATCACGACATCGTCCTGGCGTGGGAAAGCGACGGCGAATTCGGCCCCGGCAACGATCGGCTGTGCAATTCCATTTTCGCGGCCGTGCCCGGCCATCCGTTCTTCAAAATGGCCATCGACGATCTGACCGCCCATCCGCCGCTGGACCCGGGCGTCGAAATTCTCAGCGCCACCGGCCCACTGTTCATCACGCGCATCTACCATCAGGCCGTCGCCGCGCACATCGACATCCACACCCCCGCTCGTCCGCTGTTCAATCCGCGCACGCCGCACAATCCCCGCCAATACCGGGCGATCGTCGATGGCGGCGTCGCCTACGGCATCCACCACTGCCACGGCACCTGGCGCGAATACTCCTTGGCCCGCCGGGTGCGAGATCGCATTACCGGGCTTATAAAGCGGTTCACGTGAAGGCGCGAATTTTCAACGCGGTCCCTCATGTCGCTGCGTGACACACGCCATGTTCCCGTCCTGCTGGCCGATGTGCTCGACACCCTCGACCCGCGCCCCGGCCATGTCATCGTCGATTGCACGCTCGGACTCGGGGGTCATTCGGCCGCTCTCCTTGAGCGCATCCAACCCGGCGGCCGGCTCATCGGCATCGACTTCGATCCCGCCAATATCGCCATCGCGCGGGAGAAACTCGCGCCCATCGGCGGCGAGTTCCAGTTGGTTCACAACAACTTCGCCGCTTTGCCCACCATTTTGGCCGAGGCCGGCATCGACCGCGCCAATGCGGTCCTGGCCGATCTGGGCGTGGCCAGTCCGCAGATCGACGATCCGGCCCGCGGATTTTCGTATCGTCAACCGGGTCCGCTGGACATGCGGATGGACCCCACCCGCGGCCGGACCGCCGCCGCCATCATCAACCAGCTTCCGGAGCGTGAATTGGCCGATTCACTGCTGGAACTCGGCGATGAGACTGATGCCCCGAAGATCGCCGAACTCATCATCCGCCAGCGCAAACTCCGCCCCATCACCACCACCGAGCAACTCACCGCCATCGTCTGCCGTGCCCGCGACTTCACGCTCCAGCGCGCCGCCGGCGCCAAACTCCACCCGGCCGCACGCACCTTCCAGGCCCTGCGCATCCTGGTCAACCGCGAACTGGCCAATCTCGACCGCCTCCTGGCCGTCGTCCCCGACTGCCTCACGCCCGGCGGCATCGTCGCCATCATCAGTTTCCACAGCGGCGAAGACCGCCGGGTAAAATCAGCCTTCCGCGCCGGCCTGCGCAGCGGCATGTTCGCTGAGATCAGTCCCGATCCGATCATCGCCGATGACGAGCAGATCAAGCTCAACCCGCGCTCGCGTTCGGCGAAACTGCGATGGGCGAGAGCACCCGTTGGTATGTAGTGCTTCGCCATGACCTTCATCTCGTCGCGCGTGCCCAGAAATCCTGGGTAGCTCCCAGTCCTGCTGCTCTCGACGCTTTATTCCCTCCCCTGGTACTCCGGGGGAGGGCAAGGGTGGGGGCCTCCGCGGTGTCGGCGCCTGTGGCATCGTAACAGCGTTGCGCAAAGAACCCCCACCTCAATCCTCCCCCGGAGTACCAGGGGAGGAGGAAGACGCGGGTACGCCCATCTCGTCGCAAAAGCGATCACTCTTGTTCGCGTCTCGCAAAATGGCGGTATAATGTCGGCAAAGGAGCCGGCAGATGACCACGACCGAAATTGAAAAACGTCTCACTGCCGTCGAACGGCGACTGACCCATCTGGCGAAATCAGTCAGTGCTTCGTCCGCCTCGCAGGGCGTCAACGGCTGGATCGACCAGATCCACGGCACGTTCCAAGACGACGCCGCTTATCGCCGGGCAGCCCGCCTTGGGCGCCAGTGGCGCAAATCCCAGCTCCCAACCTCCCTCCGAGCAAGAAAGGCCTCTTCAACATGACCATCCAGGAAATCCAGCGACTGCGGCAGGAAAAACCCTTCCGCCCATTTCGCGTCCTTACGGCCGACGGACGGGCTTACGATGTCCTGCATCCGGAATGTCTCGGCCAATCGCCCTCCGGCCGGCTCATCATGATCGGCTTGCCGGATGACTCGACCGTCACGTTGGATTTGCTGCTCGTGGCGGGCATCCGCAAGGGCATCAAAGCGCCCAGGAACGGCGCAAGGCGAAAGGCCTGACGGTGACGGATTGGCGCGAATCACACGGTGACCAAGTCCACGTCGGCGTGAGCATCGTCCTTGTCGTCCTTGTCCTGCTCGGTTTCCAACCATGCCTCGATGGCCTCGCGAGCATTCGCCAGCGCCTCATCGCGGGTCGGCCCTTGAGTCCAGCAACCTCTCAGCGCTGGAACCTGCGCCACAAAGCCGGAATCTTCACCCGGCGTGATGATGACCTTCAATTTCATGACAACCTCGCGAGTTCGGCGCCGATCATGCTTCGGCGATTATACCTGTGACATCTCGGAAACGTCGTCGAACAAGTCGAGAGATTTCGTATGCTGGCGACGGTCGCATTCTAGCCTCGTCCAATCAGCGACAAGACGCCAATTGAACTTCTCCGCATTTTCTGGTCAGAAATCGAGGATTTCCTGGATTGCGCGTTGCGTTACTCATATTCGCGGGTTCCAAGGAACTTGGTGCCATCCCATCCAAACACATAGGTGCGGCCAAGCTTACCGGGAGATTTCGGCGGGTCGGTGTCAGTGACAAATGCTCGCCATTTTCGAATCGCTTCGGGCTGTTCCAGCAGCGGAGTGAGAAATGCTGACACGAGCTCGGCGGGTTCCGTATTCCGCATGCACCTGCCGTCCAAGATGATCCGATTCGGATAACAGCGCAAGCTGAAGAATGCGCGGGCCTTCAGCGTCTTCGTGAACGCAACCCACTTCAAATAGATGCCTCCCCCATCGTTGTGCAGGCGCTCTCCGTCGTCCAGATTGATGCTGCCACGCGTGGCGTCAACCAGCCTCGGAAGCAGCCACGAGGCAACTGGTGCCCCGTTCAGGTCCGGCAGGCGCCCCGACGATTCCAACATGTCGGCGATGTTGCCATCGCGGAATGCCTCTAACTCAGGGATCGAGGCAACAGGCTGGTGGCTAGGATCGATGAGGAAGCCGAAGTCCTCGTGCCAGAAGACAGAATCGAGATTGGCCATTACATTGCCTCCGCCATCAAAGCAGGCTCGAAGTGAGCGGAATTCCCGGAGCTAGCACCGGGCTGTGTGCCGTTAACTCCGGCCGGGATTCCCACCCCCACGCAAACAAGCGCTGTTTCTGGTCGAATTCTACCGCAAGTTCAGATCCCGTCACAATCCCCCAAGAAACCCTTGCCATGCGAGGAATTATGAAAACGTGGAAGTGGTCGATTCGAACTCGCCAACATATTCCGGCCGGCAGCCCCACCAATCGCGTTCGGCCGCAAACGCACTACACTGCATACCCGATGACCCCGGAAACAGACATAGCCATCATCGGCGGCGGAGCGGCGGGGCTGGCGGCGGCTATTTTTGCGGCCGAGGCTTGTCGCGGTCAGCGGCGGGTCGTGATTCTGGATGGGGCCGCTTCGCTGGGGGCGAAGATACTGGTCTCCGGCGGGGGACGGTGCAATGTCACGCATGATGTTGTCCGGCCGGAGGATTTCAATGGGGCCCGGCCGGTGGTGCGGAATGTGCTGGCGGCGTTTCCGGCGCCGGCCGCAGTGAAGTGGTTTGAGTCGATGGGCGTACAACTCAAACGCGAGGAGACGGGGAAACTGTTTCCCGTGGCGGATTCGGCGCGAGTGGTGCTCGATGCGCTGGTTGGCCGATGCGGGGAATTGGGCGTGACGATTCAATGTGGATGTCGGGTTAAGGCGATTTCGCCGCCGAGCGAGAGCGATCATTGTTTTGTGATTGAGCACGACGCCGGTGATGCTCTTTCCCCCTCTCCCTGTAACCAGGGGGAGGGCCGGGGTGGGGGTTCTTCGAGTTCGACGCGGTCAGACAAGGCGACCCCCACCCTAACCCTTCCCCTGGGTACAGGGAGAGGGGATGAAGACCAGGCGAGTGATCGCGTGGCGCCCCGGGCTGGAGTCTTGCACGCATCTCGCGTCATCATGGCCACCGGCGGGCGGTCGTTGCCGCGGTCGGGGAGTGATGGGTCGGGGTGGGATATCGTCAGGCGTCTCGGGCACAGAGTCACGCCGACGTTCGCGGGGTTGGCGCCGCTGGTGCTTGATGCGGGGATGTTTCACGCGGGACTCTCCGGTATTGCGCAGGCTGTGCAGCTCGCGACGTTCGTCGATGGGCAACTCGTCGATCGGCGGCGGGGGAGTTTGCTCTGGACGCATTTTGGGATCAGCGGGCCGGTGGTGATGGATGCCAGCCGGTATTGGGTGATGGCGCACGAATCGGGCAAGGCCGCGCGGATGGAATGCAATCTGCTGCCGGGGGATGATTTCGAGGCCATCGAGCGGTGGCTGGTCGATCAGGCCGCGTCGCGCGGGCGAACGTCGATCGCCAGCATCCTGGCCACACGATTGCCGGAACGGGTCGCCCGGGCGGTCATCGTCCACGGCGGGATCGATCCGGCCGTCGCCTGTGCACAGCTTTCGCGGGCGAACCGGCGGGAACTGGTGCGGCTGCTCACCGCGCTGCCTCTGCCGGTTGTTCGGCATCGCGGCTGGAATTACGCAGAGGTCACGGCCGGTGGCGTGCCGCTGGAGGAGATCAATTTCCGCACCATGGAATCGCGGAAAGTGCCGGGGCTGTACCTCATCGGCGAGATGCTGGACTGCGACGGCCGGATCGGAGGCTTCAATTTTCAATGGGCGTGGTCCACGGGCCACATCGCCGGCAAGGCCGCCGCTGGCCAATTGCTCAATAAATGAACCGGCCGATGAGGCTGTAAATCTCCGGGTAATAAATATCGGAATGATGGCCGCTGAAGGAATCGGCGTGGCTGGGGTTGGCGGCGTGCAGCGGCGTGAGATCGGCGACGACCAGGCGATGGGCGAATGCCGCCGCGCTGGAGAAATTGATGCCCGGCGTGGTAGCCAACTGATCCGCGCCGCCGAAAAGGAATTCGGTGTTCGCGGTTGGGCCGGCAAAACCCATAGCGATGCGATTGGTCTTCTTGAAGAACTCCAGCAGGTGCGCCCGCGGATAGGCCGTGCCCAGGGCGGTGTCCAGATTTGATTTGCTGACCAGAACGCGGAGGTTGGGGATGCCGCCGGGCACGGCACAGTACAGTTGATCCGGCTCGAAGTCGTCATTGTCGAAGGCCGCTTGCAGGAGGACGACGTTGAAACGGACGCTGGCGAGCAGACGCGGATTGCCGGCCGTGCTGGCGACCAGTGACTGGAGGGCCGAGCAGACGACCTTGGTTCCGAAGCTGTGGCCCAGGAGGTTGATGGTCAATTGTCCGACCCGGCCCTGGGACTGCCACTGGCCGAGGATGGCCAGGAGCAGGCCGTTGACCCCGGTCTGGCCGACATCATCGGCGCGGGTTTCCATGGTGAAGAAGGTTGCGGGTTCCAGGAGATCGGAGAGGAAACCGCCGTTTTCGCTGATGGTGGAGGGCCAGTGGATGCCGGTGGAAAGCGCAGCGGCCGGGATGGCTGCCAGTTGGTCATTCGCCGCCGCCCGGTCGGCCAGGAGCTGGCTGGCGAACCCGATGGAGAAGCGGTTGTAATCGTTGGCCGCGCTGTTGGCATCGGTCCACCAGCCGTGCGAATAGATGAAGGCGCTGCTGAAATTGAACGGCGGGGACATGGCCTTGGCGATTTCATCGGCCAGGCTGGGATCGGTGACGATGCCGTTTTCATTGGTGAAGAAGGTGAAGAAGTGGCTCATGTGTGATCTCCGAGAGGGGGGTCGATGTTTCACAGGCGTGGGGATTGAAGGGGAGAAGGGGGCAGGGGAGAGCGGGAGCAGGGGGAGAAGGGGAGCAGGGGTAGAAGGGTCCGATTGGCCATCGGCGAGGCGAAAATAC
This sequence comes from uncultured Tepidisphaeraceae bacterium, assembly GCA_964420285.1. Lineage (GTDB taxonomy): Bacteria > Planctomycetota > Phycisphaerae > Tepidisphaerales > Tepidisphaeraceae > CAYQTE01. The sequence continues at coordinate 140,994 of CAYQTE010000002.1, forward strand.
GCATTTCCGGCCTGCAAAGGGCTTTTTCGTCTGTCCGACGCGATGTCCCATTCGAAGGGGATGGGACATTTTCTGCCGTGCATGTGAATCGGTCTCGGTTGCCCGTTGTCCACTTTCCACAGTGCGTTTCTCTAATTACTAACTTTAACCAAACTGTGGATGGTTTGCAAGGGAAAAATTCCGCGAGATGAAAAATTGCCGGTATGATTCATGCGCGTTTCGGTCATAAACGTCGTGCGGGAATACAGTCAGGGGAAATCTCACGCGGAGGCGCGGAACAAAGGCGTGTTGACCACGGATTTCATAGATGCCACGGATAAGACTGATGCGTTCGGCTTTCTCTAATCCGAGCCTGGCAAACGGCCGGAAGTGGTACGACATGACGACCCCCTGCGCCACGTCAAGCGACCGGCGGGTCGGTCTGCGGCGGTTTCAAATTCTTCTCCGGCGGCCTGTCGCGAGTCTTGTCGAGCGGAATCAGCGTCCCGCATTCGGGGCAGCGCTCCTTGCTGGCGCGGAGGTCGTAGCCGCATTTGGGGCAGAACCCCACACGGGGTGCGCGTGTTCGCTTGAACCTCGCGACCAAGATCGCCGCGATGGCGACAAACCATTGTGGAATGCCAATTGCGTGGACGCCCGGTGTATAGGAGCCGTTCATGTGATGCGTAAGATTCTGATAAAGCAGGGCGAAGCCCAACGCGTTCAGGCCCTCCGTGTCGTCAATCGAGCTTCCGTCCGAGCCGGACGATGCGTCTGCATTGGCATACAAATGGCCGGTCCAACCCCGAAAACCGTGCCACGGATCAGAAATCGAACCCACATAGATCTCGGCTTTGTAGAGATGCACCCCATACACCGCGCCGCCCGTGCCGAATTCAATGTCGCAACTCATCCCCCAGCGGCAATTGACAATCATCAGAAGGCACGTCGCAAGAGATACAAACAGGAATAGACCACCGACGGCGGAGTGGGACGGAACTCGGCTTGGTGAGTTCATGATGCCCGCATTTCCTCCGCCGGTCTTGTAACGACGAGCATTTCAGCGGCCCCCGGTCTATCATCGGCTGCCCCGCAAGGGAAGACCACTAATTCCGGTCCGACAGCCTTGCTTCTATCGCGTATTGCAGCAGTTCGTTGCTGCTCTTGAGATTCAGCTTTTGCTTGATGTGCTCTTTATGCGCCTCGACGGTTTTGGTGCTGAGGAACAGCTTCTCGGCGATGGCGCGCACGCTGTGGCCTTCGCCGATGTAACGGAATATCTCCAGCTCGCGGTCGGTGAGGCGGGCCAGTGGGGGAAGATCGGCCGATGAACGCAGGCCGGAAAAGCTCTCCAGCAGTTTGGCCGACATGGCGGCGCTGAGATAGACCTGTCCGCCGGCCACGGTGCGGATGGCGTCCATGACGGTTTCCTGGGGTTCCTGCTTCATGACATAGCCGCGGGCGCCGGCCTTGAGGGCGCGCTCCGCATACAGCGATTCATCGTGCATGGAAACGACCAGGATGGGCAGTTCCTTCCAGCGTTCGCGGATTTGCTTGCACAGTTCCAGGCCGTCGCCGCCCTTGAGCGTCAGATCGACGATGACCACGTCGGCCTTGGCGGTGGCCAGCAGGCGGATGGCATCCGGCGGCGATTCGGCCTCGCCGCACATGATCATGTCGCTCTGGTCGTCGATAAGCCGGCCCATGCCCTGGCGCAGGACGGGGTGGTCATCGACGAGAAAGATTCTCCGGCGTTTGCCGCGGGTTTTGGTTGGCTTCTTGGCCATTGGGTCAGCCTTGATGACATTCTGCTAGGCGTCACGCAGCGCACAATCGACGCGCGTGCCGCCGGTCGGGAGTCTCAGAATCGACAGCGACGCGCCGATCAACGCGGCACGATAGCGCATGGTTTGCAGTCCCATTCCCTTCTTGTCCGTCACGACCTCGGGGAAGCCGATGCCGTCGTCCCGGACCGACACCGTGATTGTATCCCGCACCCGCGTCAGGACAATCCAAATATGCTGGGCCTTGCCGTGCTTGATGGCGTTGTTCACGGCCTCCTGGGTGATGCGATAGAAATGGGTTCCGACGGAGTTATCCGAAAGCAGGACGGGCTGTTCGCACTTGAACGTGCAGGCGATGCGGAACGTCCGCTCCACCGTCGAGGCCATTTCCTTGAGCGCCGACATCAGCCCGGTGGCGGAAAGATCGACCGGATGCAGCCCATGCGCCATGCCGCGAGCCTGCGCGATGGCCTCGGAAACGAGCTGGGCGATCTGACGGGCATCGGCGGATTCAGCCACCTTCTTTTTGGTCAGCCGCTGCTCGAGCGATTTGCTGAGGAACCCGATGCCGGCCAGTTGCTGGCCAAGGCCGTCGTGCAGATCCTGGCCGATGCGCCGTTGCTCGCGGTCGGAAATTTCCAGGATCTGCCGTTCGAGTCGTTTGCGGTCGGTGAGATCGCGGACGATGCCCGTAAACAGCCGCTTGTCGCCAATGAGCACTTCGCTGACCGCCAGGTCCATGGGAAAGATCGTGCCGTTCTTGCGCAGGCCGACGACTTCCCGGCCGATGCCGATGATCTTCGCCATGCCGGTGCCGAGATAGTTGCGGAGATATTCATCGTGCTCGGAGCGATAGGGTTCGGGCATGAGGACTTTGATATTGCGGCCCAGAACCTCGCTGGCGGCATAGCCAAAGAGCCGCTCGGCGGCGGGATTGAACGAGTCGATATTGCCGCGCTCGTCGATGGTGATGACGCTGTCGACGGTGGTGGCCAGGATGGCCGCGGTCTTGGTGGCCGATTCCTGCAACGCCGATTCCGCGTTCTTAAGCTGCGAGATATCCCGGCTGATCATCGAGATGCCGACAAGCTGCCCCGAGGCATCATGCACGGCCCCGGCGGCCAGAGCCACAGGAATGGCCGTCTTATCCTTGCGGATGCGCACGGTTTCCAGCCGCGTCACGTCGCCGCCCTGGCGAACCGCCGACAGGATCCGCGCCGTCTCGTCCATCCGATCGGCCGGCACCAGCAGCGTCGCGGTCCGGCCTTTGACCTCATCGACGGAATATCCGTACATTCGCTCGGCCGCCCGGTTCCAGCTCACGATCACCCCGTCGAGGGTCATGTCCATGATCGCATCCTGCGAATACTCGACGATCGACGCCAGGCGGTTCATCTCGCTCTGCGATCGTTTTGCGGCCGTGATCTCCTGCGCCGAGGCGATCACCAGCAGTCGCCCGTCGGATTCGGTTTTGGTCGGCTGGGCGTAATCGCGAATCCACTTGAGATGCCCATCGGCCGTAATCAGGCGGTATTCCCGCACATCGCCATGCCCGGCCAGCAGCACGGCCGGCCGGTTTCTTATCACCGGCTGGTCCTTGGGATAAATCAGATCCTCCCACCCGCGATTCTCCAGCATGTCGGCCGGATACCCGGTGATCTGCTGGAACGGCCCGGCGATCCACTCGAAGGCCACCTTCCCCTCTTTGGACAGGTGAAATGCATAAAGGAAATCCAGCGCGGGCGGCGGCGGCACGAGCTTTGACTTACGGCCCATTGCCCCAGTTGTAATCGGGATTCGCCCGCCAGATCAAGCCGCGCCGGCCGGGTTTTAGGCCCGGAGTGCGCCATATTTTGCGCCATCGACCTCTTCGGCCGGATCGTGGATCAGCGCTGGCAGAACAGCATCACCGGCACCCCCGCCGACATCGACCGCTACCGGTACACCTACGACCAGGACTCCAACCGCCTGACCCGGACAAACACCCTTAACACCGCCCTGAACGAGACCTATACTTACGACATGCTCAACCGTCTGACGCTGGCCACTCCCTTGGCGTCCTTCGCCCAGCAATGGGTTTTGGACGCCACCGGCAACTGGAGCGACTTCCGCGAAGGCCCCGGCGGCGGCACCCTGCTCCAGGTTCGCACGGCCAACACGGTCAACGAATACACCGCCATCACCGGCACGACGACCTGGACCACCCCGGCCTACGACGACGCCGGGAACACCACCAGCTTCCCGCAGCCCAACAACCTGTCGAGCGCCTATACCGCCAACCGGCTTTGCGGGATACGCGCCCTCTGCAGCTTTTGCACCGCTCTTGACGAAGAATTACTGAATACCTCGGCGTTCGTAATGGAACTCCGAGGCGGTAGGGCATGCTATGCCGAAAGAATATGCCGACACTTGCATTAGTTGCGGGTATTGTCTACGTGGTATTTCACCCAACGGATTATGCCCGGAATGCGGAACCTCCATAAATTACTCCATCGAGAATTGGCCAGGCCTTGTGTGTAAGCGGCGCTTTCGAGCGCACTTGCTTGTATATGACTTGTTTACGGCGATTCCTTGGCTGGTTTTTTTTATGCGGCCCATACATGGCCACGCACTTCCAATACACTCGCTCCTGAGAAAACATTGCTATATGGCGTGGTTCGTATCGCCGCGACGTTAAGTGTTGGGCTGGTCGTCCAAGGATGTCTTTGGTTGGTTCGGTTTCCTTCAGCCAAGCGGTCAGTTACGTTTTGGATCGCCCTTTGTGCTAACGCGCTAGCTTCGTTGGCGGCGCTTCCATGGGGCTACAATTGATCGGGATTCGGCAAGTTAAAGTTTGCGGTCGATCTCGCTATGGAAACCGGCCGCGCTATAAAAAACTCATCCGGGCATCCTCACGCGGCCTCCTTATGGTAGAACTTGAGAAGTTCGCCAAGCCGTTCGCGGCAACGAAGCGGATTCGACGCCTTCGACGAGCTCGGTGCAGGCATGCTCGTCGCGGGTAGGCCATCACACGGCTTCTGAACCGAAGGGTGTAACGGGAACAGCAGTTTGTTGTCCTTCCGCTGACGAGTCCGCTCATGGTGAAAGTGCCCAATAAATTCCGTGACGGCATGGCGCACCGAAGCTTCGCCGAAGAAGATCAACCGATCGACGCATCCCGTCTTGATCGACTGGACGAACCTCTTCGGCCGGATCGTGGATCAGCGCTGGCAGAACAGCATCACCGGCACCCC
>CAYQTE010000003.1:0-50630 GCA_964420285.1 uncultured Tepidisphaeraceae bacterium
ACAAGTCACGCAATTTATTGCATTAAAATATTGTATTTATGAGACACTACACTAGTATCGTGAGTTTGAGCCCAATCGTGCATGGCAATTTGCTCTGGTCCGTGGATATCGTCATGGGCAGTTCCTTTCTGGCTTGCGTGCTTGTTGGCGCATTTTCTGGCCTCGTGGCGATTACCTGCGGCGACAAGCCGCTGTGGGGATTCGGGGGCCTTATTGTCAACGTATTGGCATTCCTCCTGACGGGCCTGATTGTTTTCAGATTTGGCCATTGATCGGCCGCCCGACGGGCGGGGCGACTGCTAATCGAACGATTGCTCAAGCCCACCGACAAGGCGGGTGCGTTTCATATGGAGCGGGCGCAGAAGACGTGACGGGGCTGATGAATAACTGACAGGGTGACAAGGTGACATTGGTCTGGGTGCGGTTCCTGTCACCTTGTCGCCCCTTCACCTTGTCACCTTGTCATTATTCCCATTGCGGGAAAGTTCTCGGCCGCAATCACGCGGCGGCAACGGCGGGCGTAGTCGCGAGGTAATGATCAAGTCCAGCGAGGATTTCGGGACATAGGCCGGAGCCGGAATCCTGGCGGAGAACGGCCAGGGCTTGGGGTTGGCTCATGGCCGGGCGGTAGGGGCGGGCGGCGGTGAGGGCTTCGAATTGATCGGCGACGCAGAGGATTCTGACGAGCTTGCCGAGTTGCCGGCCGGATAGGCCGCGATGGTAGCCGCGGCCGTCGAGGCGTTCGTGGTGGCTGGCGGCCAGGTCCGCGAATTCACGGAAGGCGGGGACGCGCCAGAGAATGGCGCGGGTGTAGGTGGTGTGGAGGCGGACCTCGGCGAATTCGCTCGCGGTCAGTTTGCCGGGCTTTTCCATGATGCTTTGGCTGAGGCCGAGTTTGCCGATGTCGTGCAGAAGGGCGGCCCGGCCCAGGTTGCGGATTTCGGCGGGCGTGCAGCCAACCACGCGAGCCAGGTCCAGTGCGTAATCGGCCACGCGGCGCGAATGCCGGCCGGTGAATGGCGATCGGGCGTCCACGACATGGGCGAAGGCTTCGGCGATGGTATCCAGTCGCACGTCGTCCGCGGCGACGCAGATGTCGGAGGGTTCGAGTGTGGCGACAACGCGGCGAATGTCGCGGCCGTGGAAATACGGCTGAAAACTGCCGTTCAGCACGGTCGCGGCCAGATCGACCAGTTGCGGATCGAGCCAGGTGCCGCCGCGATTACGGGCGAGATTCAAGGCGGCATCATCGCCGTCGCGGGCGAGGGCCGGCTCAATCGTTTCGCACAGGGCGACGATGCGCGCCAGCAGCGGGATGCGATCGCCGGCGCGGTTGTCCAGCGGGCCGGAGCCGTCAAAGCGGGCGTCGATGGCGTCCAGCGTCTGTACGGTACGGGCGGGCACGGGAAGTGCGCGGGCGATCTGGGCCCCGCGGCGGCTTCGGCCCAGGCGCAGGCCGGTGCCGGAACTGCCGATGTCCTTGAGCATCAGAGCGTAATACAGGGCGGACTGCTCGTCGGGATCCAAATGCAGTTCGGCGGCCATTCGCATGCCGAGCAGGCATGTGCGTGCGGCGTGGCCGGAGCGTTTGCCTTCGGACAGGTCCAGGGCGTAGGAGAGTGCGCCGATGACGTGGGAAACCCGGATGTGTGCGCACGAGGCATCGATGTCGCCAGAAGCGGCTGGTTGTGGGTCCGATATCCACGTGGCGGCGACCGGCTTCACTCTATCCATATCGACTTGCCCGCGGATGCGATTAACCACGCCGGGGCGGGGAGATTGCCGGATCGCCGCCGCCCGATGGATTCGCCCGCGGCATTTCCCGTGACTACGATAGCTGTTGCGAGGAGGATTCGATGAAACGACTGATAATGATTCTGGCGGTGCTGGTGGCCTGGCCAACCGCGGGGCAGGCCGCACTGGATGGGATGCCGGGCGCGTTTGGATCAGGGGGAACGGTCCAAGTGACGGCGGTGTTGTTTGCGGACGTGTCGACATTTCAGGCGGGCGTGCCATTTAACGTGGGAGTGCTGTTCAGCATCAAGCCCGGTTTGCACATCTATTGGCAAAATCCTGGCGACGGCGGGATCGGGACGCGGGTGAAGTTCACCGTGCCGGCCGGATACACGATCTCGACGCCGCGGTTTTCCGTGCCGCGCACCTTTATCTTGCCGGGCGACATTCGCAACTTTGGTTACGAGGGATCGGCCATGGTGATGGCGACGGTGACTCCGTCGGCCGGGGCGAAGGATGCTGCCCGGATCGATGTGTCGGCGGACTGGCTGGCCTGTGATTCGCAGGAATGCACGCCGGGGAGCGCGTCCATGAATGTGACGATTCCCATCGGCAAGGCGACGGCCGACGAGGGCAGTGCCGCGATATTCAAGCAATGGGCGGACCGCATGCCGGCGGCGGATTCGACAGGCTCACCGCGGGCGGATGGCCCGGTCAAGTCGCTGGCGTGGATCGCCCGGCCGGCCGTGGGAACGCCGCCGTGGGAGGGGACGTATTCCTTCACGGTGGATTGGAAGAAGACGCCAAACGTTGTCGAATGGTACCCAAACCCGGGCGAGAACGTGCTGGTGAAGGACGTGACGTTGACGACGCGCGGATCGATGACGACGGTGAAGTTCACCGTGAACGCCAATGCCCAGGCCGACGCCAGGGCGATTTCGTTTTCGTCGGTGCTGGCGTATGAAGATGATGCGGGGCGGCGTGGGGCGATTGTGGATGTGAAGCCGGACGCCTTGGCTGGCGACGCCGCAACCAATGTCGGCGCGGCGACCAAGCCGGCGGCCGGCTCGGCGTCGGGTTCCGGGCGGTAGGTGAGACCTTTTTGAGGGGCGTATGCGAGTGCTGAAATCCCTCGCGCAAATTGCGGACCCGCACTGCGGACCATGATCTCCTTCGTGAGAATCACGGCCCGCAATGCGGAGCCCACAAAGCTTATCTCGATATCGCCGCCGGTTGGGCGGTGAAGGTCATCGTTCCATCCGCCAGGCCGGGGGTGCTGGCGGTGAGGGTGATGGTTCCGCTGTCAGCCGTCGAACGGATCGAGACGTAGCATTGGCCGTTCATGGCACGAACCTCACTGGCCTGGAAGGAGTCGTGGAAACTGCCGTCGCCGTTATCGACAGCGGCGATCTTGGCCGGGCCGGAGATCTTGAACGTGACCAGGCCGTTGCCGGTGCCGGTGTGATTGCCATTGGCGTCGGCAACCATGACGGCGACGGTGGCGACATCGTCCCAGTCGTGGGGCAAGGTGGTCTTTTCGGTGGAGAGGGCGAGCTTGGTGGCCTGACCGACGGGGGGCAACTCGAATGTGGCGACAACGGTGCCATTGTTGCTGCCGACGGCCTTGAGCGTGCCGGAGCCGGCGTTCCAGGTTCTTGCCGAATCGTTGGCCGGTTTGGGCTTGGAGCCTAGCGACTGGCCGTTGAGGAAAAGCTCGACGCTTTGGCAGTTGCTGTAGACCTCGACGTTTCCACCGCCACCGCCGCGAGCGGCAGCGGCTGCTGCGGCCGCCTCAGCCGCGGCTGCGGCCATGGCATCGGCATCGCCGGCGTCAAGCGCCGGAGTTGTCGTCGGGCCAGCGGCAGCGCCGCGTGCGCCTCGACCGGCCGCGCCACCGCGACCGCCAGCCGCAGCGCCGCGACCACCGGCCGCACCGCCGCGTCCGCCGCCGCCTCCGGCTCGCGTGATGTAAACCATCGGGGTCGTCGACCACCAACTTTGGCGTTGATAGCCTTCGGTCTTAATCAAGCCGTCACGGTCGATCAGACCGGAGCCGGACCCAATGCGCGGCCAGGCGCCAGCCTCGCCGAGGTAGTCAATGCCGGTCCAGAGCATCTGGCCGGCGTAGGCGGGATTGTCGCGGAGCTGGAGCCACACTGCGGCGCTATGCTGGTTTTCCGTGCCGAGGATCTTGTAGTCGGGTCGGACTTTATGTTCGGCCAGGAGATCGGCTTCATGGTAATTGACGCCGACCACATCCAGTGCGTCGGGATAGTTGCTGGTGAAGATGCGGTTCTGAACGGGTTGCAAAATAGCCTGCGTCACGGGGTGAGCGGGATCGAGCTTATGGAACAGGGCCACCATGGCGGCGATCTGCGCCTTGCCCGCGTCGCTGGCGAGGTTGTCATGGATTTCGTTTCCGGCCGACCATACGACGATGCTGGGATGATTGCGGTCGCGCAGAATGGTGTCGGTCATGTCCTTCTGCCACCACTGGCGGAAGTAGAGATGGTAGTCTTGGTCGGTGTATTTGCCGGTGTTCCACATGTCGAACATCTCGTCCATGACCATCAGGCCGAGCCTGTCGCAGATGTCCAGGAAATCCTTGGACGGCGGATTGTGAGCGGTGCGGATGGTGTTGGCGCCAAGGCCCTTGAGGATGGACAGACGGCGTTCCCAGACGCTGTCGGGGACGGCCGTGCCGAATGCGCCGCCTTCACTGTGAATGCAGACGCCCAGGAGCTTGAGGTTCTTGCCGTTAAGCCAGAAGCCTGTGTCAGCCTTGAAGACAGCGTCGCGGATGCCGAAAGGGACGGTCTGCGAATCAATCTTAGTATTGCCAGAAGTGACATCGACGGCGGCGTTGTAGAGATTCGGGTGATCCAAACCCCAGAGGGCAGGATTGGAAAAGGTGACGGTCTGGCTGATATCAGCGGATTTGCCGGCGGGGATGGTGACGGCGGCCGCGTCGGGGACGGGCGTGCCCTTGGCTTCGGCGACGCCGGCCGGCATTAACACAGCGTGGACGCTTACGGTCTTGTCGGTCTTGCTGTCGTTGTCGATGGTCGTCTTGATATTGACGGTGGCCTTTTCGGCCGTGACGCCGGAGGTGGTAACGTAGACGCCGCCCTGGCCGATGTGGGTGGGATCGACGATTTCGATCCAGACGTGGCGGTAGATTCCCGCGCCTTCGTAGAACCGGCTGGCGGGCTGGCGGCTGTTATCGACGCGGACGGAGATCACGTTGGGCTTGTCAGCTCCGAAGGTGACGGCACTGGTGATATCGTATTGGAACGGGTTCCAGCCGTAGGGGCGATGGCCGACGTTGGTGCCGTTGATGTAGACATCGCTGTTGGCCATGACGCCGTCGAACTTGATGATGATGGTCTTGGCGGCGTCATCGTTGCTGAGGACGAAATGCTTGCGGTACCAGCCGATGCCGGCGGGGAAATAGCCGCCGCGCGGCCCGCTGGGATTGGTTTCGGCAATGGGGCCCTCGATGCTCCAATCGTGAGGGAGATCGAGCTGCCGCCAGTCGGAGTCGGAGAACGCGGGCTTATCGGCCCCGGCGGGATCGCCGAGTTTGAAGAGCCAGGCGCTGTCAAAATTCTGGGCTCGCCCGGCGGTGATCTGCGCGGAAGCGAGTACGGGCGCCAACAGGGCGATAATGGGCAGGTAATATCGAAACGACATAAGCTCCTCCACACGTGAACGGAAGACCGAAATGTGCCGCGGGGGACAAACAATACGCCCCTTCAGGCGGGCAGAATTATAGCAACCAGCGCGAGCGGGTGAAAGTGCCAGCGACGGAAAAAACAGCCGCGACGGACAGGCCGCATTTGCAAATCGGTTGCAATTGGCGGTGGCGTCGGGTACGATGCTGGCGGTTCGATCACGTTGTCGGGGCTACGGCCATGGGAAAGATTCGTAAACGCGGAGCTTTGATTGTGCTGATCGGCCTGGGGGCGGTGGGGTTGTGCTGGTGGCATTACTGGAATCGGCCGAATCCGGGGCCCATTCAAATTGACATAAAAACGATCAGCAACTTTCAAATGGACCAGGTCAATACCACAGTTGACGACCTCCCGCGGGCGGTGCGACATTTGGATGGTAATCGCGTTGCGATCGTCGGCGACGTTTGGTCGCCGGATGACGCGGTGCATGTCAAACACTTCGAACTGACGGACCTGAGCTTTGGCGAAGAACATGGGCCGCCGAAGGCTCAGCGGTTTGTGTTCTGCACAGTTGTCGATTCATCGTCGGCGGCAACAAGTCAGCCCGTTTGCACCGGCTGCACCGTCGTCGCGACTGGTCCGTTTCATGTTGGGGTGACATGCCATCCGGAGACGGGGAGAATTGATTCGGTATTCAGGCTCGACGTGGAAGACATAAAGCTGGCGCCAACACTGGCGCCGGCACCAGCCTTACCGAGGGGTATCGTCGCCGCGATGTGGTCGGGCGGAGGGGTGCTTGCCGTTGTGATCGGCGCCTTGGCATACGCGCGGGCAGGGCGACCGCGACGGCGGATGGCGGCCGGCTTGTGCGTGCGATGCGGGTACGATCTTCGGGCATCGCCGGTACGGTGTCCGGAATGCGGGTTGGATGTGCCGGGTCGTTCGCGCACGAGCGGCGATGCGCGAGCGGGAGGGCCGCAGGCATGATGATGGCTCGCGCACGCGTTGCATGGATCCTGTTTGCCGGCTTCGCCACCATTGGTATTTGGTCGTGGTGCTTTTACTACTGCTACTACGGTCGGCCGGCCGCAAATGCGATTCCGCAAGAAGTTAACTTGAAGGGGCTTGGCTCTTTTGAGATGGACCAGCGCCATGCCACCATCGACGACATTCCAATGGCGGCGCGGAAGTTGGATGGAAAGCGAGTGAAGATTATCGGCGAGGTGTGGAATTCAGACAACGTGAATGACATCCGGCACTTCCAATTGGGTGCAGGACAGTTATGGCGGGGTATAATCGGGTGTTTGACGTGACAGGGGGCCGTTGGTTGTTCAAGGAGGGACAATGCCCGCTTTGACCACACGCAAGGACGCGCGCGAACGTTTGTTCAAGTTGTTTGAGGAATCGCTGGCCCGCATCATTCCGGAGGATGACGCCCAGCCGATGAGGGGACAGACCTTCCGGGATTTTGAAGACCAGGTGGAGACGGTTCGCAAGGCCATTCTGCCGGCGATTCTGGAAGAGCGGGTGGCGTTGGAACCCACGGCGACGGTGGAGGAGGCCGGGCGTTGTCCGCACTGCGGCTCGGATCGGCTCTATCTGGAGAAGGATTCCAAGAGGGTTGAAGTCATCAGCCCTCATGGTCCCGTGACCCTGGATGTGCAGCGGGCGCGATGCCGGTGTTGTGGCCGGTCTTTTTCCCCCTCAGCGGCGAACATTGGCGTTGCCGGGCGAAGCGCCGCTGACGCCGCGGGCGGCGGAGCGACTGGGACGTGAGGCGGCGGTGCAGCCGTTTGACCAGGCAGCCCGGGCCTTGGAGATCGACTGGGGGATGACGATGCACGGCCGGCAGGTGCAGAGATGGAGCCAGGCGTTGGGCAATTCACTGGTGGCCAGGCGGGACCGTGAGGTTGTGGAATACAAGGAGCGGGGAGTTCGACCGCAGCCGCCGCCCAACGAACCGCCGCTGCTGGTGATGGGCCTGGACGGGGGACGGGTGCAAAGCAAGGAAAAGAACGAGGAAACCGGCAGCCGGTGGGTGGAGGACAAGGTCTGCACGCTCACGACGTATTTGCCGGGGGATGGGGAGGATAAGGAGCCGCAGCCGCTGGTCACAACGTCGGTGGCCACCATGCGGGATGCGGCGGCGTTCGGGCCGATGGTGCGAATCGAGGCCGAGCGGCGCGGGGTTCGCACGGCCCATCAGATTCTGGCGTTGTGCGATTGAGGCAACTGGATCGATCCGCTGCTGGCGAGTTTGTTCGGCATCCTGGTGAGGATCATCGACTGGTGTCATGCCTCCGAGCATCTGTGGGATGCGGCCCGTGCCGCGTTTGGGGCCAACACGCCACTGGCGGCGATGTGGGGCGAGCGATGGGAGGCGATGCTCTGGCACGGGAAGGTCCAGGCCGTGATCGACGCGCTGACCGCCGAGTCCAAACGTCTGGGCGCTCCGCATGAGGGCGACGGCCCGCAACACCCTCGGCGTGTTCTGGCGCAGAACGTCGGCTATTTCACCAAGCACAAGGACCACATGCGGTATCCGGAGTACCGGGCCAAGGGATGGCCGATCGGCTCGGGCGTCACCGAGGCGGCGGTCACGCAGTTCAACAAGCGGGTGAAAGGCACCGAACAATTCTGGCGGGAGCCGACGGTTGAGCCGATCCTGATGCTGCGGTCCTACTGGATCAGCCAGGATCAGCGGTGGGATCATTTCTGGGCAAACCGGCCCGCCTATGTCAACTGAGGGCGCGCACAAACTGTCCTGCACCCCTTCCAATTGACATATGCGGTCACCGATGAGACGACAAGGTGGGGGCCGAAGGTCCAGCGTTTCGTGCATTGCACCGTCCCCGACGGAACAAAGCCGGCTTACAATCCAAGTGTGGGGGAGCCCGTCGCTGTTACGGGGACATTCCATGTTGGCGTCGAGCGAGATCCGGAGACGGGGAGCATCCTTTCAGTCTTCAGGCTCGATGTTGACGACATCAAACAGGTGGAATGAGGGGCGCGGAGCAAATCCAAGGTACGGCGTTCAGTAATCCAGCCCGCCCCGCAATTGCGGGCGTTTCTTGGGTTTGCCGGTGGGCGCTGCGGGAGTGCTTTCGGCGGCCGGGGGCGTGGCGTTCTTCAGGCTGAGGGAAATCCGGCGACCTTCGGCGTCGATTTGAAGGATGCGGACATGAACGGTCTGGCCGGTCTTGACCACGTCCTTGGCGGCGCGGAAACGGCCGTCGCTCAGTTCGGACATGTGGATCAGGCCTTCCAAACCCGGTTCCAGTTCGACGAAGGCCCCGAATTCGGCCAGGCGCGTCACCGTGCCGGGGACGACCGAATCGGTCTGGTATTTCTCGTTGACGGTCTTCCACGGATCAGGGCCGGCCTGCTTGAGGCTGAAGCTCATCCGGCGGGCCGCGGCGTCGATCGAGAGCACGACCAGGCGCAGTGTGTCGTTCTCCTTGACGCGATCGGTGGGGTGATTGATGCGCTGATAGCTGATCTCGCTCACCGGGAGAAGCCCTTCGATCCCTTCCTCGACCTCGATGAACGCGCCGAAATTCTCGACGCGCGTGACCCGGCCGGTGACGGGGGTCATGGGCGTGTATCTGGTGGCTGCGTCGAGCCAGGGGTCATTGCCGCGGGCGCGCTTCAGTGACAGGCTGAGCTTCTGCGCCTCGCGGTCGATCTTGAGAACCACGACATCCAGCACATCGCCGACCTTGACGACTTCGGCGGCGTTGCGGACGCGGCGGAAACTCAGTTCGGAAACATGCACCAGCCCGTCGATCCCGCCCAGATCGACGAACGCGCCGAAATCCATGACCGACCGCACGGTGCCCCGGCGGATCTGGCCCTCGGCCAGTTCGAGCATCAGCTTTTCGCGGGCGGCCTGACGTTCACGCTCCAGCACGTTCCGCCGCGACAGAAGCAGATTACGCGATTCTCGCTGTACCTCGATGATCTCGGCGGTGATCTTCTGGCCAATGAACTGGTTGAGATCGGGAACGTGGTAGACATCAACCTGGCCGGCGGGCATGAAGGCGCGGAGGGATTTGACGTCGAGCTCCAAGCCGCCTTTGTTGACGCCGGTGACGGTGGCTTCGAGGATCTGTCCGGCTTCGAGATTGTCCCAGGAGACATCGGTCGCGATGGCGCCCTTGCGGCTGAGGATGAGAATGCCTTCGCGCTTGTCGTAGCGTTCGATGTGGAATTCCATCTCATCGCCGACGGCCGGGACTTGCTCGAATTGCTCGATCGGGACGACGCCCTGGCTCTTGCCGCCGAAATCGACGAAGACCTCCTCTTTGCCAATCGAGAGGACACGGCCGGTGCGCGGGCCGGCGGTAATGGCGGCGGGCGTCTTGTCGAAGCCGTAGAGTTGGTCCTCGCTGATGCCGGCCAGGGCATCCTCGATCTGGCGATCGAGTGCGGAATCGACGGTGGGCCGGAATTTCTGTTTGGTGGGGTCGAACTTATCTGGAAGCGACATTCTGTTTACGCCTTGTTTAAGAGCCGGGTGGAGTTTACCGGGTAAGAGGCGGGAGGTCACGCGCGAAAAACGCCGGGCGGGTATCAGGGGAGCGGAGCCGATGGGGAGATGGGCAGGTGGGGAGGGTCTTTCATGCCGGAGCGATTACGACTATGATGATCCGGTTCGAGAACGCTTGTCAGTTATCCGGGAGATGCTCAGTGGCCAAGAGCGAGCCGATTGAAATGGATGCCATCGTGACGATGGCGCTGCCCAACGCGATGTTCAAGCTTCGGCTGGAGCAGGGCGGAAATACGCACGAGATACTGGGGATGGTTTCCGGGAAGATGCGAAAACATTTCATCCGCATCCTGCCGGGGGATAAGGTCCGGGTGCAGCTTTCGCCGTACGATCTGACCAAGGGCCGAATCGTGTTCCGGCAGAAATAAGAACGGTCAATCGCCGGGTTCGAGGATGGCCATGAAGGCTTCCTGGGGTATATCGACCGAGCCGACGCGCTTCATGCGCTTCTTGCCTTCCTTTTGCTTCTCCAGCAGCTTGCGTTTGCGCGTGACATCGCCGCCGTAGCATTTGGCGGTTACGTTCTTGCCCACCGATTTGATCGTCTCGCGGGCGATGATCTTCCCGCCGATGGCGCACTGCAGCGGAATCTCGAAAAGATGGCGGTCGATTTCCTCCTTGAGCCGCAGCAGCAGCCGCCGGCCGCGGGATTCAGCATGGGAGCGATGCACGATCACCGACAGCGCATCCACCCGATCGCCGTTGACCAGGATGTCCATCTTGACCAGATCGCCGGCCCGGAAGCCGATCAGGTCGTAATCCATAGTGCCATAGCCTCTGGTGATGCTCTTGAGGCGATCGTAAAAATCGAAGATCACCTCGGCCAGCGGCATCTCGTATGTCAGGATCAAGCGCGAGGCGCCGATGTATTCGGTCTTCTTGTAGGTTCCGCGGCGATCCTCGCAAAGCTTCATGAGCGGGCCGACGCCATCGGCCGGGACAATGATGTTGATAAGGATGAACGGCTCGCGGATTTCCTGGACGCTGGTGGGATTGGGAAGCTGGCTGGGCGCGTCGATGCGCTGGATCGAGCCATCGGTCATGAGGATCTCGTACGTGACCGTCGGGGCGGTCTGGACGATGTCGATATGGAATTCGCGCTCCAGGCGTTCCTGAATGATCTCCATGTGCAGCAGGCCGAGGAATCCGAGCCGGAATCCGAAACCCAGGGCATCGGATGATTCGGGGACGAATGTGAAGCTGGCGTCATTGAGCTGCAGGCGGTCCATGGCGTCGCGCAATTCGTCGTACTGTGTTTTCCCGGCCGGGTAGAAATCGCAGAAGACCATCTGTTGGATCGGCTTGTAGCCGGGCAGGGCTTCGGGGGCGGGATGGACGGCGTCGGTGACGGTGTCGCCGATACGGACATCGTGCAGGTCTTTGATGGATGCGACGACAAAACCCACTTCGCCGGTGCCGATCACTTCGACCTGCTTGGGCCGGGGCAGTAGCTTGCCGAGATCGGTGACCTGATATTCGCGGTCCGTGCCCATGAAGCGGACCCTCTGGCCCTTCTTGAGCTGGCCGTCGATGACGCGGACATAGACAATCACGCCGCGGTAATCGTCGTAGATGCTGTCGAAGATAAGGGCTCGCGTGGGCGCATCGGGATTTCCGCGCGGCGGCGGGAGTTTCTCGCAGAGCAGATCGAGAAGCTCGTCGATACCCTGTCCCGTCTTGGCGCTGACAAGGATGGCGTCCTCGGCGCGAAAGCCGAGAACCTGTTCGATCTCTTCCGCGACCTCGACCGGCCGGGCGCTGGCCAGGTCGATCTTGTTGATGACGGGGATGATCTCCAGTCCCACATCAAGGGCAGCGTAAGCATTGGCGACCGTCTGAGCCTGCACGCCTTGCGTGGCGTCGACGACGAGAATGGCGCCTTCGCACGCCTGGAGGGCCTTGCGGACTTCGTAGTGGAAATCGACATGGCCGGGCGTGTCGATGAAGTTCAGCATGAACTCGACGCCGTTGTGGGTATGGAACACGGTGACGGCCGACGCCTTGATGGTGATGCCGCGTTCGCGTTCCAGGTCCATGTCATCGAGGATCTGGTCCTTGAACTCGCGTTCGGTAATGGCCCCGGCCCGCATGAGCAGGCGATCGGAAAGCGTGCTCTTGCCGTGGTCGATGTGGGCGATGATGGAGAAGTTGCGGATTTCCATAAGTAAGGGAGTTACGGACTATCCCATGATGATAGGGGGAGAACGGTTCTCACGCAAAGGCGCGTGTGCGGTGAACCTCGTCGAACCGAAGTTCGCGAACGGGGAGAGCCTTACTCGTAGCCAGCACGAGTTCAGGGATCAGACCACCAGCGTCTGGTTCCCAGCGGGAATCACTCCGCTTTCGACGATCGGGCTGTCGGCCGTGCTGTAAATCAAAAAGTCATTGGTCGCTGCGCCGGCGAAGATCTGGTCTGCCGTTCCATTGACGGCGTAGAAGGTATTATTGCCCTGGCCGCCGTACATTTGATTCGTGCCGGCGCCGCCGTTGAGGGAATCATCGCCGAGCCCACCTCGCAGAATGTCGTTGCCCAGGCTGCCGAAGAGTGTGTCGTTGCCTTTGCCGCCGGCCAGCGTGTCGTCGCCCTGGCCACCCTTGATGGAATCATCACCGGGTCCGCCGGCGATGCTGTCGTTACCCGCGCCGCCGCCGAGTGTGTCGTTGCCGGGTCCGCCGGTGATGGTGTCATCGCCGGGTCCGCCCTGGACGCTGACGCCGAGCGTCGCGGGCATACTGGATTCGATGGTGATGTTGTCGTTGCCGGCAAGTCCGTTGACGGTGATGGAGGTGATGCCGGAAACCGGGAAGGGTTGGGATGCTGTGCCGTTGAGAGTCGCGATGACATTTGTGCCATCGGAGGTCAGGGTGATGGTGTCATCGCCGTTGGTGCCGTTGATGGTCAGGGCGCCATTGGTGAGTGTTCCGATGGGGGGCACAAATCCGGTGTTGCTGAGCTCGAACACGGTTCCGTCGCCGTTCGCGCCGCCCGACTCGGTCGTTCCGTACAGATTGCCGGAAGCGTCGGCGATCAGACTGCCTTCCGGGTATTTTCCATCGACTTGATTGAAGTTGAGCAGCGAGATGGGCGTGTTCGACCCGGCCGGCAGTTCAAAAACTACGCCGGCGTCATTGCCGGTCCCCGGCGCCGTGTTGCCGCCGGCCGTGGTCGTTCCAAATAAATTGCCGGCCGCGTCCATCAGCAGACTGCCCTCGGGATTGTTACCATTGGCATAATTGAATGCCGCCAGCGCGGTGAGAGTCGTGTGGCTGGCTCCAGAGAGTTCAAAGATCGTGCCGTAGCCGCTGCCGTTGTTGCCGTTGGGGTTGCCGCCCGCATAGGCGGTTCCATAAAGATTACCGTCTGAGTCAGCGATGAGCGTGCTGGTGGGCTCGGTGCCGTCAACGCCATTGAACGACGCGAGGGTCGTGAACGTCTGGTGATCCGGTCCGGACAGCTCAAAGACGGTGCCATAGCCGTTGGCTCCGCCGCCTTTGGTTGTGCCGAAAAGATCGCCGCTGGAATCGGCATGCAAGCCGGCCTGGGGGTCGTTGCCGTTGGTAACATTGAAGGTAACGAGCGTGATCAGATTGGTGAATGTCGGCCCCTGGAGTTCAAAGACGGTTCCATCGCCGCTGGGGCCGAATTGAGTGGTGCCATAGAGATTGCCATCACCATCGGACATCAAAGACGTTTGGGGGCCGGATCCGTTGTTGCCATTGAAGTTGACGAGCAGGGTTGGGGTCTGCCCATCGGAGGCAGACCATTCCCAGACCGTGCCTTCAGAACTGAGTACCGGACCGCCGACATAGGCGGTGCCGAAGAAATTGCCATTTGCGTCCATGTAGGGAGTATCCTCGATGGTGTCGCCGGTCGATCCCTTGAATGTGGCGATGGTCGAAAGCGTCGTGAAATTGGGGCCGGGCAATTCGAAGATGGTGCCGTCGTTGTTCGCGCCGCCAGTGGTGGTTGTGCCATAGAGATTGCCGCTGGAGTCAAAAAGCAAGCCTGACTGCGGGCCGGCCCCGTTGGCATTGTTGAAGTTCACCAGCGTCGTAATGCCCACGCTGTGCAGCCTTCGACGCTCAAGTGGTTCAACAATGCACCGGCGCGCTGTGGATGCGCGAGCGGAATCGCGTGTAACCAGCCTGTTGAGGACACGATTCGTGGGAAGCAGAGCCATCGCCTTCTCCATTAGGACGGTTTAGATCAGGGTCGTATTGCCGGGCGGAATCGCTCCGCTTTCGACGATCGGGCTGTCGGACGCGCGGTAGATCAAAAAGTCGTTGGTGGCTGCGCCGGCGAAAATCTGGTCCGCCGTTCCATTGACGGCGTAGAATGTGTTGTTGCCCTGGCCGCCGTACATTTGATTCGTGCCGGCGCCGCCGTTGAGGGAATCGTCGCCAAGCCCGCCGCGCAAAACGTCGTTGCCCAGGCTGCCGAAGAGTGTGTCGTTGCCTTTACCGCCGGCCAGCGTATCGTCGCCCGCTCCGCCCTTGATGGAATCGTCGCCGGGTCCGCCGGAGATCGAGTCGTTGCCGGCCCCGCCGCCAAGGATGTCGTTGCCGGGTCCGCCCGTGATGGTGTCATCGCCGGGTCCGCCTTGAACGCTGACGCCGAGAGTTGAGGGCATGCTGGGTTCGATGGTGATGAGGTCGTTGCCAGCCAGGCCGTTGACGGTGATGGAGGTGGTGCTGGACAGGGGGAAGGGCTGCGACGCAGTGCCGTTGAGAGTCGCGGTGACATTCGTGCCATCAGAGGTCAGGGTGATGATGTCATCGTCGTTAGTGCCGTTTACCGTCAGTACACCATTGGAGAGCGTGCCGATCACTTGGGTGACGTACCTGCTGCCGGTTACTTCAAATACGCCGCCATTGTCGGCAGATGCCCCGCTTCCGACCGTGCCGTAGAGATTTCCGGCGGAATCGACGATCAGCCCTCCGTCGGGCGTGCTGCCGTTGAATCCTTCAAATGGCCCCAGCAGGGTGATTGTCGTAGCGCCGGCGGCCAGCTCGAAGACGCCGCCATCACCGAATCCGCCGCCGCCGTGCGTCGTGCCGAAGAGATCGCCAGCCGCATCCATGAGCAGGCTGCCGAAATAGGGCGACGAGCCGTCGGAGCCGTTGAAGCTGGCCAGAAGAGTGATTGAGCTGGAGTTGGCGGGCAGTTCATAAATCGCGCCGTCGCGATTTGCGCCGCCGCCGGTGGCGGCGCCGAAGAGGTCGCCGACGCTGTCCATGATGACGCCGCCCTGGGGCGCGGTTCCGTCCGTGCCGTTGAAGCTGGCGAGAATGGTTGCCGTGCCGCTGTACTTGGCGACTTCGAAGACGGTTCCGTCGCCGTTGGCGCCGCCATCGGCGGTGGTGCCGTAGAGATTTCCGGAACTCTCCATGAAGAGCTGGCCGTCCGGTTCGTTGCCGCCATGCTCGCCGCTGAAAGTGGCTATGACCGTGATGGAATGGGTGCCGTTTTGAAGTTCAAAGACGGTTCCCTGGCTGGACGCGCCGCCCCCGCTGGCGACGCCAAAGAGATTGCCGGAGCTATCCATAATCAGACCGGCTTCTGGATTGGCGCCGTTGGTATTGTTGAAGTTGGCCAGATCGGTGATCGTGCTCTGGCCTTTGACCAGTTCGAAGATATCGCCCGCGCCATTCGAGCCGCCCGATACCGCAACGCCGTAAAGATTCCCTGATGAATCGGCAACGAGTCCGCCATCGGGAGTATCGCCATTATTGATGTTGAAACTGGCAAGCGTGGTGAGCGTAGATGAACCGGCTGCCAACTCGAAGATGCCACCGAGCGAGTCCGACCCGCCTGAGCCCGCCGTGCCATAGAAATTGCCCGCCGAGTCGGCGAGGAGCGTACACGTCGGCCCGCTCAGGGCGTCGCCGGTACTACCGAAGGCGGCCAGGAGATTGACAGATGCCAGCAGGCGGCGCGGCTCCAGATACTCAAGAGATGGCCAACGTGCTTGATTATCGCGGTTCAGCATGATTGTCGCTTTCTCCTCTGCTCGCCGGCGGAGAGGCTTCATACCAGGATACGATTGCCGGGCACAATGACGCCCGATTCAATAACGGGATTGTCGGCCGTAGCGTAATAGAGCACATCATTAGTCGCTGCGCCGGCGAATATCTGGTCCGCCGTTCCATTGACGGCGTAGAAGGTGTTGTTGCCCTGGCCGCCGTACATTTGATTCGTGCCGGCGCCACCGTTGAGGGAATCGTCGCCGAGGCCACCTCGCAGAATGTCGTTGCCGAGGCTGCCAAAGAGTGTGTCGTTGCCTTTGCCGCCGGCCAGCGTGTCGTCGCCCTGGCCACCTTTGATCGAGTCATCGCCGGGTCCGCCGGCGATGCTGTCGTTACCCGCGCCGCCGCCGAGTGTGTCGTTGCCGGGTCCGCCGGTGATGGTGTCATCGCCGGGTCCGCCCTGGACGCTGACGCCGAGCGTCGCGGGCATACTGGATTCGATGGTGATGTTGTCGTTGCCGGCAAGTCCGTTGACGGTGATGGAGGTGATGCCGGAAACCGGGAAGGGTTGGGATGCTGTGCCGTTGAGAGTCGCGATGACATTTGTGCCATCGGAGGTCAGGGTGATGGTGTCATCGCCGTTGGTGCCGTTGATGGTCAGGGCGCCATTGGTGAGTGTTCCGATGGGGGGCACAAATCCGGTGTTGCTGAGCTCGAACACGGTTCCGTCGCCGCCGGTGCCACCGTCGAATGTCGTGCCGTAAAGATTGCCGGATGAGTCGGCGATCAAACTGCCGTACGGCGCCTGTCCGTCGGCCCGATTGAAGTTGTAGAGGATATTGAGCGTATGTGAGCCAGCCGACAGCTCGTACACGCAGCCATCGCCCGCGCCGGAGTTCTGAAGGGCGGCGCCACCAAAGGGAGCCGTGCCGTAGAGATTCCCCGCCGCGTCCATGAGCAGACTGCCCTCGGGCTGGCTGCCGTTGGCGCCGTTGAATTCCGCCAGCGTGGTGATCGTAGCGTAACTCGGGCCGGCAAGCTCGAACACGGTGCCATAGCCGCTGCCGCTGTTGTCGTTCAGATTGCCGCCTTGCGACGTGGTTCCGTAGAGATTGCCGCTGGAGTCGGCAATGAGCGTGCCGTCGGGGTATTGGCCATCGGTGCCATTGAACACGGCCAGAGTCGTGAAAGTGCCGTGATTGGGCCCGGATAATTCAAAGATGGTGCCATCGCTGTCGGGGCCAGGAGCGTTCAGGCCGCCGCCTCTTGTCGCGCCGAAGAGATCGCCGCTGGAATCGGCATACAAACCAGCCTGCGGGCCGTTGCCATCGGCCCCATTGAAGGAGAACAAAGTGATCAGATTGGTGAAGGTTGGTCCCTGGAGTTCGAACACTGTTCCATCGCCGCTGTCGCCGCCGAGTTGGGTGGTGCCGTACAAATTGCCGTCGCCATCGGAGATGAGAGCGGCCTGCGGGCCTTGTCCGTTATTCTGGTTGAGGTTGTCGAGAACCTGAGGCGTCTGTCCGTCGGAAGGGGACCATTCCCAGACCGTACCGTATGTGAGCAAACTGGTGCCTCCGACGTAGGCGGTACCAAAGAAGTCTCCTTGTCCGTCGGAGTAGAGTCCAGCCTCAACGTCGCCGCCGGTTGTGTGTTGGAAGGCGGCCAGGGTTGTAAAAGTGCCATAGCCGGGCCCGGATAATTCGAAGAGCGTGCCGTCGTTGTGCGACCCGCCCACAGCGGCCGTGCCGTAGAGATTGCCGCTGGAGTCAAGGAACAAGGCGGACTCCGGCCCGGAGCCGTTGGTCATATTGAAGTTCGCCAAAGTCGTCAGGGTGATACTGAGCAAGAAACGGCTCTCCAGGGGCTCGATCCTGCACCGGCCGGCCGGTTTGCCGACTCGAAGACGCTGTTTCGCGGTGGCGGGGCGTTGATTCGCATGGGACCGAGCCATCCGTATCTCCAGAAAAGCGTAGCGACAAGCAGGCCAGAATCGCACCTACAAGCCGCGCCGAAGCGACGGCCGTTTGAGCGTTCCGATCGTTATCGTAGGTCGCCTATGGAGCCGGTCAAGCCGGCATGCGGCGCGGCCCGACCGATGAGAGTGCGACCCAATGCGCCTCTCTGTTATCCACTGGCCATGCACTCAGGCAGAGGCAGGAAGGAGCCAACGAGAGATAACAGGTTTCTCTTGAGGGATCGTGGCATCGATGCAAGGCCACTTCAAGTGGTGTTCATGCAAATCCCGAACAAGCTGAACTCTTGGATGGTACGGCATGGGACATGCGTAGCGATCCCCAGGGAGACAGCAGCAGGCTCGACGGTGGATCGCGACGATTACATTCTAAGCGTGGACGATGTCAGCGGCGTTGTGACAGTGCTCGCATGAGCTATTGGGCATCATCTCGCTTCCACGCATTCCGGGGTACGAAACCAGCATCACTCTTTGGCGACAGTTAACGTGAGGCGGCACAGACCAGGTTGTCGGCGGCTGCTGGCCCGGGTGCGCCTTGACGGGTATTCTGTGCCCATCAATTACGGCGATCGGGGGGAAACACTGGCGAATCGGAAAGGCGGAGTCGATTATGCGGAACAAACGGTACACGGTTGGGGGGCGGATGGCGATTCTCTTCTTGGCGGTGTTACTTATGGCGGGGGCGACGGCCCGCGCGGATTCACCCCGGCAGCGATTGTCGGCCGATTTCGGATGGCGGTTCAAGCTCGGCGATGTGACCAGCGGCCAAGACCCGGCACTGGATGATTCGGCTTGGCGGACTGTCAATCTTCCTCACGATTGGAGCATCGAGGGCGATTACAACCGCAGCAACCCGACCGCCAGTAACGGCGGATTTCTTCCGGCCGGAATTGGGTGGTATCGACGGCATTTCACGCCGCCCGATTCGGCGCGAGCACGAAGGATCGTCGTCGAGTTTGACGGCGTTTACATGGACAGCCAGGTGTGTCTCAACGGCCGGTTGCTGGGCGGGTGGGTCAATGGGTACACCAGCTTTCAACTGGATATGACGCCCGCCATCAAGTTCGGGCAGGATAATGTTCTGGCGGTGCGGGTCGATAACTCGAAGCAGCCGTACGGCCGGTGGTATTCCGGGTCGGGGATCGACCGGCACGTGTGGGTGACCATCGAGGATCCGCTTCACGTCGATCAGTGGGGAACGTACGTGACCACGCCGCAGGCGACGTCGCGATCGGCGACGGTGCGAATCCATACCGACGTGCGCAACGACGGCGGGGCGATTGCCAATGCCGACTTGCAGAGCGATCTCATTGATCCGGATGGGAAGCTCGTTTCATCGGCCGACGGCGCGCAGTCCATTTTGGGGAATGCCATCGGTTCGTTCGATCAGACGATCAACCTTTCCTCACCGCGGCTTTGGTCGATCGAGTCGCCGATTCTGTATCGGGTTCATACGACAGTCAAGAGCGGCGGCACGATCGTGGATGAATACGACACGCCGATCGGCGTGCGGCAGATCGCGTTTGATGCCGACCGCGGATTCCTCCTCAACGGCGAGCACGTCAAGATCAAGGGTGTCTGCCTTCACCACGACGCGGGCAGCGTGGGTGCGGCCGTGCCCGTCGCGATGCTGCGCCGGCGGCTGGATATCCTCAAGCAGATGGGCTGCAACGCGATCCGGTGCAGCCACAATCCGCCGGCGCCGGAATTCCTCGACCTGTGCGATCAGATGGGATTTGTGGTCATGGACGAGGCGTTTGACGAATGGGAGCAGCACAAGATTAATTCGCCGTATGGATACTCCGATTACTTCGACCAGTGGTGGCAGCGCGATCTGTCCGCCATGCTCCGCCGCGACCGCAACCATCCCAGCATCGTCCTTTGGAGCATCGGCAACGAAATCCCCGACCAAAGCACCGCGCGCGGCGCTCAGGTTGCCACGCAATTGGCCGGTATGTGCCACGCCCTCGACCCCACGCGTTTCGTCACCAGCGCCTGCGATAACGTCAACACGGACAATCCCGCCAACAACACCCGCCTGGATTTCCTCGCGCAACTCGATGTGGCCGGTTACAATTACGCCGACCGTTGGGGAATCCGCCGCGAACTCCAATACGAGCCCGACAAGATCCTCTACCCGCAGCGCAAGTTCATCGGCACGGAAGACAGCGGCATGGGCGGCGCCCGAGGGCAATATGCGTTCACTCTCTTCGGCGGCAGCGCCAGAGACCGCGCCAATTACGCCGCCAATATCATCGAGGGCGAGCAAGTCTGGAAATTCGTTGCCCTGCACGATTATGTGGCCGGAAACTTTATCTGGACGGGGATCGACTATCTCGGCGAAGGCGGCCGGGGCTCCAGCAGCGGTGCCATCGATACGTGCGGGTTTCCCAAGGACGGGTTCTATTTCTATCAGAGTCAATGGACCGGCAAACCGATGATCCACCTCTTCCCGCATTGGACCTGGCCGGGATTCGAGGGGCGCACCATTCCCGTCCTCTGTTTCACCAATTGCAGCACGGTCGAGCTGTTCCTGAACGACAAGAGCCTCGGCGCCAAGGCGATGGAACTGCCGCGTTTGGGCAGTGCTGGCGGCTGGAACACTCCGGCGCAGACGCCGATCAATCCGACGACGACCGATCTGCATTTGTCTTGGGATGTTCCCTATGTGCCCGGCACCTTGCGGGCCGTGGGTTATGATCGCGCGGGCAAAGAAGCATGCACGGAAACGCTCAAGACAAGCGGCTCGCCAGCGGCCGTTGCGTTGTCCGCCGACCGCACGACTCTCGATGCCGACGGTCGCGATGTGGTTCACGTGACGGCGAGCATCGTCGATTCAAACGGCGAACTTGTGCCGACCGCCAGCACGCCGCTGACGTTCGACGTGAGCGGCGTTGGGACGCTTGTCGGCACTGACAACGGCAACCTGCAGGATACCAGCAATTTCAAGTCGCGAGCTCGCAACGCATTCAACGGCCTGGCGCTGGCCGTCGTCCAGACCACGCGCGACGCGGGGCGAATTCACATCGTGATCCACGCCAACGGCCTGAAGGACGGGATCATCGACATCGATAGCAAAGCCGCCTCGGCGACGGCCCTGCTGCCGTGATCAAGTCGCATCAGGCCTGGCCTTCGAGCCGGCGTGTTATGCTTTGGCCCTGCGGCGTCGGCGGGCCAGCAGGCCAACCGCACCGGCCGAGATCAGGCCAAGGCTGCCCGGTTCGGGGGCGCTGTCGGTCAGCGTTTGTGTCAACGCGGCAACGACAGTGGAACTTCCGGCGCCGTCGTAGCCGCTGGCATTGGTGTCAAAAGACTCATCGTACGCCGCCAGCAGACCCACCGTCGATGCGGTTGTGTTGATCGTCGGCGGCACGCCCGTTACATATTGGCCGTCCGCAACCAGCAGGCTCTTCAGGTAGGTGTTCCCGCCGTAGGTGAACGTCCCGGGGCCGGCGTACGGGGAACTGTAGGGAGGGATGCTGTCGACCGTCGTGCTGGTGGGCGTGCCCGGGTTGTTGCCGGTGGTCGCGGTGGCGAAATTCAACATGTCGCCGGCGCTCTGGCCCAGGCCGAAGATAATCAGCGTCGCATTGGTGCGTGCAAGCACCTTGGCCAGCGAAGGCGGCTTGCCGACCGTGTCCTGGCCGGCGCCCACCGTCGTGCTGTTATTGTCGTTGGATAGCGTGTTGCTGGTGAAGCCAGCCTCCACATTCGAATCCTTGTGGCTCGTCTTGGCCGCATCCGTCAGGTTATAGTAGGTGGGAGCAAACAGCGAACCCGCGCCGGCATAGGCGGCAAACGTCGAGCCGTTGGCGATGTCGTCGTTGAGCGTACCGGCGACCGCGCCAGTCACCACCAGGTTGTAATTGTCGATGCCGCCGTCCACTTTGTTGCCGTTCACGGCAACGGTATTGGGCGTCACTGTCGTGCCGGTCACCGTTCCGTCGATGGCGTAGATGGCGAACGAATTGGGCGTGAAGTCGCCGAAGCCGTCGTCGTTCATAGAGATGACGAAGGTGACGGTGCCGTCGGGCGGCGCTGCCTTGGCGTATTGCGCGGGGTACAGGGCCGCGGCGGCGGCCGAGACGGCCAGGACGCCCTTGTGGCGGGCGATGCTATTGAGGATCTTCTGACCACGACGCTGATTCGATTGATTCCGACGCATCCGAATTCTCCTCTGGCGGGGCTTTCGGCCAAGCCCTGCACCACTCCAAAAAATGGACTCCGAAACCTGGCGAAAACGCGGCGTGCGGCGCTGCCCGCGCCAATGACGCGCGGGCCGGTTTCTCCGTACTGCGACCGTACGCTAACAATATTTGTTGATGCCACCCACGTTTTGCGGCATCGGTTTCATGGTCTGGCTAAAGACCGGTCGGAAACGTGTTTTTGCGCCATTTCCTTCCATGTGTATTCTTCGGCCGCTCCAGACGGAACTGAAGTCATTTCTTGCGTAGTCGTCATTTTTTGCGCGTCCCAATAATCATTCAGCAGACGCTGCTGTGCGATAACTGCGCAGATTCACATCGCCGGACGACGCAAGAGGAATCGAATTGTGCGGAATATTCGCGCGCCGCCCGGATTCACCTGCCCGCGATTGCGGCCGGGGCGGGTTTGATGAGCTGATCTTTGTAGTAATCGATCATGGTCTTCAGCCCCTCTTTGCGCGGCACTGTCGGGCTCCAACCCAAAACCTGCCGGGCACGCGTGATATCCGGGCATCGAACCCTTGGATCATCCGGCGGCATCGGCAGGTGCACGAGATGGCTCTTGGTCCTGGGGATCAGTTCCATCACCTCGCGGGCAATCTGCAAAATCGTCACTTCATCCGGATTGCCCAGATTGATCGGCTCGGAAAAGTCCGATTCCATGACCAGATTGATGCCGCGCACCAGATCGCTGACATAGCAGAGGCTGCGTGTTTGCCGCCCGTCGCCAAAGATCGTCACCGGCTCATCATTGAGCGCCTGGCGGATAAAGCTGATGACCACGCGCCCATCGTACGGGTCCATGCGCGGGCCATACGTATTAAATATGCGGATGATCCGAGTATCGACCTTGCGCTCGCGGTTATAGGCCATCGTGCAGGCCTCGCTGAAACGCTTGGCCTCGTCATACATGCTGCGAAGCCCGATCGGATTCACGTTGCCCCAATAATCCTCTCGTTGCGGATGCACGGCCGGATCGCCGTAGCATTCGCTCGTGCTGGCCATCAGAAATCGTGCGCCGGTTTTTTCGGCCAGTTCCAGCAGATTCCACGTGCCCTGGCTGTTCACCTTGAGCGTGGCGACCTGGTGCTTGACGTATCCGACCGGGCTGGCCGGCGACGCCATGTGATAGATGCGGTCGAACGAGCCCGCCAAATCCAGCGGCTCGATGACATCCGCCTCGATGAACCGGAATCGCGGGTGTTCGCCGCGATGGGCCAGATTCTCCGGCTTGCCCGTGATGAAATTATCCACACCCACGATCTGATGGCCCTGGGCCAACATCAGATCGATCAGGTGACTGGCGAGAAACCCGGCGGCGCCGGACACGAGAATACGCATATAACGTCGCTATCACATCGGCCGGCGGGGCTAATCGCTGAACCGAAAGCGGATTATAGTCAGCAATGCCTTGATCCCGTCTTTCCAGGTTATTTTTTTCCCTTCCTCGTAGCTTCGGCCGTAATAAGCCACACCAACCTCGTAGATTCTCAGCCGCGGGCGGAATTTGGCGACTTTGGCGGTGATTTCCGGCTCAAACCCAAACCGGTTGCACTTGATCGAGATCTTCTGCAATACGCTGCGCCGAAAGACCTTGTAGCACACTTCCATGTCCGTGAGGTTCAAATTGGTGAACATGTTGCTGAACTCGGTCAGAAACCGATTGCCCAGCGTGTGCCAATAATACAGTACGCGGTGCGGCTCGCCGATAAACCGGCTGCCGAAGACCACGTCGGCCTTGTCGTCGTGGATGGGCTGGATGAGCTTGATGTAATCGTGCGGGTCGTATTCGAGATCGGCGTCCTGGATGAGGATGACATCGCCGGACGCCTGGGCGAATCCGTCACGGAGGGCCGCGCCCTTGCCCTGATTGACGGGCTTGTGCGTGACGCGGATGCACGCATCGGGGAACAGCCGCCCCAGTTCGTCGAGCTTTTCCCGCGTGCCGTCGGTCGAGCAGTCGTTGACGATGATCAACTCCCGATCAAGGCCCTCCGGCAGCGGCGCCTTGACCACCAGCGCGATCAGAGCCTGAATGGTCGACTGCTCGTTATAGACCGGGATGACGATCGAGACCTTGGTAAGCTTCGCCGTGCGCGGCCGCAACGGCCCGTCATTCAGGGCGCCAGGGTCGAGCAACGCTTTCGGTTCCGGTGCGGTTGTGATCGTCATTCGATGTTCATACTTGCAACGCCCGCCATTGTTACGGCCCGGCGCGAAATTCTCAATGGCCGACGTGGATCGTGTCACCAGCCGGTGTTCCCGAATTCTCCCCGGCCGCTTGGCAATCCAATACCTAACTGCCTTGCTGGATTAGAGTTACGACCAAAACACGCCCGAACGTCGCCCGGCTCGCACCCGCATTTCCAGCCGAATATCGCGGTTTCGCCCTCCAACTGCGTCAAAAAAACGCTCAAAAAGTGGCTAAAAAGTTCGAACTTTGCCCGCAGGAGTTGGAACTTTGCCCGGCCGAGTTGGATTTTGTACAGGTCCTTTCATGGCGTATTGGCCGCCTCCCCAGCCAAAGCCCCGGCCGCTCGATCTCCCACGGGTCTGCAATGGCACCGAATGAAACCGAATGCCCCGGAGGGGGGGAGGGGGGGGTGTGCCCGGATGTCCCCAAATGCCCCGGAGGGGGGGTGGGGGGGGTCGCAATGGACAGTGCATAATTGATAATGGATAATTGCCGTTTTCTGCTCATTGTCCACTGTCCACTGTCCATTGTCCATTGCTTCCGTCTGTCCCCAAATGTCCCCAAATGCCCCGGAGGGGGGGGAGGTTAAGATGGATAAGGCGCGATTAAGAACCGGTTTCCCATTTTCCACTTTTCAACTGTCCATTATCCATTGCGTCACACCTTACTTTATACGAACACTGAGCCGTTTGCAAGAAGAAAATGCCGCGCCCGAATTCCTGCCGGCCGCTGGCGTCGGAGGCCCGAATCGCCTCCCCCTTCCGTCGAGCCCGACACCCGGCCGCCGACGGACCTGCGGGCGGTAAGAAAGGAATGGCGGCAAATGTGTCCCAAAACGAGCTGCGTGCCGTTCCATTCCCCAGGAGCAGCGCGGTGGTAGTCACGGCGGCATGCGATCGGTTAGAATCTCGAAATAGGTGCCGCCATGATGGTCAAAGTCACAGGAGTTAAGCCGCTGGAGAATTACCAGTTGGAGCTTTCCTTCAACACCGGCGAGACACGGGTGTTTGATGTCGGCCCGTATTTGAACAGGGGCATTTTCACCGAGTTGCGCGATCCATCCTACTTCCGATCCGTTCGGCTGGCCTTCGGCAGCGTCGCCTGGCCCAACGAACAGGACTTCGGCCCTGAATCCCTTTATGTTGAGTCGCGCCCGTTGGTCCGTGCGTGAATTGGATGGAGGGTTGATTCAAAGGGGGTCGGGAGTTTTTGATGCAAGTAAGTTCGTCAAAGACTCCCGAGCCCTGATCGCGCTCAACGACGACGAACGCCAGACACGCTGACGCCAGATGAATATAAACGGAATATGGCTCACGCCATCGGCAATTGCAACGAGCCGTTCGTCGTCTCTATTTAACTGAATCTGAGTTTCATTTCCCAGGGCACGCCGGTATGATCCGTAGCCAATGCCCCGCATTTGCATCGTGTCTTGCGTCTCTCAGAAGGTCGATGGCCCTGTCCCAGCCGCAGACCTGTACGTCTCCGACTGGTTCAAGAAGGCGCGTGCGTACGCCGAGACGCACGCCGATCGCTGGTTTATCCTGTCGGCTGAGCACCACCTACTCACACCGACCGACCTTCACAAGCGGTACGAGAAGACACTGATCGGAATGGGAGCGGCCGAGCGCAAGGTATGGGCCGATCGAGTTTTGACCCAATTGCTCGCGCACCTTGCGCCCGACACCGAGGTAACAGTGCTTGCTGGTGACTACTACCGCGAGTACCTAGTCCCTGCGCTGAAGGCGAAGGGGTTTGCCGTTCGCGTCCCCATGCAGGGACGAAAGCCCGGCGAGCAGAAAAGCTGGCTGGTCAACCCGCACGCCCAACACGTCGAGCGGTTCTACGACCTGCTGGACGACCTTTCCGCCAAGCTTGGCGGACCGAGAAACCTCGGCGAGTGCAGTGGACGGGACAAGTGGCCCGAACGCGGTATCTACTTCTTCTTCGAGCCCCGCGAAGCGAGGCATTTCAGGCGCGACCGACTACGCGTTGTCCGCATCGGCACACACGCGATCACCGCAGATCGAAACAGTACCCTCTGGGGCCGGCTCAGAGCGCATCGGGGCACTTCCAGCGGCCACGGCAACCACCGCGGCTCGATCTGGCGACTGCACTCCGGAGCCGCGATCATGCGCCGGGAGAATTTTGCGCAGCCGGCGACCTGGCTGCATAAGCACGTGACGAAGGCGGAAAAGCTCCTTGAAAAGGACATGGAGTGGCGGGTCTCGGACTACCTCGCCACCACGAGCGTGCTCTGGCTCGACGTGGACGACGCACCGAGCCCACAGAGCGACCGGGCAATGATCGAAAAGAACGCGATCGCGCTGCTCAGCCAGGTCGACGACGTAATTGACCCGCCTTCCCAGCGTTGGCTCGGGCTGGACAGCGTCCGCGACGAGATTGCCAGAAGCGGCCTGTGGAACGTGAACCACGTCGGCGTCCCGTACAACCCGGTGTTTCTCGATGTGATGGAGAAGCGTGTCCGATCCCTCTGAGCGAATGAACCGGTACCTACCTGGGCGATTGCGAGGCGGCGATGCGCCAGGCAGGAGGTCGGCTTGCGACGTTCGGCGCGCAGATCGGTCGGCGGAGTGGGGAATGGAACGGGGACGTAGCTTGTTTTCGCAGTGTATTTCGTATTATTGCTTACGCACTGCCAGCCCCGACCGCTACGTTGACTGCGCTGGCGGCGCTTCCGGCGGTTCCAGGCCGATGGCCACGACTTGAAGAGCCTGCCGGCCAAGATGTCGTGCTTGGCGCTGCCGCCGGATTGGATGGCATTCCGGCGGGAATGCCTGGCGTCGCACGGGCCGGGAGTAGTGAAGTGGAAACACCGAGAACGCGACGAATATCTTCCGATCGACGGCGGTGGGGGCGACCTCGCGGGGATTTATGCTTGCCCGGGAATCCGGGCGCTTTCTCTCCGGCGCGTCCGGTTCGATGCTGTGTGGCAAACTGCCGTACAAATGGTATAATAAACCAATTGGAGTATGTCATGGCTACTGTCTCGCAAAGCGACGCGCGAATTGAGTTCCGCCTGTCATCGGCGCGGAAGGCGGAGATCGAACGGGCTGCTGTGGTGCAGAACCGGTCGCTGACGGATTTCGCCACGGAAGTGCTCACTGAGGCGGCCAGGAAGGTTCTGGCGGATCAAACTCAGCATGAACACGTTCAGCTTTCCAATCGCGACCGGGACCGTTTCCTGGCCATGCTCGACGCCGATCCGACGCCCAATGCGGCCCTGAGGGCGGCCGCCCGGCGGCATCGCCGGCGAATTGCCTGAAGTACCCCTTCACACGGCCGGAGCGATCGGTGCGCTGGTCCATTCAAAGGTTCACGTCGGCGATGGACGCGGCCGGATTTGATTGCGGCGAGGCGAGTCTTAATTCCTTTCTTCAGCGGTACGCAATTAGCAACGACAAGGCCGGGCTGGGGCGCACGTTCGCCGCCATTGAAGTTGGCCAGACGCAAGTCGCCGGATATTTCACACTGGCCGCTGGCTCGGTGCGATTTGACATGATTCCTGACCACGCGAAAAAACGACTGCCGAAATATCCGATTCCGACAGTTCACATTGGACGCCTGGCCGTGGATGTCAGGTCGCAGGGCAGGGGTTTGGGCGAAACCATGCTGATCGAAGCGCTGCGAAGAGCATCGGCGGCTTCAGCCGACGTTGGTATCTATGCGGTCGATGTCATTGCGTTGCATGATCGGGCCAAGAGTTTCTATCTGAAATATGGTTTTAGCGAAATGCTCGATCAGCCGCTGCATTTGTTTCTGCCAATGGCAATGGCGCGCGCGGCGGCAAAGATCGTCGAGGAATGGCGAATGAAACCAGGCGAATGAAATCCGGGCGTGAACGGCCGTGGCTCGGCGCTCCGGCCCGCTCCGCTCGATTTCCGCTTGACAGTCGCCACCAACACTCCTAACTTGCAATTGAACGCGGGATAACGCGAGATCGAGCCTTGAATGCTGAAATCTCCGGCCGGTCAGGAGTGGTCACGATGCCTGTTCAGATGGAATTGAGCAAGATCATCATCTCCGAGATGCAGGATCAGCAGATTATCGTCCTGAAAGAAGTGGACGGGCAGCGGCATTTCCCCATCGTCATCGGCAGTCACGAGGCCTATGCCATCCAGCGGCGCGTGAACGGCGAAACGCCGCAGCGGCCGCAGACGCACGAATTGCTGGCGGCCGTCATCGAGCAGATGGGCGGGGAGATCGTCAAGATCGAGATCAACAACCTGCGCGAACACACGTTCTTCGCCGCCATTCATATCCGGCAGAACGGGCAGGTCGTGGAAGTCGACAGCCGGCCGAGCGA
The DNA here is from genome assembly GCA_964420285.1 of uncultured Tepidisphaeraceae bacterium. Lineage (GTDB taxonomy): Bacteria > Planctomycetota > Phycisphaerae > Tepidisphaerales > Tepidisphaeraceae > CAYQTE01. The sequence continues at coordinate 28,623 of CAYQTE010000003.1, forward strand.
TGCGATCGCGCTGGGGATCACGACATCGGTTCCGATCTACGTGGCCGAACATGTGCTGGATGAAGTGGCGACGTAGGCTTGACTATTCCGTGGTCAATTCGGGTGGGCATGTGAGATGCTGCCGCGTTTTGCGGCAGGGCGAGGGATTTGCCGGCGATGATTTGAGGCATGTGCATTTGTTGGGCCGGTGGCCTTTGGGCCCCAAATCGGTGGAAAATGTCGAATTTGGCCCGGCCGCATTTTGTCAAATTCCGTGGCACGGCAGTTGATAGTGTGGGTGCGAAGAACCGGTCAAGATCGTCGGCCAGCGGTGCATCGTTCGCTGCGAATGGGCGCTAGCGGTGGTGCTGTCTGGCTTGTGGACGCGATGCCGTTCGGTTCATCGGGCGACCCATGGGTTGGCGTTTGAGCAGAAGTCCCGCGGCCGGTGAAGCGTTGCCGCGGCGGCGCGGGCCGGGCCAATCCGTTGCCGCGGCGCCCCTTGCAGCCCTGGCTCACGGGCTGCGAGTGATCGAACGCAAGCGGTCGATGTTTGCCGATGGCAACGGCCATCCAACGCCGCGGGATCAGTTGATCCGCCAGACCATCGCCAGCTTCCGCCTCGACGGCATTGATCTTTCCGATTCGCTGGTGGCCGAATCGTTCGCCCATCGCGTCGGACATCGGCAGATGCGCTCCGCGCAGGCCCGGCGGATTCGAAATCATGTCGCGATCCTGCGCCGTATCGAACTGGCCCTGCGCCGCGGCCAGGCGCTCAAGTCGCCCGCCGTCCTCGGGTGGTACGCTTCGGTCGGATGTGGATTGTGTACCACCAGCCCCGACGATTCCGCGCTCGGCCGGCTCGAACTGCTCGTACGCCGCATTAATTCCCCGCAGTTGCGCCTGGACCCGGCCGTGCGCGAGATGTGCGATCTTCACGCCCGCATGCTGGCCGATCCGATCTTTCCCGGCTTCAACGGCATCATGGCCCGGCTGCTGCTGCGGTTTCATCTTGGCCGGTGCAAACTTCCCCCCGTCCTGTTTCGGCCCGACGACGTGGCCGTGATGGGCGATTGGAACAAACTACTGACTCGCATGGTGCAGCTCATCGATCAGGCGCTGGACCAGAAACCGGTGTATTAGCCGCCGGGATCTTGGCGGTTGTTTCGGCAACAAAAGCGATTGAACCGCCAAGTGCGCCAAGAACGCCAAGAGCAGAAATACGACCGCCCGTGGTTTCGGATGCAGACAATCAGCGATTTTTCGGGGTAGAGGTTACAATTGAATGCATGAATATTGAACCGGACGAAGGACTGGATCAACTTGCGCGTGCAGTAATTGGCGCTGCTATCGAGGTGCATCGAATCCTGGGCCCCGGGTTCCTCGAGTCCATCTATGAGGAAGCCCTCTGCGTCGAACTCAGACTTCGATCGATTCCGTTCCAACGCCAAGTGCCAGTTGGAATTGTCTACAAGGGAGTGGAAATTGGCCAGAATCGCCTTGACCTCGTGGTGGCGGGAAGACTGATTGTCGAACTCAAGACTGTCGAGAAGCTGGCTCCAATTCACGACGCCAAGTCCATCTCCTATTTGAAAGCCACTGGGCATCACCTGGCATTGCTCATCAATTTTAGCGTCATGGTTCTCAAGGACGGCATCAAGAGGATCGTACTCTCATGACCTTGCCGTGATTTCATCTTGGCGTCCTTGGCGTCCTTGGCGTTCTTGGCGGTTCAATTTCCTGCTTCCTGGGGATCATTGCGCTCTCAGCCCGCCGGTTGCGCCCCCGCGTTCTTGCCAATGGCCACGAAAGCGGTACGCTTGTCGCCCTGGTTTGCAAGTCCGAAGCGGGAAGGCCGGGCATGATCGAAATACACTGCAATTGCGCCGCGCCGGCGGCCGTGCCGGAGAGCATGGTCGGGCAGAGCGTGACGTGTCCGACGTGCGGGCAGGTGACGCATATCGTGGCCGGCGAGCCTTTGAACATGGGGGCGGGCGTGGCGGATTTCGATGCCGCTCTGGTTGCCGACGGCGATGGCACGACAGCCACGACAAAGTACCTTCTCGGTGGGACCGTCGATATTCAGATCGGAAAACTCCCCGACCGGCACATCGTTCTGACCGGCCCGCTGGTGTCGCGGCAGCATTGCCGGCTGGTTCGCGTCGATTTCGGGCCGTCGTGCTGGAAGATCGTCGATACCAAGAGCCGCAACGGCGTGCTGGTCAACCTGCATCGCGTGGCCGAACACGACCTTCAGGACGGCGATATCGTGCAGATCGGCGAATCGGTTTTCACGTACACGGTCGCCAGGCCGATGGCCGTCGTCTCGCCCGCCGCCATGGCCAGTCAGCCGGCCCGCGCCGCAGTCGCCGCCGTACCCGACATGCCGATGGGGCGTCCGCCGCGCGGATTGCCGACCATAGGAATTTCAGCGCCGAGGGGGCCGGCGCTGCCGGCGCCGGTTTGTCCCAGTTGCGACAAGACCCTGGCGCCGGGCGCGAAAATCTGCGTCGATTGCGGGATCAAGATCAAAGACGGCCGGCCGTTGCTTACCAGCCTGGGCGGAGATGAAAACCGGCTTGCGGAAACGGCGCGGGCGTGGATTCAGCTCATCAGCCTTGTCATCCGCGTTACACCGATGCCGATCCCGCTTCGTTCCGAAGCGTACGGCGAGCACAGGCCCTATGCCATCTGGACCATTGCGATTCTGACGACGATTGTCAGCATCGGCTTCTTCTGCTTCACGACGTCGGCCGATGCCGATCACACCGGGCCTCCGCCGGGAGCCAACCTCATGCTTTGGTCGCCCTGGGCTGGGCCGCCCGAGCTCAGCAGCGCGATGATGAAGGGGTCCGCGACGTGGCTCGTCGCCTGTCGGGCGATGACCGCGACGAACTGCGACAGGAATTTGATCCTGCGGGCAACATGTCTGACGACGATCTGGTGCGCCTGGAGGTTCAGAAGTTGCTGGCGGGGCGGCGCGGAGAGTTTCACTGGTACCAACTGGTCACCCACGCGTTTCTGCACGACAATTCCTCGATCTTTGCTTTGGCGATGCACCTGGGCGGGAACATGCTGTTTCTGCTGGTGTTTGGCACGCGCGTCAATTCGCTGCTGGGGAACGTCGTTACGGTGATCCTGTATCCGATCCTGGCGATCGGCGCGGCCACGGTCTATTTGATCGCCACGGGCGAAAACGCCACCGGCCCGATGCTGGGGGCGTCCGGGGCGATCATGGGCCTGGCCGGCGCGTATCTGATTCTCTTTCCCGTGCATCGCGTCGTGTGCGCGATGTGGATTCGCCTGGGCCTGTTCTTCCGCGCGGCCTTCGCCTGCAAAATTTTCTCCATTCGCGGATTCTGGTTCCTGCTGATGTATTTCGCGTTCGACGTGGTGGAGAGTGCCATCACGCCGGCCGGCGGCGGGGGCGTCGCCCACTGGGCCCACATCGGCGGCTTCGTGATCGGGGCGCTGGTCGGGCTGGGTGTCGTCTTCAGCCGCCAATTCGATACCAACGGCGGCGATCTCCTTTCCGTCACCCTCGGCAAACACGCCTGGCCCCTGATCGGCAAGCCGAGCGCGTGGGTTCTGCATCGCCAGACGGCCGGGATGATCGCCAACAAATCCAGCGGCGCCCAGCGCGTGGCGTGATGTTGCACGCGGATACCGCCGGCAGGTCGCGCTCGAATTGGCGGGATTTGCCCGCTATCATGCGATCGGAGGACGGCCGATGAATCCGAACAGAACGACGCGATCCCTGGGCGCGATCACAGCGGCGCTGGTTCTTGTCCTGGCGGGATTGCGGGCTGACGGCATTTGCGCCGCGGCGGCCACGCAACCGACGACCAAACCCGTCGTCGCGATTTTCCCGCTGGCCGGTTCGGGCACGGCCGCCAATCGCACCGCCATCGGGTTCTCCATGCGGCAAAAGCTGGCCCGCGACGGCATGTACAATCCGATCGACGGCTACACGATGTCGGATATCGCCTCGGCCGCGACTTCGCCGGTGACATACGACACGCCGCTGGCCACCGTGAAAGACCTGGCCAGCGATTCCAATCCGTCGATCATCATCTGGGGCAACCTGGACGCCAGCGGCCGGAGCATCGGCATGTTGCGGCTGCGGATTGCCGACCTGCGGACCAGCGATCCGCTGCCGCGGGCCGTCCAGCAGACCATCGCCCAGGAGACGGACACGCGGTTTGTGGTTGAGAACATTTTGCAGACCATTCCCGGCGTAACGCCGTTCGAGCATCCCAGCGAAACCGCCGTGATCCACGACGCCGAATCCGACAAGCTGTGGGCGAGCAATCCGAACCTGATCCCCGACGGCGATTTCACGGCCTCTTCGCCCTGGCAGGTGATGCTGGAGACACAACTGTACGCACCGCCGATCCTCACGCAGTCGCCGCCGGTTGATCACGTCGGGATCGTGCGTCACGCCGCGGCCGGCGGCGTGCTGCGGAACGTGCTGGTGATGAATCTGTCGCGAACCACGGCCGAGAACAACGGTTTTGCGTGCCTGTCGGGGCGGATTCCCATCCAGCCGAACACGCGGTATCGGATGCAGTTCAGTTACCAGAGCGACGGCCCGGTGACGCACGTTTTCGTCAAGGGTTACATCGCGCCGCCCAATCCCAGGCCGGGCGAGGTGCCGGAACAGGAGGTCTACCGCCGCCAGGTCCCGCCGGGCGAATCCACCGGCGGCAAATGGGTCACGGTCGTGGACGACATGAACCCGCAGAATCCCAATTCCAAGGTCGAGTTTCTGCGCGTCGATCTGTACGCCTATCTCAAACCCGGCCTGATCAGTTTCGACGACATCCAGGTCCGCGCGGTCGGCTCACAAACGCACACGGTGCATGATGATGCCCTGCGGCCGCTGCCAACAACCCAGCCGGCGGGACGGTGAGTCGCCCCTTTTGCGTAGGGTCCGCACCGCGGACCGGCGATTGTGCTTTTGAGAGTCTGACCCGATCCTGCTTCACGTAAGCGCCACTCCCGGCATATCCATCACAATCCTCACCGCCACCCCATGATCGGCCAGGAATTGTTTGACCTGACCGATGGAATACGTTCGGAAATGGAAAATGCTGGCGGCCAGGGCGGCGTCGGCGTGACCTGTGGTCAGGACGTCCAGCAGGTGCTGCGGGTTGCCGGCGCCGCCGCTGGCTACGACGGGGATTTTGACCGCGTCGCTGACGGCGGCAGTCATTTCCAAGTCATAGCCACTGGTCGTCCCGTCGGCGTTCATCACGTTCAGGACGATTTCGCCGGCGCCCAGCGATTCGGCGCGCTTCACCCAGTCCATGACGCGAATGCCGGTGGGAACCCGGCCGCCGTTGACGAAAACCTCCCACACCTCCTGCCCGTCGTGCTTGACGCGGTTGGCGTCCAGGCCCAGGACGGTGGCGCACCGGCCGAATTTCCGCGCGACATCGGCCAGCAGTTTGGGATTCCGCACGGCTGCGGAATTGAGGCTGACTTTTTCGGCACCGGCCTGAATCAGCTCGGTCGCGTCGTCCAGCGTCCTGATGCCGCCGCCGACGGTCAGCGGCATGAAGATCACGTCCATCACCCGTCGGACCAGATCAGCCATGATCTGCCGGCCCTCGTGGCTGGCGGTGATGTCGTAGAAGACCAGTTCGTCGGCGCTGTCGGCCTGATACTGCCGGGCCAGCGCAACCGGATCGCCGGCATCAACGTGATCGAAGAACTTGACGCCCTTTACCACCCGGCCGCGATCAACGTCCAGGCAGGGGATGATTCGTTTGGTCAGCACGGGAAAGAGAGTATCCCGCGCGGCCGGCGTTGGCAAACGCAAGGCGAATTCAAGGCGGTTGGGAGGCGGATGTTTAGAGGTGGCAATACACTCTACATGAGTGTATAGGCCGCCGGCTCGGCTGCGGAGGTCTTGGCCGGGCCGAAACGGCGCGAGCGGCGGCCGGACCAGTTGGCGCCCATCGGGCCGCTTTCGCTGCTGAGATGCACGGCGATGATCTCGGGGATCAAACGGCGCCGGCCGGCCGGCCATTGCAGTGCGTGCAGGACGTCCGTGTGCTCGGCCGATCCCTGAAGAAGCGGATACCGCCGCTCGTGGCGGCTGTGCCAGAGCTGAAAGAATCCGATGGGCACATAGCCGCCGTGCTCGCGAAGGGCGATGCGCGTGCCCAGCGGCAGGTTCGCGCCATCGACGCCGGGCGGCTGGATCATGCAGTGGTAGCGGTGCTGGAGACGGTCCATCGCCCTTGACGAGAGACCCTTGGGCGCATGCGAGCGGGCGGGCGACGCATCGGGCGTATCGCTGGCCATGAAGCGGGTCCACTTTTCGTAGCCGACGCAATTCACGCGGTCGATGCCGTAGATGCAATCCGGGTCGAGCGGAATCCAGTTCAGCCAGTTGCGCGTGGTCGGCGGCAGCCAGATGTCGGCGTCCAACTGGACCAGCCAATCGCACCGCCGCAGATAACCCAGGCCGTAGTCGATCGCCCGGCCCTTGGCGAACGATTCTCCGTCGCGGTGCATGACATCGGTCGGCCGGCATTCGACGCTGAGCCGCCGGCAGACGGCCTGCGTGGCGTGGTCGTCGAAACTGGTCACAACCAGCACGCGATCGAAATGGGGTATGTTGTGCGGCAGGGTTTGCAGGAGAAAATCGGCATAATCGACGCAGACGATAACGCATTCGACGGTCATTGAATCTCCGGTAAAGGGTAGGACGACATCGTGGCGAAATGCGGAAGGCATTCGTCAAAATGGCGCCTTGCTCACGTTTTGGCGAGATGTAACGTGGGGCGGTGGAGCGCGGTCACGCCGGTGGGTTCGCGACTCGCCTCAGACACCGCCAGTGGAGAGAAAGTAATTGAACCGCCAAGTGCGCCAAGGTCGCCAAGAATACAAATCGAGCCTATTCTCTTGGCGACCTTGGCGCACTTGGCGGCTCGATTCATTGAATTGGTTTCTCTGCAACCGCGCCGGGCCGGCGGCCTATGACGGCGGCTGATACTTCAAAGCTGAATCCGCGAAAACAGGTAGGCTCCGATGCACACCATCGCCGCGGCGACGGCCGGGAGGACGCACAGGTCGACGGTCAAACCGAAATGGGTGGGCTGGTTGATGAGCACATTGCGAAGGCCGTCCACGCCGTAGGCCAGCGGGTTGACGCGCGCGATCCAGAGCAGAGGCTTGGGCGTGGTGTTCGGGTCCAGGGGAAACAGTGCGCCCGACAGAAAGAAAACCGGCATGATGATGAAATTCATGACCAGTTGAAATCCCTGGAAATCCTCCAGGACCGAGCCGACCGCGTTGCCAAACGCCGTGAAAAGGACGCCGATCAAAATCATGAACAACAGCGCCACCGGCAGAAGCATGAGATTCGCCGGCCGGAATCCATGCGGCGCCAGCATGCAGATGGCAATGACGATCAAACCCTGAAAGGTGGCGACGGTGGCGCCGCCGAGGGTGCGGCCGATCATGATCGCGATGCGCGGAACCGGCGCGACCAGCGTTTCCTTGAGAAATCCGAATTGCCGATCCCAAAGAAGTTCGATGCCGCTGAAGGTCGCGGTGAAGAGGATGGACATCGCCACGATGCCCGGCGTGAGAAAGACGGTGTAATCCTGGCCGCGGGCCTGGCGGTAGATGCCGTTCATCCCGTACCCCAGCGCCACGAGAAAGAGCAACGGCTGGCCGAGCGATGCGACAATGCGCGCCCGCGAGCGGAAATAGCGCTTGAGGTGACGCAGCCACATGATGTAAATCGCGGCAAACATTCGGGTCTTTCCGGGTAAATGCTATCTCCGCCGCCACATGCGCGCCATGGCGCGGTTGTTTTCGGCCGTGCCGTTGGTCTCCTCGCGAATCCGCGTGCCGGTGAGTTTGAGAAACGCGTCCTCCAGATTCTGCGTTTCGGTGCGGGTTTTGAGTTCCTGGCTGGTGCCCTGGGCGACGATCCGGCCGTGATCGATGACCGCGATGCGATTGGCGACGCGATCGGCCTCCTCCATGTAATGCGTGGTGAGGAAAACCGTGACCTTCTCATCGGTGTTGATCTTGCGGACGTGGGTCCAGAGCTGGTTGCGCGTCTGCGGATCGAGCCCCAGCGTGGGCTCGTCGAGAAACACGATTCTTGGTGTATGCAGCAGACCGCGGGCGATTTCAAGGCGGCGGCGCATCCCGCCAGAATAGGTCTTGACCAGGTCGTCGCGGCGATCCCACAGTTCGAACAGATTCAGCAGGGATTCGATGCGCTGATGGCGCACGGCGCGGGGAACATGGTAAAGCACGCCGTGGAAATCCATGTTCTCCCAGGCGGTGAGCTGATCGTCGAGGCTGGGATCCTGGAAGATGATGCCAAGTCGCTGGCGGGCCTGGTTCTGTTGCACGGTGGGGTCAAGGCCGTCGAGTTCGACCGTGCCGCTGGTGGGACGCAGGAGCGTCGTGAGCATTTTGATGGTGGTGGTTTTGCCCGCTCCGTTGGGGCCGAGAAAAGCGAAGATCTCGCCCTGTTCGACATCGAACGAAATATCGTCCACCGCGCGCAGAGAGCCGAACGTCTTGACCAGATTGCGGACTTTGATCATGCGGCTATGCCCACGACTTTCCCGCTTTGCGCGTGCCGCACAGATAGACATCCATTCCCAGTGCCGCCGCCATGGCCGCCTTGGCGCGAAGGGCCTTGTCGGCGGCGCCGGAGCTGTTGGCGTAGGCGATCTGAATGTGATTGCTCTTGTGCCTGGCCATCAGTTGATCGCGGCTCACGCCGTAGGTGACGGCGTGAACGATCGGCCACTGCGGCGTGGTCGCCCGCCAGCGCCGCTGCGTCTCCTCCGGCGGAAGCTCGACAACCCCGCCGCGACCAATGTCCATTTTCAGCCGCTTGTTCTCGACATAAATGCGGCTCCAGACGATTTCGCCGGGCCGGCCGATGCCGCGCATCGTTCCGCCACCGAGCCGGAAATACATCGCCGGCTGGCGCACGCTGGCGGTTCCGCCCCAACCGCCGATGTAATGCGCCGGCGGCGCTGCCCCGCTGATTTGCAGCAGCCAGACAAAATCGTCCACCGTGCCCGATCGATCCGCATCGCCCCAGCGCACATCGTGCAGAGTCGATTCCACCGGCTGGCCCATCGCCGCGTGAACGCGATACGTGAGCAAACCGTCCAGACCGGCGCACTCATCCACTTCATTGAAGTGCGGCAACGGCCGGCCGGCGTAAAGCACGCGCGACCCATCCCGGCTGCACACCGGCGGGCGATCAGCGTTGTTCATCGTCCCCTCGGCCAGATCGGATGCGGGCATCAAATCCTTCAGACCCTGCTGATACTGGATGCCGATCGCATCGCATCCGAAATCATCCGCGATGCGAACGGCCGCGATATACATCCGGCATTGCTGGCGAATCTGCGCATCGGTCAGATCGGTCGCTTCGTTAGGCCCGGTCTGAAACGTCATGCCGTGTTCACCCATCCACCAGCGCACATCATCCGCCTCGCGGTCGCTGACCTGCGTCGATTCGTAATAGAGCGCCGATTGGCTCAGGCGTTCCTTGTACACGCCGGTCGGATTCAGCAACTCATCGGGGATGATCGCGTTGTACATCCCCATGCACCCTTCGTCGAAGACGCCCATGATCGCCTTGTTGCGTTGAAGCTCGGCCGCCAGAGCCTCGCCGAGTTTCCGCTCCGGATGCGCCGCCGCCGCGTGACTCAGCTTCATCACGTGCGTCAGCTTGTGCGGCGACTGGCCGGTCTTGAGCCAGCGCTTCAGGTGATGGTGAAAGAACGAATCCGTGAAATCCTCGCTCCAGAGCGTTGAATAATCGACGCCCGCTTTGGTAAGCGAGCCGTTGAGATTGAGCATCCCGACCAGCCCCGGCCACGTGCCGGAAAAATTCGCCACGGTCAGGATCGGCCCGCGATGCGAAATCAACCCGCTCAGCACGTGATGCGAATACTGCCAGACCGCCTCGGCCACGATCAGCGGGGCATCCGGATCGAGCGCGGCAAACACCTTCATCCCTTCGGCCTGCGATTGGATGAAACCGTGACGTTCGGCTTCCTTATACGGATGGGCGCGGACAAGTTCATGGCCGTGTTTGGCGACGGCGTCGGCCAGTGTCTTCTCCATCTTCTCCTGCTCGGCCCAGCAGGTTTGATTGGCGGCCAGGCGGAGATCGCCGCTGGCGACCAGCAGCACGCGGTTCTTGCCGAGTTTCTTGGGTTTGTCGATGGTCGGAAGCTGGTATTTGCTCATGGCGAAGCCTCAGCGATTTGGGTCGCGATTGCTTCAGCCTGTTCCGGCCGGCGCCACACGCCGTCCGGGCACATCACCTCACACGGCCGGAAGCGCGATTTGTATTCCATCGCGCCGCAATCCCGAACCCAGTAACCGAGGTAATAGTACGGAATTCCCTTCGCCGCCGCAAAATCCAGCTCGACCATCGCCCCAAACGTCCCCAGCCCGCGGTTCGATTCGGCCGGATCGTAATAGAAATAGACGGTGCTCAGCGATTCCCGGCACACGTCGCAGATGCCGATGGCCAGGAGCTTTCCCGAGCCGTCGCGGTAGGTGAATTCCAGCGTCGTCACCGGCGAGGCCGTCCAGAATTCCTCCATCGCCTGGCGGCTCTCGACGGCTTCTCGCCCATGCCGCAGGCGCAGATACCGCTCGCACAATTCGTACTTCTCCTCATTGAACTTCGGCGGCCCAAACTGAATTTTCAGATCGCGATTGCGCAGTGCGGCCCGCCTTTGCGATCGACTGGGCGCGAACAAGGCAGCAGGCACGCGGATGGGAAGACACCGCCGACATCCCCGGCAGATCGGCTGATAAAACATCCGCCCATTGCGACGAAATCCCGCGTCCATGAAGGCGTGATACAAGCTCGGCTCAACACGCCCGGCCGCGAAGGCGCGGATGGTCATCACCCGATCCGGCAAATAAGGACACGGCCGGCCGGGAAGTTCGGTCATCGGCACCGACACCGGCGGCGTGACGGCGGGATAGGCGCAATGCGGCGCGTCGGCAAATTGCGGGAGGGCGATGGGCATGGGCGGATTCTACACGGGTTCGTAATCCGGAGGTGGCAAGCTCCGTACGCCGTCACCAGGAGCTACAACGTGCTCAAAATGCAACCGTAGGCGACGGGGACTAGGGTTTGATTTCTTACGGCATTAGGGCGGCAACGGCCCTTTTTCCAATTCGAATTCCGACTTGCGGCCCATCACGTCCAAATGCACTCGGCTGCCATCCACGCGGTAATCCCAAGGAGGCTCGACAAATGTAGTCCAGAGTTTCTTTCCAGCGCAATCCCACGCGGCGAGTTCCAACTCCGCGCTCATGATTACGTGCCTCCCGTGTTGCATCCAGCACCAGAATCCCACGTCGCATTTGTCGATCCAAAGCCGCTGCAACGGATCAAGGCAATAAGCCAGTAGACGCTCTCCCGCTCCGATAAACAGCGTCCTTGTTTCCGGCACGAGCAGTACGCCAGGATCAAAGCCCGCGAGTGATGGCGAAAATGTCTGCGCCACGACCAGTGACGGCCAACCGGTCGAACCGGAAATGCTCACGAAACTATGTGCCCTTTCCGGGTTTCGCACGTCAAACTCTTCAAAGAGCGATGAGTGCTGCCGATATTCGGCGTACGTTGCGGGAAGTGCGCCCCGTTCCACTTGTATCAGATACTGTCCGACGGAGACTTTGAACACAGCACTCTCCAGGAACAACGTGGCTCGACGTCGATTACCGCGACTCCCGCCGCCAACTCCCCGGTCGGCGGCGAAGATCAAAAACCGCAATGATCTCGACCGTCTGTTTCGACGGAGTGCGGTAGATCACGGCATACGGAAACCGATCAAGCCGATACCGCCGGATTCCATGCTCAATTTCCGGCCAGCGTCGCGGCGCCTCCAGGACGCGAGCCAAGGCCGACTCCACTTCGGCGGCGAATTCAGACCCGAGCCCCGCCCGCCGCGTTTCGTAGAAATCGGCGGCGGCGAGGAGGTCAACTCTCGCCTCAGGTGAGAAGCGATAGTGCATCGCTTCACCTTTGGAACCGTTGGCGCAATTCCTGCATGACCTGATCGCCGGGGATGGCCTGAACCAGCCCACTGTCCAACGCGGCCACACGACGGTGAACCTCGGCGACCTGCCCCGGTGCAAGCTCATCCGGCGCGATCCCCTGCCAGAGGGCTTCGGCCACTTCGTCGCGCTCCCGCGGGTCCAGAGCCATCGCCTCAGTCAGGATTTGGTCCTTGGTCATCGACATAGATTCCCTTTCGTGATCGCACTGCCGGATACATTATAGCGTGGAACGCGCGGAGAGACGATATCGCCTTGAGACCGCGAATCGGCTATCATTATTGCAGATGACAAACCACGATGTCATCCGCAAGCTGGACGATCAGCCGTTCCGGCCGTTTCGCATCCGGCTGGTCAACAACTCGACGTACGACATCCTCGATCCGGGGATGATCATCGTCGGCGACAGCAGCGCGGTCATCGCCACGCGGAATATCCGGGACGAAACGGGACACCGCGTGACGACCGATTGGCGCACCGTATCCATCGCGCACATGCTCGAATTTTCCGATGTCCGGTCGTCCGGAAACGGCAGGCGAAAAGGCAAGAGTTAGCTTCGCCGTCCCCCTCACCTCCCCGAAATTCCGCTGCCGGTCTTAAATGCGGCGAGAACGCCGATGGCGATCATGGCCAGGCCCATGGGGCTGAAAAAATACTCAGCGAGTTTGTCTGAGGGGAGATCAAAAAGTGAGACGCCGGGAGCTACGCGGGCGAGAATGATCTCAGCCACGACCACCTTGGCGAAGAGGATCGCAAGAATCGTCGTGACCGCCGCAATCAGGCCTCCGATGGGGCTGGTGTCCTTATTTCCGGCCACCATGCCAATGCCCGCCGCAACGCCGATGGCAATGGCAATGAAGCCAACCGCATACCCGGTTGCGGCCGCAACGATAATCCATAAGCCGCTGGCCACCAGAGCGGCGATGGCGCTGAAAATCGTACCGGCCAGCAACGGCCCCATCAGGGCGGTGGCGCTGCGCTTGGCGGCTTTCTTGGCCGTCCTACCTGATGCAACCGCGCGGGCGGGCGCTGTGGCGACAGCGGTCTTCCTTCCCGTGCGGACGTCATAACCGCAATTGACGCACAGCACGGCGCCGTCGGCGAGGGGCGACTTGCACTGCGGGCAACTGCCCACGGCCGTGGGTTCCGGAACCGTTCTGGCCTGCTCGGCCAGCGTATACATGGCGTCCAGAGAGTTGTCCTGCTCCTCTTCCGGTATGCCAATGGCAGGCGGGGCGCTTTGTGCGGGCTTTGGCATCGGCGGCGGTATTGCGGCGGGCGGCTTGGATCTCGCGATTGGCGGCGGCATGGCCGGGCGTCGGCCAGACCTTCGCCCGGCGCGATAACCAGCGTATTCCCGCAGGCCGGACATCGCGCTTTCTTGCCCGCCGCGGTGGCCGGCGCCTTGAGTTTCTTCCCACACGGGCACATGACGTGGATAATGCTGGCCGTTGTCACCGCGCACCGCCTTTCCCTTGAGTAACGATCGAGGAGACCGGCGTACATATACCAGAATTCGGCGCGGGAAGAAATGAGGACGGCCGCGTTGGCACAATCGGAATTATTAAGAGAGCTTCGGTAACTCGATCCGCGCGTACGGCTTGGCCGGGTCGTCGCTGAGGAGCTGGACGATGTGCCCGACAGCCTGGCGGTTGGCGAGCCACATGAATTGGGTGGCGGCATCGGCTTGGGGAATCCAGCGGAGGGCCGTGTGTTCTTCGTTGAGTGCCACGCTCTCGGCGCGATCGACGACGGCGGCGAACTGGATGCAGTGCCAGAGCGTGTCCTGCGCGGCGATGTAGAAAATGTCGACCGGCTCCAGGCGATACAGTTCCCGCGGGACCAGGCCGGTTTCTTCCTTCAATTCGCGGATCGCGGCTTGCCAGGCGGTTTCGCCGCCCTCGATGCCGCCGTAGACCGTTTGCCACGTGTTGCCCAGAAAATCGTTCTCGCGTCGTTTGAGTTGGAGAAATTCCCATTCTGCGTCGCAGGGGTCGCGGCGCAGGACATAGCAGCAGATCATGTCGTGGCGGATGTTCACGTCGATTTCCGGCCGGGGCGGAGGTAATGCTGGCCGTCCACGCGCTTCACCATGCCGCGCAGGGTCATGAGCGTCAGTTCCTGCATGACGACCTGGGCGGGGAGATCGGCGGATTCTACGATCGTGTCAAGTTGAGTGGGATCGTCATCGATCTGTGCGAGGATCAGTCGCTGGCGATCGGTCATCGTGCCCAGGCGCGGGTCCGAAGGCGCGGGGCCGTCGCCGCTGTCGTGGGTGGTGGGGCCGCCGGCGTGGGAGAAGAGATCGCCATTGGCGGCCGCGGCGGCGATTTGATCGGCGGGCGCCCAGACGATATCGGGGAGCGGGCCGAGGCCTTCGAGGATGTGGTCCAGGCATGTCACCAGCGTGGCGCCGTCGCGGATGAGTTCATGGGCGCCGCCGGACATGGCGTTATCGACCCGGCCGGGCAGGGCGAAGACCGGCCGGCCGTGATCGCTGGCGGCCACGCGGGCGGTGATCAGAGCGCCGCTGCGCGTGTCGGCCTCGATCACAAGGACCCCGCGCGACAGGCCGGAGACGACGCGGTTGCGGCGGGGGAAATTTTCCTTCAGCGGCGGTGTGCCCATGGGGAATTCGCTGACGACAGCGCCTTGGCCGGCGATCTGGTTGAAGAACTTCTCATTCTCCGGCGGATAGGCGATATCAACGCCGCAGCCCAGGACGGCGATGGTGCGGCCGAGGGTTTGTGCAATGGCGCCGCGATGGGCGGCCGAATCAACGCCGCGGGCGCCGCCACTGACGACGGTGAGACCGGCCCCGGCCAGAAGTGCGGCGAACCGTTCGGCCTGTTCCCGGCCGTAATAGCTGCATCGACGCGAACCGACGATGGCGATGGCGTTGAGATCGCGCGGCTGCAAATCGCCGCGGACATAGAGCACGGCCGGCGGATCGGGGATGGCACGCAGCGTGGCGGGATAGGCCGGGTCGTCGAGGCACACGAGCGAAACGGACGCCGCGGCGCATTTTGCCAGTTCATCATCGACGCGGACGGCGGCGTCGCGCAGGGCGCTCTCGATCTGATGCGCCCGCTGCGGGCCGATGCCGTTGATCTGCTCCAGCAGCAAGCGATCGGCGGCGCAGGCGGCGGCGACGGAACCGGCGGCTTCCACCAGCCGCGCCGTCAGCACGTTGCCGATCCCTTCGGTCAGGGACAGTTGCAGCCAGTCTCTCAGTGGCACGCTCATCTCCGGAAATTGCGGTGTCTGGTCAGGCCGGGGGAACAAGGCTCTCGATGACCGACACGGCCAGTTCCCGCGGCACATCGTCGCGCACGATCACGTGGCCGATCCGCGTCGGCAGCACGAACCGCACCAGGCCGGCGCGGACCTTTTTGTCATACGCCATCGCATCGGCGACGGCCGCGACGGGGAGTTTCATCCCGCCGACAGGCAAGCCGGCCGCGCGGATCAGATCGACGATGCGATTTTCGACCGAAGCGTCGATCATGCCCAGCCGCCGCGCCAGCCTTGTGGCGGCGACCATTCCCAGCGCCACCGATTCGCCGTGGGAGTAGGAATATTCGGAAATGGATTCGATGGCGTGGCCGAACGTGTGGCCGAAATTGAGATGCGCCCGCTCTCCCTTTTCAAACGGATCGGCGGCGACGACGGCGGCCTTGATGGCGACATTGTGGGCCACCAGATCGGCCAGGGCGTCCAGATCGGCGGCGACAAGCTTTTCGATCGACGATTGCAGTCTGGAAAACCCATCGGCATCACGGATGATGTCGTGCTTGATGCACTCGGCCAGGCCGCCGACCAGTTCGCGTTTGGGCAGCGTCGCCAGCACGTCGGGATCGATGAGCACGCCGCGCGGCTGGTGGAAGGCGCCGATGAGGTTCTTGCCCAGCGGGTGGTTGACGCCGGTCTTGCCGCCCACGCTGGCATCGACCATCGCCAGAAGCGTGGTCGGGACTTGGATAAAGGGCAAGCCGCGCAAAAGGGTGGCGGCCACAAACCCCGCGACATCACCGACAACCCCGCCGCCGAGGGCGACGATCGGATAGCGACGGTCGATGCGCCTTTCGAGGAAGAAGCTGTAGAGCGATTCGACCTGGCGGACGGTCTTGTTGTCCTCGCCGCGCGGGAAGACCGCGGCGTCGATGGTGACGCCGGCCGACCGGGCGGCGTCGCGCAGGCGCGGCAGCCACGAATCGGCCAGCGCGGAATCGGCGATGACGCCCATCCTCGGCGAGCCGGTGAGCTTGCGCACGAGGTGAGGCACGTCAGACAGCAGCCCGCGCCGCACGACGATGTCGTAGGAATCCTGAGCCAAATCAAGGTGAATGACCTGCGGATCTGTCACGGCGGGATTGTAACGGAGGAGTGGAGAAATGCGAATCGACCGCAAAGCCGCCGAGCCGCTCAGAAGAAATCACGCGGAGATGGATTGGATCACACCGTCATCCCCGAGTCGGCATCCACTTTTTGCTGGGCTTTCATGGCTTCCCATTCTTCCAGTGTGATGGTGGCCTCGCGGGCCTGGGAGCCTTTGTAGTCACCGACGATTCCGGTGGCGGCCATCTGCTCGATCAGTCGGCTGGCGCGGCTGTAGCCGATGGTCAAGCGTCGCTGCAGCAGGCTGACGCTGCCGCGGCGGGTTTCCAGCACCACGCGCACGGCATCGTCGAACAACTCGTCCTTTTCCATGTCGCCGCTGACGCTGGCCGATCGAATCTGCACCAGCTCCGGTTCGTACTGGGCCTCGGCCGATTCGCGCACGATGCGGACGGCCTCGCGCATCTCGCGGTCGTCGATGAAAGTGCCCTGCGAACGGATGGGCTTGCTGGCGCCGGGGGGCATGAAGAGCATGTCGCCCTGGCCCAGGAGCAGGTCGGCGCCGTTCTGATCGAGAACGATGCGGCTGTCCATCTTGCTGGCAACCCGGAAGGCCAGCCGCGAGGGCATGTTGCTCTTGATCAATCCGGTTACAACCGTGGCCTGGGGGCGCTGCGTTGCCAGCACGAGATGAATCCCGACCGCCCGGCTCTTTTGCGCCAGACGCACGATGAATCCCTCAACCTCCTTGCCGCTGGTCATCATCAGATCCGCCAGTTCATCGATGATGATGACGATGTACGGCAGGAACTTGGGAACCTTGGCCTCTTCCTCCGGCGATGACGGCTTGACGCGTTCCAGAAGCTCCTCGCGGCCGAGCTGGTTGTAGCCCTTGATGTTGCGCACGCCGGCTTCGGCGAGAAATTCGTAGCGCTCGTCCATCTTTTCGCAGGCCCATTCCAGGACGCTGGTGGCCCGGCCGGTTTCATTGATGACGGGGCACATCAGGTGCGGGATGTCCTTGAAGGGGGCCATCTCGACGACCTTGGGATCGACGAGGATGAGCTTGACCATGTCCGGGCGCTGAAGGAAGAGGATGGACATGATGATGGAGTTGATGCAGACGGATTTTCCGCTGCCGGTGGTGCCGGCGATGAGGCAGTGGGGCATGGCGGCCAGGTCGAAGATGAGGGGCTGGCCGCTGGCGTCCTTGCCCAGGAACAGCGGGATCGACATTTTGCGGGCCGCGTCGGGGGCAAGCTGCATGAGTTCCTTGAGCCGGACTTTCTCCTTGTATTCGTTGGGGACTTCGATGCCGACGGTGTTCTTCCCCGGCACGGGCGCGACGATGCGGACGCTCTCGGCCTTAAGGGCGCGCATGATGTCGTTGCTCAGGGCGGTGATGGCGGAGACCTTGGTTCCCGGCGCCAGGGAGATTTCGTACATGGTGATGACCGGGCCGGTGTCGATCTCGACGACGTGTGCGTCGATGCCAAATTCGAGCAGCGCCTTTTCCAGGATGGCGGCCTGCTCGCGGACGAATTGTTCCTGGCTTTCGGCAAAACCGTGCTCGGCGTTATCCAGGCAATCCCAGGCCGGAAGCTGATATTCGCCCAGCTCCTTGGGCGGGGTGGGGGTCAGTGAATTTTGGCGGGGCTTGAGCATCTGCGGCAGACGAACAACGATGGGATCGCGCGGCGGGGCGGCCGGGGGCGCGTCTCCTGTTGCGTCAGCGCCGGTGTCAGCCGCACCTTCGGCGGGAGGCGAATCGGGTGCGGCAACGGCCGCAGAGGGGCCGGGATCCGAGCCGTCCGCGTGCGCGGTATCCACCGCAGCGGTCGGCTGATCGTCGGGGTAATCGAGGCTCACTTCCGGTTCGGCCGGAAGTTGCGGCTCGGCAGATCGCGACGAATTGCCGAATCCGAATCGCGGCATGGCAAGATGCGGCAGGCGGAACGTCGGCAGTTTGAAGGTGAATTTCGGGATCGAAGGCGTGCGGGCCTTGACGTTGGCGGCGGCGGAAGCGACCAGGGCCGGCGTGCGGGCGATGAGATCGTCGGCGGCCAGGAGCAGCCCGACGATGATCGTGCTGGCCAGGACCAGTCGCGTGCCGACGGTGTTGAAATGCGTTTGCAGGAATGCGGACAGGCCGATGCCGATGATGCCGCCGGAGCCTTCGGGCATCCCGCTGCTCCAGCCGGGCCGGATGTGATGGACGGCCGCGGCGAACGCGATGCAGACCAGCAGCAGGCCAATGGCGCGGAGCCACCAATCGCTGATGGGGGCTTTGGCGACCAGCAGGGCGACGCAGATGCCGGTGTAAAGGAGAAACGGAAAAATCCCCTGGCCCAGGGCCAGGAAGGCGTAATAGGCGACGAACGACCCGACGTTTCCGCAGACGTTGGCGGTGGGTGGATAGGGATAGACGGCGTGGCTGGGCCAGTCGGTGGGATGGAAACTGCCCAGCGCCAGCATGAGGAAGACCCAGACGACGACGGCGATGAAAAGCAACGTGTTACGGGCGAGGTGTGAACGCATAATGGGGAAACGTTTTAATGTCCTGTGTGTCCGAAGCCGCCGGCGCCGCGAGGGGTGGAATCGAGAGTGTCGGCTTCAACAAGCTCGACCGGCGGGACGGGGAGAATCAGCATTTGGGCGATTCGCATGCCGCGCTCGACGGTGAAGCTCGCCCGGCCGAGATTGATCATCGGAACCTGCACCTCGCCGCGGTAATCCGAGTCGATGGTGCCCGGCGAGTTGATCAGGCCGATGCCATGCCGGACGGCCAGACCGCTTCGCGGCCGGACCTGAGCCTCGTAACCATCAGGGACGGCCATGGCGAATCCGCAGGGGATAAGGCGGATATCGCCGGGGTGCAGGATGGTCGGTTCGGTGACGGCGGCGGAAAGATCAAAACCGGCCGCCCGATCGGTCATACGGCGCGGCAACGGCACATCGGCCGAGCCCGCCAGCCGCATGATTTTGACCTGGACCGGTTCCATATCTCCTATAGTCTGATTTATCGGCCAAAACGGCCTTGCGGCGACAGGGGAAACGGGGGGCGGGAGTTCCGGTTCTGTGTGGGCGCGGCCGGCGAAAATGGCATGCACTTGTGATGCACCGACAACCTACCAATTTCTGACGAATCGGTAGGTTTTCAGCACGAAAACGTAAGAAAGCGATATTTCGTGACCACCCACAGACGGGGAAAAGAAGGGCGGCGAGGGCGATCTGCGGTCACTTGACCTTGAAGACCTTGCCGCACTGCTGGCACATCCAGCACATGCTCCATTCTCGGTAAAGACTCGGCAGTTCTTTGCTGTTCCATGCGGCTTTCGACGCGGCCGAACGAAACCAAAAAATCGCTGTGACGGCAAGCCCGAACGCGATGATGCCTGTTTCACCGGCTCTTTGGTCATAAGGGTCGGGATGGAGAGCAGATGAAATGCAAACCGCGCCCGACACAACTGCGGACGCCGCAAAGAACAATCCCATGAGGACCGGCGAAGTGATGCCTTTCTTCAAAGGCGGAGAAGCTCTGGCGGACAACGCCGATTGCGACTGGCCGCCACCAGCAAAGACGGCCACACTATGCAGGCCAACCCCCACGCCGGTTGCGCCACCGACGCTCACATCGCCTTGGTAGATAACACGAAGTGACGCGGTCTGCGACGATCCGCAGTGCGGGCAGGCGTGTGGGTTCGGTTGTGTGGCGGCGGCTGGCTGGGCTGTTTTGCTCTGCCGTTCCAGAATGCCGTGACAGTCGGCGCAGACGACCGAGCCGTTCCAGACCGCTGGCGTTTCAAGGTTTCCGATTGTGCGGCCACAGTTGGCGCACGTTTCCATGGTTGTTCCCCTTTCCTCGGGATTCCGTCGGCTTGGGTCCATCTTACCGTCGCGTCTTGATCGAACGCCAGAGCGTCCAGTCGCTCCGGCGTGTCGAGCGTGCCCGAATTTCCGGGCGACCGCCATTTCCTCCTCCCCTTGTACCCAGGGGGAGGATGGAGGTGGGGGCTCTTCTGGAGCAACTCTGGAAGGCCGAGTCCCCGAGCAGCGCCGCGGCGGCCGACCCCCACCCCGACCCTCCCCCTGAGTACAAGGGGAGGGGGTAAGAGTTTGCGCCGCAACGGGTTACTCTTGCCGGGGAATTCGCGCAGGCTCCGGGTGTCTCCTTCGTTCGATGTGCGAATTCCGCAAAACGCGGCTTGAAAATCTGCACAGGTCAGGTGAATAGCCTGACGCATCGCGACAGTAACTCGTTGGCGAATTGGGACTTATTCATTACCGGCAGGGGTTCGCGGCGGCCGTCGGGGTAGATGAGGATGGGCTGGATTGAGGCGCTGGACATGGTGGCAAGGGGATTGGCGACGATCAGGTCCAGGGATTTGGCGATCAATTTGCCGGCGGCACGCTGGGGGACGGCGGCGGATTCGAGGCTGAAACCGACTGTCCGCTGGTCGGGGCGCTTGATCCGGCCGACGGCGGCGAGGATGTCCTGCGTCGGCTCGAATTCGATGGTGATCGGGCCGGAGCGCTCGATCTTGCCGGCGGCGGGCGTGCGGGGGCGGTAATCGGAGACGGCCGCGGCCATGACCAGCAGGTCGTGGGAGGGGAATTCCGTCAGGACGGCCTTCATCATCTCGGCGGAGGTTTCGACATCGATCCGCCGGGCGGCGGGATTGATGGGAACAGCGACGGCCGCGGCGATGACGGTGGTGGAATGCCCGCCGGCCAGAGCGGCGTCGGCCAGTGCCGCGCTCAATCGGCCGCTGCTGCGGTTGCCGATGAAGCGGACGGCGTCGATCGGCTCGCGCGTGCCGCCGGCTGTAATCAGGACACGCATGGGAAGCCCAAATGCGAATAAAGCGCAAGAACTAAATGCGAATAAACCGCAAAGACGCTGAGACGCAAAGGTAAGACCACGCCAAGAGCAACTCGCGTTCGCATAGATCGCCAGAATTCCAGATTTGAAATCTTCAGGTATCTTCCATCTTGGCGTCTTGGCGTCTTTGCGGTTTATTCTCCGCCATAAGTATTTTCGTCAACTGCTCGACAAGCTGGTCCGGCTCGGTCAATCGACCAGCGCCGACGCTCCGGCAGGCGAGCCAGCCGGATTCGGGGCCGATGAACTTGTAACCCAGACGCGTCAGCTTGGCCACGTTTTCCTGCGTGATCGGGTTCTGCCACATGCGGTTGTTCATCGACGGGGCAAAGACCACGGGGCAGGCCGCGGCGCTGATCATCAGGCTGACCAGATCGTCGGCCAGGCCAGCGGCGACTTTGGCGATGATATTGGCGGTCGCGGGGGCCACCAGCATCACGTCCGCCTTCTCGGTCAGGTGGATGTGATGCGGATCGCCGTGGTCGGGAAGAACGAACGTATCGGTGCGGACGGCCCGGCCGGACAGAGCTTCGAAGGTCAGCGGTGTGACGAACTTCTGGGCATCGGCGGTCATGGCGACGGTGACGCCGGCGCCCAATTGCACCAGCGAGCTGACGACATCGGCCACCTTGTACGCGGCGATGCCGCCGCAGACCGCGACGATCAGTTCGCGGCCGGTGAGGGTTTTTGTGGACGGCTGGCTCATGGGAACCTCGCACGCGTCC
>CAYQTE010000003.1:50730-139558 GCA_964420285.1 uncultured Tepidisphaeraceae bacterium
CCCCACCTTTGTCCTCCCCCTGAGTACAAGGGGAGGAGGAGAGGCGGGCGGCCGGTGAGGGTTTTTGTGGACGGCTGGCTCATGGGAACCTCGCACGCGTCCGATCGCCTCGCTTATCAAAGCCGCCGGCGAAGAACCCCCACCTTTGTCCTCCCCCTGAGTACAAGGGGAGGAGGAGAGGCGGGCGGCCGGCTCCCGCGAATGCAACAAGAGGAAAAGCGGGGCGATGCGGCCCTTATTGCCCAACCGGCTTGCGCAGGCCGCTGGCTTCGTAGTCGATGGTGATCTTGTCCTGGATGATCTCCTGAATGACCACTTCCAGATCGGTCATGTTGCCGCGCTCGACCAGCGGGCGGGCGTTGTCCATCAGCTCCAGCCAGCGTTTCTGGATCAGAGCGGTGAGCTTAAACCGGCCGCCCATCTTGGCCACGATGTCATCACTTTTGAGAGCTTCGATCATTCTAGATTCCTCCAGATTTCTTGTGTCGGATAATTTTGCGAATTTCCTGAACGGCCCGGTCCAGCGAATCGTTGATCACCATGTAATCGAACGCCCGCGAGCCCTTGGCCATCTGCATTTCCAGCTTGGCGGCCCGGAAACGCTTGACGATTTCGTCCGGAGCGTCCCGGCCGCGATCGGTCAGCCGCCGCATGAGTGTAGGCTCGTCGGGCGGCAAAACAAAAATCAGCAGGGCGTCACCGTATTGATAGCGGACCTGCAACGCGCCCTGCACGTCGATTTCCAGAAGCACGTCCTGCCCGGCGGCCAGATGCGCCAGGGTCGATTTCTTGGGCGTTCCGTAGTAATGGTCGTAAACGCGGGCGTATTCGAGAAACTCGTCGGCGTCGAGGCGGCGGAAGAACTCCTCGCGGGAAATGTATTCGTATTTCTTACCCTTTTCATCGCCGGGCTCTTTGGCGCGGGTGGTGGCGCTGACCACGTAGACGATCCCCTCTTCGCGCGCCAGGCGGTTGGAGATCGTGCTTTTGCCGACCCCCGACGGGCCGCACAACACGATGAGGATGCCTTTGGTCTTGTCCATGGCCGGCCGAATACTCACTAATAACTTCCTGGTGAACCTGCCGCCAAGGGCAAGCCCCGGTCACTCCACGTTTTGGACCTGTTCCTTGAGACGGTCGATGGCGCCTTTGATCTCGACGATGGCGCGGGCGATCAGGGCGTCGTTGCTCTTGGATGCGATGGTGTTCGCCTCGCGCAGCATCTCCTGACTGATAAAGTCGAGCTTGCGGCCGGCGTGTTCCTCGTCGCGGCTGGCGTGCTCAAAGGCGTCGATGTGGCTTCGCAATCGCTGGATTTCCTCGCTGACGTCGGCGCGCTCGGCAAAGACGGCGATTTCCTTGAGCAGGTCGGCCTGGTTGACGGACAGCTCCGCCTTGGAAAGAAGCAGATTGACGCGCTGGGTGAGCTTGCGGTGGTATTCGTCCACCACGCCCGGGGCGCGGCCGGCCACGATCGCCAGTTGCTCGGTGATGACCCTGGTGTGTTTAAGGAGATCGGCCAGCAGGGCGATGCCCTCGCGGTTGCGCATGGCGGCGAGCCGCGAAATCGCCTGGTCGGTGAGTTGCCGGATGGTATCGCCATGTCGCGCGATTTCGTCGGTTTCGTCGCGGGGTTCCTGGCAGACGCCGGGGAGTTGCATCAGGTTGGCCAGGTCGATCGTGACCAGCCGGTCGAGTCCCTTGACCGAGCGGAGCTGTTCGAGATACGCCTTGAGGGCCGGCACGTTGATGTGGTGGGCGGCCTCGGCGCTATCGACGCGCATCTTGAGAATGTAGGTGATCGATCCCCGCGACAGAGAGCGGCGAAGGATGGTCTCGACCTCCGGCTCCATGCCGCTGACGTTTTCCGGGAGCTTGATGATCGGCTTGAAAAAACGGTTGTTGAGGGAGCGGATTTCGACGGCGTAATGGGTGCCGTCGCGCTCGCCGGTGGCGTCGCCGAATCCGGTCATGCTGTCAATCATGCGGTCACCTGTGGGATCACGATCAGAGCGACCCGCTGGTCGTGGGCGAAGCCGGCGCCATTGGCGCGGGAGTGGAGGGCGCCGGCGCCAAGGGCGATGGCGACGACGGGCCCGACGGCTGGGGCGCGGCGACGATCGGCGTGGCGGTGGCCGCGGGAACTTTCAGGGCGACGCGGTCCGCCACCACCGCCAGGATGAGGAACAGCAGGAAAAACCCGCTGGTGACCCATGTGAGCACGTCGCCGGTTTTGGCGCCAAACGCCGTATTGCCGCCGGCGCCGCCAAAGGCGCTGGACAATCCGCCACCGCGGCCCTTCTGGATCAGCACCAGCAACACCAGCAGCACGCATACGAAGATGAAGAGCGACAGCACCAGATAAAGAAAGAAAGTGAACATGTCTCGTTCCCGCCGCCGTGGGGCGGCATTGATTCGCAGGTCCGTTCAACGCGCCGCCGCGACCGCCGCCGCCGCTATCGCCAGGAAACTCTCCGCCTTCAGCGATGCCCCGCCGATCAGCCCGCCGTCCACATCCGGTTGCGACAGCAGAGCCTTGGCGTTGTCCGGCTTGAGGCTGCCGCCGTATTGAATCCGCACCCGGTCCGCCAGATCCTGCGAATAGGTCTTGGCCAGCGTCTGGCGGATGAAGGCGTGAACCTCCTGAGCCTGGGCATCGGTGGCATTCCGGCCGGTGCCGATCGCCCAGACCGGCTCGTAGGCGATGACCAGCCGCTGTGGATCGGTCACCCACGCGCCCAGTTCGCCAAGCTGCGTGCGCACAACATCGAACGTCTGATTCGCGTCGCGCTGCGCCAGGGTCTCGCCGACGCAATGCACCAGCGTCAACCCGGCCGCGTAGATGGTCTGCGCCTTTTTCGATACCAGTTCCGGTTTTTCGCCAAGCACATGCCGTCGCTCGCTGTGGCCGGCCAGGACGAAACTGACCGACAAGTCCTTGAGCATTTCGATGGAGATTTCGCCGGTGAAAGCGCCGTTCTTTTCGATGTACACGTCCTGGGCGCCGAGCTTGACGGTCGATCCCGCGACGGCGGCGCCGACGGCGTCCAGATAGACAAACGGCGGGGCCACGCCGATATCGACGCCGGACATTGCTCCGCGCACCACGCCGCGAGCCAGGTCGATCGCCGTCGATCGCGATGTGTTCATCTTCCAGTTTCCCGCCACAAACGATACGCGTTTCATGCAGACACTCCCAATGCCGAATCGACCCGGCCGGTGGGCGGCGGGGATGCGATCGGTTCAAATTCCTTGCCCGTGATGGCGGCCACGCGCCGCAATTGCCCCATCAGTTCGGTGAACACCGGCGGAAACAACGCCTGCGGCCCGTCACATTGCGCCTCGCTGGGGCAGTAATGCACCTCGACGATGATTCCGTGCGCCCCGGCCGCCATGCCCGCCATCGCCAGCGATGGCACATATTCCCGCCGGCCGGCGGCGTGGCTGGGATCGACGATGATCGGCAGATGCGACGCCTCCTGCACGACGGGGATGCTGGTCACGTCCAGCGTATAGCGAACGCTGTCCTCGAAGGTCTTGATGCCGCGCTCGCAGAGGATCACGCCGCGGTTGCCCTGGCTCAGCACGTACTCGGCCGACAGCAGCCAGTCCTTGACCGACGCCGCCAATCCGCGTTTGAGCAAGACCGGCTTTCGCGTCCTGCCGACTTCGCGGAGGAGATCGAAATTCTGCATGCTGCGGGCGCCGATCTGGAAGCAATCAACCTTGCGTTCCATGGTCTCGACCTGGCGCGTGTCCATGACCTCGACGCAGATGGGCATGCCCAGTTCGTCGCCGCAGGATCGCATCCAGTTCAGGGCGTCCTCGCCGAGTCCCTGGAAGGAATACGGGCTGGTGCGCGGTTTGTAGACGCCGCCGCGAAGGATGGTCGCTCCGCCGTCGCGAACTTCGCGGGCGATGCGGCGCAGCATGTGTTCATTTTCAACGGCGCACGGCCCGGCGATACACGCGGCGTGCGGGCCGCCCACTTTCACCCGCGGGACCGAACCCCCGCCGATCTCGACGACCGTGTCCTCATCGTGAAACTCGCGGCTGGCGAGTTTGTACGGCTTCATGATCGGGACGACTTTTTCCACGCCGTCCAGAGCGGCCAGATGGTTCTGGTCGATGAGTCCCTCTTCGCCGACGGCCCCGATGACGGTGCGGAATCGTCCCTGCGACAAATGCGGCGCGCACCCCATCCGCACGATCTCGGCGACCACCCGGTCCACCGAAGCCTGCGGCGCATGCGAATTCATCACAATAATCACAACGCACTCCTGGAACCAACGAAGATGGCGCACCGGCCAGTCTGGCTGGAACAAGCCCAGCATATTAGCCGTTTTGGCGCGGGCAAACAATAGAAGGGGAAAGGCAATAAACCGCAAAGACGCTGAGGCGCAAAGGGCGCGCCAAGAGCCCCACTCCGTCGACCCGCCTCTTCCCCCGATCGCAGGCGGAGGAAGAGGCGGGCGCTTGAGAATGTAACCACGCTCTTGCGCGGCGGGCCTACCGCATCACTTGGCCAGTTTCCCGGAATCGATGACCTTGTACAGTTCACTTCCGGCCAGGAGGACCGGGCCGTAGCCGTGGACGTCGTCGGAGGGTTGGCGGCTGACGTAGTCGTTGATCGTCGTGGTTCTGGTGAGGCTGGTTCCGGGCACGGTGCCGGTGACATGGCCATCGGCGTCGATGCGCGAGGTCAGGCCGGCCCAGCCCTTGACGACGACGGGGCCGAACGTGGCGGCATCGAGCCAGCCACGGTTGATGCCGCGGCACATCGCGTAGGTGAACATGGCCGAGCTGCTGGTTTCCTCCCACACCTCGGGATGATCGATCACCTGCCGCCAGAGCCCATCAGGGGCCTGATACTGGGTAAGGCCCTTCATGAAGTCCTGATATTGGGCCAGGACGGCGTCGCGGCCGGCATAATTGTCGGGAAGAACGGTCAGCAGTTCGGTGAGGGCCATGGCGCACCAGCCGTTGGCGCGGCCCCAGGCCACCTTGGGCAGATTGTCATTGGCGCCCAGCGGGGCGCCGTGGGCGTAGATGTGCTCGGTCTTCATGTACAGATGCTGGGCGAAGAGATTGGACTGCTTGATGTCGTCGTCCCAATACTTGGTATCGCCGGTGTATTTGCCGGCCCAGGCGAGCGGTGCGCCGCCCATATAGAAGTCATCGCCCCAGATCGTGTCCGGGGGAAACGGGGTGGTGCGATCGAGAATGCCATCGGGAGCGCGATGCTGGCGGGTGCTGACCCAGGCGATGGCGGTGTCGATGAAGGGCTTCATGTCCGGTCCGACCTTGGCGATACCGGCTTTCATCATGGCTTCGCTCATGGCGCCGCAGTCATCCATGCTGCCGGGGCGATTGACGCGGACGAACGGATCGCCGCGGCCCAGGCCGGACGTCTTGGGGGCCATATCGTGGAAGAGCGTGAACCAGCGGGCGGTGTAGTCGGAATACCGGGTATCGCCGGTGTTGGCGGCGACGTTGAGCATGCCGTTGTGAACGACGGCGAACGGGTATGCCATCGGGGCAAAGCTGGCCGGGCCGTTCATCTGGAGAGCGTACGCGGAGCCACCACCGGCTGGAGCGCGGCCGCCACCGCCACGTCGAGCGCCACCGGGAGCAGCGCCGGCGCCAGCGGCACCAGGCGCGGGGGCGGCTGCCGCGGCGGGAGCTGCGGCGGCAGCAGGTGCGGCGGCGCCCGCAGCAGGGGCGCTGATTTGTGTCGCGGGCGCGCCGGTGCGGTTATCAATCAGGACAGGCGAGGCGATGGTGGTAAGCCGGGTAAACACGTGATCGAGCACGGCCTTGACCGCCTGCGTCGTTGGCGCGGCGGGAACGGCCGGCGCGGGTTGCGCCGCGGCAAAGACGGCCGGCAAAGCGAAGACGGCCGCGACGATCGGAAGAAGCCACATTCTGCGATGAGTACGGTTCATAAATCCCTCTTTGAAAGATGGTTGCACATATCGAGATCAGGACGCCTTTGCGGAATTGTCGGAAATTGTGGTCGGTATGGTTCGGCCGATAGAGGCATAGGCCAGCAGAAGGCCGATGATGATGAAGAGTGCCATGACGGCCACTCCAGCGGCGGCGCCGCTCTTGCCCTTCATGGCTGTAACCAGGCTTTGCCAGTGACTGGATGTCAGAACGACGCCCAATGCGCCCAGCACGCCCAACACGGCGCCGCAGGCCAGGAGCGGTACGCTGAGGTTCTGTGATTCATGAACCACATCGGCCTGCGTTCTGGTCGTGCCGACGAAAAGAAAATAGATCACCAGTGCCAGCGGGTACATCGAACCGGCCCAGATGAACATGCCGATATAGCCGTTGACGGGAGCGAACTGTATTGCGGCTCCGGCGGCGAGGTTCATGACCATGCCGCCAATGGCTCCGGCTGTGCCGCCCAGTCCGACGATCGATCCGGCCACGGCGGGAGGGAACATGTCGGTGCTGGTCGTGAAAATATTGGCCGACCATGCCTGATGCGATGCCAATGCGAGGCTGATCAACGCAATGCAGACCCATGCGTGCCCGGCGAACGCGGCATATATCGAAATCGGCATGCATATGGCGCTGACGCCCATCGCCATATATCGCGACGCCGGCACGCTGAAACCGGACTTGATGAGGCGACCCGACAGCCACCCGCCCGCGATCGAACCGAATGCGGCAACCGTGTATGGAATAATCAATGATGTAGCGCTGCCCGCCACGGACATCTGGCGATTCTTCGCCAAATACGACGGTGTCCAGGTGAGAAAGAACCACCAGACCGGATCGGTCAGGAATTTCCCGATGAGAAACGGCCAGGCCTGTCGCTGGCGCAAGATCGTGGTCCAGGGAATATTGACTTTGCGAACCGGCGCGGCTTCCGAGCCACCACGGATGTATTCCAATTCGGCGGGCGAGACTTTGGGATGCGACTCGGGCGATTGGTACGCCGAGAGCCACCAGATCAGCCAGCATATGTCCATCGAGCCGGTAATGAGAAACGCCACCTGCCAGTGCCACTTGGACGCCAAGATCGCGATCGGTATTGACAATATCAACCCGACGTTGGAGCCGGAGTTGAATAATCCGGTTGCCAGGGCTCGCTCGCGCTTGGGAAACCACTGCGCGGTGCCCTTGATGGCGGCCGGGAAATTAGCCGATTCGCCCATCGACAACATGAGCCGGGCAACGGCAAAACCGATTGCGCTCCAGACAAACGCATGTCCGATCGATGCCAGCCCCCACACGGTCACCGCGATCGCCAGGCCCTTGCGAATGCCCAGCCGGTCGATGAACCGCCCGGCCAGCACGTACATGATTGCATACCCGGTGGTGAAGGCGAAATTGATCCAGCCGTATGCGGCGTCGTCGAAATGGAGGTGGTCCTGAAGCGTTACCTTAAGGTTGGCCAACACCTGCCGATCGCAATAGTTGATCGTGGTCACGCCAAAGAGCAAAGCGCAGATCCACCAGCGGTACGATGACCGGACGACGCGATCCGGCCCGGCCGATTGGACTTGGAGAGTGCTGACAGCCACACGAACCTCCCTTGAGGTCGAAATTTACAATGTATCTATCGAAGGTCCGCAGGCGCCACCTTGTCCATGTCGTCATAGACCTGGTTCTCGC
This sequence comes from uncultured Tepidisphaeraceae bacterium, assembly GCA_964420285.1. Lineage (GTDB taxonomy): Bacteria > Planctomycetota > Phycisphaerae > Tepidisphaerales > Tepidisphaeraceae > CAYQTE01. Next base: position 58,360 of record CAYQTE010000003.1, read on the forward strand.
CGGCCATCGCCCAGATGAAGCGGTACGCTGACGTGCCGCAACCGCAGTGAATCGACCACGGCGGCGACAATACGGCCTGGTCATTGCGGACCCAGATGCTCTTGGTCGCCGTCGGCTCGCCCATGAAATGGCTCACCAGATTGTCGCCGGGGAGGTCAAAATAGAAGTAAATCTCCGACCGCCGTGAATGCGTGTGCGGCGGCATGGTGTTCCAGACGCTGCCCTCGGCCAGTTCGGTGAAACCCATGTCAAGCTGGCAGCTTTTGACGGCGCCGGGGACGATGTATTGATGGATTTTGCGCTGATTGGCGGTGGCCGGGGCGCCGATGGCGCGCGGGGTGATTTTGTTCTTCTCAATCAGCGTGGTCGGATGGGCCGCGTGGGCCGGCGCGGAGAGAAGGAAGAACTTAGCCGGCTGGGCGGGATCGCGGCTCTTGAAACGCACATCGCGCGTGCCCATCGAGACATACAGCCCGTCGAGATTGCCCAGAGTGAATTCCTTGCCGTCGGCGGTGACGGTTCCCGGTGCGCCGACATTGATCATGCCCAGTTCGCGGCGAGCCAGGAAGAATTCGCTGCCGGTTTCGCGATCGTTGTCGAGCACTACAACATTCTGCCCCGGCCTGGCCCCGCCGACGGCAAGGCGGTCCAGATCGGTGAAGGTCATCTCGATGCGGCCGTCGGGTGTAAAGACATTTTCCACCAGAAAGGCCGCACGAATCTGCTGGGTAGTCAACGTCGCGACTTCGGAGGGTCGCGGCGAGATGCGTGGTCGTGACAAGTTATTTCTCCGCCAAACGTAAGGGCCAGCGCCGACGGCTAAACGCGACAAAGAACCGTTGACCGGATCGCAGGCCCGATTGGAACGAAAAAGACAATAAATCCGCCGCCCCCATCTTGCAAGAGCGCGGAGTGTGCGAACAGCGCGCCGGCCATTCCAATGGCCCCGCAATCCGGTATCCTATGATCCTGCGATGGCGATAATCGGCATTTTCGGCAAAAAGAACGGCGAAAGCCGTGGAGGTGCAGGCATGACAATCCGGGCAATCTACGAGAACGGCGTCTTCCGGCCGCTCAATCCGGTGAATCTGCCCGAAAAGGCGGAGGTGGATATTCTATTGCCCCAGGAGCAGGAGGATGAAGCCGAGCTCGCCCGACGCGAAGAAGGCCGCAAGGCGATCATGGAGATCTTGTCCCACCGATTTCGTAGCGGCCAGACCGACCTTGCGGCACGCCATAACGAGCACCAGCCATGAAAACGGTCTTCCTTGACACCGTCGGCCTGATCGCGTTGTGGGATGAGGACGATGAATGGCAGAGCGTCGCCTTCGCGGCGACAAATTGCTGGACGTGCCGCGGACGAGATTCGTCACGTCGCCGTACATTCTTATGGAATGCGCAAACAGCGTCGCAAGGACACGATTTCGCGCCGAAGTATGCGTTCTGCGCGATCGACTCATCGGGCAGAAGGATCTGATCGATCCTTCCGCCAGCGAGCTTGAGGAAGCGTGGTTGGCCTATCGGCGCGACGCTGCCGGCGGCGCGAGCATCGTCGATCACATTTCCTTCGTCGTGATGCGTCGCCTCGGTATTACGGATGTGTTCAGCAATGACCGCCATTTCAGGACCGCGGGGTTTCACACGCTTTTCTAATGCGGGCGCGAACACGGCCCGATACCGCAATCCCGGTCGGGCCGCATAGGCAGCCTTATCCGGAAATCTGCGCGGAACGCCGGAACTTTTCACCGTATCGGCCGTCAAACCCGACGGAGGCTTTATGACATGGCCAATTGTCGCAACTTTGTCCGTCTGTTTCGTCACCGCCGCCCTGGCGGCGGATTCAACCACACGCCCCGCATATGATGAAGTTGAATTTCAGCACTCGCCGTACCTGGCAATTACCAATGGAGTCGCGATCTACATCGGCACGGTCACATCGAAACACGACGTCGACAATTCGGAGAGATTTGTCGAGGAAGGGCGGTTGGAATTCAGCGTTCAAGAGACAGTGCGCGGTAAGAAGACTGATGGCCTGACCATTTCGTACACCGTGCAAACGGCGCCGACGAGGGGACCAGTCTTCTCCGATTGGCCGCCGGTCGATAATCTCATCAAGCAAAAGTCGCTTTTGTTGATCGTCGTCATGCCAATCGCGAACGACGCGACGCCTCAGAAAGCTGATCAGATCAGGGCGTGCAACGTCTACGTCATTTCCGGGGCGGATGACCCGATGGTCGCCGCGTATCGACGACTGTTGCCGATAGATTCACTTCATGGAAATGACCTGGAAACGTCACTGGCCGACGAGGCGAAGTCGGGCACCGTTGTCGAGCGCCAATTTGCAGAGGAGGCTGCCTACAAACGGCTTGATCCTGATGCTGCGGTGCCGATTATCGAGCTCGCGCTGAAGACAGGGTCCAACGACAAGCTCTATCCGCGGGATTTGTCTGTGGGCATCGAGTATTTGATCGACCTTGCTTTTTATCCGGGTAACACCCCGTCCCAACGCTTGGCAGCACGGTGTGTTTTTGCGCGACTGGCCTCATCTGATAATGAGGTCGTCAGAGGCAAGGCAATCAAGACCCTTGCGTCAATAGCCAAGGCCGGCGCGAGGCCGGATGAGTTGTTACCAACGCCCGCGAATCGAGACTCATTGATGCGAGCAGCATCGGCAGCAGCAAAGGATCCCAATGACGAACCACTCAGGGAAGACGCGGTAGCGGTATTGTCCTGGCTCGGTCAGCCCGCCAAGGCCCCATCCACTCGGCCGTAGGCGGCGTCAGGCTTTCTTGGTCGGCAAATCGGGGAACCAGTGCAAGGCGATGGCTTGCTGGCCGAGGGTGGTCTTGCCGCAGCGGCTGCAGAGGGCTTTGTAGAAACGATCGGCGGCGGCGGGGTCGCGGGCTTTGAGCCAGGTGCCGGCCGTGCAGAGAACCTCGGCGGTCTGGTCGGATTCATCGGGCATCAGGGCGGCGGCCTGCCAGGCCAGATCGGCGGCCTGATAGCGGTAATGGAATCGCTTGTCGATCGTCAGGGCGCTAGCGACAAAGCGGGCGATCTCATTGGCGGTGGGGGCCAGCAATTTGCCGAAGCGATAGGGTTTCTCCTTTTGATTGTCCTCCGCGCCGGCCATTGCGCCGAACATGCCTTCGACGATGAAATTGTCCGGACCCAATTCGGTGCCGAAGAGTTCCAGGCCGTCGTCGCGGGCGATTTGAGCGGCTTTCCATAGTGCGGCCGCCTGGGCATCGGCTGTCGCGTTCTTATTCCGGCCTGTGGCGAGATTGGCGATGTAATCCTTGTAGGTTTTTGCCAGATCGGCGGGGAAAAGCGGTAGAGCCTCGGTTGAGCGATCCAGTCTGGCCAGACGCCGGGCCAGAAGATAGCGCAGATCGTGCTTGTTGCCGAACCAGTCGATGGGTGACAGGTCATTGGCGCGTTTGACGAAATCGGCCAGTTCATCGACGGTCAGGACGCGCTCGGCGACGTATGCGGCGTCGGCCCAATAGTTGCTCTGCAGAAACAGCCGCAGGGCATCGACGTATTGTTGGCGTTGCAGGTCGAGCAATCCCAATTCGCCCTGAACCTGCTGGCGGGGATGCAGCGCAATCGTCCGGCCGTACGCGGCGCCTTCCTCGTTGTCAGCCGGGGCCCAGACTTCATCGACCGGAAAGGCAGTGGCGGCGGCGGCCATTTCGACGGCGGCCTTGTCGATCTGGCCGTCGTGAATCAGGAGTTTGGCTTTCACCCAGTGAGCCACGGGGCTGCTGGCGGCGGATCGATCGGCCCAGCGCCGGGCCAGAACAAGATCGTTCACTTGATAGGCGGCCAGAGCCAGGCGGTCAGCGCCGTCGATATTCGTCGCGCCGGTCTTTTCGACCGCATCGAGCCAGCCGTGGACAAGTGCGATTGTCTTTGAATCCCCGATCCCGTCGCCGAACACATTCGACGAACTGACAAGCAGAGCCGTGATTATGTCACGTGCCAGAGGATCGGCCGCGAGCGACGGCCAGGATTGCGGTCGCTCAAGGCACCTGGTGCAGGCGATGCGCAGCGATTGGGTCGCGGTGGAATCGCCAGCGGCCTTTTGCTGGGCATAGAGATGTATAGCGTCTGTAAACTTGTCGTTACGGAGATCAACCTGAGCTTCCCAGCCCAGGCTTGACGCCGCCAGGCCGACGCGATCGACAAAACCGGCGGCGGCCAGCGTGCGTGTCATGGCGAAAAACTCCGCCGCCTTGGCTGGATTATCGCTCATGTACGATTTGCCGAGCATGAAGGCGGCCCAGACGGATTTGTTCTTACGGCTGGATTCCGGCAGGGCCAGAAGATCGCTCCAGGCCGATCGAGCCGCGGCGTAGTCCTGCCGATCGAAGGCGATCACGCCGCGCAGGTAGTCCGCGAATTCCGCCGGCAGGCCCGCCGGGGTTTGGATCGGACCGGCGGCTATGGCCGGACGCACGACGCCCGCGTGTGCCGCATCCGTATGAGCGGCCGCCTGGGCGATGGCTTCCGCATCGACGCGAGCCTGTCGATATTGGGCGAGCAGGCGATTGCGATCCGGAGCGGCCGTGCGGGTGGCGGTAAGTGCGGTCGCCAGATCGGCCAGATCGGCGTCGATGGACTGCTGTTGGGGCGACTCTTGAGTGGTCGGCATGACGGCCGCGAAGCGTGGCTTGATCGTTGCGACGAGGCGTTGGGTTTCATGGCCGAAGTTCGCCTGCGGCGGGGCCAGTGCAGAGAAATCGGCATCCGGCAGGAGCTGATTGGGAAAGAACGGCCCGCAGGCGAGTGCGGCCGTGCCGATCCAAGCAATGAACGCCAGAAGAACCAACCCGGAGCGACGTGTGGGGCGCGACATAATCCGGACCTCCTGTCCGAGGGAGCGAACATCCTGTTCGCGGAAGAGCTAAAATACTGAATCCAAATCACGGGTCAATGCCGGACGGGAAAAAAATACGAGCTCACGCGAAGGCGCAAAGACGCAAAGAAGGTCGCCGTGCTACATGGCGCCTCGGCGTGCGATTCATTGGTCTTTCAAGACCATGAAGCTGAATAAGGAACACCCGGCCTGCGTGCCGCGCTGCGTGGCGTACATGCGCACGTACCGGGCGGTGGTTGTCTTGAAGGTCTCGTCGGTCACGGAATAGGCTGAGCCCTTCGTGGTGCTGAACACATCCGTCCAGGCGGCCGCGTCGGTGGAGACCTGGATCTTGAAGGCCTTGGCAAAATTCGTATGCCACTTCAGGATCACCCGGTTGATGTCCTTCGCTTCGCCCAGATCGACCATGATCCACTGCGGATCGCTGGCGGCGCTTTCCCAGCGGTAATTGATGTAATTCAGATACGTGGTGGGGGTGGTGACGTTACTGGCAACATTCGTGCCATCGACCGAAGAGGCGGTGGCGGTTTTGCCCAGGGCCAGATCGCGGGAAGTGTCGAATTTCCGCCACTGGCCGGTGGCCAGATTGAAATCCCAATCCTGGTAATAATTCATGCTCGGCGTATTGCCGTCGAATTCCAGTGGCAGCCACAGGAAGTCACCCTGGCGCAGCGCGGTCTTGATCCAGCGGTCGCCATCATACATATAAATGGTTCCCTGCGTGCCCTGGAAAGGGTAAACAAAATCGCACTGGGTGTCCCACGAGTTGTTCGAGCCGGGTGTGGACAGTGGCCTCGGCGGTGACCATGGTCCGGCCAGATCAGTGGCGGTGTATAAATTTGTGGCCGTGGACGTAATCATGGCGGTGCGGGACGTGCCGTAGTAATAGATGTTGTCGCGTTTGAAAATAAACGGAGCTTCGCGGCTGGGGATGTTAAATAGATACATACGCTTGTCGAGTGTCAAATAGTCGGGAGACATGCGGTAGATGCCATGCTGCCGGTTGGGCCCGGCGTTATCCCACACGTAGCACAGATACGCTTTGCCGTCCGTATCCTCGTACATGGACATGTCGCCCATTTTGGCGCCATCGATGAGAGTCTGGCTCTTGAAGGTGAACTTTCCATCGGGAGTTGAGCAGGTGGCGATTCCCAGGAACGCGGCGTCTCCATTGTACTTCAGGAACATGACATATTGCTTGGTCGAGTCATTGTACAGCATATCCATGCGGTTGGCCCCCACGTCCGTGTGCAGTATTATGCCCTTGTTGGTCCAGTGCATGAGATCGGTGGATTCGTAGCAGGTCTGATCGCGGGCTCGGTTGGTCATGCCATACCAGTAGTACTCGTTGCCGAATTGGCGCAGACACCCGGCGCGTGTGGCAATGCGATCTCCGTTCTGATCGACCCAGAAGAAATCATTGTGAATTGTCCCCCAAGCCGCCTGCGTCGTCGGGGCCGTCGTTGTTGCGGGATTGGCCGCGCCGGACGCGGGCGTCGCCGGCCCACTCAGACCAAGGCTGACAAGCATGGCGATATTGAGCACCATGAACGTCGAGGTTGTGCGTCCACTCATAGGATTCTCCTTTTTGGTTTCACGAAATGCCGATCCGGCAAGCCATCATCTGCCTCTGAATAGTCTGAAGTCGGGGCTGACGACTAATCTCTCAGCACCATAAAGCTGAACAACGAGCACCCGGCCTGCGTGCCGCGCTGCGTGGCGTACATGCGCACGTACCGGGCGGTGGTTGTCTTGAAGGTCTCGTCGGTCACGGAATAGGCTGAGCCCTTCGTGGTGCTGAACACATCCGTCCAGGCGGCCGCGTCGGTGGAGACCTGGATCTTGAAGGCCTTGGCAAAATTCGTATGCCACTTCAGGATCACCCGGTTGATGTCCTTCGCTTCGCCCAGATCGACCATGATCCACTGCGGATCGCTGGCGGCGCTTTCCCAGCGGTAATTGATGTAATTCAGATACGTGGTGGGGGTGGTGACGTTACTGGCAACATTGGTGCCGTTGACGGACGAAGCGGTGGCGGTCTTGCTAAGGGCCAGATCGCGGGATGTGTCGAATTTCCGCCACTGGCCGGTGGCCAGATTGAAATCCCAGTCCTGGTAGTAGTTCATGATCGGCGTGTCGCCGTCGAACTCAAACGGCAGCCAGAGGATGTCGCCCTGGCGCAGCGCGGTCTTGATGAACCGGTCGCCGTCATACATGTATGTGGTTCCCTCGGTGCCCTGGATCGGGACGATAAAATTGCACTGGGTATCCCACGAATTGTTCGATCCCGGCGTGGACAATACCTTCGGCGGCGACCAGGGTCCGGCCAGATCGGTCGCGGTGTAGTAGTTCGTGGCCGTTGATGTGATCATGGCCGTGCGCGACGTGCCGTAATAATAGATGCCGTTGCGCTTGAAAATGTGCGGGGCCTCGCGGCTGGGGATGTTGAACAGATACACTCGCTTATCGAGCGTAAGATAATCGGCCGACATCAGGTAGATGCCGTGCTGACGATTCGGGCCGGCCTGATCCCACACGTAGCAGAGATACGCCTTGCCATCGGTATCCTGGAACACGGACATGTCGCCCATTTTCGAGCCGTCGATGAGCGTCTGGCTCTTGAACGTGAACTTGCCGTCGGGAGTGGACGAGGTGGCGATTCCCAGGTAGGCGGCGTTGCCGTTGTATTTCAGGAACATGACGTACTGTTTGGTCGATGCGTTATACAGCACGTCCTTGCGATTGGCGTCGATGTCGGTATGCAGCACGATGCCTTTATTGGTCCAATGCACCAGATCGCTGGAAACGTAGCAGGTGTGATCGTAGGCGCGGTTGCTCATGCCATACCAGTAGTACAGGTCGTTGAACTTCCGCACGCAGCCGCAGCTTACGTTGAGGCGGTTTCCATCCTCATCCACGCGGAAGAAATCGTTATGAATCGTCCGCCAAACCGACTGTGTCGCCGGCGCGGTGGTCGTCGTGGGACTGGCCGCGAGCGAAACCGGCGTAAGCGGCCCGTTCAGACCAATACCGGCAAGCAATGTGATGCCGAACAGCACAAGTACCGCAATGGCGCGACGACTCATGGGACTCTCCTTTTCTTGCCTTGGACGTGATACAGAACGAGAATCAGCGTAAACTTGCCCGTGCGCGGTGTCAATAAAATTGCTCCGGGCTGTCAACAATGGCGATTGAACTGATCGAGCGAAATGGGGGGCTGGTTCTGGCCGTGAAGGTCGTGCCGGGGGCTTCGCGCGATCGGGTGGCCGGTGAATATGGCGGCGGCGTGAAGGTGACGGTCAGCCGTCCGGCGCACGGCGGAGAGGCCAATGCGGCGGTCATCAAACTCCTTGCCCGGACGCTGGGATTGACGGCCGGGGATGTTCAGATCGTGCGGGGACACGGCAGCCCGCGCAAGGAAGTGCTGATTCGCGGAATCAGCGCAGCCGTGGCGCGGCAGCGGCTGACGGGCGAATAGTCGATGGCTGCGAGCGAATCTCGGTTGCGGCGTCCTACCTGGCTTTGCCCGTCGGGTTTTTCAGATCGGTTGGCGGGTTTGGCAGCAGGGCATCGGCGATCGGGCAATGGTCGATCGTTCTAATTCCTTCGATGACGGTTTGGGCGTTGAGAACGGCGCCCGCCCAGTCGGTGTGTGTGGTTTCGCCGGCGGGGAAGAGCGTGTCGGTCACCACCTTCTCGCCCAAGGCATTGTATTTCTTGCCGACCATGCCGTTCAGATCGATAAAGGGAACCTTGGCCGTCTCGGCGGCCTGCTTAGCCCAGAGCGTGAAATCGGCAGTGGGATTGATAGTGCCGTTGGTCCAGTGGTTGCGCGGGATCAGCGAGCAGATTATCACCATCGCGGCGCCTTTGCCTTGAGCATCGGTGACGTACTTGCGAAGATACCATCCATAGGAGTGAACGACTTCATCCTGTTTGGTCAGTGGGTTGTGGATCTGCATGACATCCTCGCCGTTGCCGGGGAGGCTGGCCCGGGCGCGGGCGGGATCGGCGGGATCGCCGCCGTCGTTGTGCCCGAATTGCATGATCACGTAATCGCCGGGTTGCATCTGCTTGAGTACCGCGGGCCACATGTTGGCGTTGGTCTGGAAGGTGCGGCTGCTGGTGCCGCCAACGGCCTTGTTCATGACGCGGATCCTGGTCTTATCGAAGAACGAGGCGATGGGGTTGCCCCAGCCCCATTGGCCGTTATTGCCGTTGTCCTGGCCGTTGCGGACCGTGGAATCACCGATGATCCAGAGCGTTGGGATGGCGGACCTGGTCGACGGAGCGGTGGCGGATTTGGTAGCGGGTGCGGCGCCCGATTGCGCCCGCGCTGTGGCGGCGAACAGTACGATGGCAAGGGATACGGCCAGCAAGCGATGAACGAAGAGGGCGTGCATTGGTGCTCCTGAAAAGCGGACAGGACATCAACACCGCGACGGCACGATGGCGGCGTCGGGCGCTGCCGGGAGACCATCGTAACAATCGATCAGCGAAAGACAAAACCTTCCCGACGTTTATCGCAGTGTGGCAAGTATCTGTGCGCTGAGGATCGGCGCCAGCATGCACAGCGGGGCGACCGACGCGTAGGCGACGGCGGGGGCGTCGGACCCTGTGAATTCCGTGGCGAACATCAGGGCGGGCGTGCTGGTCATGGCGCCGGCGACCATGCCGCTGAGCGTGATGAAATTCATCTTGAACACTCGGCGGGCGACCACGGCCACGAGGAAGACCGGGACGACAGTGATGATCGCGCCGCAAAGGACGAAGACCAGGCCGCCGTCGATGAGTCGCTGCAGCAGATGGTCGCCGGATTGGAATCCAACGCACGCCAGGAAGACCGCCAATCCCAAATCGCGAAAGAGCTGATTCGAGGGCGCGGGCATGTACCAGACCACCGAGCCGATATTGCCAAGTTGCGACAGAAGGATGGCGGCGATCATGGGGCCACCGGCCAGGCCGATTTGCAGCGGCGTGCTCAGGCCGGGCAGGCGGATGGGGATGCTCCCGATGAGGATGCCCAGTGCGATGCCCATGAAGATGGGTATCAGGCGAGGTTGATCGAGGGAAGCCCGCGAATTTCCCAGTTCGGCGGCGACGATCTTCAGGCCCTCTTCCGGGCCGATGGCGACGGCCGTGTCGCCGAACTTGAAGGTGAGGCTGGCCGACGGAACCAGATTGACGCCGGAGCGCAATACGCGAGTGAAAGTGACCCCGGTTCGCGCCGGGATGGCCAGATCGCGCAATGATTTGCGCAGGATGTGCGGGCGGGTGACCAGTATCTCCATGCGCTGAATGTTGGTGGCGAGATGATCGATATTGATCGGGCTGGGCCGGCCGATGGCCTCAACCAGCTTCTGCAATTCAGCGACGGGGCCGACGGCGCGGTAGATATCGCCTCGCTGGACGATGGTGTCGGCGGTGGGGATGGTCATTCGGCCGTTGCGCACCAGCCGCGAAAAGAAGGCCGGTGAATCGCGAACCAGGGGATGGTCGCGCAGGGCGATGCCGGTGTATTGGGGGTTGGTGATCTCGATGTCGAGAATACCGGCCGGCGGGCGGCGCGCTTGTTGCGCGGCCTGCAAGGCGGCGCGCTCGTCGGCGACGTTGATCCGCAACGCCGGTCGCAGGCCGGCGATCACCAGGCTCGGCCCCACCAGGCCGAAGGGATATGTCACCGCGTACGCCAGTCCGGTGACGGCCAGGGCCCTGGTGAACTGGTCCGGTGAGCCGGCGAGTGTCTGGCGCAGGATTTCCTGCCCGGCGGCCAGTGCGGTGGTCGTCGTGAACGCGCCGGTAAAAAGACCGCTGGTGGAAAGTGGTGCTGTGCCGGGAATGAACGCGGCCAGCACGGCCAGAGCGGCGCCGATCAGGATGACCGCAACCGCCAGAAGATTGAGCTTCAGCCCCTCGGCGCGCATCGACTCGATAAACCCGGGCCCGACCTGCAGGCCGATCGAGAACACCAGAATCGTCAGCGAGAAATCGCGAAGGAATCCGAGGACTATTTCCGGCGGCGGCGCCAGCAGATGAAACTGCGAGAACGCCAGCGCGGAAAAAAGAACGCCCGACACGCCCAGACGGATGCCATAAACGCGCACCGAACCCAATGCCAGGCCAATGACCACGGCCGTCGCCAGAACCAGCAGCCCCGCCGCATCCGATCCGGGCTGGATTTGGGCCAGTATGGGATAGGCAAACTCGCCAATCAGCAGGCAATGCGCATCGAAAATCGACAGACAAGGCGTGAACATGGCATTACTACCGTCGTGCACTTTCCCCGGCAAGGCGCGACACCAGAACGCGGGCCGGCGAAAGGCCCGGTGTGTCTGCCAGCGATGCGACGGCGATCGCGGCGGCGGACTGCGCCTCCTCCATCGTGTCGTACAGCGTGAACAGCGTGCTGCCGCTGCCGCTCATGCGAATGGGGCGCCGGCATACGCTGCGGAAATGGTCGGCCAGTCGAGGCAGTCGCGGCTCCAGATCAAACGCCGGCTTCTCCAGATCATTGACAAGATGTTCCAGCAGTTCGATCGCCCGAAGCGCATGCCAATCGGGAAACTCCGCTTCCACCGTCAGGGCATCGCCCAGCGAGAGCTCGTCAAAGCGGCGATAGACGGCCGCCGTCGGCATCGGAAATGCCGGCAAAACCAGCATCGCCGCCCGCGGCGATGGCGGCGCGACGGGATTCACAATCTGGCCCCGGCCGCGGCAGATGCTGCTGGGGCCGTGAAAGAAAAACGGCACATCGGCGCCGAGTGTGGCTGCCAGTTGGGCCAGCCTCGGCATCGGCCAGTAGATGTTCCAAAGGCGGTTGAGCAGAATGAGCGTGGCGGCCGCGTTGGAACTGCCGCCGCCCAGGCCGCCACCCATGGGAATGCGTTTGGCAAGCCGGATATCGGCGCCGCAGGGCGCAAACGTATCCGGTGACGTGTAGGAATCGGCGTATCCCTCGGCCTCCGCGGAGACGGCATGGGCCAGGGCCGTGGCGGCGCGGACGATGAGATTGGTGGCATCGCATGCGAGATCAGGCTGGTCGCAGGTGAGGCGAATGCCGCCGGGCGAGCTGGTGGCCGTTATCGTGTCATGCAGGTCCAGCGTCACCATCCAACTGAGCAGCGGATGATATCCGTCGCTGCCTTGCGGCGCGACGCGCAGGTGCAGATTGATTTTGGCGGGCGAATGGAATGACATCGGCGTCGGCTGAGGTTGCGGAGTCGTTGGGTCGCAAAGCCGGGGCTATTTCACTTTTGCGTAGAGGCCTCTTTCGCAGCCGACCACAAAGTGCTCGACGCAGGCCTTGAGGTCTTCCCATTTCTGGCGGATCTGGTCGGCCTCCTTGAGGTCGATCTTCGACTGCTCCTCGTACGAGGCCGTGACCTCGTGAAGCAGTTCGCTGAAATCGCGCACCATGCGACGGGTTTCCGAGACGACGGATTCCTCGTTGGTCTTGCGCAGGCCGGTCACGGGATCGACGACGAAGAACCCGCCCGCCTGGTTGCACAGCCAGCGGATCAGGGCGATGTCGCGCGTGAGCATATAAATGTCGCGAACGCGATCAAGCGGGTTCTTGGTGCCGCTCTGATCGGGATCGTCGTTGTCGGCGGCGGGTTCACACCATTTGTAGACCAGGGCCGGTGAGACGCGCAAAGCGGCGGCGACGGCCTTGACGCCCGGTTCATCGACGGCCTGGCGGATGACCTCGAAGGATTTCATGCCCGCAATGGTACGGCCTGGGTGGCCGGGTTCAAGGGTTTTGGAACTTCACGCACTTCACTTTGTGGCAACGAGGTGCGAGTGTGCCAGGACGCCGGGCCGCTTGACGCAGCACAGCCCTCGAATCGAGAAACCACAGCCCTCCAATTATGGGACCTCCTGTTGCGGCCTCGGTCGGGGCTTGCAATTGCGCGGCGGGGGCGGCATAGTATGTTAAGTCTGTTTCCCATCGTGCGTTACCGTTGGGTCGAGGGAGATATGGCAACGATAACCAAAAAAGAGATCATCGATCGCATTGCTGATGGCGTGGGTCACCGGCGCGTGCAGGTCAAGCGGATCATCCAGCAATTCCTCGACGAAATTGTTGACGAACTGGGCAAGGGCAACCGCCTGGAATTCCGCGACTTCGGCGTCTTTGAGACCAAGCTTCGCAAGGCACGCCGCGCCCAGAATCCCAAAACCCTCGCCCCGGTACAGGTCCCGGAAAAGCGCACCGTAAAATTCAAGCTCGGGCGTATGATGAAAAGACGCCTCGGTGAGCTGACCGGCGCCGCCATCGACGACGACGCGGGCGATCTGGACGACATGGACGAATCGTCCGACGGCGAGGACGTGGATGAAAAGGACGACGCCGACGATTCGGGCGAGGATGAGCCGGATTGAGTGGAGCCAGGTGGATTCCGAAAGTCGCCACCGGTAAAGATCGCCAGCCATGCCAACCACGCGGACTGATCTCATCCGCCTGTCTCGCGCCAAGTTGCGCGATGCCGAAGTTCTTTTGAGGAATCGACGCTATCATGGGGCCGTGTATCTCAGCGGGTACGCTGTTGAATTCGCACTGAAGGCAAGAATCTGTCGGTCACTGCATTGGACGGAATATCCGACTCAAAAGGAATATGATTCGTTCAGGACGCACGATCTGGAACGGCTGCTGCATTTATCCGGCCGGAGCCAGTCGATACGAAGCAGTGTCTCCAATACGTGGGCATGGTCGGAGGTGAAGCAATGGAAACCCGAGAAAAGGTACGAACCGCTAAGGACAGTAACTCGGAAGTACGCCGCCGACATGATCGCCAACGTACGAACGGTTCTGGCGCTGATATGAGCCAGATTGCCGAAAAACTAAGGGGAATAGCGCGGGAAATCGTGGCAGATGGCCGTCCTTTGGGCTTTTTTGCCGCGTTCCTGCCGGACGATTCTCCCGGTGTGTGGGATGTTGTGGTCAGCGCGCCGTGGGCCGTGCGGGATCGAAGCGCAGCGATACACTATATTGTCCGCAAGCTACACGCGACGCTGACCAGGCCGGAATTGATGAAGATTGCCGGCGTCATTGTGCTGGACAAGACGCCGGCGCCGCTGGCCGCGCGCCTGGGCAGCGTTGATATCGAGGAAAATGTGACGGCCAGCGACGTGGAAATCAACGACATCACCGTCCGGGCGGCCTATGTCTTCGTGTTGAAGCTCCCCAGGGTCCGAAAGCAAAAGTTGATTTCACGCCAAGTCGATTGAACACCGACTCCCGATTGGAACAGATTCTCGCCGCCGCGCTTCAGGCGCGCCAGCACGAGCATCTCCTGCGCCGCCGCGTGACCTGCCGGCATCTCGATGCGACGCACGTCGAAATTGCCGGCCGGCGGATGGTCAATTTCGCGACCAATGACTATCTCGGTCTGGCATGGCATCCGCGTGTGAGGGAAGCGGCCGGTGCGGCGGCCCGGTCGCATGGCGCCGGCAGCGGGGCATCGGCGCTGGTCAGCGGCTACACCGATCTGCACGCGCAGGCCGAGGAGGAAATCGCCCGCTGGAAGGGCACGCAAGCAGCCGTCATTCTGCCCAGCGGATACCAGGCCAACCTTGCGGCGATTGTGGCGATCGCCAAAGCCGCGGAATCCACCGGCCGGCCAATCCGCCTGCTCATGGACAAGCTCGTTCATGCGTCATTGATCGACGCGGTGGCCCTGAGCGGCTGCCGGTTCCGCGTTTTTCCGCATAACGGCATCGAGAAATTGTCGCGACTTCTTGTCGTCGGGGACAAGAACGGGGACGCATCTCGTTTTCCCGCCGAACCGCCCCCGCTCGATGTGATCGTCACCGAATCGATCTACAGCATGGACGGCGATGCGGCGCCTGTGAAGCGCTTGGCGGAATTGTCGGCCGCGTCATCGGCGGCATGGCTCCTGGACGAGGCGCACGGTACAGGCGTGTACGGCCAGCATGGCAGCGGCTATGCGGCCGAGCAGGGCGTGTCGGCCGATGTGACCATCGTGACCCTCTCCAAGGCAATGGGCTGCTCCGGCGGCGCAGTATGCGGCAGCCGGGCATTGTGCGACGCGATCGTTAATTTCGGCCGGGCCTATGTCTATTCAACGGCCCTGCCCCCGCCAACGGTGGCATCGGTACTGGCGGCGCTGGCCGTCATGCGTGACGAGCCGTCGCGGCAGGCGCGGGTCCGCGAATTGGGCGTGCGCGTGCGGGCACAACTGGCGTCATTGCCCTTGGACACCAAGATCACCGGCGGCGATTCTCCGATTATCGCGGTCGTCGTGGGCGATGCACAGCAGGCGATAGGCATATCCCAGCGCATGGCCGACGCGGGTTATTGGATTCCCGCGATCCGCCCGCCGACCATACCGCCCAACCAGAGCCGCTTGCGGATCACGCTTTCCAGCGAGCACAGCGATACGGAAATCGACGGGATGATCGCGGCGATGGCTGGCGCGATCGAAGGGGCGTGAGAAGGCCGCCGACAGGTTCCGTCGCCGGTTCACAACGTCGGCGGCGGAAGATGCAGCGCGTTCCAGCGATGGGCAAAGAACGCTACCGCCGCGTGCAGGCGGGATTTCACCGTGCCCAGCGGGATGCCCAGGATGTCGCCGATGGTCTTGTAGGGGAACTGGTGAAAATACGACAGCAGCACGATCTCCCGCAGATGCTGGGGCATGCCGGCGATGGTCTGGTGAACCAGATCGCGCATCTCGCTCTCTTCCATCGGCTGGCTGGGCAGAGCGGCGGGCGATTTGAGCATATCGACGAACCGGCCGCCGTCGTCGTCGTTGGGGTTCATGCTCGCTTCCAACGGCGTGGTGTTGCGGCGGTTTTGCGAACGGAGCAGATCCCGAGCCTTGTTGGCGGCGATGGTGAACAGCCACGGCCGGAAATGCCGGGCGGCATCGAACGTGTCCGCGGATTGGTGCACCTGGAGGAATGTCTCCTGGAACGCATCGTCGGCGGCGGCCCGGTTGCCCATGAAGCGGATGAGAAAATGATACAGTTCCCGCTCATAGCGCTTGACCAGGGCATCGAAACTGGCCCGGTCGCCAGCGCGATAGGCCGACAAAAGCTGCTCGTCGGTAATGGTCCCAGCGGGCGGCGCCTGGGCCGGCGGTTCGGGCCGTGGGTTGGATTGCGATACCGTGTGGAAACCCGCATCGCCCAAGCCGGCCGCGATCGTTGCAGTAAAGGGAGGTGTGCCAACCGCAGGGTTCTCGGCCGGCTTTTCAGCGGCAGGATCGAACTTTCGCCCTTGCACATACAGGCGCATCGTTTCCTCCGATCTGTCACTATCATCATACCGCGCCGCGGCCAAAGTTGCAGCGGCGCTTTCAGCAAAACAGACTTGCGGTGGGCCTGATTCTTCCCTGGCAGGGCGGGCCGAGACCCAAGTCCTCTAGAGAGGCTAACTTCCCATGCCGATCTGATATTCCAGAATTCCGCCGGCTGGCGATGGGATGACAAGGTGACTTGGTGAGTTGGTGATAAGGTGACTGAGGCCAGGTACCTCGCCATCCCCTCACCTTGTCACCCCATCACCCTGTCACCTTGTCACCCTGTCACCGTGTCATCCACGCGTCTGTGCGATCGACGTTCCCAACCCGGCCCCGACTCGTGCTATACTGCGCGGAACAAGAAAGAGGAGTTACCAATGAGCAATGCCATACCGCCGGGCCAGGGTCCGATTGATCCGCGAGACGCCTTTTCCCCGCCGCCACCGCCGGGCGGCGCGCCGGGACCGATGCCGCCGCCGGGTTTTCGCGCACCGGCCGGCTGGACCCCGCCGCCTATGGCGCCGCCACCGGGCATGTACATGATGCCCGGCTATGCGCCCCAGCGTCGCCGCGGTCTGCGCCTCGGAACCGTCTTCCTGCTCATTGCCCTGGTCATCTCCGTGCTGATCAACTTCGCCCTGGTCGGCGGTTCGGTGGATTCCAACCGCCAGGTCGTCCACAGCGGCGGCGCTGACAAGGTCGCCATCGTTCCCATTGAGGAAGTGATCATGGACTCCACGGCTGCGAAATTGTCCGAATATCTCCAGGACATCAGGAGCGACAAATCGGTCAAGGCGATCGTGCTGGCGGTTGATACGCCCGGCGGATCCGCCTCGGCATCCGATGAAATATCCCATGAACTCATCGAGTTCCGCAGCGCCTTCAATGCCGACCGGCCCTGCCCGCCCATCGTCGTGTCAATGGGCGGCATGGCCACCAGTGGCGGGTATTACGTCTCCTGCGGCGCTGATTTCATCTTCGCCCGCACCGCCACCCTCACCGGCAACATTGGCGTCTACATCCCCAACTACAACGTCAGCAAGCTCATGGAGAAGTGGGGCATCGACGACACCACCACCTTCTCCAGCAACTCGCCCTACAAGAAATCCGGCTCGCCCACTCTCCCCCAAACCGATCAGGACAAGCCCTATTGGCAGGGCCTCGTCGATGCCATGGACAAGCAGTTTATCGACGTCGTCAAGGCCGGCCGGGGTAAGAAGCTCAATGGCCCCGACAGCGAACTCTACAGCGGCAAAGCCTTCAGCGGCGACACGGCCCTGGCTCTGGGCCTGATCGACAAGATCGGCTACGAGAGCGACGCCATCACCTATGCCGCCAACATGGCCGGCCTGAAAGACCCGACCGTCTTTCGCTATGTCCCCGAGCCGTATATCACCCGATTGCTCACCGGCTCCAAGTTGCTGGTCCCCGGTCCCCAGAGCACCAGCATCAACATCAACGGCATCAACGTGGACGAAAAGGCGATCACCGATCTGCTCTCGCCCCGGCCGATGTATCTGTGGATGGGGCGGTAAGCCGGATCGCAGCGCATGTGCGAGCGCGCTCGATTGTCCGAGCCGACCGCCCCTTCCTCCTCTGCCTGTACTCGGGGAGAGGACTGAGGCGAGGGGTTTTTCGCGTGGCGCTCCTCGCCGTAGCGTAAGAGGTGACAAGGTGACGGGGTGTTTCTGTCACCTTGGCCGCCGTGAAAAAAATTCCGCGCTCCAGCGACGCGAAAAAGACGCGAGATCGGCCGGCGCGATTGTTGCCACACGCCGACAGTGTTTGCCGGCCGGTTCCAGCGGAATTCATTTTGCCTTCGGCGGAATCGTCCCGCATTCCGGACATCGATCCGGCGTGGCGCGGAGATCGTAGCCGCAAGCGAGGCATAGGCCGTGGGATCGGCGATATCTCCGCCGCCGGCTGGCGAGAACAATGTTGAGCGTTTTGATGCCGGGCAGAATCCCGAACACGATTGCCAGCAACCAATAGCGGATGTCGATAAAGCCCCTGTGAGCTTCGCTGCCCATGTATTGTGTTCGGTCCCAACCGGCGAATCCAAAATGTGACAGAATTGGATGAGACTTGTATATCCACTTATATTCGGATGCGGCAAGTGCATGGGCATTTCCCGAACCATGCCACCACCCGAAGTTATGCTTTTCGTTCAGCGACATTCCCGCCACGTCCACGTCGTCCCGATAGATCCAGACCATCCAAAATAGCCCCTCGGCGGATTGCGCGGTCATGCTTAGGAAATGCCGCCCCGAGCGATCCGGCGGCCCCCAATACTCCCAGCCTTCCCCCAGCCAATAACTCCTGATCCAGAATGTAACGGTCAACAAACACAGCAGCAGCGATACCGCTGTCGTCGCGTTGGCCATCCACAGGCAAAGGCGTTTCACGCGGGCCATTCTACCCCGCTCCCGGTCATTTTGGCGGCGCTCCCGGTGTGGGCGGCACCGTCCCGCATTCCGGACACCGATCCGGCGTGGCGCGGAGGTCGTAGCCGCATATCACACATTGGCCGTGAGATTGGCGATACTTACGCCGACGCCAGCGGAGCATGTAGCGAAGCTCGAAAAGCGGAGGAAGCGCAAACGAGAGCGATGGGAACCAAAGCGGGACAAAAACCTCCGTTATGTACATCTCTGGCGGCGGCCGCGGCGGCGTCCCGGTCCCTGAAAATGTAAAGCTTGGCGGACGCCGCCCGTAAAGGAACCCCAAGTGGCGCCATGCGCCGTCCGCTACAAGATCACTCTCACGACTCGCTATCCGGGCAACAATTTGGCCGGGGCTAACGTAGTGGGACTCACGACTATTAAGACCGTTAGCCAGCACTGCTTCCGAACGAGACTCAATCGGATCGGAACTGTAATCCATCACGCCGCCAGCCAACTCAAAATCCACCACCGCCTGTTCGATCTGCGCCCCCACGTCACGCGGCTCGATATACCTCCAACGCTGATACCACCAATAGCTCCGCACCCATAGCCCCACGCTTGAAATGCAAAGCAGCAGAGAGGCTGCGGCAAGCCCATCGGCAAAAGCGTTTCATCGGGTGAATTGTAACACGCCATGCTGCTTGGGAAACAACCGTTCTGAACATCGGCTCGACTGGATTGTGGCCAATTTTCGGGGCAAACATAAGTCGATTCAGGCCGATCTCGTTCCCCCTCCCCTGGTATTCCGGGGGAGGGTCGGGGTGGGGGTTGCCCGTGGCGACGTTCCATAGGCGTCAAGCGATGGATCGCCGCGCGAAGAACCCCCACCTCAGTCCTCCCCCGGAATACCAGGGGAGGATGAAAAGGCGGCAACCCGGCGAATCGGGCACTCGCCCCGACTGTCGCGCGGGGGGTCTCCCCCTGAGTACAAGGGGAGGATGAAAAGGCGGTCGGGGGCAAATTCGGGCACACTTTGCCCAGCCCACCCCGCCGTCAAAACGGCGAACTGTGGCGGCGGCGGATGTAGATTTCGTCGACGGCGGCGCGATCCGAGAGGGACAGGAGATAGAGGACGGCCTGGGCGATGTCGTCTGGCTGTAAGAGTTCGGTTCCGACCAGGTCGGGGCGGGCCTGGGCGAGCATGTCGGTTTCGACGCCGCCGGGGAGGATCGCGGAGATGCGGATGTTCGTGTCCTTGATTTCGGCGGCGATGGATTTGGTCAGGCCCATGACCGCGTGCTTGCTGGCGGTGTAGGCGGCTTGCAGCGGGTATCCCTTGAAGCCGACGACGCTGGAAATGTTGATGATGTAGCCGCGATCTTGCGGCCGCATTATTGATAGCGCGCCCTGGCAGCAGAGGAACGTGCCGCGAGCGTTGGTGGCGAAAACGGCGTCCCAATCGGTGAGGGCGAAACTCTCGGTCGGTCCGAACCGGCCGATGCCGGCGTTGTTGATCAGGATGTCCAGCCGGCCGTGGTCGCGTTTGATGGCATCGAACAACTTCGTGATCTCGCCCGGCCTGGCCAGATCGACGACGTGGGCAAATGCGTGGCCGCCGCGACTGCGAATGTCGTTTGTGACAGAATCGATCTCGGCCTTTGTGCGTGCCGCGAGCAGGACAAGTGCGCCGCGGTCGGCAAGCGATTGAGCGATGGCCTTGCCGATGCCCCGGCCGGCGCCGGTGACGACGGCCACCTGGCCGGTGAGATCGGGTTGAAGCGGGGTTGTGGGAGTCATGTTATTTCGGCTCTGACTCTGCGCCTTTGCGCCTCTGCGAGGGATACTCTTTCTTCGTACGCCATTCGGGGAAGAATGTCCCTCGCAGAGGCGCAAAGGCGCAGAGGTCGGATGTTGCTCCTTTGCGCGTTCTGCGAGTTATGCCACTGCCGCAACCCGAAGGAGTTCCTGTTCGGCCGCTTTGCACCAGGCGCCTTTGTCGAGCTTGGCGGCGACGGTGGGGAACTTCTTGTGCAACTCCGACAGGGGAGTGAGGCCGATGTCGTGGAGCATCGGGTAGACGATGATCTTGCCGGCCAAGGTGCGATTTTCGACGGCCGCGATTCCATCCACCGCGCCGGCCATGCCGGAGATCGCATCGACCGAGCAATTGGTGTCCAGTTGATGGCGTGTCACCTTGTTCAGGACGATCTTCATGTCGCGGATGACCGAGCCGCTGGTGCCGAACATGTAACACTTGTTGGCTATGTAGGTGTCCAGATCGAGATCCTGCCGGGTTGGGGCGGGGATGCCGGCGAAGATGTTGATCAGCGCCCCCGGCAGCGAATCGCGCACGGCGGCCGCCACCAGTGCGCCCACCGGGGCCATCAAGGCCCAATAGCTGAACTTGCCGGCCAGCGGCTGTTTCTGCGTATTGATGAGCTGCATGGAAACATGATTGACATCGGCCAGCGGCTGGGCCTTGGCGCGGAGGGCCTCGATGCGCGGATCGTCCATGTCGGTGCCGACGATGCGGACGCCGGGAACGCCGCTGCACGCGGCGCGGATGACGTGCATCTGGCCCATCGGCCCGCCGGCCCCGATGACCACAACCGAATCGTTGGGTCGCAGTTCGCCGGTGGGGGGGATGTTGCGGTAAGAATCCGCGGCATTCGAACCGGTGGTGCCGATCCAGCGTGTCATGCCGTAATGCACGCGTCCGATGCCGACGGAGACCACCTGGCCGATCTTCTTGCCGCCCAGGACGATGTTGATGATTCCCTGCGGCGCGAGTTTGTCGTTGAGGGTTTCGATGGTCCTTTTGTCAGCGCCGAAGTAGATGATGTCGTCGAATTTCTCGTTGGGTTGCTCGGCCGAGGCCGCTGGATTGATGCGGATGATCGACGCGGGTTTGCCGCCGGGGAGTTTCAGGGAATCGAACTCCGGGATCGCACCATCGGCGACGATGAGCATATTGCCGCCGGATTTGATCGTTTGGCGCTCGGTGTTGGCGTAGGAATCCTCGACGCACGCCCAGGGCTCGACCAGTGCGATGGCCGATGCACTGAGGTCTTCGGGGACGGGGATGAGGAATCGTTCGCCGTTGGCAGGGTCCATGACGACGCGCTCGTCCATAAGGACGTATTCCTGGAGGGCGCCCTCGAAGTTGTAACCGAACGCGGCGTTGGAATTGGCGGTGGGCAGGCCGCGATAATCGGTCTGTACAAGGCATCGCTCGCCGAGGCGGTGGTGTTTGACCTTGTCGCCGATGGCGATGATACGGCAGGTGACTTCGTGGCCGGGGACGGTCGGTTTGTCGCCGGGGACGTAGCTGGGGATTTGCGCCAGCACGTCGCGCGTCAGCCCGGCCGTGATTTCGCTCTTGCGGGCGTGCTGCGAGAATTGCTTGAGGAGTTTCAGATCGCTGAAGCACAGGCCGACGCATTCGATCTTGGCCAGAATCTGGAACGGGCCGGGCTTGAAGACTTCCTTGGACTTGTTGAGTTCCAGCTTGCCGGGTCCGACAAGTTGAACGGCGAATTGACGCTCGGGGATGTTCGCGGTTGTCATAGGATGGGTTCCTTCATTTGAGCATGACCTGTCCGCCGGTGACGGGGACGGCCTGTCCGGTTTCGTACAATTGTTCCATGAGATAATAGATGGCCTTCATGACATCGGCGGTGGCGCATCCGCGGCCCATGGGGACGCGCGATTCGTAGGATTTTTTCACGTCCGCGATGGTCTTGGCGCCGGGCACTTTGCCGCTGCGGAGGTATTGGACGAACAGACCGTTGTTCGGATCGGACCAGAGCGGCCCCTCGAAGAAATTGCCGGGGCAGATGGAGTTGACCTTGATGCCGTCGGTGACCAGTTCCATGGCGAAGGACTGGGTGAGGCCGATGCCGCCGAATTTGCTGCCGGCGTAGGCGAAGTTGCGGTTGGAGCCTTGAAGCCCGGATTTGGAATTGATCTGGATGATGTCGGTCCAGCAGTCGGGTTTGGCCAGGTGCTGGATCGACATGACCGGCGACGCCTTCTGGACGCAGACGAAATAGCCCTTGTAATTGACGCTGGTGGTCAGGTCGAAATCCTTTTCGGACTGCGTCTTGACGCTCTCGGCGCGGAGAACGCCGGCGTTGGAGACCAAAAGGTCGATTCCGCCGAATTCACGAACCGTCCAGTGGATCGCCTGGTCAACCGAAGCCCCCTCGGCGACGTTGACGGCCAGGCCGATGGCCCGACCCTGGCCGTGCTGGCGGCAGATGGCATCCGCCGCGGCGGCGGCGCCGGCGGCGTTAATGTCGGTCAAAACCACGGCAGCGCCTTGCGAGGCCAAATCCTGTGCGATCTCCAATCCGAAACCCTGTGCCGCGCCGGTGACGAGGGCGACCTTACTGACGGCCCGGCCGGCTTTGGCGGAACCTTTGGCGATCTGCCGGCGATAGGCTTCCACTTCCCATTTCTCGAAGAAATCGCGTTTGTCGGGATCGAGATAGCGGATGCCGCCCAGGCGGGTCGCCCCGGCCATGATCTTGGCGGCATCGGCGTAAACGAGCTTGGCCGTCCGCGCCCCGGCCACATCGTCGCCGGCCGTGAACATGCCCAGACCCGCGATCAGCACCACCTGCGGCGCAGATTGCGTGCGGGAGGTATACTCGGCCACCGCGTCACGCAGGCGCGAGACGATTGCGTCGGCGCCAGCGGCGTCTCCCACCTCGAACCACAGCGGGAACGATTTGCAATAGACGACCTGATCCGGCGTGAGCGGGCCGGTGATGGCAGCGTGTTTTCCGTCGGGGCCGCCGACAAGATTGACGATGGGCTGCGAATCGTCGTAGGTGACGATCTTGAGGCGATTGTCGGCGGCGAGCAATCCGCGGAGAGCCGGGCCGATGACGTTGATCGTCTTGCGGGCTTCTTCGGGCTTGGCCAGATGAACCGGGCCGAAGGGATTCTCGACCGGGTGGCGCGAAAGTTCCTGCTCGAGAACACCCAGGAGCCAATCGGTGTGGCCGCGGATTTCGTCGGCCGTGTCGCCGCTGATGACCAGGCCGTGGTTCTGCATGACGACCGCGCGGGGTCGATCGCGGCCGGTTTTCTTCTTGTAGGCGATCAGGGCATCGCGGAGGGTTTGTGCCAGGATATGGCCGGGATCGACATCGGCGATCCAGATGACATTGTCGCCGCAGATGCGTTCGATGAGCTTCTGGCCGTCGCGGGTGCAGGTGAACATGTTGACCAGTGTCGCGTGAGTATGGACGACGAACCGGCCGGGCATGAGGTGATGCAGCACGACCTCGACGCTGGGGCGCTGTCCGCGCGACGGATCGACGCGGGCGGCCATGACGGCGTCCTTGAATTGTTCCTCGCGCTTGACGCGATCGCTGCCCAGATCGCGGCCGAGGAGCGTTTCCAGGGCGGGGCGATCCATTTCGACAAAGCCGTCGGGAGTGATCGTCGCCAGGGCGTGGCCGGAGCCTTTGACCCAGAGCCGCTGGCCGATCTTGACGGAGGTGTTGCCGCCGCCGGCGATCACGATTTCGGGATCGGCGCCGTAGGTGCGCGAGATGGTGCAGAGGATGTGCAGTAATTCCGTTTGGGATGGTTCGGTCATGGTCAAGCCTTCGAAGTACGGGATGGCTGGCGATAGTGATGAATGACGGCCGCGCCCAGGCGGGCGAGCGTGGCGATGCGATCCTCGCCGCAGTTGTTGGTGAATCCGGTCTGGCCGTTCTGCGTGAGGAACTGATGGGCCGCCACGACGCAGGCGCCTTCCCAGAAGATGGTCTTGATGTCGTCGGGGATCGGCTGGCCCTTGAGGCACGTGGGCTCGATCGGCAATTGATCAAGCGTGTTGTGTTCGGTCCCGGCGGTCATGACGAGGCCGGCTTTTCGCATCGCTTTGACATATTGACTGAGCACGGCCGGTGAATTGCGGATGGGGATGAACTCGGCGAAGCCGAAGTTGCGCTGTTTGATGTGGTCGATGAGGGATTCAACGGGGGATTCAAAGGCGCAGATCGGACTAGCGCCGTCGGCCAGCGTGGGATAGCAGGGGATGCCGCCGAGCTCGACGATGAGTTTGTAGGCGTCGTCGAATCCGACAAACGTTTCGGGGACGTAGGCGGGCTTGCCGGATTTGAGCAGGTGCGAGCGGATTTCGTTTTGGATGCCGACGGCATCATCGGGGGCGGATTTGAGCGGGGCGCCGAGGACGCGGGTGAGAGTTTCGGTCCGTGCCGGGGCTGCGACAATCTCAAAGAACCGCTCCTGAAACGCCTGGCAGACGTGGCGCTCCTGGATGTAAACGCGCTGGCGCGGGCAGTCGTGGCGGCGAACGATCATGTCGATCACGGCCGATTCCGTCAGGCCGGTGGATACGCCGCGTTGCGCGAAGACGTCGGCCAATCTGGCGACGACGGCGGCCATGCGGGTGGAATCGTTGTGGCGGATGATGCCGAGAATGCGTGACGCTTCGGGGGTCATCTTGACATAACGGGTGATGCCCTTGCCGCAGATGTAGAACTTGCCGGGGTTGCCGGGGTCGTTGATCTTGATGCCCTGGCGTTGCAAATCATCGATAAGGCAGATGATTTCCAGGCCGTAGAGCGGAAAGATGTGACGCTGTCGCGCCAGTCGCGTGAAATCGGCGTAGACATCGTAATCGTAATAATTACTGACACCGACGACGGCGACGTTTTGAGTCGCGGCCTGGTCGATCATGTCCTGCACGGTGCGGAAGGCCGAGAAATTCGGCGGCAGGTGGAGATGCGCGTTGTTGGCGAGTACCGCGGTGGGCGCCAAGGCGGCGGCGCGGGACATGGCAACGACGGCCTCGGGGCCGTTGAGATTGTCGGTTGTGTTGTTAAGTGGTTTAGGCATAAGGAAGAACCCTCACCCCAGCCCTCTCCCAGAGTACAGGGAGAGGGGGAAAAATCGGGAGTCATACTTCGGCGACGGCGCGCAACACTTTTTTCGGCGGGAGGTGCAGTCCCATTGAAAGGCTGTCCTCGGCCGACTCCTTGAATGACTCGCTGATCGTCGGATGGGCGAAGACGATCTCCGCGATGTCCGAGACCTTGGCGTTCTGGTGCAGGAGCGCGCCGGCCGACGCGATGCACTCGGTGACATTATGGCCGATCATGTGAACGCCTAAAAGGGCGCCGGTCTCGCGATGGCGGATGACTTTGACGAAGCCCTCGGTGTCGTTGGCGGCCATGGCTTTGCCGAGGAAACTCAAGGGGAAGTTGCCAACGGCGATCGGAAGGCCCTGGGTTTGGGCTTCCTCGGCACTGAGGCCGACCGTCGCGACTTCGGGGAACGTGTAGATGCAATTGGGAATCGGCGCGCGGAACGGGTGATTGTGACCCAGTGCGTTCTCGACGGCGGCGATGCCGTGGGCACTGGCCGCGTGGGCCAGGAGGCACCGGCCGTTGGCGTCACCGATGCAGTAGACGCCGGGAACCTTGGATTCCATGTTGTCGTTGACGCGGATGAAGCCGCGATCGGCGGCCAGGTTGATGCTGTTCAGGCCGATTTCGGCGGTGTTGGGGCGACGGCCGGTGGCGACCAGGACTCGATCGGCCGGGATGACTTGCCCATCGGCGAGCGTGGCGCGGGCGATGGAATCGGCAATGGCGAGCGATTCGATCTTGACGCCGGTGAAGATCTTGATTCCGCGAGCGGCGAGGATTTTGTGGAGCAGTGCGGCGACCTGGGCATCAACGTTGGGGAGGATGCGCGGGAGCATTTCGACGATGGTCACATCGACTCCAAAGGCCTGCATCATGCAGGCGAATTCGCAGCCGATGACGCCGCCGCCGACGATGAGAAGCTTGGCCGGCAGCGATTGCCAATGGAGGGCCTCATCGCTGGTGCAGACGAAATTAGTATCTGTGGGCCAGCCGGGGATTCGCGAAGGGACGGAACCGACGGCCAGGATGACTTTGTCGGCGGTGATGGATTGTTTGGAGCCGTCGTGGGCGGCGATGGAGATTTTGCCGTGGCCGTCGAGAGTGGCGTGGCCGGTGTGGATGGAGACCTTGCGGGCGTTGAGCAGGCCCTTGACGCCGTTGCGCAGGCCGAGAATGACCTTGTCTTTCCGCGACTGGATTTTCGGCCAGTTGATGACGGCGGCGGCGGGGAGATCGATGCCCATTTCGGCGGCGTGGCGGATGTGGTGGAGCAACTCGGCCGAGGCCAGCAGCGCCTTGGACGGGATGCAGCCGACATTCAGACAGGTTCCGCCGAGGTGGCCTTTTTCGATGATGGCGACGGTGGCGCCCAGTTGAGCGGCCTTAAGAGCGGCGACGTAACCGCCGGGTCCGGCGCCCAGGACGGCGATGTTGACGTGTTGGTTCATGGTTGGATGGTGGTTGAATTTGAAATTTGAGATTTAAGGGGCCAGTTTGTCGGGGGATTCGAGGAGTTCCTTCATGCGTGCGAGGAATTTGGCGGCGAGCATGCCGTCGATGATGCGGTGGTCGGAACTGAGGGTCATGGTCATGACTTTGCCGGCCCGCATGGCGCCGTCCTTGACGATGACCGATTCTCGGGCCGCCCCGACGGCCAGGATGGCGGCTTCGGGGGGATTGATGATGGCGGCGAATTCCTCGGTGCCGAACATGCCAAGATTGGTGATGGTGAACGTGCCGAGGCCCATGCCTTCGATCTTTCCGGCCTTGGCCGAGGCGGCCAGGCGTTTGGTTTCGGCGGCAATTTGTTGCAGCGAGAGGCGATTGGCCCCGACCAGCACCGGCACGACCAGCCCGTCGTCCATTCCCACGGCGATGCCGATGTTGGCGGTGGGGGATTCGACGAATTCATCGCCTTCCAGACGCGAGCGGAAGGCCGGAAATTCCTGCACCAAACGCGATGAAGCCAGAACTATGACGTCATTGATGCTGCACGGATATTTGGCCTTGGCGGCTTGATAGAAAGCGACCATCGG
The DNA here is from genome assembly GCA_964420285.1 of uncultured Tepidisphaeraceae bacterium. GTDB lineage: Bacteria > Planctomycetota > Phycisphaerae > Tepidisphaerales > Tepidisphaeraceae > CAYQTE01. The sequence goes on from CAYQTE010000003.1 coordinate 85,837, forward strand.
CGCGGCGTCGACGGTGAGGCGCACGTAGAAATGCGGGATGGTCTGTTTCGACTGGAGGAGATTGCGGGCGATGGCTTTTCGCATCTGGCTCATGCGCCGACGGGAAGATCCGGATGCGGCCGGTGCGGGAGCGGTCAGTGGGAGATCGGTGGAGAGAATACGGCCGCCGGGTCCGGTTCCGGCAGCGACGGTGGCGATGTCGATGCCGCGATCGGCAGCGATTTTACGAGCGGCGGGTGAGGCCTTGACGCGGCCCTCGGCGGTTGTGGCCCGCGCGGATGCTATGGTTGCCGATGGTGAGGTGGCCGAGGAGGCCGAGCCCGGTGCGCTGGCGGTTGCGGCAGTGGCGGCGGGCGATCCACCGCTGGCCAGAAAGGCATCGACATCGGCATCGCTCTCGGCGATGAACGCAACGGGCTGTTGCACGGGAACGGTCTTGCCGGCCGGGGCGATGATGCGGGCGAGCCGGCCGGAGTCGATGGCTTCGACGTCCATCGTGGCTTTGTCGGTTTCGATTTCGAAGATGGCCTGTCCGACTTTGATGACATCGCCGGGAGCGACGTGCCATTTGACCAGGACGCCTTCTTCCATGGATTGGCCGGCTTTGGGCATCAGGATGGGGGTGACTTTTCCGGCGGCAGCAGCGGGGGAGCGGGGGGGAGGGGGAGAAGCGGGAGCGGGGGATAGGGGGAGAGGGGGAGCGGAGGAAAGCTCGTCGGCGATTTCGGCCAGAGGGGCGCTCACGGGGCCGGTCTTGCCTGTATCGAGGAGGATCGTCTTGAGATTGCCGGCGATGGGGGATTCTACGTGTAAGACGCCGGATTCGGTGTCCAATTCGGCGAGAATCTCTCCCTTCTTGATGGGGTCACCGGGCTTCTTGAGCCAACGGATGACGGTGCCGGAACGTATGTCTTTGCCTGCCGCGGGTATTTTTATAGTGGCCAATGTTCTATCCTTCGCCATGACTTTTGCATATTTTCTCCAAACTTTTGCAATAGTCAAGCATAATTTATGCAAATGTTCTTGAAATTTCGGTCAAAGTGGTGTTTAATGGGGTTCAGTAATGAACCTCTCCGGATCCCAACGTCGCGAGCGGATATTGACCGAGTTGTATGCGCGTCGGCATATGAACGCCCGCGATCTGGCCGGGGCCACCGGCGTTTCCGAGGCCACCGTGCGGCGTGATCTGAAGGTCATGGCCGATGAGGGGCAGGTGGAACTTGTGTACGGCGGGGCGAGCATTCGGCGAATCAGCGATCTGTCGTTCCGATCCAAGGCGGTTCGCAATCCCGAGGCCAAGCAGACGATCGGCCGGCTGGCGGCGGAATTGATTCATGACGAGGACCAGGTGTTTCTGGATTCGGGGACGACCAGTTTCGCCGTGGCTCAACAGATCAAGCGCAAGCGAGGTTTGTCGGTCATCGTGAATTCAGCCCGGCTGGCGTTGGAACTGGACGCGCCGGGACTCAGCGTGATCCTGCTGGGCGGGCAATACCGGACCGATCGCATGGACACCGTCGGGCCGCTGACCATCAGCGCGCTGGACCAACTCCGCGGATATATCTGCATGATCGGGGCCGATGGCTTGAGCATGGACTTCGGCCTGGCGGCGGCGGATATCGAAAGCGCGAGCCTGTATCGGCGGGCGATCCAAAACGCGCGGCAGACGGTGCTGCTGGCCGATCAAACGAAATTTCAGAATCCATCGCTGTACAAAATTGTCGACTGGAGTGCCGTGGCGCGCGTGGTGACGGACGCGGCGCCGCCGGGGCCGTGGCAGGAATTCTTCCGCGCCCGCGCCATCGAACTGATCACGCCGTCGCAAAATCCGTTTTCCGAATCGTATCAACAAGAGGAAAGTCAAGGAGCCAACAATGCCTAAGAGCCTGTCCATTCATCCCTCCGAGGCGCGCAAAGCGTCGGTGCTGGAATTCAAGCCGATACCGGTGAATCAATACGCCAGGAGCGTTTCGGACGAGAAAATCCGCTATTCGCCGAAGGATTTGCTGCGCATCCAGCGCGACATGGAGATCATCCGGGCGTTCGAGACGATGCTCAATGAGATCAAGCTGCGAGGGAAATACAAAGGCATCGAATACGAGCATCGCGGGCCAGCGCATCTGTCGATCGGGCAGGAGGCCAGCGCCGTCGGGCAGGCGTATCACCTGGGCACGGACGACCACATTTATGGATCGCACCGGTCGCACGGGGAAATCCTGGCCAAGGGCCTCAGCGCCATCGACAAGCTCGACGATGCGGCCCTGATGAAGATCATGTCGGAATACTTCGGCGGGGCGACGCTGCGGGTGGTCGAGAAAGACCGAACCGGCGGCTCGGTGAAGGATCTGGCGATCGACTATCTGATCTACGGGGCGCTGGGCGAGATTTTCGCGCGCGAGGCCGGATTCAATAAGGGAATGGGCGGGTCGATGCACGCCTTCTTCCCGCCGTTTGGGATCATGCCCAACAACGCGATCGTGGGCGGATCGGCGGATATCGCGGTGGGTGCGGCACTGTTCAAGAAAGTGAACCTCAAGCCGGGCATCGTGATCGCCAACATCGGTGATGCGTCGCTGGGATGCGGGCCGGTGTGGGAGGCAATCTGTCTGGCGACCATGGACCAGTACAAGACGCTGTGGGACGAGGCCCATCGCGGCGGGCTGCCGCTGATCATGAACTTCGTCAATAATTTCTACGGCATGGGCGGGCAGCCGGTCGGCGAGACGATGGGACTCAAGGTGCTGGCACGGCTGGGCGCGGGCGTGAACCCGGACCAGATGCACGCGGAGCGCGTGGACGGGTTCAATCCGCTGGCGGTGATCGACGCGATTGCGCGGAAAAAAGCCATACTGGAAAAAGGGGACGGGCCGGTGTTGCTGGATACGGTTACCTACCGCTTCTCGGGCCATTCGCCGTCGGATGCCAGCAGCTATCGGGAGAAATCGGAGATCGAGGAATGGCAGAGCGTTGATTCGCTGGTGGTGTTCGGCAAGGAACTGGTCAAGGCGAACGTCTGCACGGCCGGTGAACTTGAGGACATCAAGAAGCAGGCCGAGGAATTGATATTCAAGGCGTTCCGCAAGGCGGCGGATTTGACGATTTCGCCGCGGGCGGACTTGAAGCCGGTGGATTGCCTGCTGGAACGGACGATGTTCTCGAACCAGCGCGTGGAATCGCTGGACCCGGGGCGCAAGCCGCAGGTGCTGATTCCGATGGCGGAGAATCCGCGCATCAAGCAACTGGCGACGCGAAGCCGCTCGGCCTTCGATGAGTCGGGGAAGAAACTGCCCAAGGCCAAATGCGTCGGCATCCGCGATGCGCTGTTCGAGGCGATTCTCGACCGGTTTTACGGCGATGCGACGCTGATTGCCTACGGCGAGGAGAACCGCGACTGGGGCGGGGCGTTCGCCGTCTATCGGGGATTGACCGAGGCGTTGCCATATCATCGGCTGTTCAATTCGCCCATCAGCGAAGGGGCGATCATCGGCAGTTCCGTCGGCTACGCGCTGGAGGGCGGACGCGCGCTGGTCGAGCTGATGTACTGCGATTTCATGGGCCGGGCCGGCGATGAATTGTTCAATCAACTGGCCAAGTGGCAGTCAATGTCCGGCGGATTGCTGCGCATGCCGGTGGTGGTTCGCGTGTCGGTCGGGTCGAAATACGGCGCCCAGCACTCGCAGGACTGGACGAGCATGAGCGCGCACATTCCCGGCTTGAAGGTCGTCTTCCCGGCCACGCCGTATGACGCCAAGGGGTTGATGTACAGCGCACTGCTGGGGACCGATCCGGTGATCTTTTTCGAGTCGCAGCGCATCTACGATGAGGCCGAGCAATTCGTCAAGGGCGGTGTGCCGACGGGGGCGTACGAAATTCCCATCGGCGAACCGGCCATGCGAAAGACCGGCAACGATCTCACCATTGTGACGATCGGAGCGACGCTCTATCGGGCGATGGAGGCGGCCGCTCAGTTGCAGGAGAAATATGGCGTGAGCTGCGAGATCATCGACGCCCGGTCGATCGTGCCGTTCAATTACGAGATGGTTTTGGCGTCGGTGAAGAAGACGCGGAAGATTCTGCTGGCCAGCGACGCCTGCGAGCGCGGCTCGGCATTGCAGACGATGGCCGCCAAGATCACGGAATTCGCCTTCGATGAACTGGACGGCCCGCCGGTCGTCGTGGGCGCCCGCAACTGGATCACACCGGCCGACGAGCAGGAAGACGCCTTCTTCCCGCAACCGGCCGATATCATCGACGCGGTGCATGAGCACATCCGTCCGCTGAAGGGTTACGCCAGCAAGCGCGCCGGAGACACAAAGGAAATGATGCGGAGGAGCCGGCTGGGGATTTGAGGCGTGATCACATATGATGTGTTCATGCCGATGGGCGAAGCAGAATATCGGAAGGGGGCACGCGACCGGATTGGCGAGGCGTTCCTGCTGCTGCAGCAAGAGGCCTTCGGCGGCAGCGTGTATCTTGCGGGCCGGGGGGCGGAAGGCGCCCTCAGAGCCGTGGTGTGGAAAGCCGACCCGGAGATTCGGCAGAGAAGGAAGTCATTTGACGCTGGTCACGATCTTCGGAATTTGCTGACAAACGTTCGCAATCTCGGCCTGCTGCGCACCGGCGGGCCGGATGATTCGCTGATCGCCGATGTCCAGCACGTCGCGCGATTGTGGTATAATAACATGCGCTTCGCGTCGGCGCGGGCGATTGAAACGCAATGGTATAATCTCGGTGAGATCTCCGGGCATCGGACATTTAAGCAAGCGTCCCGTGAATTCTACGACTCCTGTTCGGCGGTCATCAAACGCTGTGAGGCCCTATGCCAGAATCGAATGTCCAGGACGCCTTGAACGAGATCCAATCGGTGCTCGCCCGGCGGCTCAATTTGCAGTCCCCTCGTTTCGCCCTCGAATCTGCCGGACTCAGGGTGAGCGGCTCGGTGATCTCTTCCTCATTTGGCGGAATGAGAGATTCGGATCGGCAGCGGCTTCTCTGGGACGCCCTCCAGGCCGAATACGGAACCGAGTCCGTCCGACGGGTGGGCGCGATCCTGGCCTTTACTCCCGACGAGTGGGATCTGGATCGCGGCTCCGATGCCGACTAAGGCGATGCCGGGGCGCTCTGACAGTGCTGTGTTTGGTCAATCAAGCATTTTCCCTGCGAAACGTCCGCGTGCCGATGGCGAGGGAGATGATCGCCATGACGATGGCGGCGGTGATGCCTTCGTAGACGGTGGCGTTGTTGTACTGGCCGCGGAAGACCTGACGCATCGCCTCGACTACGTAGAGCATCGGGTTGAACCTGCACACCCATTGCAGCCAGAGCGGGGCCATGCTCATCGGCAGGAGGATTCCGCTCAGGAGCATCACCGGAACCGAGAGCATGTTGGTCAGCGGGGCGAAGGCATCCTCATCCTTGGTGATCAGGCCGCCGGCGTAGGAAAGGGAGGCCAGGCTGATGGCCAGCAGGGCGACGATGATCAGGGCCAGCACCGCGCTGATGATTCCCGTTCGAAGCCCAAACGCCGTCGCGGCGACCATCAGCACCAGCGACTGAACGGTCAGCACGACCACATCGCGCAGCACCCGGCCCAGGAGCAATGACAACCGCCGCACGGGCGTCACGCGCATGCGCTCGATCACGCCGGCGCGCAGGTCCGCGATGATGCCGAACCCGACGAACGCCGAGCCGAAAAGGCCCAGTTGCACGAGCAATCCGGGCACGTACACCTGCCAGGGATTGCCCGGCGGAAATCCCGGAACGTGGGACATGTTCGTCAGCAGCGGGCCGAAAAACGCCAGATAGAGGATCGGCTGGGTCAGGCCGATAATGACCCAGGCCGGATTCCGCAGCGACAGCGTCATCTCCCGGCGGAAGATGAGCAGCGAATCCGTAATGATGTCCATAGGCAATCTCCGTTGCGATGCGTGCCAGGAATTATCGAGTGTCACCTGCAAAATATCGAGTGCATAAGCCTGATCCCGGCCGTGCCGCGATTATGGCGCGGGCTGATTGGCGATCGAGTCCCAACCCGGCGGCGGTGGATCGGGAGGCCACCAGTACAAATTCGTCTGGCCGATGAGCGTGTACAGATATCGCCGATAGAGTGCGATGCGATTGCTCGATTCGACCTGAGTCAACAGGGGGAAAAAGGGCAGATCGTCGGGATGGTTCTGGCAGCGAACCAGGTCGGCGACGATCGTGCCGGTGTTGTGGTCCCAGAAGACCGAATGCATATCCCGCGTGAGAATGCTTTCCAGCGGCGCTCGGGCGCGATAGGCCACGAAGAAATCCTCGCAATTGACTTGAAATTGCAGATATGCCGAATATCCCAGCGCGGCCAGTACGATCACCGCCGGAATCCATGCCCATAGCCGTTGCCGGGATTGCCAAAACCACTCCAGAACGAGGATGAACGGCATGGAAAGGACCGGCAGGGCGAAGAGGAAATATCTTGGCCCGTAGCCCTCTTCTCCGCGCCACGACGGGATCTTGGAAAGCAGAAGCAGATAGGGCACGAAGGAAGTCAGCATGAGAACCGCGTCGGCACGGAATCGCTTCCAGAATGGACGCGCCGCCAGCAAGCCCAGGCCGAGGATCGGGAAATAGAGAAAGATGCTCCATTGCCAACTGAAGAGAATTCCGCCAAGGCCCTGCGCCATCGGACCGGTGGGCACGTGGATTTCGGGGCGCCACTGGTGATACCCGGTCAGCCATATCGAGCCGAATTTCACGCGGTTGATCCACGCCAGACCCAGGACGATCGCGGCCGGTGGTAACAGCAACAGCGGCAGCTTGCGCAATGCGATCTTGAATCTATTCGACCCCGGTGCTGACCAGATTGCCCACGCCAGGGCCAGTTCGGGGGCGGCCAGCAGGACCGCAAATACTTCGCGCGTGTAGACCAGCGCCGCCAGAAACAGCCACCCGATAAGAAGCCATCGGCGGTCGGTCCGCGTAACATGACCACGATCCCGCACGGCCTGGACGGCTCGCACCGTGCTGTAGAAGAAGCAGGTGAAGAAAAGCGTCTGGTAGATTTCCGCCCCCTGCGCCCGCTGGTAATACCACAGATATGTCGCGTACATCGCGATGAAGACCAGCGCAAAACGCATCCACGGCCGGGGCGAGTATCGGCCGGTCAGTGCCCAAAGCGCCAGCGCCACCATGACGCTCAAGACAATGTAATAGAGGTTGAAGATGACGATGCCCGCGTCGGCGCTATTGGCCACCCGTCCGAAATACAGCATCTCCATCAGAAACGGCGGCGCCGACATCAGGGCGTTCATGACGCCGTATTTGGAGTAATACCGGCCGTTGGCGACGTTGCGATCGAAGTAGGCGCCCGGCGACTGGCCGTTCATCTGGGCGGCGATGGCGGGATCGATCGATAGTCGCCGGTCGCGCAATATGGCCATGGTCTCTTCGCGCCAGGCGAAGGGATCGCCGGGCAGAAACGTGCGCGGCATCATGGCGAAGTCGATGGTGAACACGCACACGACCAGCGCCATCGCCGCGAACAGGCCGACGCGGCGCCGTCGAACCCGCCGCCCGGCGGGCGCGGGAGGCGGGGCGGGTTTCGATTGCGGCGGCACGGGCCGCGCGCCATCAGCGGTCATGGTTGAATCCCTTATTCGCCTTGGGCGGCCGGTGACTCTTCGCGCAGCGAGTGGCCGGTCAGGGTCAGGAACACATCGTCCAGCGTCGGCCGGGACAGTTGAATCGATAGCAATTCGACGTGCGCCGCATCGAGAGCGCGCATCAAACTCAGCAGCAATTGATCGCCGTGTTCGACGGTGAGTCGCAGAACATGGTCGGCCAGATCGAGTTTGCGAACCGAAGGGTGATCGGCCAGAGCCGCCTTTGCGGCGTCGGGCGTGCCTTTGAATTCGATGGTGACAACATCGCCGGAGATGCGGCGTTTGAGTTCGTCGGGCGTGCCTTCGGCGACGATGTTGCCGTGGTCGATGATCAGGACGCGATCGCAGAGCGAATCGGCCTCGTCGAGGTAATGCGTGGTGAGAAAGACGGTGATGCCGAACTTATCGCGGAGGGTGCGGATGTGATCCCACAGGTGGCTGCGGCTGTGCGGGTCCAGGCCGGTGGTCGGCTCGTCGAGAAACACCAGCGGCGGGCGATGCACCAGGCCCAGGGCGACATCCAGCCGGCGCCGCTGCCCGCCGGAGAGCGTCTTGACCGTGCGATCGCCAAGGCCGGTCAGTTCAAGTTGTTCGGTCAGCTCATCGGCACGGCGTCTGGCCTCGGCGGCGTCGATGCGATAGAGGCGGGCCTGAGTGACCAGTTCCTCGGCGACGGTGCAGGCCGGGTCGGTGCCGCCGCCCTGTGCGACATAACCGATCCGCCGCCGTACGCCGGCCGGATCGACCGCCAGATCGAACCCGGCCACGGTGGCGCTGCCGGCGGTGGGGGTGAGCAACGTGGTGAGCATTCGCAGCACGGTGGTCTTGCCCGCGCCGTTGGGGCCGAGGAACCCGACGATTTCGCCCGCCTTGACCGAGAAATCGACGCCGCGCACGGCGTGAACCGGCCCGGAGCGCGTCTTGAACGTGCGTTGCAGGCCGTGGCATTGGATCATGAGTTCGTGCATAGGCGCGTTCATCCCTACAAGACCTTGCACGCCTCCTCAAAGCTCAGCCGGGGCGATCTTGGGTGGAGTTTGGCGCGATCGCCGTGGCCGAGGTTGCAGAGGAAGTTGGATTTCCAGGTGGTGTCCTTGAAGAACAGTTCGTTGACCTTGGCCCTGTCGAAGCCGGACATGGGGCCGGTGTCCAAACCCAGCGCGCGGGCGGCGATGATGAAATAGGCGCCTTGCAGGGAACTGTTCCTGAAGGCGGTTTCGTCGGCCAGGGATTTATTGGACGCGAACATCGAGCGCATATCGGCATGTGGCGCGAGCTTGGGCAAAGCGTCGTAGAATTTCTCGTCGAAGGCAATGATGGCGGTGACGGGAGCGGCCTTGACCTTTTCCACATTTCCCGGCGACAGGCAGGTGATGAGTTTGTCCTTGGCCGGGCCCTTGCGGACGAAGACGATGCGGGCCGGGCATGAATTGGCGCTGGTCGGACCGAGCTTCATCAGGTCGTAAATCTGGCGCAGGGTATGGTCGCTGACTTCGTCGGGAAGCCAGGCGGGGAACGTGCGGGCTTCGGTGAAAATCTGGCGGATTGATTCTTCGGCAATCGTGGGCATGGAAAAACTCCTTATGGGTTATTTCTCGGCCCGCAGTTTGGCGGCGATCTGTGCGACGTGTTTGCCCTGAAAGCGGGCGATGGCCAGTTCGTTTTCGCTGGGGAAGCGCTGCCCCTGCGGGCCGGTGATGGTGGATGCGCCGTAGGGCGTACCGCCGGTTATTTCTTTTATGTTGAGAAGTTCCTGGGCCGCGTATGGAACGCCGACGACGACCATGCCCTGGTGATAGAAGAACGTGTGGAGGCTGACGAGGGTCGTTTCCTGGCCGCCGTGCTGCGTGCCGGTGCTTGTGAAGGCGCTGCCAACTTTGCCGATCAGGGCGCCGCTGCTCCAAAGCGAGCCTGTGGCATCGATAAACGCCTGCATCTGGGCGGTGGCACTGCCGTAGCGCGTGCCGGTGCCCAGGATGATGGCGTCGGCTTCCGCGAGGCGTTTGGGATCGGCGATCGGCACGTGGGAAAAAGCCTTCTTCGCTTCGATCGCGCCCATCTTTTCCAACGTGGATTGCGGCAGCGTTTCGGCTACTTGAAGGACGTCAACCTGCGCGCCGGGCACACTGGCAGCCCCCTCGGCCACGGCCTGAGCCATGCGATAGATATGCCCGTACAGGCTGTAGAAAACGATTTGAATTCTCACTGACATTTCGAATCCTCCAATTGTCGATCATTGCCGGACATTGCATGTGGAGTATAGGCGGAGGAAGGGCAAATGGGAGCGGCGTTCATTGACGGCGGCGACGATCGTGCAAAGCGGTGGGCCGCGCACTCGGCGGGCTTTCGGTGTGCGCGTGCAGCGGGCGGATTGCCCGGCAGTTCAGGTTTGAGTGCGATGCGGAGCAAGGCGCAGCGTTACCCGATCCGGGCGGCTGAGGCGGATGACGGCGCCGATTCGGCCGCCGCACCGGACAAATTCAGGTCTTCATACAGGGCGCCCAGCGTCGCATGGATGCGGCGTGTGTGCGCGATCTCGCCGGGCATGCCGTTGAAGATGACGGCGACGGCCAGGCCGTATTCGGGATCGGCGAAAGCCGCCGACGACTGGCTGCCGCCGTGTCCGAAGGTGCGTGCCGATGCGTGCGGGCCGTAGCCGTAGGGGACCATTTCCGAGCCGTAGATGGCGGAGTTGAGGATGAAGCCAAGGCCCCAATCGACGACCTGTTTGAAGGTGTGATCGAGCATTCCGGCGCGATGGCGTGCGGTGAGGGCCTCGACGGTCTGCGGGAGAAGCAGGACATCGCCGCCGGGCGTGGTGCCGCGGCGAAGGAGCATCTCGTAGAACGCTCCAAGCTGACTGGCCGGGCCTCGGGCGCCGGCGGCCGGCACGCACGCATAGCCGCCATCGGCGGAGTCAAAGCTGAATTTCTTGGGCCGGCTGTCCAGACGGCCGTGCAGGCTGGCCAGCCGCGAGCCCAGAATTTCCTGGTCGCGGCGGCTGATGGTGAAGCGGACATCGGGCATGCCCAGCGGGACGAGGATCTCATCATGAACGGCGGCCTCGAACGGCTTGCCGAAATGCCGCTGCACGATTTCGGCCAGAATGTACCAGCTTGTGAAGGCGTGATAACCGGCCTTGTGGCCGGGTTGCCAGCGAGGTTCGATTCGCGCATCGCAGATGCAGTGAATGATCTGATCCCAACTGCTGGTGGGAGAGAACTCGGCCCAGCGGAATCCGCCGGTGTGGGTGAGCAGGTGCCGGATGGTGATGCACTCTTTGTTATGGGCGGCAAACTCGGGAATGTGCTGGGAGACCGAATCGTCGATGTCGAGCAGGTTGCGCTGCCAGAGGACGGCCAAAGCGGCGACGGTCAGCGGCTTGCCGGCCGACAGCCAGGGGAGAATCGTGTCCGAAGTCATGCGGACATCGGGCGAGTTGTTGCCGACGGCCAGATCGGTGATGGGCTGGCCGTTCTGCGAGACATACAATTGGGCCCCGGTGTGCAGACCCTCAGCCATGCCCTGCTCGATAACGGACAAAGTTCTCGACAGCGGAACATCGGCGGAACTGAACGCGGACGGCACGATACTGGGCGGGGTCATCAAATCACTCCTGGTCGGGATCAGCGGGCGAGAGGGTTGGGAGCGAGAGATTAGGGACGACAGGTCCAAGCCGAATCCGTCCGGCCTGGCGGGATGGGTCAATTACCGAGAGAAGGCTGATACGAGCCACAATACCATGATCTTGCACGATTGAAGCGTCGCCGTCCAGATGTCGCGCGTCCAGGGGCAAAAAAAGTGAAGCACCGGACGTTTGCCCGCGGAGCGGCCCGATGGTGCCGTCCCAGCCGGCGCAGGCGATGGCGGCCGGGCAGATCGCCACGACGGCCATCAGTATTGGCAAAGGGCATTTTTTCATCGCCAGATCCATTCGTTCAGGATACATTAACCGCAAATGAGCGTTTGTGGCAGGGGTGCCGCGAACTTCATTTGTTTTTTGCCCGAATCGGCGAGATTGCCATGAGCACCGACCCAACATCGGCGTCCGCGACGCCAACCATCGCACCGCCGGCGGCCAAGCCGGACCGATCGACCAAACCCAGGCCGCCGGCCCCGTTGCCGCAATTCCACGTCATTCTGCTGAACGATGACGATCACACCTACGAATACGTCATCGAAATGCTGCGGGCGCTTTTCGGCTACCAGCGTCCGCGCGGGTTTCAACTGGCCAGCGAAGTTGACACTCAGGGCCGGGTGATCGTCATGACCACCCACAAGGAGCAGGCCGAACTGAAACGCGATCAGATCCATGCCTATGGCGCCGACTCGCGCATCGCGCGATGCCGGGGCTCGATGTCGGCGGTTATTGAGCCGGTCCCGGGTTGATGGCGTCCGGTATCGCCGTCGCCGGTGCGACCTCCATGTCCAGGAGCGAGGCCGTTCCATCACCAGTTGTTCCCGAATCGACCGCGGCTTGGCGCTCGTCTGCAGCCGGGCCGAACGGATTGTCCAGGCCAAGACTAAGATCGCTGGAAATAGTGACCGCTGGCTGGGCCGATCCGTCCATTGGCAACGTTGCTATTTGCGATGTCGAGTCGGATGTCAGCGGCGTCGCGGCGCCCAAGGCCGACATCAATCCCGGAGCTACCGGCTGGGTCGCAGGCGATTGCGCCACAACATCTTGGGCCGGCTGTGACGTGGGGGCGGATGTCAATTCTGTTGACGATGGGCCGGGCGGCTGGGGCACAACCGTCTCACCAATCGGCGCCGGCGCGAGGGCGGGAGCGATCTCCGCCGGCGGCCAGGCTTTCCACTGCGACGAGGAGGTGTCATCGACGGTCGGATGTTCGATGGTGGCGGTACCACTGTACATGGCGGATTCGACCGGCCGGGCCGGAGTTCGCGATTGGCTGCGCCGCATCGCATACCACGGACTGAGGCACATGAGGGTCAATCCGACAAGGGCGGCCACGCCGGAGAGCATTCGTGGCCGAGCCAGCAGATCGCCCCAGTGTCGCGGTTGCGGCCGGGGGAGCGTTCGCGTCACCTCGGGCGCCGGCGCCATGGCGGCGACGATCGGCAATTTTTCCGGCATGATCTGTGGCACGTCGGCCACCAGAGAGCCCGGGCTGTCGGTCATCCATTGCTCGACCGCCGGCGCGGCCGCTGGCGGCGTGACCGGGACGGGCGCGGGTAATGACGCCGACGCCACCCAATGCGGTACGGCCGGCTCTGTCGGCGCTGTGATCGACGTATGTTCCGGGCCGGGCGCAATGGGCTGTCCAACCTGCGTGGCGCTATTGACCCGCATCGGGCTTTGGGTCATCGAGATCGCCACCGTCGATTCGCATTGTCCGTCGGACTGAACCTGCAAGGAGAGATCGACCGGCTGGTCCGGCCGGCGGCGCGGGGCGGTGGGCGGACGATCCGAGTCAGCGCTGGTCGTGGCGTGTTCAAGCTGGGCTTTTTGGCGAGCCTGTTCGTAGATTGAATCCCAACTGCTGGACACCAGTGCTGAAATCATGCGGGCCACATCGTCGCGTTCATAAGCGGCCGGTGTGCGCGGCTGCGGCTGCGGAGAAGGGAATCGACCGACGGAACCGACGCCCGCGCCTTCGCCCGGCTCCAGCAGGGTGAAGCCTGCGACGGTGCCGTCCATGGTGTCGCCCGGATCGGACGGGCGGAAGCGAACCGGCGATGCCAGCGTCAGGCACTGATCTTCCGGCGGCAGGGGGGCTTCATAGAAGGTGATCCGCAGTCGGCCCTCCTTGCCCATGCGCAGCACGTCACCGTCGGCCAGGAGTTGCCTGTTGACGCGCTGGCCGTTGACCAGCAGGCCGTTCTTCGAGTCCATGTCGACGACGCACCAGGCGCCGTCGCTGGAATCGATCTTGCAATGCCGCCGCGAGAGATGCACGTCACGGATGACGATATCGCATTCGCTGGAGCGACCGACGACCATGGAGGCCGACAGCGCCCGCTTTTCAACCAATTGACTGTCCCAACTGACTGCGAGGTGTGGCATAGAAGTCCGTTTCGCTTGTTGCCAGCCGATGCGCAAACAAATGCGCCGGTCACGTTCTTATCGAAACACAGAGCCCCGCCGGACGAATTTTCGCACCGGCACGTCCGATAGCTGATGTAGTGCCATGAGCACTGCCGCGCCGTCCAACCCGCCCTTTGAGCCGCGCACGCTGGCTGCGATCGCGAAACTGCGTAGACTGCCACGGCTCGGCGTCGCTGCAAGGGGAGTGAGGATGATATGCGGCAATTTGCAAGACTATCCCACAGGGTGGTATAATGAGGATGACGTTTGTTGAGACCGAGGTTTTTAGATCGCGATGGGCACGGCGGCTGGACGATACGGCGCTGCGCCAATTGCAGGCGTTGTTGATGGCCAATCCGCTGGCCGGAGCACCGATACCGGGCTGCGGGCTGCTTCGCAAAACGAGATTCGCCGACGCAAGCCGTGGCCAGGGCAAGCGGGGTGGTGTGAGGGTCATCTACCTGCATACGCCCGAGGCGGCACGAGTGGACTTGATCACCGTGTACGGCAAAGACGAGATGGACGACGTGAGCAAGCGAGACCTATCGCTTCTTTGCGGCGCGGCGCGATCGATTCGGGCCCAACTCCTTGCCGAGTCGCGTCGGTGGCCAAGCTCATGAAAGGGCGGTTTCCGATGGCAGAGACAGAGAAATACGAGAAGGCCAGCGTTTTCGAGCAGATCAAGCAGGGCCTGGAGCAAAGCCTCGCCAATGTCCGGGGAGAGCTTACCCTGAGGACCACCGTCCTTGTATCGCCGCCGCCGTCGGCATCGCCCATGCGTGTACGGTCGCTGCGGCGGAGGCTCAAAATGTCCCAGTCGCTTTTTGCCAGCACGCTCAATGTCTCGCCCAAGCTGGTGCAGAGTTGGGAGCAGGGAACGCGAAAACCAGGCCGTGGGGATTTGCGATTGATCCAGATCATCGAGAGCGACCCCCGCGTGATCGACGCGCTGTTTGCGCCCGCGGGCAAGCGACCGGCCGCCGCCCGCGCGGGGAGAGATAGACCGCGAGCCGCTCGACGTTCGCCGGCCGCGGCGTGAACCGGCGGGGCAAGGTCGCCAGCGGCCCTGGACCCGTCGAGCGTCGATGGCCAAAACCGGGGGCAAAAAATTTGCTTGCAAAGTGCTTGACTATCGCCTTGCATTCAAGAAATGCCGGGGGTATAGTCGATGGTCGATAAATGAATCTCGGCCAGGAGGGCCGGATTGGCGTGCGGGCGTTAGAGAAGGCAGGGATGCCATGCGGGCTGGATCTTCCCAAGGGCGGATTTCCGAACTTTGGCAGTTGCCGCTGTTCGTGGCGTCGCTCGGTCTCTTTGTCTACTCCGCCTATCTCCTGATCTCTCCCGGCCCCGGTGCCACCATCGACGAACAAATCGGCGTGGCGCGAAATTATCTTCGCCTCGGCCGGCCGGAAGCGGCGCTGGAGCAACTCAACAAGATTCTGGATACGGAAAAAGTCGATCGGCCCAAGGACGCGGAGATTCATCTGCTGATCGGCCAGGCGCTGGAGGCGGGGCAGACCCGCCTGCACATCGCGGTGCCGGCCAATTATCAGCGGATCATCGAGCAGACGCAGGTGGCCCTGGGCGAGGGGATGAAGGACGACGCGGATATTCACTGCCGCCTTGGCGACAGCTTCGCGGCGCTGGGCCATGACGCCGAAGCGATCCAGCACTACCGCCTGGCGATGGCGCTGGATGCCACGCGCTCGCCCTCGCTGCAGCGGAAAGTGATCGAACTCCAGATCGACAGCCAGGATTACGGTGCGGCCGACGTGTCGCTCAAGGATTATCTGAAGGATGCCGGCCTGGCCGAATCGGAGCGGGCCTGGGCGCTGGGGGAGAAGTCGCAGCTACTGATCGATCAGGAACGCTATGCGGACGCGGCGTCATGTCTGGCCGATGCGCTGAAGCTCACGAGCGATCCGGCCGAGCAGGGCCGGCTGAACTATATGCTGGGGTACAGCCATTGGAAGCTGGACGATTCGCAGCAGGCGGAGCGGGAGTTGCGTCTGGCGCGGGAGCAGCTCAAGCCCACGCATCCGCTGGACGGCGATGCATGCTACGTGCTGGGCCGGATCTATCAGGACCGTCAGGATCCGCGCACGGCCAATGCGTTCTATGAAGTGGTGATCGTCAGCCATCCGGATGCGGAGGTGGCGCCACTGGCGATATTGGGCCGTGGGATTTGTCGCATCATGCAGCAGCAGTTTGACGCGGGGCTGAGCGATCTCATGCGGCTGACCGACGAGATGCGCCGAAGGCCGGCGGATGACAAGGTTCGGTTGCAGGCGGTGGCCGGCCTGCAGCGGGCCAGTGCGCTTCTGGTTGCAGCGGGGAATTATCAGGGCGCGTTGGAATCGATGGGCGACGAGCAGTCTCTGACGGAGCAGCTTCCCGGTTCGTTCTTTGCCCGGTTGGGCACGCTGCTGGAGCAGAGGTCCGATCAACTGGAAAGCGCCGCGGCCGACGGGACGAGCAGCCAGCAGGTTCGACGGCAGCGCGACGTCCGCGATCTGCGCATCAAGGCGGGTGATGCGTTCATCGCCTATTCGCGCGCGATGACCGTGGCGGACGACAAGGGCTACGGCGAGGCGCTGTGGAAGGGGATCGACCTGTACGACAAGGCCGGCAGCGTCGAGAACGCCGTGGCGGCGCTGGAGACGTTCACGGATGAGCGTCCGGACGATCCGCTGACGCCGGATGCTTTGCTGCGTCTGGGCCGGGCTTATCAGGCCAGCGGTCTGTTCGACAAGGCGATCAGCACGTTTCAGCGGGACCGGCTGCGGTATCCGCAGAGCATAGCCGCCAGCCAGAGCGCTGTGCCGCTGGCGCAGGCGTATATCGCCAAGGGTCCGGAGAATTTCGGCAAGGCCGAGAACGTGCTGCTCAGCGTGCTGGAGGACAACCGGCTGGTGACGCCGGCGGCCGTCGAATTCCGCGAATCGCTGTTCGAGCTGGCGCAACTGTATTACCGAACCGCGCGGTTCGAGGAGGCGATCAACCGGCTGGAGGAGATGACGCAGCGTTATCCGCAGGACGAGCGGATGCCGCGGCTGGTGTTCCTGATGGCCGACAGCTATCGCAAGAGCGCCGGCCTACTGGACGCGCAGGTGGCGTCGGCCAGCAGCGGGGGCGGGACGGCGTCGGACGTGGCGCAGGCGGCGGCCGAGCGTCGCACGCGGCTGGGTAAGGCCCGCGAAATGTACGACAAGTGCATCGACCTGTACCAGTCGCCGGCGACGGACCTGGACCGGCTGTATTTCAAGCTGGCCCATTTCTACCGGGCCGATTGCGTGTACGACCTGGGCAGCTACGACGAGGCGATCCGGCTGTACGAGACGGCCGCGTTCCGCTTCCAGGATGATGCCTCGTCGCTGGCGGCGTACGTGCAGATCGTCAACGCCTATTGCGCGATGGGGAAGATCACCGAGGCCAAGACCGCCAACGAACGTGCCAAATGGCTGCTGTCGCGCATGCCCGCCGATGCCTTCAAGGATGGATCGTTTTCCGTCCCCAAGGAATACTGGGAACAGTGGCTGAACTGGACGAGCAACTCGGGACTGTGGTAATCCGGCCATGAGCGATCAAGCGGACAATTCGGCTCATCCGGTGCTGGCGGCTCTTGCCGAGCAGGTGGACCGCTACCGCAAGCTGTGCAAGCTGGCCGATGCCCAGCGCGATCACGTCCAGAACGGGCGCACCGAATTGCTGCTGGAAATTCTCGGCCGCCGTCAGGAGATGCTGGAACATATCGGCGCCCTGGAGCAGACGGTCGGCCCGGCCAAGCGGCGCTGGAACGAATTTCTGGCCGAGTTGGATGAGCCCTCGCGACAGCGCGCCGAGGCGATGGTGGCCGAGGCCCGCTCGCTGCTGGAGGTTATCACATCCAGCGATCGCAACGACACCCTGGTGTTGCAGCAGCAGAAATTGAGTGTCGGACGGCAACTTCGCCAGGCGGTGACGGGCCGTGCGGTGAATCGCAGCTACGGCGCGGCCGCTTACGGCAATCAGCCGGCGCGGATCAACGTACAACGGTGAGGAGCGGTCGAAGCGGCGGCGAGCCGCGGTTGGATACGAATATGCTGGAAACAGCCGTCGCAACCCATCCCCACAGCGCCCAGCGCATCGAAGAACTGGGTCGCATGATCGCCGCGTACAGCGAGGTGACGGACCGCCTGCAACGCTCGCACGATCAGCTTCAGAACACCGTGCAGTCGCTGCGCGTCGAACTTCTGGAAAAGGACCGGCTGCTGGAACGCCGCAACCGTCTGGCCGCCCTGGGCGAAATGGCGGCCGGAATGGCCCACGAAATCCGCAACCCGCTGGGCGGGATTCAGCTCTACGCGTCGATGCTGGCTCGGGATGTTGAAGACCGGCCGGCGTCGGCGGATCTGGTGAGGAAGATCACGGCGGGAGTGCGGCGGATGGACAGCCTGGTGGGCCAGGTGTTGCAGTTCACGCGGGAAATACGGGCCAATCGCATCCATGCGGACGTGGCGGCGGTGATCGCGCAGGCGGTGGAGATGGCCGGCGATCGCTTGAGCCGGGCGAACATACGATGCAGCGTGCAAGGCCCCGAGGAGCTGATGGCGAACATCGATCCGCTGCTGCTGGGGCAGGCGGTGCTCAATCTGGTGCTCAACGCGACCGAGGCGATTGAACAATCCGGCCAGAGCGGCGGGGCGGTGTCGATTGCCTATGGGCACTGTGAATCGGCGCGCCGACGCGCCTTTTTTATTCGCGTGCGCGACGACGGGCCGGGCGTGCCGGCCGAACTGGTCGAAAAGATTTTCGATCCCTTTTTTACGACCAAGGACACGGGAACGGGATTGGGACTGGCGATCGTGCATCGGATCGTGGAAGCACACGACGGCACGATCACCTGCGCCGCCGCGCCGATGCGCGGCGCGGTGTTTGAAATACGGATTTGATTCCGGCGACGGCGTGCCGGGCGGCGATGCGGGCGAACCCGCGCGTGCCGCCACCATCGCCGCAACGTGCAAGGAGGCACACACGTGGCTCACATACTGCTTGTGGACGATCAGGACATCATGCGCGATTCGCTGGCCGCGACCCTCTCGCGCGACGGACATGAATTGATCGCCGTCGCCGACGGCCCGGCCGCCGTCAGCAGATTGACCGCTCCCGGGCGGATCGATCTGCTCATCACCGATCTGAAAATGCCCCGCATGACCGGCATGGAATTGCTCGCCGAGGTCAAGCGTCTGCGGCCGGAATTGCCCGTGGTGCTGATGACGGCCTACGCCAGCGTGGCGACGGCGGTCGAGGCGATGAAGCTGGGCGCGTACGACTACATCCAGAAGCCGTTTGAAGGCGAGGAGATCCGGCTGCTGGTCGAGAGGGCGCTGGAGTACAGCCGCCTTCGCCTGGAGAACCAGGCCCTGCGCAGCATGACGGACATGTCGGTGCCCAAGCCGCTGATCGGCGGCAGCGCTGTGATGTGCGAGGTGCGCCGCAAGATCGATCTGATCGCGCGGAGCAACGCCACTGTGTTGATTCGCGGCGAAAGCGGCACGGGCAAGGAAATCGTGGCCCGGGCGATCCACGCCGCGTCCGGCCGGCGCGACCGCCCGATGCTGGCCGTCAACTGTGCGGCGCTGTCGGAAAACCTCCTGGAATCCGAGCTGTTCGGGCACGAAAAAGGCTCGTTCACCGGCGCTGACAAGCTTCGCCGCGGGCGGTTTGAACTGGCGGACGGCGGGACGTTGCTTCTTGACGAAATCAGCGAGATCGCGGCGTCCCTGCAGGCCAAACTGCTTCGCGTGCTTCAGGAATCCAGCTTCGAGCGCGTCGGCAGCAGCATGACCCAGCAGGTCGATGTGCGCGTGATCGCGACGACCAACCGCAATCTGGACACGGCCGTCGAGCAGGGCCGATTCCGCCGCGATTTGTATTATCGCCTGAACGTGGTGCCGATCGATCTGCCGCCGCTGCGGCAGCGGCTGGAGGATATCCCCGATCTCTGCCGGCATTTTCTTTCCCAGGTCAGCAAGCGGGAAAAGACGGCGTTTCGGCACATCGACTCCGACGCGGTGCGGTGCCTGCAGCGCTACGACTGGCCGGGCAACGTGCGCGAGCTTCAGAACATCCTGGAGCGTGCCAGCGTTCTGGAGCCGGAACCGGGCGTCGTGCGGGCCGAGACCATCTCGCCCTGGCTGACGTCAACGGTGTCGGCGGCGGCGTCGGAAGGTCTGGCGGGCCGGCCGCTGGCGGATATCGAAAAGCAGGTCATTCTCAGCACGCTGATGCAGTTCAAGGGACATCGGGTCCGCACGGCAACCGCTCTGGGTATCGGAGTGCGCACGCTGGGCATGAAACTGAAGCGCTGGCGTGAGGAAGACCCGGCCGTGGCGTCGCAGGTGTAATAGCAACGGTGAAAATTGCGCGATTGCGCAGATATTGCCGGACGACGCGAATCGCCGGGGGGCAGAATCGCCCGGTGTTTGCGGTGTCCGTGTTAGTGGCACGGCGTTTGAATGATGCAACGGTTGTTGAGGTGCGGCGATGTTGATTGATCGCATAACGCGGGATGGAACACCGGCGATCCTCGAGAAGGTTCTCGACTTCACCGAAAAGCGGCAGGAGCTTCTGGCCGACGACGTGGCCAATGCGGACACGCCGAATTTCATCCAGAAGGACATGTCGCCGGCCGCGTTTCAAAGCGCCCTGCGGCAGCGGATTGCGGATGTCAACGAAAACCGCAGTGCATCGCTTGATTTGAGCAATCTGCCGACCGAGGCAACCGACAGCGACGGGCTGCTGTTTCACGACGGCAACAACCGTTCGATGGAACAGCTCATGAGCGAACAGGCGAAAAACGCGCTGCTGCACAATGTCGCGGTCGAACTGCTTCGCCAGCAGTATGCGACGCTCGAATTGGCGCTGAAGGACCGGATCAGCTAGGCCGCGGGACAACGACCGCCGGAGGTTGAGATATGTTTGAAAGTCTGGACATCGGCGCCAGCGCCCTTGAGGCGCAGCGGATTCGCCTGGATACGATCGCGGGCAACATCGCGAACATCAACACGACGCACGACAAGTCCGGAAAGGTCAGTCCGTACCAGCGTCGCTTTGTGGTGCTGGCCAGCGGGCAGGATCCGTCCGGCGACGTGCCCGGCGTTCACGTCGAGCAGATCGGCACGGACCAAAGCCCGGCGGTCAAGAAATTCGATCCGGGAAATCCCGACGCGGACAAGGACGGGTATGTGGCGTATCCCAATGTCGATCTGTCAGTCGAAATGGTCAACGCCCTGGAGGCCTCGCGGTCGTACGAGGCAAATGTGACCACCATGGAAAACACCAAGGCCATGATTACGTCGACGCTACGGCTGCTGGCGTAATTGTCTTGTGAAAAAAATACGATTCCCGCGAGTTTGAAGTTGGCGGACAGCGGGCAATCGGGTATACAGGCAACTCAGCATGATCACCGGTCCCATCTCCAACATCAGGCTCGATCAAGTCGGCCCGGCCGCCGGAAGCACCGGTGCGTCGCCGGCCGGATCAACCCAGCCGGGGGGATTCGCTCAGGTTCTCAAGAACAGCATCGACGAAGTGTCGCGCCTTCAGCAGGATGCTTCCAAGGCCGTCGATGAACTGGCCACCGGGGACACGCAGAACTTCAGCGGCGTGATGACGGCGGTCGAGAAGTCCGACATGGCCTTCAAGACGCTGATGGCGATCCGCTCGAAGCTCATGGACGCGTACCAGGAGATCAAGAGCATCACCGTCTGAGGGACGGTACACCTTTCTTAGCCATGGAGGGCTGAGTCATGGACATTCTCAAAGCACAACTGGATCGCCTGTCCGAGCAACTCAAGGGACTCTCGGCAACCCAAAAAATGCTGGCGATGGCCCTGGTGGCCATTCTGGCCATGACCCTGGTCTGGTGGGGGCGCTACGCCTCCGAGCCGGACATGGTCATCCTGCTGGATCAATCCCTGGCGGCGCCGGACATCGCGCAGATCACGTCCATGCTCGACGGCAAGCAGATCACCTATCGCATGAATGGCGATCGGATTCTCGTGCCCACCGATCGCAAATTCGAGATCCTCGCGGACCTGAACTATTCCAACAAGCTGCCGCACGACATGGCCACCGGATTTGACAAAATGGCCGAGAATATCAGCCCGTGGGATTCGCAAAATGTCACCGACGCGAAATTCAATCACGCCAAGGAATTGACCCTCGCGCAGGTGCTCAGCCTCACCCCCGGCGTGGCCAGCGCCACGGTCATGATCGACCAGACATCCGAATCGCACATTGACAGAACCGTGCAGCCGTCGGCCACCGTTAACATCATCACCCGCGACGGACACACGCATTCGCGGCAGCTTGTCACGGCCGTGGCGGCGCTGGTCAGCGGCGCGGTGGCCGAATTGATTCCCAGCCGGGTGAACGTGGTCATCGATGGTGTCTCGTATCCGATTCCCAACGCCACGGACGATTCCCTGGGCGACGCCGATGCCAGCATCGACATCATCCGCGCCACCGAGACCATGTACCGCGAAAAAGTGCTGTCGTCGTTCGCCTACATTCAGGGACTGATGGTGTCCGTCACCGTCGATCTGGACACCAAGAGCACGCACACGGAAAAGACAAGCGTCGATGTCAAGAGCTCGCTCCACGCTCCGTCGGAAACCAGCGAGACCAGCGACGAGAAGACGACGGTAACGCCCGGCGTGCAGGAGTCAGGCGTTGCTTCCAACACGGCCGTGAGCCTCACTGGCACCACGCCGGGCGGCAGCGTCACGGAAATCAAGACGACGCAGACCGAGGGGTTCCTCAATGTTCCCGCCGAGACGCATGAGGTCATCCATCAGGCGGCCGGCACCGCCACGCCCGTGGCCGCGTCGATCCAGGTTCCCCGCAGCTTTTTCGTTAATGAATACAAGTCGAACAACGGCAACAAGGAACCCGACGATGCCGCGCTGAGCGCGTACAGGACGGCCCGCCTGGCCGATATCCGCAAGACGGTCATGTCCTGCTGCGATCTCAAGAGCGAGGATGCCGTGGTGGCCAGCATGTACACGGACATGCTGCCAATGGCGGCGGCCAATCCGGTTCTGCTGGGCGCCCCTGGCCCGGCGCCCAGCGCGATGAGCGCGTACGGCAAGCAGATCGGCGTGGGGGCGCTGGCGGCCGTCAGTCTGCTCATGATGATGTTGATGGTGCGTCGATCCGCGCCGGGCCCGGTGGTCGCGGCGGCGGCGTCGGCGGACACGTCGGGCGTCAAACTCCGCGGCAACGTGCAGGAGGTGGTGGGCGAAGCCTCCGATGGCGAAGCCGTCATCGACGCCATCGAGATGGACGAGGAAGCCGTCAAGACCCAGCAGGTGCTGCGGCAGGTCGGCCAGATGGTCTCCAGCAATCCGGACGCGGCGGCAAGTCTGGTGAAGCGATGGATGAACAGACCGTGAGGACCTCGCCGCTACGGCGATGAAAGGGCAATGACATGGCAGAGCTTAGCGGCGTAAAGAAGGCGGCCGTGCTCCTTCTATCGCTGGAACCGGACCTGGCCGCGGAGATTCTCAAGCGGCTCGGTCCCGATGCCGCCGAGGAGGTCAGCCGTGAAATCGCCTCGACCGGCGAAGTCAGCGGCGTGCTGTGCAAGGAGGTCTTCGGCGAGTTTTATAATCTGGCGCTGGCCAACGCCTATACCGGCGAGGGCGGCCTGGAATACGCCAAGTCGCTGCTGAAGAAAAGCCTCAGCGAGGATGACGCGAACCGCATCATCAAGCAGGTTACGCAGCAGGTTCAGACCACGCCGTTCTCCTTCCTGCAAAAGGCCGAATCGGAAAACCTTCTTACATTCATCCAGGACGAGCATCCGCAGACGATCGCCCTGATCCTGGCGCATCTGCCGCCGCAAAAGGCCAGCGAAATCCTCGTCGGCCTGCCCAGCCAGAAGCAGGTCGAAGTCGTCAAGCGCGTCGCCAACATGGAACAGACCAATCCCGAAGTCATCCGCGAAGTCGAGCGCGGCCTGGAACACCGCCTCAGCGACATCGTCAGCCAGACCTTCGAAAAGGCCGGCGGCGTCGATACCGTCGCGGAAATCCTCAACCTCGCCGATCGATCGACGGAAAAGGGAATCATGGAGGGCCTGGAGGCCGAGGATCCCGATCTGGTCGAACAGATTCGACGGCTCATGTTCGTCTTCGAGGACATCCTGCTGGTCAACGACAAGGGCATTCAGTCGGTGCTGAAGGAAGTGGACAACGAGGAGTTGTCCCTGGCCCTGAAGACCGCCAGCGAGGAACTCAAGCAGAAGATCTTCAAGAACATGTCCGAGCGCGCGGCACAGCTCATCCAGGAAGACATGCAGTACATGGGCCCCGTCCGCGTCTCCGACGTGGAAGCCGCCCAGCAGAAGATCGTCGATGTCGTCCGTCGTCTGGAGGACGCCGGCGAAATCATCATTGCCGGCCGAGGCGGTGAGAAGGAAATGGTTGTCTGATGGGCTTGATCAAGGCGAATGTCGCGCCGTCCGCGGCGGTGCCGTTCTCGATGCGCGACATCGAGACCCAGGCGCGCGCGCTGTTGCAGTCGGCGCAGGCGCAGGCGGATCAGATTCTCGCCGCCGCCGCCGCCGAGGGCGAGCGGCTCAAGGCGCAGGCCCATGCCCGCGGTTCGGCCGAGGGAAAGCTGGCTGGACAGGCCGAGGGACTGGAACTGGGCCGCCGCCAGGGCCACGACGCGGCGCTGGCCGAGCATCGGCAGCAACTGTCGAATCTGATCGCTTCGCTGGGCGCGGTCTTGGCGCAGGTGGAAGCCAATCGCGCGCATTTGGAGGATGCGGCGGCGCGTCAGGTGGCCGGCCTGGCCACCGCCATCGCCCGCCGCGTGACCAAGCGCCAGGGGATGCTCGACGAGAACGTCCTGACTGAAAACGTGAAGTCGCTGTTGCCGCTGGTGGTTCACGCGGCCGACATACGCATCGCGCTGAATCCCGCGCAGATCGCGACGTTGCAGCGTGAATTGCCACGGTTGCAGGCTTCGCTTCCACAGATGAAACATATCGAGTTGACGGGCGATGCGGCGATCGCCGGCGGCGGTTGCCGGGTGTTCACGTCGGCCGGCCAAATCGACGCGGAGTTGTCCGTGCAACTGGATCGCGTGATCGATGCGCTGCTGCCGCCGGGGGAGGCGGGGCCGACATCATGACTTCATCGACCCTGCCATTTGCGGCCGATTTTGCGGAGATGCATCGGGCGATTGATGCGGTGATGCCATTGCGGATCGTGGGGCAGGTGACGGCCGCCAGCGGGCTGTCCATCGAGGCCGCCGGTTTGTCGCTGCCGGTCGGTTCACTGTGTCGGATCGACAGTTTCGGCGGCCGGCAATCCCTGGCCGAGGTCATCGGGTTTAACGGCGACAGGACGTTGCTGATGTCGCTGTCGGCAACCGGTGGCGTGGCGCGGGGCGACCGGGTCGAGAACCTTGCGGCCGGACCGCTGATGCGATGTTGCGAGCAGCTTCTGGGTCGCGTCATTGACGGCATGGGCCGGCCGATCGACGGAAAGGGGCCGCTGCCGATGGGGCAATGGCGCCGTGTGGACGGGCGTGGTGTGGCGTGTCTGGATCGCACCAGCATCGACAAGCCGATCGCCACCAGCGTGCGCGCGATCGACGCCATCAGCACCTGCGGCATGGGCCAGCGCATGGGGATTTTCTCCGGTCCCGGCGTCGGAAAGAGCACGCTTTTGTCTCAGATCGCCAAGCACACCAGTGCCGATGTATCGGTGGTGGCGCTGATCGGCGAACGCGGCCGCGAGGTGGTGGAATTCATCCGGCACAATCTCGGCGAAGCGGGGATGAAGCGGTGCGCGATGGTGGTGAGCACCAGCGACGATGCCCCGCTGCTTCGCGTGCGCGCGGCGCGCGTGGCGTGTACCGTCGCCGAGTTCTTTCGCGATCGCGGGCTCAACGTCCTGCTGCTGATGGATTCGCTGACGCGGTTGTGCCACGCGCAGAGACAGATCGGCCTGGCCGCGCGCGAGCCGCCGGCCACCAAGGGTTTTCCCCCCAGCGTCTTTGCGCTGTTGCCGGAGATCATGGAGCGGGCGGGCAGAACGGCCACGGGTTCGATCACCGGTTTTTACACCGTGCTGGTCGAGGGCGACGACTTCAACGAGCCGATCCCCGACGCCGTCAAGGGCATCAGCGACGGGCACGTGTGGCTCAGCCGCCCGCTGGCCAATCGCGGGCATTTTCCGGCCATCGACATATTGCAGAGCATCAGCCGCGTGCGCGGGAGCGTGGCGACGGCCGAACAGGTGAAACAGGCGTTGCGCGTGATGTCGCTGCACGCGGCGTGGCGCGACATCGAGGATCTGGTGAGCATCGGCGCGTACGTGCCGGGTATCAACGTCGAACACGATCTGGCCTGCCAGGCCCGGTCACGCATCGAAATGTTCCTCCGGCAGGATTCCAGAAGCCCGACCACGCTCGAACAGGCGTTTGTGCAACTGGGCGAACTGACGGTGTGGATCGACCAGTTGGAAAAAGTGATTCGGTCCCAGGCGGCCAAGCCCGCCGGCTCGGCCCGCGCGCCCGATAGCGCGCAGGCGGGCGGCAACGCCGCGGGCCGGCCGGCGGTGAAGGCCGCGGCGAGGTGAATAGCCGATGGCGCGATTCGTATTCCGACTGTCGGGTGTCCTTCGGCATCGGCGCCACATCGAGCGCCAGCGCCAGCGCGAACTGGCCGTGCTGGAGGCACGGATGGCGGTCCAGCGGTCGCTGTTCGCCGAACTGGACCAGTCGGTTCGCGCGTCGCTGGACGATCTGCGGCGCAACCGGCTGATCGGGCGGATCGACGTGGCGTTCCTGCAGGCGCACCGGCGGTACATGATCGCCATGCGAAAGAAGGCGTTTGATATGGCGGCGGACATGGCGGCTCTGCAACAGCAGATCGACGCGGCGCGCGCGGCCCTGATCCGCGCGGCCACCGATCGCAAGGCCCTGGACCTTCTGCGCGAGCGCCGAAAATCGGAATGGCTGGCCGATCAGAACCGCCGTGAAATCGCCGAGCTGGACGAGGTCGGACTGCAAATGGGCCATCTCGACGCGGCCGACGAAGCGGCGGCGATGGCGGCGGCCCAGGCGGCCGGCGACACGCAAGAGGCAATTGTTGCCGGGGTGGCGCAAGACTCGCTCGTTGTGGAGACAGCGTCATGGTAAAGCGATTATTGACGGCGGTCATGGCGGTGCTGGCGCTCAATTTTCTCTGCGCCGTCGGCGCCGCCGGATGGCTGTTCCAGAGCGGACGCCTGGACCGCCAGAAGCTCGCCTCGATGCGGCAAATCGTGTTCGGCCCGGCCACCGAGCCGGCCACGCGCCCGGCCGCTGCGGCGACCACCGCGCCCTCGGGCCGGCTGGCGGAAATGCTCGCCCAGGTCTCGGGAAAGCCGATGGGGCAGCAGGTGGAGATGGTTCAGCACGAGCTGGACGCGCGCTCGGCCGAACTGGATCGCCGCGAGCGGGAATTGCAGGATTTGCAGCGTCAGATTGAGACGGCCCGCGCGGATGTTTTCAAACAGCGTCAGGCGGTGGAATCGCGCCAGACGGCCCTGGATCAGCGCGAGAAACAGGCCGCGGCCCTGGCCAGCGATGCCGGGTTTCAGACCGATCTGCAATTGTATGAAACGATGCCCCCGGCCCGCGCCAAGGCAATGTTTGCCGGCCTGGACGATCCGACGGTGGCACAGTTCCTCAGCGCGATGGAGCCGCGAACCGCAACAAAGATCATCAATGAGTTCAAGAGTCCGGAAGAGTTGAGCCGAATCCAGAAGATAATGGAAAGGATGCGCCAGCCGATCGCCTCGCCGCAACAAACGACGGCTGGAATAACACCGGGGCCTTAAGATCATGCCAACATCAATCAGCAACATCGCGACGGCGGCGGTAACTGTCGCGATGAGCGGCGCGGGATCATTCGGCGGCGATGGCGCGGAACCTTCGAGCTTCGCGTCGGCCCTTGATCAGGCGTGGCAGGGCAATGGCGGCGGGCTGAACGCCCCCGACTCGTCCGCGACAACCAACGCAACCACGTCCAACTCGAACGCGGCGAATTCGGCGACGGCCGCATCCAGTTCCGCTTCGTCGTCCCAGGGCGCGCAACCGGCCGACTCCGCGAAGCCCAGAGCCAGGTCGAAGAAGAGCGACGCGGCCAGAAAACCAACTGGCTCGCCATCCGCGCAGACGGCCTCGGCACAGGACGCCGTTGTGCAGGCGGCGGCCAATACAAGCCAGACAGCATCGGCCGCGAATGCCGCCGCTGCCAGCACATCGGGCGCAGCACCGGCGTCGACAGACACCCCCGGCGACGTCGCCAGGAACACGGCGGCGTCCGCCAGCGACCAGAAGGCCGCGACGGCGGCCGACCAGCAGGCCAATGCCGAGGTGACGGTCGTTGCCGAGGCAACATCGCCGCACGCGCGTACCACCTCCCAGGACGGTGATGCCGCCGCAGCGACGGCCGATGCCAAGGAGTCTGCGGCGGACGAATCTGGCGACGGTTCAGCGGCGGCCTCGAAGGCGCAATCGACAAATAGCCCCGCCGGTTCTGCCGCATCCAAAACACCCGGTGCCGTGGCGAAATCGGCCAGTACGGCCGTGGCGGCGGCTGGCACGAGGATCGACGGCACAGCCGGGCGCAACGGCGCAAATTCATCAGGAAACGCCGATGTCGGACAGGATTCCGAGGGCTCGTACAAGGCCGGAACAGGCCCTAATGCAACGGGGGAAACTACCGCCAACGCGGCGGCAAAAAAGGCCGTGAATTCTGCCTCAGCGCCCTCGGCGTCGGGATCGACTCCAGCCAGTACAGCGGCGGCGACGAACGCCACGGCATCGAACGTGATCGGCGTTACGCCGTTGCCGGCCACTGGCGCAGCCAGTACCGCCAACGCGGCCAACGCGTCCGCGGTGGTGTCCGGCGCGGCGGTGTCCGCCGGTGCGCGCGGTGTCTCGGCATCGGGCGCGGCATTGCCGGCGGCCGGGACGACCGCCGGCGGCGCGGCGGCTGCTCTGGCGGCATCGGATGCATCCGCGGCGGCGGCGAATCAGGCGAGCATCGTGTCGGCCATTCACGGCCAACTCCTGCCCGGCGGGGGCACCATGCAGATTCGATTGGATCCGGCGAGCCTGGGGCCGGTCGATGTCACGGTGCGCATGACCAATGGCGTGATGTCCGCGTCGTTCCAGACCAGCACGGAGGATGCCACGCGACTGCTCAGCCGCAATCTGGGCCAACTGAAAACCGCTCTGGAACAGCAGGGTGTGACCGTCCAGAAGCTGCACGTTCAGCAGGGGTCGGGGTCTTCAACATCGGGCGATTCCTCCGGCAAAGGCAAATCGGATTATTCTTCCGGCGGCCAGGACGCGACCGGCCGGCAGAGCGATCAGCGCCGCCGTCAGGCCCTGTCACGCATGTGGAGCAGGGCCAGTGGCATGGATGATCTGGATGCGGTGGCCTAGGCGGTGGTTTTGCTCGTCGCGCAACAATGTGCAGCATGGGGGCGCAAGAGCGGCGCGGGGTCGAATTACCAGGTCGGATTTTTGATTGATCGTGGGGGCCGCGGCCGAATGGGTACGATATGACCACGATTCCAACATCAGCCCTGTTGGCCGCCGCGGGCAGCGTGCCGAGCACCAGCAGCAGCGCGTCAAGTTCGACGTCGGGAAGTTCGGCGACGGTTCCCAGCAATCTGCAACTGAGCCCCTCCGACTTCATCAACATGCTGGTGACCCAACTGGAAAACCAGGATCCCCTGAATCCGACCAGCAGTCAGGATTTGCTCACGCAGGTCAGCTCGATCGGGCAGCTCCAATCGTCCGACCAGCTCCAGACCACCCTGACCACGCTCAACCAGCAGAGTTCGATCGGAGCGGCGGCATCGCTGATCGGCAAGACCGTCAACGGCCAGGATTCCAGCGGCAATGCCCTCAGCGGCAGCGTGACGTCCGTGCAGGTGGCCGGCGGTACGGTCAATCTGCAATTGAGCGGCGGCTCGACGCTGGCGCTGAGCAATGTGACGTCCATCGCGTCCGGATCGTGACGCGGTTGGGGTTCGAGAAGTGCTACCCGCGGTGGAATCCGCGGCCACATTCGGCAGGATGCCCTAGCGTTGCCTGGATGATACCGGTATGGCACTGAATAATGCTCTGATAACGGGACTGTCCGGCCTGGACGTCAGCCAGACGTGGTTGGGCGTGATCGGCAACAACATCGCCAACTCGAATACCACGGCATTCAAGGCCAGCAATGTGCAGTTTACCCCACAGTTCTATGTCACCACCACCGCCGGCACCAGTTCCAGCGCGTCGTTCGGGGGGACCAATCCCAGCCAGTACGGACTGGGCGCATCGGTGGCCTCGATCAACAAGGATTTCTCCGCCGGGGCCATCGAGAGCACGGGCAGTTCGACCGACCTGGCCATCGACGGCAACGGGTTCTTCATCGTAAAAGGCGCCGCGCAAAACTACACGCAGGACGGCGAGTTCCAGCTCAACAATCAGAACCAACTGGTCAACGCCCAGGGCGATTTCGTCCAGGGTTACGGAGTGGATTCCAATTTCAATGTCGTGCAGGGGCCGCTGCAGACGATTTCCATCCCCGTCGGCCAGACTACTATTGCCAAGGCGACAACGAACATCAAGATCGTGGGCGATCTCAACGCGGCGGGAACCGTGGCCGCCGGCGCCAGCATCCTGACAACGGCGCCTCTGGTCACCGCCTCCACCACGACGCCACTGGGCAGCACAACGCTGTTGACCGATCTGCGCGACGCCAGCGATCCGACCGGTTCGCCGCTGATGTCGGTGGGTGACACGTTGAAGCTCACCGCCAGCAAGGGCGGCCAGACGCTTCCGACCGATACGTACACCGTCACCGCCACCAGCACGGTGACCGATCTGGAAGGATTCCTGCAGAACGGGACGCAGATCGATACCGGCGCCTCGGGCGCGCCGGGGCCGACGCCGGGAGTCAACTTCGCGCCGTCCCCCACGGACACTGCGGGAACCGCACGGTTCATCATCACGGGAAACAGCGGCATGGATAACAGCCTGGGGATCACGACCTCGGGTTTCGTCAATGCCGCCACGGGCGTGTCACCGTTTACGTTTACCGATGGGATCGACGCCGCCGGCGATGCCAGCGCGCCCAGCGGCGAAAGTGTGGCGACGTCACTGACGGCGTATGATTCCCTGGGCAATCCGATGACGATCAACGTGACGGCGGTCCTGGAGAGCAAATCGTCCAGCGGCACCTCATGGCGGTATTACGCCAGCAGTGTTGACAACCAGGGCGGCACGGCCGTCCTGGGCAACGCGACGCTCAACTTTGACAACGGCGGCAACCTGCTGACCGTGTCGAACAACACCATCACGCTGGACCGCCAGGGGACGGGTTCGCAGCCGGTGCAGAATATCACCCTGGATTTTTCCGGCGTGCATGCCTTGTCGGACGCCACGTCGTCGGTGCTCGAGCCCACATCGCAGGATGGATCGCCGCTGGGCACGCTCAGTTCGTTTTCCATCGGCACGGACGGGACGGTGACCGGTTCGTTCAGCAACGGCCTGACGCGAACGCTCGGGCAGGTGGCGCTGGCCACTTTCAACAATCCCGAGGGTTTGGTGGATCAGGGAAGCAACCTGTTTTCGGCCGGGGCCGGCAGCGGGCAGGCGGTGATCAGCGCGCCCCAGACGCTGGGCGCGGGCGAAGTTCTGTCGGGTTCGCTGGAGCAGAGCAACGTCAACATCAGCAAGGAATTCATCAATATGATCATCGCTTCGACGGGATTCAGCGCCAGCAGCCGGGTGATAACCACCAGCGATCAGCTCATCACCGATCTGCTGAACTCGACGCGATGAACCAGTGGACAGCGGCGCTGGCGGCGCGGAACAAAAAACAACGGGCGGCGGACTCGCCCGATAAAATCGAGCCCTCGCGGCAGGTGATTGAAGATGACGCTGCCGCGAGGGCCTTTCCATAGCGGCGATTTGTCATGGAGGACAGGTCATGATCGTGCTGACACGGCTGAACGGCCAGAGCGTTGTGGTCAATGCAGAGAAAATCCGCTACGTGGAATCGACGCCCGATACCGTCGTCTGCTGCGACCAGGGCGAGAAGATGATGGTTCGCGAAACGATGCAGGAGGTGATCCGCCGGTCAATCGACTATGCGCGGATCATCCGGCGTCCGGTAACTGATTGAGCCACAATCTGCCGGTGGCGCCGCGCACCAGGGCGCCGATCGCGGCATGGTACAGGCACAGGGTCTGCAAGCCGATAAGGGGATTGGGCGCGTCGCGGGGAGGAATCGCGCCGTGAAGGGATCGGCTTGCCATGGCTGAAAAAGCGGAAAAGCCTCAGAAACCTGAAAAGGCTGAGAAACCGGAGAAGGCCGACAAGGCCGAAAAGGGCGAGAAGCGGCCGGAACCGGCGGCCGAGAAGAAGGCCGCCGCGCCCGAGAAGAGCGGCGGGGGATTTCTCACCAAAACGCCGGTGCTGATCGGCGGGGCGATGCTGATCGAGGCGCTGGTGCTCATCGGGGGGATTCGTTTTGTCCTGGGCGGCCCGAAAAACGCCAGCGGCGCCGATCTGACCGTCAGCACGACATCGGAAACTTCGCACAAGCCCGATGCCGGCGGCAAGGGCGGCACGACCAGTTCCGGCGACGCCGCGGTCGAATTGAGTCTGGTCGAATTCAAGGCCATGAACCGCCAGAGCGGCCGGGCGCTGTTGTACGATGTGAGCATTTTCGTCAGCGTGCGATCGGACCATCAGGAGGCGGTGCAACAGAAGATCAAGGACCGCGAGGCCTTGATAAAGGACCGCGTTCGTACGATCATTGCGGAAATGGATCCGGAGAAGCTCGGCGGTTCCGAGCCGGGTCTGGAGACGTTGCGGCGACAGGTGAAATACCAGCTTGACGAGATCGTCGGGGATGGGATGATCGAGGAAGTGCTGGTTCCGCGGTGCATTCCGTACCGGTCCGATTTCTGATCGATGGCCGGCCGTGCGGTGGAACCGCGGGAAATAGCCAAGGATGGTGATCTATGGCCGAGGAAACCGGCCCGCAAGGCAGCGGTCAAACCCCAGGACAATCCAACCCCACACCCGCGGCGGCAACGCCGCCGGGAGCGCCGCCGCCGGGTGATGCGGCCGGTGCGCCGGCCCCACTGGCCAGCGCGGCGGCGGATGTGCCGTTGGATTCGTCGGGCATCGATGAATTGCTGCGGCAAGCGAGCTTCGACGATGCCAAGACGCTGCCGGACGCCGCCGCGCCGGCCGGGGATCCGTTCAATCTGCCGAATTTCCAGCAGGTGATCCAGGATGCGCAAATGTCCAGCGTGGACTTGTTGCGCGATGTGGAATTGACGGTGAAGATCGAACTTGGGCGAAGCCGGATGCTGGTGGAGGATGTACTGAAGCTGGCGGAAGGTTCGGTAGTGGAACTGGACAAGCTGGCGGGCGATCCGGTGGACGTGTTCGCCAACGAGCGTCTGGTGGCCAAGGGCGAAGTGCTGGTGCTGAACGACAATTTCTGCGTTCGCGTCAATGAGATCATCGCGACCGCCAAGGATGAGGGGACGTGATCATCGCCGGGCAAGTGGCACAATTCGATGCCGACACAGCATCCGCCTCTTACCACACCTCCCGCAGCGGTGGGCGAGTGGACGGAAAGTTGCGGAAGAGCTGTTGGCCGGCATTTCGGGTTCTTTTGTCTGGCGCAGCAGGTATCGCGCTGGCTGGGGCGCTCATCGCGGCCGGACCGGCGAATCAGGCGACGACACTGCCGGCGGCCACGACCAGGGCAGCGGCGATCGCACCGGTGCCGCCGGTGGTGAGCAGTCCCCTGGATGCCGAGGAGATTCAGCGCGGTCCGGCGCCGGGCACGAGCGGGGCGGCGGCCGGACAGGCGGGCGGGTCCGCCGCGGTAACGACGGGATCGCCCGTCGGTCTGTTGCAGGTCACGCTTGCACTGCTGGGTGTCCTGGGGTTGATCCTGGCGATGAAGATCGCGATGCGATGGCTCTGGCCGGGGGCGGCATCACAACGGGCGTCGCGGTCGGTGCGGGTGATCGCTCGCACGCCGCTGGGCAGCCGCTCGGCGCTGGTGCTGGTGCAAGTGGGCAAACGCCTGGTGGTCGTCGGGGATTGCGGGGCACAACTGTCGCCGATTTGCGAGATCACCGACCCCGACGAGGTCGCGGGAATGCTCGGAGCGATTCAATCCGAACGGCTGGGATCGGCCTCGCGGCGATTTGCCGTCAGCCTTGGCCGGGCACAGGCGGATTTCGAAGAGGTGGACGGCCAGACGCTTTCGGAATCGACCGCAGACCCGGCAACCGAACCGGCGGCGGAGCCGTCGAGCGATTCGTCGCTGGAACCCGCCGAGCCCGAGGCGCTGGCGAACACGCGGCAGGAATTGCGCGGCCTGGCCAGCCGGGTGCGCACGCTGGCCGAACGCTATCGCAAGCCTTCGCCCTGATCGGGGCGGATGAAACCGGGGCACTGCCCAACTCGTCACTTTCTTCAAAATTGAGAAAATCGGATTTTCCTTAAAGACAACGGCGGGCCGGCCGTGTATACTGCCAAACTTCAAGGACGGACCGATGAGAATGGATGCTCACACGAGTCCCCGCGGGCGCATCGCGCGTTATCTTGTCATTGCATTTGGAATCTGTGCGTGGTGGATGAACGCCTCGTGCGCGTGGGGTCAGGAAACACTGAGTGACAGCTCGCCCGAACCGCGAATCGCCACGGCCGTCAGCGCACCGGGCGCGATGCCAGGTGGGGCCGCAGAGGCGGCGGGGACTCCGGCAGCGGGCGGGGCAACACTTCCCGGAATCGGCCAGCTTCCCGATTTGAGCAACCGGCAGAACGTCTCGACCGCCATGCAGCTTGTCATCCTGTTGACGGTGCTGTCGCTGGCGCCGGCCATCCTGCTGATGATGACCAGCTTCACCCGGATCGTCATCGTCCTGTCACTGCTGCGTCAGGCGATGGGGGTGCAGCAGTTGCCTCCCAACCAGGTGCTGGTGGGGCTGGCGATGTTCATGACATTTCTGGTGATGGGCCCAACGCTCAGCAGCCTGGAGCGCGACGCTGTGTCGCCGTATCTCAAGGGGGATATCGATCCCTCGACGGCCCTGGCGCGCGGGCAGGTTCCGCTGCGGGAGTTCATGATCAAGCAGATCAAGGCCGGTGGAAACGAATCGGATGTGGATTTGTTCATGGATTTCGCACACCAGCCACGTGCGAAGACTTTTGGTGATGTGGGGACGATGACGCTGGTTCCGGCGTTCATGATCAGCGAACTCAAGACGGCGTTTCTGCTGGGGTTTCGCGTCTATCTGCCGTTCCTGATTATTGACATGGTGATATCGTCGGTGCTGATCAGCATGGGAATGATGATGTTGCCGCCGGTGCTCATTTCGTTGCCCTTCAAGCTGCTCTTGTTCGTGCTGGTCGATGGGTGGCACTTGATAACGGCGAGCCTGATGGGTAGTTTTGCGACGTAGGCGGATTGGGTCCGCCCGTCGCCACGGATTTGGCGAGGCCGGCCGGGAGGCTGGCACGGCACTCAGGGAAGGGTGTGCAGGTCATGTCGATCACAATCGATCAGGCAACAGACCTGATCCGACAAGCTCTGATCATGGCGTTGATTGTCTCCAGCCCGATGCTGGTGATCGGTCTGGTTGTCGGCGTGGTTGTCTCCCTGATTCAGGCGGTGACGCAGATTCAGGAGCAGACGCTGAGCTTCATACCCAAGATCGTGGCGATGGTGTCGGCGGCGGTGATGCTCATGCCGTGGATCGGTCATCGCCTTCTGGAATACACCACGACGATGCTGTCGTATGGGCGGTTGCCATGACGGTGCAGTCGCTGCTGGATTCGCTGCCGGCCTATGTGCTGGTGTTCTTCCGCGTGGCGGCGGCGATGGTGTTCGCGCCGCTGATCGGCAGCGTGCGGATACCGCGGCTGGTGCGCGTGATGCTGGCGATGGTGCTGGCGGCCGGCCTGGCGCCGTGCGTGCCGCCGCCGGTGCGGTGGCCCGGCGATACATGGTCGCTGGCGGCGGGAATCGCCGGTGAGATTCTGTTCGGGTTTGCGATGGGAATGGCGATGAATTTCGTGTTCATCGCGGTGCAGTGGGCCGGTGAGATCATCGCCCAGCAGATGGGTTTGACGCTGGCGGCGGTGTTTGATCCGTCGACCGGGCAACAGGGTACGGTGATGAGCGATCTGTATTTCATGATGACGCTGACGGTGTTCCTGGTGCTGGGCGGACATCACGCGTTGCTGATCGGCGTGTGGAAGAGCTTTGACGCCTTGCCGCTGCTGAGTGTCGGGATCGACGCTCATGTTTTCGATCTGCTGGTGCGGCTGCTGCACGCCTGCACGGTCCTGGCGTTTCAACTGGCAGCGCCGGTGCTGGTGACCATGCTGGTGGTCGATCTGGCGCTGGGATTCATCGGCAAGACGATGCCGCAGATCAACGTGATGTCGGCCGGTGTGTCGATGCGCGGCCTGGTGTCGATGGTGGTGGTCCTTGTCGGACTGGGCCTGACGGGCAGCGTGATCGGGAAGGCGATCGAGCGATCGATGTCGGTGATCATTTCGAGTTGGAGCACGGTTCACGGATGAGTTCATTGCGATTCGAGCCCACGGACGGGTGACATGGCCGAAAACGAGATGGGAGAAAAAACCGAGGCCCCGACGCCTCGCCGCCGGCAGGAGGCGCGCGACGCGGGCAACTTCGCGCGAAGTCCGGACCTGACGGCGTCGGCGCTGCTGGTGTGCATCCTGATCCTGCTGCGGTGGTACGGCCTGAATCTTCTGGCGGCGATGCGGAATCTTCTGGCGACGATGCTGTCGGCATCGTCACTCGGCGACGTGCGCGGACTGTTCCTGTCGCAGATGCTGGTGCGGTCGGTGGTGGGGATTGCCCTGGCGGCGGCGCCGCTGTTTGGCGGGGTGTTGCTGGTGGCGGTGGGGCTGAATCTCCTGCAGACGGGGTTCTATTTCAATCCCACGCGTTTGCAGCCCAATTTCATGGCGCTCAATCCGCTCAAGGGCCTGGGGCGGCTGCTGTCGTTCCGCGGGCCGACGCTCATGCGGCTGGGGACAAACATCCTCAAACTGACGATGGTGGGGTGGGCGGCGTGGTCGGCGATCGACACCCGGCTGGGTTCGATCATCCACGTGCAGCAACTGGAATTCGCGCAGATTTTTTCGCTGGGGGCGGGCGTCGTCTACTCGATCGCCATGCGCATCGGAATCGTACTGCTGATCCTGGCCCTGGTCGATTACACCTACCAGCGATTCAAAATCGAGCGCGATCTCAAGATGAGCAAGGCTGAGGTCAAGGAGGAGATGAAGTCTCACGACGGCGATCCG
Organism: uncultured Tepidisphaeraceae bacterium; assembly: GCA_964420285.1. Taxonomy (GTDB): domain Bacteria; phylum Planctomycetota; class Phycisphaerae; order Tepidisphaerales; family Tepidisphaeraceae; genus CAYQTE01. The sequence goes on from CAYQTE010000003.1 coordinate 122,959, forward strand.
GCCGTGAGGATGCGACGCAAACAGTTGATCTTTCAGCGGGCGCGCGAGCGGCTGAAGAAGACGGTTCCCAAGGCCCAGGTCGTGGTGACCAATCCCACGCACTACGCGGTGGCCCTGGATTACGAGCCGGCGACGATGCATGCGCCGATCGTCGTGGCCAAGGGCGCCGGCGTGCTGGCGCATCGCATCCGCGAACTGGCGGTGGAGAACGGGATTCCCATCGTCGAACGGGCCCCGCTGGCGCGGGCGATCTACCGCATGGTCCCGGTCGGCCGGGCCATTCCCGAACAGTTTTATTCCGCCGTCGCCGAGATTCTTGCCTATGTCTACCAGATCACGGGCAAGACTCCGCCGGCCAACGCGACGCCGATACCGGCGCCGGCCACAATGTAAGAACGATGCGAGAACGGTTTAGAAACAAGGTTTGATTTTGACGGCCGTAACGACCAACCCGATCCTCCAGAAGATTCACGCCAATCGCGGCATGATCTTCCCGTTGGCGTTCATGAGCCTGCTGCTGGTGATCCTGATCCCGTTGCCGACTCAGGTTCTGGATTTCCTGCTCATCTGCAATCTGACGCTGTCGGCCATCATCATGGTGACGACGATCTACGTGCAAAGCCCGCTGGATTTCAGCGTCTTTCCGTCGCTGCTGCTGGCCATCACCATGTTCCGCCTGGTGCTCAACGCCGCGACCAGCCGCCTGATCCTCACGGCCAGCGGCACCGACACGGCCGTGGCACTGCACTCGGCCGGCGAAGTCGTGCTGGCGTTCAGTTCATTCGTGACCGGCGGCTCGCTGGCGGTGGGCGTCATCATCTTCATCATCATCGTGGTGATCCAGTTTGTGGTGATCACGCGAGGCGCCACGCGCATCTCGGAGGTGGCGGCCAGGTTTACGCTCGACGCGATGCCGGGCAAGCAGATGGCCATCGACGCCGACCTGAACGCGGGGATCATCAACGAAGGCGAGGCGCGAAACCGCCGCGAGAAGATCAGCCACGAGGCGGATTTTTACGGCGCCATGGACGGCGCCAGTAAATTCGTCCGCGGCGATGCCGTGGCCGGCCTGGTCATCACCTTCGTCAACGTGCTGGGCGGATTGTACGTCGGCATGGTCGAGCACGGCTGGACGCTGATGAGTTGCTTGCAGTTGTACACAAAACTGACCATCGGCGACGGGCTGGTGAGCCAGATACCGGCGTTCATCGTGTCGCTGGGGGCGGGCCTGATCGTCACGCGAACCAGCGGCAAATCGAATCTCGGCGATGAGATGCTCGCCCAGGTATTTGCCAAGCCGCGGGCGCTGGTGATCGCCGCCGCGTTCCTGGCGCTGATGATGCTCACTCAACTGCCCAAGCTCCCGCTGATCGTGCTGGGATCGAGCTGCGCCGGGCTGGCGTGGATTCTGTCGGCCGGAGATCGTCGCGCGGCGGCAGCCAGCATCGTGAAGGAAAAGGAAAAAGCCGCCAAGAAGGAGCCGGAAAAAGTCGAGAAACTCCTCGATCTGGACGCGATGGAGCTGGAACTGGGTTACGGCCTGGTCCGCCTGGTCGATGCGGCCAAGGGCGGCGATCTGCTGGACCGGATCGGGATGGTCCGCCGGCAGATGGCCATCGACCTGGGCATCGTCGTGCCGCCGGTGCGCGTGCGCGACAACATCCAACTGGGCGCCAACGATTACGCGATCAAGATTCGCGGGCAGATCGTCGCCAAGGGCGTCACCTATCCGGAGCAGTTCATGGCGATGGACAGCGGCGCGACGACCGGTCCCATCGTCGGCGCCACGGCCACCACCGAACCGGCGTTCGGGCTGCCGGTCTATTGGATCACCGAACCCCAGCGACAGCAGGCGGAGGTGCTCAATTACACCGTGGTCGAGGCGACGGCCGTCGTCGCGACGCATCTGACCGAAGTGATCAAGTCGCACGCCTTCGAGTTGCTGACCCGGCAGGACGTGAAGAACCTGCTGGAGCACCTCAAGGCCAAATCGCCGGCGGTGGTCGAGGAAGTGATTCCAACGCAGATCAAGCCCGGTGAGTTGCAGAAGGTCATGCAGAACCTTCTGCGCGAGCGCGTCCCGGTGCGAGATCTGGAGACGATTCTCGAAGTGCTGGGCGATTATGCGGCGCGGACCAAGGATCTGGACGTGCTCACCGAATACGTCCGCAACGCCCTGGCCCGCGTCATCTGCAAGCAGTACGTGGACGACAAGGATCGCCTCTGGTGTCTGACGGTGGACCCGGCCATGGAAGAGCTCATCAATGGCCACCTGGAACGCGGCGAACGCGGGACCACCAACACCTTGCCGGCGCAGACCACGCAGCAGATTTCCCAGCAGATCGCGGGCAAGGCGACGGAATTGACGCAGACTGGCCGCAACGCGGTCGTGCTCTGTTCGCCGCAGGTGAGATCGGCGCTGCGGCGGATGATCGAAGGCAGCCTGCCGCAGGTTGCGGTGTTGGCATACAACGAAATCGTGCCGGACGTGGCCGTTGAGGCGGTCGGTCTGGTGGGCATGGGCGGCTGACAGGGAACTTGTCCATGAAATCGCAGGATGGTTCAGTGACGGGAGTTCAGACGTTCAGCGGCCGGACAATGGCGGAGGCGCTGGCGCGCGTCAAGGAAGCAATCGGCCCCGACGCGGTGATCGTGCATGTGCGGACGATCCAGAGCCGTCAGTGGCTGGGATTGCGGAGCCGGCCGATTGTGGAAATTACCGCCGGCCGTCGGCAGGCTCGACGGCCCGAACGGGGGCGCTCGACAGTCGGCTCCGCCGCCGGCGGGGCGGTTGCGCCGCCGTTGGTTGCGGCCGGCGCGATGAAGACGCCCGGCGTTACGTATGAACCGTCGCCAGCGGCCCGGCCGGGGAAGTCGCTGCTGGAACAGCCCGCCGGGCAGGCCGCCATGATGATCGGGATTCAGCAGGAAATGAGCAGCCTCAAGACACTGGTGAAAGACCTGGTGACGCAGGAGCAGCGCAAGCGCATGCCGCAGGTGCCCGACGATTTGTTCGAGCATTACATGCGCCTGGTCGAAAATCACGTCGCCGAGGAACTGGCCGGCGATCTGGTGCGGGCCCTGCAGCGCGAACTCAAGCCGACGGAACTGACGCAATCGAATCTCGTGACCGCAAGGCTGGTCGAGCAGATCGAGAAGATGATCCCGGTCTCCGGCCCGATCAAGCGGACCAAGGCGGTCGGCCCGCACGTGGTGGCGCTGATCGGGCCCACGGGCGTGGGCAAGACCACCACCATCGCCAAGCTGGCCGCGAATCTGAAACTGCGCCAGCGCCACACCGTGGGACTCATCACCATCGACACCTACCGCATCGCCGCCATCGATCAGCTCCGCAAATACGCCGAGATCCTGGGCTCCACCGTCAAGGTCGTCTCCACTCCCGAAGACATGACCGAGGCCATCCGATCGATGCAGGATTGCGAGTACATCCTCATCGACACCGCCGGCCGAAGCCCCAACGACGTGATGAAACTCAACGAGCTTCGCCAGTTCCTGACGGCGGCGCAGCCGGATGAAGTGCATCTGGTGCTCTCGACGACGGCCAGCCAGGCGTGCGTCGATCTGGCGGTGCAGCGGTTTGGCGAGGTGCGCGTCGATCGGATCATCTTCACGAAACTGGACGAGGCGGCGTGCGTGGGCGTGGTGCTCAATGTGATACGCAAGGTCAACAAGAGCCTGTCGTACGTAACCACCGGACAGGACGTGCCCGACGACATCGAAGTGGGCCTTGGCCGTGATCTGGCCCGGCTGATTCTGGGGGGTGCGAAATGACGGCGGTCATGGATCAGGCATCGCACCTGCGAAATCTCGCTCGCTCGCGATCGCGGGCACGCGTCATCGCCATCACCAGCGGCAAGGGCGGCGTGGGCAAGAGCAACGTCGCCGTCAACCTGGCGATCCGCCTGGCGTCGGCCGGTAAGGAAGTCGTGCTGCTGGACGCCGATCTGGGTCTGGCCAACGCGGATGTGCTCTGCAACATCGATCTGCCGCTGAATCTGTCGCACGTGATCGCCCGCAAGCGGCAGTTGAGGGAAGTGATGGTGAAAGGGCCGGGCGGATTCGGACTTATCGGCGGAGCATCGGGACTGGCGCGCATGGCCGATCTGTCCGACGACGATCGCCAGCGACTTGTCGATGCCCTGGGAGAACTGGAACAGCAATCCGATGTCATCCTCATCGACACCGGCGCGGGAATCAGCCCCAATGTCCTCACCTTCACCCGCGCGGCCGACGAAGTGCTGGTCGTCACAACACCCGAGCCCACGGCCATCACCGACGCCTATGCCGTCATTAAGGTCATCCGTCGCAACGAGGGAGACATCGACCGCGAAAGCGGCGCCGGCCCGTCGCCGGGCCGCCCCATCAGCCTGCTGGTGAACCTGGCCCGATCGGCTACGGAAGCCGCACTGGTCTACGACCGCATCGCGCGCGTGGCCCGGCAATTCCTTGGCTCGGCCGTGCAGGACGGCGGATATGTTCTGAGCGACGATCACGTGTCCACCGCCGTGCGCCAACGCGTGCCGTTCGTCATTTCCAGCCCCAAGTGTCCGGCCAGCGAATGCATCACGCGGCTGGCGATGCGCCTGGAGCGCGGGATTGCCCCGGCTTTGGCGGACAGCGCCGGGATGTCGGCGGGATTTTTTGACCGGATGAGCAAGTGGTTCAAACGTGACAGGTGAAGTCGATGGTCATGCGTGTCGCGGTGGTTTCGGCGCTGGGAGCGTTTTCGCTGTGCCTGCTGATCGGCGGGCTCGAGGCGGATAATCCCTTCACCACGACGGTGTGGCGGGCGCTGGTGGCCATGGGCGGCACTCTGGTTATCGGACTTGTCCTGGGCGAAATGGCCCGCAGGATGATCGCGGAGAGCGTGGCCGATGAAACAAAGAAATCCGAAAATAGTTCAACGAAGGTAACCGAATCGGACCGATAAACGGAAGTGGCTCATTGTGGAGTCGGCTTCCGGCGAAACACAGGAACCCATAGCGAGGCGTCAAGGGAATGAAAACCTCAATCAAGACCCACGGACTGGGGACGGCGGCAACCAGGCCCAATCGTCCCGACATCAAGGAAATCTGGATTCGATACAAGCAGAGCAAGGAGGAAGCCCTGCGCAACATCCTCATGGAGAACTATCTCCATCTCGTCCGCTACAACGCCGAACGCATCCACGTCAAGCTGCCCGACGAGGTCGAACTGGACGACCTGATGTCGGCCGGCATTTTCGGCCTGATGGACGCGATCAACGCTTTCGATCTTGAACGGGGCGTGAAGTTCGAGACCTATTGCGCGCCGCGCATCCGCGGCGCCATCCTCGACGAACTGCGCTCGATGGACTGGGTTCCCCGCCTGGTCCGATCCCGCGCCCACAAGCTCGAGAGCGCCACCAAGGGCCTGGAAGTCGAACTCGGCCGCAGTCCCACCAACGACGAAGTCGCCAAGCGCCTGAAGGTTTCGATGGGAGAGTTTGAAAAAATGGCCAAGGATGCCAGTGCGGTCGGATTGGTGTCGCTGTCGCGCAAGTGGTTCGAGACCGATTCCAACAAGGACGTGCGCGAGATCGACGTTCTGGAAGACAAGCGCGGCGCCGATCCGGTGCGCGAGATTCAACGCAAAGACCTGAAGGAACTCATCACCAAGGGCCTGTCCCGGGCCGAGCGGCTCATCATCATCCTCTACTATTTTGAAGAGATGACGATGAAGGAAATCGGCGCGACGCTCGATCTGAGCGAAAGCCGCGTCAGTCAGATGCACAGCTCGATCCTGGCCCGCCTCAAGGCACAAATGGCCGACCGCAAAAAGGAATTCCACGCTGTGCCGTCGGCATGACACGAAGATTTCAAATTTGAAATCTGAGAGTCCCCATATCGGAATTTCGCGATCTGAATCCCCGCACTCGCCGCCGGTCAGTGCCCTGTCTTTGGCGCCGGCTGGGACGGGAATGGAGACCACGAGGGGATGGGCGGTGACGTTGACGCCGGCTGCGGGGTAAACGGACTCCAGGATGGAACCTGGGTAAACGGACTCCATGAAGGGACGGGCTTGGATGTCGTGGCCGGCGCCTGGGTGTATGGACTGCTTGTCACAGCGCCGGCGCCGAAGTACGGATAGGCCGTATACGCTCCATAGAACGGATATCCGTCGTAGTAATAGTCAGCGTTATTGGCGTAGTTGCTGTTGTACAACTCGCGCAGGTGCTGAAGTCGCTGGGCCTCGGCGGCTTCGCCGCTTTTGATAAGCTCGCTCTGGAGATCCGCGTCCGCTGATTCCAGATTGCTCTGGGCCGTCGCCAGGTCGCTCTGGGCGGACTTGTATTGGGGATCATCCCGCAGATCGGTATTGAGTTGCCCCTCGATCGTTGTCCAGTGCGAACTGGCCTCGGCCAGTCGCTGCATCGCCTCCTTGTAACGGGGGTTCTGATCCAGGGCGTCCTCCTCCATGTGGTGCAGCCGGGCCGCGTATTCCATCTTTGCCTGCGCCAGATCCGTCCGATCGACATCCTCCAGATCAACATGGCTGATATCCGGATCGAGCGCCCCGGCCACGTGGTCGATCTCCTGCTGAAGTTCGATGTAATTCGGATCGGCGTGCAGTGAAGCAACCGCCGCCGCGCGGATGTCGTTGACATCCTTGGCCGCCGCGTCCACCTCGGCCCGGGCATGGACAGTCTCCGGCGCCGTTTCATATTTCTTACGAATCTGCACCGCCGCCAGGCGCAGATTCGCCTGTGCCTGCGAATACGCCTGCTGCGCCGCCTGGGCGCGGGCCATGGCATCGGCCAGATCCCGCGGCGATGACTTGCCCGACGCCGCCTGTCCCGCCGCGACCGAAACCACGACCACAAGGCCCAGTAAGCCCACCAACCCGCAACCGAGATGCCGAATCGAGCGCGACATAATCAGCCTCCGCGTCATACCGGCCTGCTTTGCTGTCGACACCCATATCATACCGTCGCCAGTCGCCGGGATGCCACTGTAAAAACGCGATTCCACCGCTGTTTATTGTCCAGAGTCATCCCACTTTGGGCGGCAGCAAATCGAAAATCCTGAAAGCTCCCTTTTCTCAATCGAGCCACTTTTGCCACAAAACTGGCGTCTGGCGTTTCTCGCAATCGCCGCCGTGTGACAAATGGGCGTTGAGATGGCGAAACAGCGGCATCTCCGCCAGGCGTCTCCGCCGGGCGAATCCCCTGCCGCATTCCGCGGTTGCCGCCACGGGAGGAGAGGATGTTCACGCTTTCTTTGCCGGCTCGATCCGTTGCCGCAACGCATCGGAGAAAAGCTGCGAGCGGCTGACACCGGTCTTTCTCGCGTAGGCATCCGCTTGCCGCAGAAGTTGCGGTTCGACGGTGATAAGCGTGGGCACAGCCTTGGTTCCGGGCGGTTTTCTGGGACGGCCGCGCTTGGTGGCCTCCCATCGCGCTTGTTGCTGGGGCGTCAGCGGGCGCAACCGATCTGGGGCAATGCTCTTGGCCAGCCGCTCCATTGCATCGAAGTCGTCTTCATCTGTCCTGGTTCTTTTCATGGCCATATTACCTCCTGCGCTTGCGAAATTGGCGTTTCATCCGTGCGGTCAGGTCCATTGCGTGGATCACGCGAACGACCGCCGTGACCTCGCCTGCCTCAACGCTTATCCAGTCGTCGACGGTGAGGCTTTCGTAGGAAACCTCGTCAGGTGTTTTGAGCACAAAGATCACCTGAAGATGCCGACCTGATTCGGTCGTTCCCCAAACGACGAATTTGTCGTCCTCAATGGTTTGCGGGTACGGATTCTCTGCATCGCATATGACAGTCTCCGCCTCCTCTGGGCTTATGCCATGCCTTGCGATATGGTCGCGGTTCACATCGTCCCATGAGAAGATCACAGGTTATAGTATATAGCGAAATTGGCGTCTGTCGAGCCGCGCACGGAATCACGGGCCGTCATCGTCCCCCCTGTATCCCCGGCCCATCTTGGCTATCATAGGCCGGCGATGAACTCGAATAGCTCAAAGGAAGGAAGCGATTTACCCAAGCCGACGGCCCCGGCCGCTTCGGCTTCGTTGCGGCTGGCCGCCATCGACGTTGGGTCCAACAGCATTCACATGATCGTCGCCCAGGCGGATGCCGACGGCGGGATCAGCACGCTCTGGCGGCTCAAGGAAATGGTGGGACTGGGACGCATGAGCTTTCCGTCGCGGCGGCTTTCGGCCGAGGCGATCGATCGGGCGCTGGCCGTCCTGCAGCGCTTTCAGCAGCAGGCGCTGCAGCGGCAATGCGAGAAGGTCATCGCCGTCGCCACCAGCGCCATTCGCGAGGCGGAGAACGGCGGCGATTTCATCGAACGGGCTCGGGATGAACTCAAGCTGGCCGTCAAGGTCGTCTCGGCCCGCGAAGAGGCACGGCTGATTTATCTGGCGGTGCGGCACGCCACGCCGCTGCGGCAGCAGCCGCATTTCATGGTCGATATCGGCGGCGGCAGCGTCGAGTTCATTGTCGGCGATGAAAGCCGCTCGATGCTCCTGGAAAGCCGCAAGCTCGGCGCCGCCCGCATGACGGCCACGTTCGTCAAATCCGACCCCATCAGCGATGCCGATCGGACGGCGCTGCTGGCACATTACCAGGAGGAACTGTCGCCGATCTGCCCCAGGATTCTGTCGCTGGGCCCGATCAAGGCGATCGGAACCAGCGGAACGCTCGAGAATATCGCCGCCATGTGTCAGGGCGATGCCGGCGGCGAATCGGATGACGCGGACAATCCGGCCGGCGTCATCGAGATCGGCCGGTTCAAGAAACTCCTGGATGAACTGCTCCGCTCGGAATCGGCCGATCGGGCACAGATGCGCGGGTTGGACGATCAGCGCAAGGACCAGATCATCGCCGGGGCGCTGCTGGTCAACGAACTCTTCGACCGCCTGAATCTACGGCGGATTCACATCTGCCCGATGGCGCTGCGGGAAGGGATTCTTCTGGATTATCTCGGCCGGCATGTGCCCGATCTGGAAATCCTGCGTGAACTTCCCGATCCGCGGCGGCGGAGCATGATCGATTTGGCCCGGCGGTGCGACTGGCATCAGACGCACGGCGAGCAGGTGGCCCGGCTGTGTCTGCGGCTGTTCGACGAACTCAAATCCCTGCACGGCATGGGCAACACCGAGCGCGAGCTGATCGAATACGCGGCATTGCTGCATGACATCGGCTGGCACATCGGCCGCAATGGACATCACAAGCACAGCATGTATCTGATCCAGAACGGCGATTTGCGGAATTTCAGCGCTGATGAGATCGCGATCGTGGCCAATATCGCACGCTATCACCGCAAGACTCCGCCCAAGCCGCGGCACGCCGCCTATGCGGCGCTGAATCGCCGGCAGAAGCACATCGTCGATGTCGGAGCGTCGCTGCTGCGTCTGGCGGATGGACTGGATCGCAGCCACGCCAGCGCCATCACCGATCTCAAATGCCGCACCGACGGCAAACGCGTGCGCTGCCTGCTTTCCAACAGGGCCGATGCCGAACTGGAAATCTGGGCGGCGCGGCGCAAGCGGGACATGTTTGGCGACATCTTCGGCCGTGAGATAGAATTCGAACTGGTCTCGGGACCCAAGCCATGAGGTGATCGTTGTGGATGCGCTGCTGACCCAGCACAATTATCCGGGCAAGCTGATCGTCGTCGAGGGGATCGACGGCTCGGGCAAGAGCACGCAGCTTCAGCTTGCGTTGCGCTATCTCCAATCCAAGGGATATCCCACCTTCTTCACGCAATGGAACAGCGCCGAGCTGGTCAAGACCGTCACCAAACGCGGCAAGAAGAAAATGTCGCTGACGCCGATGACGTTTTCGCTTTTGCACGCGACGGATTTCGCCCATCGGCTGGTGCACGGCATTCTGCCGCCGCTGAAGGCCGGAATGATCGTGCTGGCCGACCGGTATGTGTACACCGCCTTTGCCCGCGATGTGGTCCGCGGCTGCGCGCCGGCGTGGGTGCGGCGGATTTATCAGTTCGCGCCCCGGCCGGACCGGGCGTTTTATTTCCGCGTGCCGATCGACGTGAGCGTGGCGCGGCTTTTGGCGGGGCGGGCGAAGATCAAGGACTACGAGGCCGGCATGGACATGGATCTGGCCCCGGACGCCGTGGCCAGTTTTCGGATCTTTCAAAGCCGCATCCTGGAAGAATACGGCCGGATCGCCACTGAATACGGCCTGACCGAACTGGACGCGACGACGAGCATTCAACAGCAGCAGCAGGCCGTTCGCGGGTTTATCGACCAGACGCTGGAAGGGTTTGCCGCCAATGGCGTCGTCGCGTTGCCGACGTCGGCGGCGGTGGAAATGGGCCCGGCCCAGGAGGCGTTGCCATGAGCGATTTCCGTTACATGGGTCACGCCATGCCGTACCTGCCGCGCGAAGGATGCACCGGCCGGCTGATCGTCATCGAAGGCACCGATGGTTGCGGCCGGAGCACGCAGGCTATTCCCCTCAAGCAATGGCTGGAGGTCCGCGGTTACGGGGTGATGGAAACCGGCTGGACGCGCAGCAAGCTGGTGGGCCAGGCCATCACCGACGCCAAGCAGGGCCATTCGCTGCATCGGCTGACGTATTGCCTGATGTACGCGACCGATCTGGCGGATCGTTTGGAATATCAGATCATCCCTGCATTGCGCAGCGGGTTTATCGTGCTGGCCGATCGGTACATCTATACCGCCCTGGCCCGCGGCATCGTGCGCGGCGCGGACAAGCAATGGCTTCGCGACTTGTTCGGATTTGCGGTGCAGCCGGATTTGGTCATTTATCTGCAACTGGGCGTGAACGAACTGGTCCCCCGCGTGCTCGAGGCCGGCAAGATGAATTATTGGGAAAGCGGCCTGGACATGAACTACGGCGACGATCTGTTCGACAGTTTCATGGCGTACCAGACGGCCCTGATCGAACAACTGGACGTGATGAGCGAGGAGTTTCATTTCACCAACATAGACGCCCGCAAAGACCCCGCCGCCATCCAGCGGCAATTGCGCCGGGCCGTGGGGAAATACCTGGAAACGACCGGATATCAGGGGCCGATGGGGGCGGCGGTACGGTGACATCGGACATCCAGGGAGATACGATGACCGTATGAGCAAAGCCGAAATCCTTGCCGAGTTGCCCAAGCTTAGGCCAGAGGAGCTGGCTGAAGTCCAGGCCAAGCTGGATGAGCTGACCGGCGAAGTCTGGAGCGATGATGCCGGCCTGAGCGACAGCGACAAATCGGCGTTGGATGCGGCCTTGGCCGACTATCAGAAGAACCCGAATGCCGGCAGCCCCTGGGGGGAAGTTGAAGTTCGCATCCGGTCCAGGTTGCGTCCATGAGGAAACTGAGTCAGAAAATGGTCCGGGCCGTGTGCGACAAGGACATCAAGGCCGTCGCCAGCCTGCTTGATGCCCGGCAAAACGTAAATGCGAAAAACGAGAACGGCGAGACCGCATTCAGTTACGCTTGTGCGATGAACGCTCTTGCGGTGGCCAAGTTGCTGCATTCGCGGGGAGCCGATGTTAACACGATCGACAAAGGCAACGGTTCTCCCTTGGATTGGGCCGCGTCCAGAGCGTCCAAGGGGTTCTGCGCATGGCTGATCGGCGTCGGCGGCAGGCATCACGACATATGGCCGCCCCGCAGGAAGACGGGTAGGAACAGCGGGAGAGCGCCCGACCCATCAAAGACCGCCGAGCCCTTTGATCCAACTGAATAGATATCGGGGCGTTGCATCGCGTGATTTTGGGATGTATAAAATTACGCCATGGCCGGAGGCTTCCGATGGATTGATTGGAATGTCGACCACATTGCCAAACATGGAGTGGTACCCGAGCAGGCCGAGTACGTGGTGCTTACGGCGCGCAGGCCTTGGCCGTCGTACGAAGGCCGCGGACGCTGGCTGGTGCGCGGGCAGGATTCAAATGGCCGATATCTGCAGGTTGCCTACATCGTCGATGAGGAGGGAACGATCTTCGTGATTCACTCTCGGCTGCTGAATGAACGCGAAAGGCGCCAGGTTCGCAGGAGAAGCAAATGAAGACGGGAACGAGCAGACGTTTGACCACGGCACAGCTTCAAACCGCTGCGCATGAATTTGAGCGGCCGGATTACCGTCCGCGATTTGGCAAGGCGCCTGTTGTTGAGCAGCGCCGGCATGATTGCGCCATCCGTCAAGCCAAACGAGGCCGGGGACGTCTGCGCGTCGGAAGCGGGACCGAGCGCATTCAGATCACCGTCGAGCGATCGCTGCTCGCCGAGGCGGATGACCTGGCTGAACGAAAGCACATCTCCCGATCCGAGTTGATCGCACAAGGGCTGCGGCTGGCGCTGGTATCGTGAATCAACTCGCGCCCCCTTGATTCGCCGATAGTCCGATGCACGAACAGTGTTTTATGGCGTGTTGCGCGATAGAATCGCCAAGCAGGTAAAGCATGGACATGACCATTTCGATCCGCGACGACATTGCCTCCAAGCTCCAGGAGCGGGCAGACGGTGCTCTTGAGGATCTGCCGACGACGCAACCGGCGCGTCGATAACAGACTGCAGGATCGCCGGTTGGTCGAGGAACAATCGACGGATTCAACGATGGAGAATATTTGCAACGAACAGTTCCTCGAATGGGCGCATCAATTCAACATCGGGTTGGACCAACGATACCAGCCCCCTCAATCGCTGATTCTGCAAGGTGCAAAGGGCATTGATTGCAATCTTCCCTCGACGATCCAAGGCCGAATCGGGCTGATCAATGGGACGCTGGATGCGTTGCCACGCGGCAGAATATATGTTTGGAAACGAGGTGGCGAGTGGTATTTGGACGATGATCCCGCTCGGGAAACGCGAATCTATCTGCGTACGGGAATCTATGAGATGTTTCGGCGAGTTGGCATTCCGATGACAAAGACGACGCTGTTATTTGCCAAGGACGAAGTCGAGGTGCTCGCCGCCGTGCTGCTTCTGAATTCAATGATCGCGTGGAAGGTGCCGGACGATTTAGCGGTCGTGCATGAGAATGGCGCGTCGGTAATAACTTTTGACAGCGATGATCTCTTTATCGTTCAGACCGTCGATTCGGGTCTGTCCTCGCGCATGGCCGAAATCATGGACCGTGCGCGGCAGGGAGAATCCAATCGAAAGAAATAGCGTCTGATCGAAATCAAAGGTGTCTGTGTAGGGTCCGCACTGCGGACCAATGACGACTCTATCGAGAATATCGGTCCGCTACAGATATGGATCTTATCCCCGCCACGGCAGGGCTTCCTGCGGCACCGGCGTGGCCGGGGCGGCGGTGGCTTGGGGAGTGGTGCCCACCGCGACGGCGTAGAGGGGTTCCCATTCGGTTTTGCCAAGGCCCAGGAGCGTTCGGGCTTCATCATCGAAAAAGTCGACCGACGGGTGGCACGACAGGCCCATCGCGTGCGAGGCCAGCAGCATCCGTTGCGCGGCGTAGCCGGCTTCAAGGTGCGCCAGGCGGTAGATGTCGGGGCCGGACTGGGTCATCAGGTTCTTTAACAGCACGATCATGAAGCAGACGGCCGCGGCGGCGGTGAACGGCTCGGCGGGCTGGCAGGCGCGGGCCAGGTCCGGACGGAACAGGCCGTAGCGCACCGCGAACCAGCGGTCGCGAATCGGGTTGTAATGCCACACCCCGGGGTCCATGCCGACCACGCCGCTGACGATCCACAGCGGCCGGACCAATGCGATATGCGGCCCGCCGGGGAACATGGGATAGAACGTGCCGGTGCGAAACGCGAGCTGGCTGATCGTCCAGAGCGTTCCGCGCGAGATCGTGCCGGTGTTGATCGGAACCGGGGCCGGGCGAGTGAGCAGCAGCTTTCGCAACGGCCAGCCGCCGTACGGTTCCTCGGGAGGCGGAAGTTCCGAAACCGGATAATCGGCCCCCAGCGGGCTGCTTTCGGTGACCGGCGGGCGCAGCTCGCGCACTGCCATTCCCGGCGCGACGCAATCCAACTGTGCCGCCTGCACCGATCCATACTCGATGGGCGCCGGCGACAGTGGCAGTCGCGGAATCGGCGTCCAGCCGGCGTCGACGGGCTCAGCCATCTGCGGCGGCGCCGATGACATTCCCTGCGGTCCGGCCGCCGCGACAATCGACTGCCGGGCGCCGGTGGTATCGGCGGCGTCTGCGGCGTCCGCCCAGACCACCATCGCCTGCACCGATTCGGCGTCGCCGTACACGGCGTCGGGGCTCAGCCCGATCAACCGGCGCATCGTGTTCTCGTTCAACACCAGCCGCACCAGTTCGCGAATCCCCAGCGCCGATGCCACACTCACCAAATTCTGCACGACATGCCCGGCGTCGATCACCGCCGCCCGAAACGCGCGCCGGCCGTGCTTGGAACTGCTCCGCTGAAAAATCGTCGATACCAGCAGGGCGCCCGGCACGGTGCGCAGGAATTTCAAGTCCGGCCGGCCGCGCGTGATCTGGGCCAATGTCTGCGACCCCGGCCGGAGTTTGCGCAGGGCAAATTCCTTGACGCTGTAGTGATAAAGACCCGGCTCCAGGCCGGCGATGCTGAAGGCCGCCACGTAGATTTCGCACGGATAGAGCCGCCTTCCGCTGAAAGCCGTTCGGACCGGCGTCGCGCCGCGCGGGGCCTGGCCGGGCGGGATGCCGTACGCGAAATAGAGCCAACTCGCCAGCGTTTTGAGATCCTGCGGCGGCTGCATGTGGCTGTCGGGGAGGGCTTCCAGACCCAGGTGCAGCAGCGACAGCGTCGCCACGTGCGGATCGAGCAGCGAGGTGGGCAGGGCGATTTTCTCGTGGCCGTCGAACACGCGATACACCGACGGCGCCGGCTCGGGGGTGGTCGGGGGCGAGGCGAGCGTCAACCGGCTGGCGCGGTGGTAATCCAGCACGCGCTCGACGCGTTCCAGTATGTGTTGTGACAGCTCCATTGGTACACCGGGCGTTGCATCTCCCCGGCAATCGAACAACGGTCAGAATAACTGATCGAGCACCGCCTCGATCGACATTTGGACGCAGGTGAAGATGGGCGTATCCCGCTGCGTGTATTTGCTGGATTCGGTTTCGCGCAGCTCCATCACCAGGTCGAGAAAATCCTTGGGCACATCCGTCTCGAAGGCGACGACGAAATCCTGATCGTCCAGCCCGAAGCTGTACGTTGTGTTCAGCTTCACCGATGGATATTTGTTCCCGATGCGGATGTGCCCGTCCATGATTGCCTGCCGCTCGGTCATCGGCAGCAGATACCACGCCCGCGTCTTCACGAACGGGTAGACGAACAGGTATTTCCGCTTGCCGGGAATGATGTGGGTGCGGCTTTCGGCCGTGTGGAACGGATCGACCTTGTCGATGTACATGCTGCGCTTGGTCATCGACAAAAGCGAATACGGCGTTGATAAATAACCGCCCAGCCGCGTGCGATGAATCCGCCGTGTCTGTTGCTGGAAATCATCGGTCGAGAGGGCGATGCGCCACAGGAGCAGATCGCAATCCGGCCGCAAGCCGACCGTGCTGTAGGTCAGGCACATGAGGTTCGGGCTTGGCTGGGCGAAGAGGTCGATGAACTCTCGCCGGGCCGCGGATTTTTCCTCGCCCGGCAATCGGCGAAACGCCGGATCGAGCTTGTAAAACGCGAAATTCACAAACTGCCGGGCGATCGGCACGGCATCGCCCGGCCGCGCATGCGCGGAAGCGGCCGGTGTTGGGGATGCTCCGGATGAATCAATCTCGCTCATGCAAACTCCTTAGACTTGGCGATCGCGCCGCGCGACCTTCAGTTCACAACCACGCGCTGACCATCATACGCCAATTGGACATTGGGTGGCAGTGCGGCGTTGGTCGCCGCGTGGCCCAGGGCATGGGCGATGTGGGTGAACAGTGTCCGGCGTGCGCCGATGCGCTGGGAGACCACCAGCGCCTCGTCCACGCTGAAATGTGTCACGTGCGTTCGATATTGCAGCGCATCCAGCACCAGAACATCCAATCCTTCCAGCAGCGGAAACGATTCCTCGGGAATATGGCTCACATCCGTGCAATACGCCAGATTCCCCACCCGGAACCCCAGCACCGGCATCGTCCCATGAATCAGCGGCACCGGCGTCCAGAGGCGATCGCCAATCGTAAACGGCCCGTCGATCGTCCGCGGGACCAGATGCGGCCGGTACACCTTCATCTCCGGCGCCGGCTCCTTGAAGGCATAGGCGAAGCACCGGGTCAGCGTCGCGTGCGTGGCGGTATTGGCCCAGACATCCAGCGGCCCGTGGCGCAGTGCATTGAACCGCCGCAGGTCGTCCAGGCCCATGATGTGATCGGCGTGCCCGTGCGTGAAGACCACCGCGTCGATCATCTCGACGCCGTGCCCGATGCATTGCAACCGCAACTCCGGCGTCGTGTCCACCAGCACGCGCGTCGGTCCGTAACTGATAACCACCGACGGCCGAAATCGCTTGTCGTGCGGATCGGTGCTGTCGCACACCGGGCAATGGCACCCGATCATCGGCACGCCGGCGCTGGTGCCGGTTCCCAGGAAGAGCAGTTCGATCCCGTCCATGACCGGCCGTTTATAATCGGTCGATGATGCCCGAAGCAAACGCACCCGCCCGCGCGTTT
>CAYQTE010000004.1:0-119840 GCA_964420285.1 uncultured Tepidisphaeraceae bacterium
CATAACCGGACATTTCTACTTGGCTAAGACCGGACATTACTATCGGGCTATGACAAGGTGTCGGTTTCTTATTGCGTTGCCGGCCCTGAACGCGGATAATCCAAAAATCATATGCATGGGTCGCCGCCGCCTGCGCGTCGGCGCGTCTGCGACTTGGGAATATCCCTTTTGGGCTGGAGGGCACGTTCGTGGCGAAAATGAAATTCCATCGTCGAGGCCGCCGGGCCTTGGGCAACGCTGTCGCGGGTGTTCGTTTGTCGGCATTCCGCGTCGAGCCGCTCGAAAGGCGGGTCATGTTGTCCGGCCATGCTCTCATGGCGTTGGCCATGTTCAACGGCGCCAACGGGCTGGACCCTCAGGGCGGCGTCGTTCTGGATTCCTCCGCCAACCTTTTTGGTACAACGTATCAGGGCGGCGGCTTCGCGGATGGCACGGTCTTCGAAATTGCCAAAGGCAGCGGCGCCATCACCGACCTTGCCTCGTTCAACGCCGTCAACGGAGAAGGCCCATTGGCGGGTGTGGTCCTGGACTCTTCCGGCGACGTTTTCGGCACAACCTCGGTGGGCGGCGATCTGACGCAAAACGATGGAGATGGCGACGGCACTGTCTTTGAAATTGCCCAGGGCAGCGGAACCGTAACCACACTGGCCACGTTTAACGGCGCCAACGGCGATTTCCCCGGCGCCAGCCCGATTTTGGATTCCTCCGGCGACCTCTTCGGCACCGCCATCGGCGGCGGCGATAACGGCGACGGCACCGTGTTCGAGATCGCAAATGGCAGCGACGCCATCACCACCTTGGCCTCGTTCAACGGCGACAATGGAAATGCCCCGTCTACCGACGTCGTCCTGGATTCCTCCGGCAACCTCTTCGGCACAACCAATACCGGCGGCGACAACAGCGATGGCACCGTCTTTGAAATCGCCAACGCCAGCATGGCCATTACCACCCTGGTCTCCTTCAACGGCGCCAACGGCGCTGCGCCTTCGGCCGGTGTCCTTTTGGATTCACTCGGCAACCTCTTTGGCACCTGCACATACGGCGGCGATAACGGCGACGGCACCGTCTTCGAGATCGCCAGCGGCAGCGGCGCCGTCACGACGCTCGCCTCGTTCAATGCCACCAACGGGTCTTCGCCCGAGGCCGCCCTGGTCATGGACTCCTCTGCCAACCTCTTCGGCACCACCACAAGTGGCGGAATCCGCGGCGCCGGCACCATTTTCGAAATCGCTCATGCGACCGGGACCATCTCCACTCTGGCCTCTTTCGGCCCACATAGCAACGCTTACCTTCCCAGTGGCGTCGTTCTCGACTCATCCGGTAACCTCTTGGGCATGGGGGCGGACGGCGGCGCCAGCGGTGACGGTCTCATATTCGAGGACTTGACCGGCGCCGCAACCGCCGTCACGTCCGGCGCCACTTCTCCCCTCTATGGTCTTCCCGTGACGTTCACTGCAACCGTCACCCCCAACCTTGCCGTCGGCCCAACCGGCACGGTGCAATTCCAGATCGACGGCGGCAATGTGGGCAGCCCGGTTCCGCTCATCGGCAACACCGCTCTCTATACCACCTCGACGCTCGACGCCGGCAGCCATTCCGTCGTGGCCGTCTACAGCGGGGATGACAACTTCACTAGCACTACGAGCCCCGCTTTCACGCAAAGCATCAGCCCGGCCCCTCTGAATATTGCCGGCGGCGCCGCCTACCTCAAACTCGATCCGGACAAGCTCCACGTCGACGTTTGGAACAACTCCACCGCCGCCGGCGCGCCCGCTCAATCTCTTCTTGCCAGCGACATTTCCAGCGTGACGTACACCGGCCCGGCCGGCGGCGATGTGTTCGTCCTCGACTTCTCCAACGGCGATCCGATTCCCGCCGGTGGCGTTGCCCTCACCGGCGGCGCTGGACCCAATACGCTTCAGATCATCGGCAACTCCACGAACACAAGCGACCTGATTGCCATCGACGGCGGATCATTTGCGATTCCGGCCAACGCGCCCGGCGCCGGGCCACTCAACGACACACTCGGCGCTGTCTCGATCGCGGCCGGCGCGGAATTGGCCATGACGCCGTCGGATGCACAGGCCGATCAAACCGTTTTGTCCGTCAATGCCCTATCCATCGCCGGAACGCTCGATATCGCCAACAACACGCTGCTGGCCAATGAAACCAACCTCTCAATGCCCCAAGTCACAACGTTGGTGCAGAATGCCGGAAGCGACCCGTGCATCATGAGTTCCTTCGTCACCGGCCCCAATTCCCAGGCCAGCCGGGCCGTCGGGTATGGCGATTCGAGCGAAGACCCGCTCACCGTCCCGGCCGGGGATGTGGAAGTGAAATATGTGCCCTACGGCGATGACAATCTGGATGGCACCGTTGACATCACGGACCTCACGCGGGCGATCAATAACCTGGGCCTGTCGCCGGGATATTACGGCGGGGATGTCGCTAACCAGGGACTGGTCAACATCAACGACATCGCGGACATCATCAACGATCTGGGCGCCAACCTGAACGCCGCCGGCGACAGCGCCAATCGCAGCCCGGCCGCCTTTGCCGCCGTGCCTCCGCCATCGGCCGGTCCTTCCGCCGGCTCGCTCTTCTCCGATGCGCCGATTCATTCCGATTGGTTGGCCGCGCAAGACTCGATCTTGACCAACTCATGACTCCAGCGACCCTTCCCCGGCTGAAGGATGAACTGCGGCGGATGAATGAGCTCCAACTCAAACACCGCGACGTCGCCTCCCGCGCGGCCGTTCGCCGTTGCGTCAGCCATGTTTCACATCGCCGTGCTGCGAGTTAACCTCTGAGCGATGGACGCCCCCGAGCTTTTCCAATCGGCTCTCCAACTGCATCGCCAGGGGCAACTGCCCCAGGCCGAGCGAGCCTATCGCGCCATCCTCCGCGATCAGCCCGACTGGCCGCCCGCCCTGTTCCAGTTGGGCTTGCTGGTCGCTCAGACCGGGCGGTTCGCCCCGGCCGCCGAATTGCTGTCTCGCGCCGTCCAATTCGACCCGGGCCGCGCGCTCTACCACAATCATCTCGGCGTCGCTCTGATTCAACTTGGCGATGTCCAGCGCGCCGCGGAGTGCTTCACGCGGGCCATCGAACTTCAAGCCGACTACTTCGAAGCTCACAACAATCTCGGCAATGCGTTGCGAATGCAGAGCCGACACGACCAGGCCATCGCCGCCTACCAGCACGCCCTGCAACTCAAGAGCGACTACGCCGAAGCCTATTTCAATATGGGCAACTCCCTGCGCGATCAGCGGCGCATCCAGGCCGCCATCGCCGCGTACCGCCAGGCCATCAAATGCAATCCCAATCTGGCCCAGGCACACAACAACCTCGGCAATCTGCTCGTCGAGGCCGGCCAGAACGAACAAGCCGTCGCCGTTTTCGGGGAACTGATCCGCCTCTCGCCTGGCTCGCCCAAAGCTCACAACAATCTGGGCGCCGCCCTGCAAAAGCTCGGCCGCCTCGACGAAGCCGAACAGCATTTCCGCGAGGCGATCGCCCTCGATGGCTCATACGCCGCCGCCCGCGCCAATCTTGCCGTCCTGCGCCAGCAGCCTCGCACGCAGCCCAGCCCTGCCCAGAAGCTGCTTAACCTTGGCGTCGCCCACGGAAAAGCCGGCGAACTGCGCGCCGCCGTCGCCAGCATCCTATCGGCCATTGATCTCGATCCCAAATTCGCCGAGGCCCACTTTAACCTCGGCGTCGCACTCGGCGATCTGCATGAACTCGACGACGCCATCGCCGCTTATGAGCGCGCCATCCAATTGCGCCACGATTATCCCGAAGCCCATCACGCCCTGGCGCTTGTCCATCTGCAGCGGGGCGAATTCCCCAAAGGCTGGCCGGGATATGAATTCCGCTGGTCTCTACCATCGAGTCCCAAACCCTATCGCCATCGTTGCCCGCGTTGGCAGGGCGAAAGCCTGCAAGGCAGGGCGATTCTGCTCTATATGGAACAAGGCCTCGGCGACACCATCCAATTCGCCCGCTACGTGCCGATCGTCGCCCGCCAGGCCAAAACCGTGTACCTCATCTGCCAACCCGCCCTTGAGCGGCTTTTCTCCCAATGGCCAAATGTCCGATTGCTGACCAATCCCGCCCAGCGATTGCCGCCGTACGATTTCCACTGCGCACTGACCAGCCTTCCCCTGGCCTTCGACACGCGTCTGCACTCGATCCCCTCGCAGGTGCCTTATCTGCTTTCAGATCCCATTCTCGCCCCCAACTGGAAACATCGACTCGACCGCACCAAACCCCTCCACGTCGGCCTGGTCTGGTCCGGCAATCCCCAGCACGAAAAAGACCGCCAGCGCTCGATCCCGCTCGCGCTGCTCAAACCTCTGGCCGGGCTCACCGACCGCATCGCGTTCTACAGCCTCCAACGCGACGATGCCGCCGGCCAGCGCGACAATGTGCCAGAGCTCAACCTCATCGATCTGGCGCCGGACCTGCACGATTTCAGCGACACGGCCGCCGCACTGGCCAACCTCGACCTGCTCATCACCGTCGACACCGCCGCCGCCCACCTCGCCGGCGCGATGGCCCGGCCCGTCTGGACGCTCCTGGCCTTTGCCTCCGATTGGCGCTGGCTTCTGGACCGCGACGACAGTCCCTGGTATCCGACAATGCGCCTCTACCGCCAGCGCACGGCCGGCGACTGGCAAGACCCCATCACCCGCGTCGTCGCTGCGCTGACAGACCTGGCCGGCTGATCGCCGTCCTCGCCTTTATTTCAGCGACACATCCCAGACTTTCGACAGCCGCGATTTCCCGTCGGGGCCTTCGATATCCAGGATGGTGACGAAACTGCCGGCCCGCTTGAACTGGTGGATTGGGTTCTGCTCGGTTGACGTTTCGCCGTCGCCGAAAGTCCACTTCCAGCTTGTCACCTTGCCGACCGAAAGATCCTTGAACGCGACAAGGCGCCGATCCATGTCCACCACTTTGCAGGAGTATTGCGCGTCGATCTTCTTAAGCAATTGCGGTTCAATGGGCATGAGCTTGAACGCGCAAAGATACGACGCATTGCCGAACATCGTGTGATGCCGCGACAGGTTCCAAAAACTCCGCTTCTCCGAATTCGGATCGCGATAGTCGATTACCGCAAAACTCAGCCCGATGATCTTGTTCTCGCTCAGCACCGATTCGACTGCGCGTTGCGGTCCTTCCGGCCCGGCATAATCGAACGGCGTGATATAGAATTCCTCGATCAGCTTGCCGGCCTCGCCGGGCTTGAAGTCGTATTTGCACACCGCGTTGGCGTACGGAAATTCCTTGATCCACGTCGCCGAACTCCACGCCATGCACCAGTCCTTGTCCAGGGCCGGCGTGAAGATGTGGTAGTTCTGCGCCTGCACGCCGTGCGTCGCCCAGTGCAGATCGTTCACCGACAGCCGCGGATCGCGCGGCGCCATCTCACCCACCGCATCCTTGGTCCAAACGTCGGTATGCCCCGAGTCGATCAGCGGGCCGCCGGACGCATCCCCGTCCACCACCACCTCAAAGATGTCGTTATGCAGGTCCGGCCGCGAAAAATCCCAATAGCTCTTATAGGCTTCGTACAAGAAATACAGCCTATTCTCGCCCTTGACCCATCCGACCTTCACCTTGACATCCAGCGACTTGGGATCGGGCGCCGTGTGCCCGCCTTCATCGTCCACCAACTGGTCCATGCCGATCGCATAACTGTCCGGCACCAGCGCCCAGTCATCATCCTTCCCATCGATCCGCGGAATCTGGTCCTTGGGGAATTGGAAGACCTTGAACGTGACATCCGGCCGGTCCAGCGCGCTCACCCGTGTCACCGCTCCGAACGCCAGCCACATAGCGGCCAAAAGGCAGATACTCACTTCTCGCAGGTGTCTCATGAATTGACCCTCAAGAAAACGGCGGTGCCATGCGTGGCAGCGCCTAAGTAACGTTAACCCAGCCGGATCCCGTCCGGCCAGGCCAAGGCCATCCTACCAGATACTCCGCCACCTCCCCAAGAACCCGGCTCCGTTTCCCAACCGATAATGCCTTTGCTTGTGTTCGGCCATGAGCGGAGTAGACTTTCATCCGTAACGCAAACGTCCCGTCTGTAACTGGCCAAGAAAAGAGGAAAGGAACCACCATGAACCGTCGTCTCGCCCTCGCCGCATGCTTCCTCGTGCTGTGCGTCGTGTCCACCCGCGCCGCCGTCCCCGCTCCCGCCGCCCGCATCGTCACTTCCTTCGACAACGACTGGCGCTTCCTCAAAGGGGACGCCGTTGGCGCCGAGCAGCCCGCGTTCAACGACGCCGCATGGAAAACCCTCAGCGTTCCCCACGACTGGACCGTCGACGAAGTGGCGACCCAAAACGCCCCCTCCGGACGCGGCGGAGGCTATCTCGCCACCGGCGTCAGTTGGTATCGCAAGCAGTTCACTCTCCCGACCGACGCCGTCCAACGCCGCATCTCCATCGAATTCGACGGCGTCATGGCCAACAGCCAGGTCTGGATCAATGGCTTCTCGCTCGGAAAACGCCCCAGCGGCTACGTCAGTTTCGCCTACGACATGACCGGCCACCTCAATGTCGGGCCCGGCCAATCGAATGTTCTAGCCGTCCGCACCGATACCACGGACCAGCCGGATTCCCGCTGGGGCACCGGTCAGGGCATTTACCGGCACGTCCGCCTTGTTTCCACCGATCCTGTGCATCTCGAACGCTCTGGCCTTTACCTCACCACGCCCAAGGTCGCCGCCGACCAGGCCACCGTTCACCTGAGCGCCACGGTCGCCAACCAATCCACGACCCCTCGCCAGGTGCAAGTTGATCCGACGTTCTTCGGCCCCGATGGGCAGCCGCTGACCATAATCTCCAAACCCGCCCCGCAAACCGTCCCCGCCGGCCAAACCGTCAAGATCGAACAAGACTTCCTCGTCCCCAACCCCAAGCTCTGGGATCTCGACACGCCAAATCTCTACAAAGTCCTCGCCAAGGTTATCTCCGGCAACAACACTCTTGACGATCAGGTCACCACCTTCGGAATCATGCAATTTGAATTCAAACCCGCCACCGGTTTCTGGCTCAACGGCAAGAACTTCAAGCTCAAAGGCATGGCCGTCCACCAGGATGGCGGCGCCGTCGGCTCGGCCGTGCCCATGAGCATCTGGGAACGCCGCCTCACCACGCTCAAGAAGTTCGGCGTCAACGCTGTCCGCTGTGCCCATAACCCCTTCGACCCCGATTTCCTGGATGTCTGCGACCGCGTCGGCATCCTGGTCATGGATGAACTCTTCGACTGCTGGACCGTCGGCAAGCCCAACGCCCAGCGAGGTTACAACCTCTACTTCAACGACTGGAGCAAGACCGACCTCCGCGACACCGTCCAGCGCGACCGCAACCATCCCAGCATCGTCCTCTACAGCGCCGGCAACGAAATCCACGACACGCCCCAGGAAGACAAGGCCAAAGGCATCCTCCGCGGCCTCGTCGACATCTTCCACCAATACGATCCCTCTCGACCCGTCACTCAGGCACTCTTCCGTCCCAATACCAGCCACGATTACACAAACGGCCTGGCCGACATGCTCGACGTCATCGGAACCAACTACCGCGACACCGAACTCCTCGCCGCACAAAGCGCCAAGCCCACACGCAAAATCGTTGGCACCGAACAGGGCCCCGAACCCCGCGTCTGGCAAATCTGCCGCGATAATCCCCAATACTCCGGCCAGTTCGTCTTCGGCGGCATCGACTTCCCCGGCGAAGATTCCTGGCCCTTCCTCTTCAGTAATGCCGGCATTCTCGATCGCACCGGCTTCCCCAAACATAACGCCTATCAACGTCTGAGCTGGTGGTCGGATGCGCCCATGGTCTACATCGCACGCCTCGAGCCCGGCCTGGCCAACAGCGATCCCGTCAAACGCTACGGCTACGACCACATCGACAACTGGACCCCGATGAACCCCGCTACCTACACCCAGGCCAGCGTCTGGGTCTATAGCAATTGCGAACAAGTCGAACTCTTCCTCAACGGCAATTCCCTCGGCGCCAAGCCCCTCACCTCCGATCCCACCGCCCGCACATGGCAATTCCCCTATGCCCCCGGCACCATCAGGGCCGTCGCCAGCAACAAGGGCCAGATCGTTGCCACCCACCAACTGAGCACCTGCGGCAAACCCGCCAAACTCGTTATCTCCACTGATCGTGCCAACCTCTCCAACACCTGGGACGACGTCAGCTTCGTCACCGTCAACTTCGTCGATGATCAGGGCATCGGCTGCGCCTGGGCCAATGGCCTCGTCACCTTCAAACTCACCGGCCCCGGCGCCATCCTCGCGGTCGATGCCGGCGACCGCACCAGCCACGAACCCTTCAAAGCCTCCCAAATCAAAGCCTACCAGGGCCGCTGCATCGCCATCATCCGTGCCACCGCATCCACCGGCCCAATCACCGTCACCGCTTCCACCCCCAACCTCCCGGATGCCGCCGTCACCATCACCGCGACCCCATAGCGCCGCCGACCCCGGCCGTGCCCATTTTCGTCCCAAGTCATTCCCCGGCCATCACTTGCGCCAAATCGCCCCCTCGCCGCGCCCTAACGCCACCCTCGTTTCCAGCCGAATATCGCGGTTTCGTGCCCCGTCTGCGACGAAAAAAAGGCCTAAATGTCTCGAAAAAGTTTGAAGATGTACTGGAATAGTCTGAACTTGGCCCGGCCGAGTCCAATCTGGGCGCGCCAGTTCGGCCAAGCTGTGTTCATTGTCCATTGTACACTGTCAATTATCAATTTCATTCCATGTCCCCGAATGTCCCCGGATGCCCTGGCGGGGGGGAGGGGGTAGCCACAATGGATAATTGATAATGCATAATTGATAATTGACAATTGCTGAACGCTGCTCATTGTCCACTGTCCATTATCAATCGTTCATTGCCCATTGCCTGCCGTTGTCCATCGTGCATTGTCCCTTATCCATTGTTCCATTCCTGACTTTAACCTAACTGTGGATTTCGTGCAAGGGAAAAATCTCGTGGGCCAATGGGGGGGCCGGTTTCATTCGCCATTAAAGTGGGTCGGGTCACCGGCGATGCAGAGCGGTTTCTGGATTCCTGGCGTCGTGTGCGTGATCTATTTGGTCAGGCCAGCCCCGGGGTGAAACGGGAGATCGTTCAGGCGTCCATCGAGGAGTTGGTCTGGACGCCCGCTGATCCGAAGGGCAAGACAGGCACGTATCGTTTGACGTTCTATCCGGAGATTTTCGGTGATCCGGATACCCCGGAGGAAAGGCTGGGAAACCCCGATTCTGGACCCGGCGCAAGCCCCGGTTATTTGCCGCAAGAAAAAGAAAACGCACCGGTGTTAAGGCCGGTGCGTGATATCGTCCGAAAAGCTCGGCAGGTAGGACTCGAACCTACAACCAGCCGGTTAACAGCCGGCTGCTCTACCATTGAGCTACTGCCGAAATACGGTGGCTCCAAAGCCACTATCGGCTCGGAAGGGCCGGCGGATTCGTCGGGGGGCGGGGAAGAGTGCCCGGGCGATCCGCACCGGCCGGTGCCGAGCGTTGATTCACTCTAACCCGTGCCGGTGGAGTGTCAAGCGGTGGGCGACGCTGCGCGAGAGCAGGCGAACAGGTGAACAGGCGATCCGGAGAAAATCCTTCGCGGGAGCGTACGCTTCTGCTGCTGGACTGTTGTCCTGCTCCACGGCTCTGGCCGCGTGCTGAATCAGGGCACGACCCGGTTGGGGGGATGTTCTTTGCGGGCGGCCGGGGTAGAATAGGGTTATGGGAACCATACGACTCAATATGGCGGGGCTGGTGGCGGGGGTGGTGGTGTTGGCGATGATGGCGCTGGCGGCGGACGGGCCGGGTGTGCGCATGGGGGCGACGACGACGCCGGGCGTGGCGCGGGGGGCGGCGGCGGCGATTGTCGATTTCCAGGGGGAGATCGACGAGTACAGCCTCACGCGATTCGAGCAGCGCATGGAAGAGGCCAAGGCGGCCGGGGCAAAAGTGGTGATCGTCAACATCGACAGCCCCGGCGGGCTGGTGACGGCGAGTCTGGAGATTTCGCGTTACATCAGGCGGCAGGACGGCCTGCATACGATCGCGTACATTCAGGACAAGGCGTATTCGGGGGCGGCCATGGTGGCGATGGCGTGCGACGAGATCGTGATGAGCGATTCGGCCGCTCTGGGGGATTGTGCGCCGATCATCTTCAGCCCGGACATGACCGCGCTACAGGCGTTGCCGCCGGCGGAGCGGGCCAAGCAGGAAGGGCCGATCCGCAAGGATTTTGATGACAGCGCGACTCGAAACCATCACGATCCGCTGTTGGCGGCGGCGATGGTGTCGGTGCAGGTGGAGGTGCACTGGCTGCAAAGCCCCGACGGATCGGAAAAGCGATTCGTGGATAAAGACGATGCGGCCCATCTGCGGGCACTGGGATGGACGACCGTGGCCGGGGCCAAGGAGCCGATCGATTCGGACACCACGCTGCTGACGGTGGATTCGGAAGAGGCGATCCGCTACGGCCTGGCGACCGGGCCGGTGGCGTCGGCCGAGGCACTGGCGAACGATCGCGGATACAAGATCGTGGACAATCTGCGAGAGACGGCCGGGGATGAACTGGTGGAGGTTTTGGCAAGTCCGGCGACGCGTGGGTTGATCCTGCTGATTTTCCTGACGTGCGGGTATGTGGTGTTGCACGCGCCGGGGCATGGGTTGCCGGAAGTGTTGGGGGTGATCGCGCTGGGGCTGATGCTGGGCGTGCCGATGCTGACGGGCTATGCGCAATGGTGGGAAATTCTGCTGGTGTTTGTGGGATTGGCTCTGGTGGGGCTGGAGATTCTGGTGCCGGGGCATTTTGTGCCGGGGATTGTCGGCGGGATATTGACGCTCAGCGGGCTGGTGTTGACGTTTGTGCCCAGGGAACCGACGGGGATGCCGGGATTCTTGCCGAGCCTCGGGCAGACGTGGACGGCGCTGGAGCATGGGCTGCTGGCGGTGAGCGGGGCGTTTGCGGCGTCGCTGCTTTTGATGGTGTGGCTGAATCGTTTTCTGCCGTCGCTGCCGTATCTGCGTCGGCTGGTGCTGACGGAGACCAGCGGCGGTTATGTGGACGGCGCGGCGGACGTGTCGGCGACAATGGGTCCGCCGCCGACCTGGCCGATGGTGGGGAGCGTGGGGCGTGCGGCGTCGGAATTGAAGCCGGGCGGGAGCGCGGTGTTTTTCGATCCGGCGGTATCGAGCGAACGGCAGGTGGCGGTGATCAGCGACGCGGGATTTGTGCCGCCGGGGACGTCGGTGGTGGTTCGCGAGGTGGCGGGGAATCGGGTCATTATTCATCCATGTTGAGAATCCGACGCGCCGCGGGTCAGGCCCCGGGGCGTCAATCATGAAGGGATCGGACTATGGTTACGTTAGCGGACGACAGTTTGACAGGCGGGCAGATTGCGCTGATCGTGTTCCTGCTGCTTCTCCTGGTGATCGCGCTGATCATCGTGGGGTATCTGGCGGGGTTCATCCAGTTGTATATCCGGGCCAAGGTGAGCGGCGCGCCGGTGCGGCTGATGGAACTGGTGGGGATGCGGTTCCGGAAGGTCAATTCGCTGGTGATCGTCAATTCGCGCATTCAGGCCATGCGGGCGGGGTTGAATATCACGCAGGCGGAGATGGAATCGCACATGCTGGCCGGCGGTAACGTGCAGCGCGTGATTCTGGCGATGATCGCGGCGAACAAAGCGAACATCGAATTGCCGTGGCGGACGGCGACGGCGATCGACCTGGCGGGGCGCGATATTCTGGACGCGGTGCAGACCAGCGTGAATCCCAAGGTGATCGACGTGCCGAACCAGCAGAGCGGGCGTTTGACGATCGACGGCGTGGCCAAGGACGGGATTCAGTTGAAGGTGAAGGCGCGGGTGACGGTGCGGACGAACATCCACAGCCTGGTGGGCGGCGCGACGGAGGAGACGGTGATAGCTCGCGTGGGCGAGGGCATCGTCAACGCGATCGGGTCCAGCGACGATTACAAGCATGTGCTGGAAAACCCGGACAAGATCTCCAAGGCGGTGCTGGCCAAGGGTCTGGACGCGAACACGGCGTTTGAGATTCTGTCGATCGATATTGCGGATATTGATGTGGGAGAGAATCTGGGCGCGAAACTGGCGGCGGACCGGGCCGAATCGGATAAGCGGCGGTTCCAGGCCGAGGCCGAGCAGCGCCGGGCGATGGCGGTGGCGCACGAGCAGGAGAATATCGCCAAGCAGGCGGAGAACCGTGCGATGGTCGTGCTGGCCGAGGCGGAGATCCCCAAGGCCATCGCCGACGCCTTCCGGGCCGGGAATCTGGGCGTGATGGATTATTACAAGCTGAAGAACGTGCAGGCGGACACGTCGATGCGTGAGGCGATCGCCAAGCCGGCGGATTCGCAGCCCAAGACGTAAGCGGTACCGCGAGGTGAATTCATGGGCGATCTATTGGTTCTCATCATCAATCTCATCAACTCGCTGAGCGAGCGAGGGAAGAGCCAAAAGACGCCGGTGCCGTATGCGCCGCCGCCGTTGCCGCAGTCGCGCATACCGCCGGCGCCAACGCGGATTGCCGGGCCGACCAATGCGCAGCGATCGAGCAATCCGAGCAGCGTGCTGAACGCTCCGGCGATGCGGCAAATGCAGCGGCGGGCAAAGCCTGCCGCGCGGGTGCCGGCGGCCAGAGTGCCGGTCGCGCCACCGTTGCCGGCAGCGCCGCGAGCGGCGGCCATGGCGGCGGCACCGGCCGCGACGGTGAATCGCGGCCGTAGCGGTGATGCCCCGGTGGTGACGGCCAGCGTGATCCGCCGCTGGGCGACGCCGACGCGGCTGCAACAGCAATTCATCCTGACGGAGATTTTCCAGCCGCCGCTGGCGCTGCGGATGCGGGACGAGTGAAACGGAGGGGAAAAGACACCGCTAAGACGCCGCGACGCGAAGGAAGAGAATACGCGAAGAATTTCTGCATTGGCGCTTTGCTGTCCAGGCGGTTCAATGGCGTTGGGACTTTTAGAAAGGACAAGCCATGAAATTCGGCGTGCTGGGTTCAGGTGACGTGGCAAGGACTCTGGCGAGCGGGTTCTTGAAGCATGGGCACGATGTGATGGTGGGATCGCGCGAGCCGGGAAAATTGGGCGATTGGGCGAAGGATAATCCAAAGGGCAAGGTCGGGACGTTCATGCAGGCGGCCCAGTTCGCTCAGGCGATCGTGCTGGCGGTGAAGGGATCGGCCGCGTCGGCGGCGCTGAAGATGGCCGGCGTGCCGAATCTGGCGGGCAAGACGATCATCGACGCGACCAACCCGATCGCCGATGCCCCGCCGGTGAATGGGGTGCTCAAGTTCTATACCACGCTGGACGATTCGCAACTGGAGCGGCTGCAAAAGGAATTCCCGGCCGGGAATTTCGTCAAGGCGTTCAATTCCGTCGGGGCGGCGGAGATGGTGAATCCGAGATTTGCGACCCGGCCGACGATGTTCATCTGCGGGAACGACGCTGCGGCGAAGAAGATGGTGACGGGGGTTCTGGAACAACTCGGATGGGAGACGGCGGACATGGGCAAGGCGGAGTCGGCGAGGGCGATCGAACCGTTGTGCATGTTGTGGTGCATTCGGGGGTTCAATGAGAACAAGTGGGATCATGCGTTCAAGCTGTTGATGTGAGGAAAAATCATGTGGCGCGTGTCAGGTGGATGGCGATGAGGGTGATATCCGCCGGGGTGATGCCGCTGATGCGGAGGGCCTGGCCGAGGCTTCTTGGGGTGAGCTGAGTGAGTTTCTGGCGGGCTTCGTTGCGCAGGCCGGGGACTTTTTTGTAGTCGATCGTGGGGGGGATGAGCTTGGTCTCCATTTTCGCCATCTGGTCGATTTGACGGGTCTGGCGGGTGATGTAACCTTCGTACTTGGCGCGGATTTCGACCTGGCGGCCGATGGCGGGGGGGATGGCGGCCAGAGTGGGATCGCGCCCGGCGATATCTTGCCAGGTGCGGTCGGGCCGGCGGAGAAGGTCGATGGCGGGGGTGCCGTCGATGCGGCCGGCGAGTACGGATTGTGTGGCTTGTTCGATGGATTCTGTACGGGACTGGAACGCGGCGTGGCGGGCGTCATCGACCAGGCCTATGTCGCGGCCGATGGGGGTCAGACGCTGGTCGGCGTTGTCGCAGCGCAGATGCAGGCGATGCTCGGCGCGGCTGGTGAACATGCGATACGGTTCGGTGGGGGGCTTGGTCACCAGATCGTCGATGAGCACGCCAATGTAGGCTTGATCGCGTCGGAGCACGAAATCGACGCCTTTGCCGGCTACCAGTCTGGCCGCGTTGATTCCTGCCACCAATCCCTGTGCGGCGGCTTCCTCGTAGCCGCTGGTGCCGTTGATCTGGCCGGCCAGAAACAAACCCGCGATCAGCTTGGTTTGCAGTGTCGAATTGATCTGGCTGGGCCAGACCATGTCGTATTCGACGGCGTATCCGAAGCGGAGAATCGTGGCGTGTTCCAGGCCGGGGATCAGGGGCAGAATCGCGGTCTGCACCTGTGTCGGCAGGGACGTGGAGATTCCATTGCAGTAGATTTCGTCGGTATCGAGGCCCTCGGGTTCGAGGAAGATGTGGTGCTGGGTCTTGTCGGCAAAGCGCACGACCTTGTCCTCGATGCTGGGACAATAGCGCGGGCCGATGCTCTTGATCTGGCCGGTGTACATGGGGGCCAGGTGGATGTTGTCGCGGATGATCGCGTGGACGGCCGGGTTGGTGGCGGTGAGATGGCACTGCACCTGAGTCAGCGGCGGTACGAAGGGCGTGGGGGAATACTCGTTGAGAAAACTGAACGGCTGCGGTTCGGTGTCGCCGGGCTGGGGTTGCAGGATTGCAAAGTCGATCGACTGGCGGAGCAGTCGCGGGGGCGTGCCGGTCTTGAGCCGGCCCAGTTCCAGGCCCAGCCGCGTCAGGCAGGTGGAAAGATGGTTAGCGGATGCTTCCCCAACCCGGCCGCCGGGGGTTTGTTTTGGGCCGGTGTGCATGAGGGCGCGCAGGAACGTGCCCGTGGTGACAATGACGGCGCGGCAGGCCAGGAGCGTGCTGTCGGCCAGTTGCACGGCGCGGACGGAGCGGTCGTCGTGGACGAGAATATCGGCCACTTCGCCGGAGATAATCGTCAGGTTTGGGCAGGTGCGCAGGAGCCGCTGAACTTCGCGGGCGTATCTGTATTTGTCGGCCTGGGCGCGCGGACCCCAGACGGCCGGGCCTTTGGAGCGGTTGAGCATGCGAAACTGGATGGCGGTGTTGTCGGTGGCGATGCCCATCAGGCCACCCAGGGCGTCGATCTCGCGGACCATCTGCCCCTTGGCCAGGCCGCCGATGGCGGGGTTGCACGACATCTGGCCGATGCGGTCGGGATCAAGCGTGACCAGTGCGGTGGCAGCGCCCAGGCGCGAGGCGGCCCACGCGGCTTCGGCGCCGGCATGGCCGCCGCCGATGATGACAACATCGTAGTCGAGCTTGGGCATCAGGGTGGGATTATAGGCCAGCGTGCTCAATCTTCGCGATGGCGGATGCGGGTTCCGATCAGGCCGAGAACCATGCAGGCTATGGCGGCCAGAAGGTAAAGGATGCGCGTGGCGACGGATGCGGGAGGGTTATTCTGGGTGAATTGGTAATCATACCAGAACAGCACGAAGGCGATGATGAAAAACGAAAAGCTCAGGCGTGCGAGCCAGCGATGAAGGCTCATGGATTGGCCGCCGGTCGGGATGCCGGTACCGCGGGGGTTGGCGGAGCGGAAGCGGCCGGGGTGCCCGATCGCGGGGCCGTCAGCGGCGGGGTGGACGCGGCCGGCGCGGCGGTTCTAGCGCCGGCGCGGTTCGTGGTCGCTGGCGTATTGCTGCCGCGATTTCCTGTCGCATTGCCGCGCGCAGCCGGCGCTGTGGTGGCGCCGGCGCGATTTCCGGTATTGTTGCCGCGCGCAGCCGGCGCGGTGGTGGGAGTGCCGCGATTGCCAGTGGCGCCGCCGCGCGTGTTAGCCGGTACTGTGGCGGGTGTGGTGGCCTGCTTCTCGATCTTGCGGTAGATCACGATCTGATCGGGCGTCAGGATGGGACTGTCTCCATCGCACAGGTCGACGTCGAGTATGGCGTTGGGGTATTGCGTGAACCCGGCCAGCTTCGTCCCCATCGTCTCGAGTGTGCTGTGCAAGGCCCATTCGGCCGTGGTTTTGCCCTTCTCGTCGGGGGCGGCCAGCAGGTCGAGCCATTGCTGGATGGCGGTGTCCTGGAAGTGCGTCTTCTGGGTCTTGTCAATGGCGGCCAGCGGGAAATCGGACAGATCCAGCGCGGAAATCTGGGTCTTCTGATCATCGGTCAACTTGAGTTCTTTGGCATGGCTGAGCACGCTGGTGATCGCGGGCGACACCTGCGCCTGCCCGCGGGCGCCGGCGGCAGCACCGCCGCCAAAGCGATTGCCGCCGCGTCCTCCTGCCGCCGTTCCGCCACGATTTAGTCGCGTCGATTGGAATTCGTAGGTATACAGGCCCAGAAACTCGTTGCGGTGGACGATCATGTTGACGCCGGCGGCGTCGGTGCTGTGAATGACCCAGTCGTTGCTGTTCTCGCCGTGCGTGATCCACACACGGCCTTTTCCAATGTCCAGCGCGGGAAGGGGCTGGACGCCGATTTTGATCGCTCTGGAACTGTAGGTAACAGCCTTCCACGTTGCCCAGGCGATGAGGGCGGCCAGTAGAAGGCCGGCGACGATCACGATGGCAGTCTGCCGACGGCCGCCGCGCTGGGGATCGATTTTCGTGCTGGCGTCTATCATGGCGTCGTCTTCGGTTCGAGCAGGGCGGTCAGCCGGTAATCGGGCCCAAGTCCGCAGCGAGGTACGATCCGGTCATTGATCGACGGGGCTGGTTGATGTCGTGGATGTGTCGGTCAGATCCCACGGATCAATCGCGCCCCAAGCCTCGCTGGGGAGCATGGTCTCCACGTGCATATCCAGCATGAGATAATTCGATCCCTGGGCGTAGCCGTGGCGGTATTTTTCCACCAGGCGGTCAAAGTCGCCGGGTTCCATGTAGTAGTCTTTTTCGGAAGTGACTTTTTCGCCCATGATGATGATCTGGCTGGGCGTCAGCCCATGCAGGGAGTAGGAGTTGGCCCAATACTTGATCTGATGATCGCGCAGATGGTCGTTCAGCACATAGGAATGCTCGAAATACGGGTCCAGGTCCGCGGGGCAGAACATGATCGGCGGGGCATCGCTCTGGAAAACAATATACGGCCAGACATTGTGGTATTCCGGCGCGGTATCGCCGGTGCGGGCGCCCATGTCAGGGGGGAAGAGATAGCCGTTCCATTGATACGTGTATCCGAGCAACGCCAGGCCGATCTGCCGTTCATTGGACATGCACTGGACCTGCATCGACTCGGCCCTGGCTCGCTGCAGGGCGGGCAGGAGCAGCGAGATCAACATCGATATGATCCCCATCACGACCAGCAGTTCAACGAGTGAAAAGCCTCGCACATGGTAACGTGATGGAATTCGTCCGTGCATTAGTACACCCGCTTTCTGGCCCTGCCAACCGTGGCATCGGCCTCCAGCTCCCAAACACAGCGGCCGCATCGTGCGTCCAACCATTATACCGATGGCCGCGGCGGGCGTTGCCGCCTCAATCGCCCGGATTATGGTCTGGCGACGATCTGAATCGCCACGCCACTATAGGACGTCCAGAGGCGGAAATTGTTGCGGTGGGCCGACTTGCACTCTCAACGCCAGGCGTACGACCTCCTGCCCAAGCCGTGGAACTGGCGGGCGGTACACCCGACGGGGATCGCATCAATTCTGGTTCGTGCCGGCACCCGTCGTATCGTTCAAATCCCATGGATCGACCGCACCGAACGAGGTCTTTCCGGGTATCGGCGGCAGCATGGGCTCCGCGTGCCAGTCCATGAACAGGTAATTTGAACCCACCGGGCCGTGGCGGAAGGGCTCGGTCAGGCGCGAAAAATCCCCCGGATCCATGTAATAGTCGATCTCCGTCGTCACTTTTTCACCCATGACGATGATCTTGTCGGGCGTAACGCCGGCCAGGGCATTGACGCCCGACCAGTATTTGATGTCGTGGTCGCTCAAATGATTGTTCATGATGTACGAGTGCAGGAAACCGGCATCCGGATCGTTCGGGCACATCATGATGGGCGGATCGCTGCGCCCGAAAACCACGCACGGCCATACGTTTGTCGTCGCCGGCGGGGGATCGGCTGCGTTTGCGCCCATGCCCGGCGGGAAGAAATGGCCGTTCCAGTTGTTGACATAATCCATCAGCGACACGCCGATCTGGCGCTCGTTGGACAAGCACTGCATCATGAGGGCTTTCTGGCGGGCACTGGCCAGAGCGGGCATGAGCATCGAAATCAGCAGGGCGATAATTCCGATGACGACCAGCAGCTCCACTAATGTGAAACCGCGGCGTCTGCGATGAATGTG
Source organism: uncultured Tepidisphaeraceae bacterium (assembly GCA_964420285.1). GTDB lineage: Bacteria > Planctomycetota > Phycisphaerae > Tepidisphaerales > Tepidisphaeraceae > CAYQTE01. The sequence continues at coordinate 18,490 of CAYQTE010000004.1, forward strand.
TAGTCCTCCATGCATAAGTGCTCTCGCCTTTCTGGGCATGCCGTTCAGGGCGCTGGCCCATGTTTCCCAAACTTCCGACGCCAATCGCATCCAACCCTTGTACAGGGAGGCCCGGCGGGCGCCACCAATTGATATGTACCGCTGTCGCCGCTTGCGACGAACTGATCTGCCATCCTTTGAACGTCCGCCACTGTAAAATGTTGCGTTCGATCGGGATACACCCTCGCCGTCAAACGCTCTTCAACTGTATCATGCCTCAAATGCCCGCGAGTTGCACGCGCCGAAGCCGACCTGAGCGCCGGGCAATACGGATGCCGCCGGGGAAATCCTGCCGACCGGGGCTGGCGGCGTCGGTGGCCATCTCCAGCAGCCGCCCGATCGACCGGCCGTCCAGCGACGCCTCCGCCGCTCCAACCCCAATCAGCCAGCGCCGAGCCAGTTCGCGGGAAATCGGCTCTGGCAGGGCCGTAAGTTGCGCAATCGGCATGTCCGCGGTCGCTGTGGCCAATGCCGGCGTTACATCCGACACCCATTGCCTGACCGACTGTGCGGCCCTGGCAACTCGCAACAGGCCGTCAATAAGTTCCGGCCGTCCTGCCAGTAGCTGGCGTAAGCGGTTACGAAGATAATGCCGTGAGGCGTTGCTGGCGTCTTCTCGCCACGGCTGGCGGATGCCGGTCAGGTAGTCGCGCAGGGTTTGCCGCCGGATCGAGAGCAGCGGGCGATAAACGGGCAGGTCGCCGATGGTCGTACACGGCCGCATGCCGCAAAGCCCTTCGATCGAACTACCGCGGATCAGCCGCTGCAGGATGGTTTCCGCCTGATCGTCGGCGTGATGGGCCAAGGCGATGCCGCCCAGATGATGTTCGCGCACCACCCGGCGGAACAACTCCAGCCGGGCCGCCCGATAGCGTGCCGACGGATTGGCCGGCGGGTCGGGCAGTGCGGATTCGATATCCGACCGCAAGGCAATGGTGGCCGGGATGCCCATTGACGTACACAAAGCCGCGACAAATCGTGCATCGCCGGTGCTGTCATCGCCGCGAAGCTGATGATCCAGGTGCGCCACGTGCAATTGAAGATCGCCCCGCGCGTGCAACAGCCGGAGCAGCGCGACACTGTCGGCCCCGCCACTGACTCCGATGCACCACCGGCCGGGTGGCAGGTCTTCGTGTGACAGGCGGCGCATCATTGCGGCCCCCTCACCCAACGGACAGAGAGGACTCCGCGCGGTTTTCCGCGCACAGGTAGATTGATGATGGGCGGCCTTTCACCCCCTCTCCCTGTACTCAGGGGGAGGGTTGGGTGGGGGTTGCCCGCTATGGCCTTGGTCGCGGCGGCGATCTCGCAGGGCCGCTGGCGAAGAACCCCCACCTCTATCCTCCCCCTGAGTACAGGGAGAGGAGGAAAGGGCGGCCGCCCGAAAAGTCGGGCACTGTCGCAGGGTGGGGGTTGGGCCGGCGCAGTCATGGCATGGTATACTATGATGAAGCGGCGGCTGGGCGAAACGTGCGGGAGGTCATCATGCAAAATCGACGCGGAAATGCACTTGCAACGGGAATCATGTTCGCCCTCGTCATCGCCATCGCCACGGTGATCGCGCCCTTGAACCTGCCAGCCGCCGATCCGGCATCCAACGCCGCAACCACCCAACCGGCCACTCAATCGACATCGTCGCAGGATCCATTCATGGACTGGCTCCTGTCGCGCGGCCCGGTAACGCAACCCACAGCGGCCGCCGCCACCGCACCGGCTGGCACGCAGCCGTCCAACCCCTTTTTGGCCGAGCTGAGCAAGGAAGGCCAGAACGGCATCATCACGCTCAGCGACGGCCGGCGGATCAGCGGCTTCATCACCACGACGGCCGAGCAGCCGGTTCGCGTCTGGGACGAAACGGCCAAGCAATATCACGATCTGCCGCTGATGACGATCCTGACCATCAAGGCCAGGGTCATTTCTGAGGGCCAGGAACAGGAATGGAACTTCGAAAAGGGCGGCAGCGACGTGAAAATCTACACCGGCAAATCCTACCCCACGCGCGAGACGCAATACGAGGTGACGCTCACCAACGGCCAAACCGTCACCGGCGGCATCGCCGCTCCCCTGTACATCAAAACCGCCAAGGGCAGCGAACTGTTCATCCTCCACAAAACCGACAAAGGCACGGTGGGCCAGTCGCTGGATGATCTGGTCTATGTCAAGAGCGTGGAGTTGAATGTGGATTGAAGGGAAAATGCGATTAAACCGCCAAGCACCTGGGCTGGATGTCAAGACCTTTTCAGCGGGATTGGGTGGTTATCTGCGATCTCGATTTCTCCGCGGCGGGGTATTGACTATGGGTGATGTATAAGTTACCATAGACGGGCGATGGAGTTGCTGCGGTACATAAACGAGTCAGGCCGGGATGTTGTGCGGCAATGGCTCGATGGCTTGCGGGATGCTCGCGCGGTGACACGGATCGTCATGCGAATGGACCGGCTGGCCGACGGGAATTTCGGCGATTGCAAACCGCTGCGTGATGGCGTGTGGGAACTGCGGATCGACTACGGTCCCGGCTACCGCGTCTATTATGCGATGGCCGGGCGGACGTGCCTGCTGCTGCTTTGCGGCGGCGACAAGCGGAAACAAGCGGCGGACATTGATCGGGCAGTGGGGTATTGGAACGATTACAAACAAAGGATCGGCAAGCCATGAAATACAAACCGGCCATTTCACACGAAGAGGCAGTGATTCAACATCTTCGTGAAGACCCGGAATTCGCCGCTGAATATCTCAAGGCGGCCTTGGAAGATACGGACGAGCCGAAGGCACTTCTGGTCGCCTTGCGCCGAATTACCGAGGCGCGCGGCGGGTTTGCCAAGGTCGCCAGGGCAGCCGGCATTCAGCGGGAGAGCCTCCATCGCGCGCTGTCTACCCGCGGCAACCCGCGGCTTTCCACTCTCGTCGCCGTGATGCAGGCGGTCGGCTTAAGACTGACGGTGGAAACCGCGACTGCCGGACGGTGATCCTTGCTTCAAAATTGTCTGCTCTGCGGCATCGCTCAGCGAGAGTGCGTGAGAACGAAAAACCTCCCCGGCGCCATTTCTCCCGCGCTGCCGCTGCCCCCTTCTTGGCGCTTGGCGGTTTATGCTTTTGTCCCCAGCGCCGCGGCCATCGTCGATCCCAGCGCCGCCGGGGGTGTCGGCGACGGTGCTGTTGGCGGCGTCGGGCGGCTCTTTCGATGAGGCATCGGATCATGCGGAGCGTCGCACGTACACGTCTCCCACGGCCGCCAGCTCATTGACCAACCCGCGGTCCGCCTTGCTTTGCAGTTCGTCGAGGAATCGAATGGTCTGTGGCTCCAGGCAAGGCTCCGACGGGTCAGCGTCTGGAACAATAGCCTCCACGTCCACGCGCACCACACAAGCCGCGGCGTGAATCCATCATTCTATTCTGGTTCGCTTGCCTTGCCGAGCCATGATGTCACCTCGTGTAGAAGTGGACGGTCACAAGTTTAGCGGTTCGATCGGCCGCAATCCGCGACCAAATCGCCTTTCCAACTGAACCCGCTTTACAATTCCCCGGCCTTGGCCGACACTCGGGGTTGATGTTGATGTTGGCGGAAATGTCATCGCGGGCGGGGGGGACGGCGCTGCTGATTGGCGGGGCGGCGGCGCTATATGTGGCGTCGCGCGCGGCGGGGAGTGTGCTGGTTCGCGGGCGAAAAGAGGCGCCGGGGAGGGCGGCGGTTGCGCTCTGGTTGCCCATCGCCGGGTTGGCGCTTGTGGCGACCGTGCTGGAAGAGCCGATGATCGCCATGGGGGTTATTCTCTCAACATCCGTGGCGGCGCTGTCGCTGGCGATGGGGGTGACGATATCGGCCGGGGAACCGGTGCCGATCGCGGCGAGGCTGCGGCGGGCGTGGCCGTTTGTGCTACCGGCCAGTTTGCTGGCGCTGCTGGCCGGGATGTCGGGGCGCGTGACGGGGTTGGATGCGATTGTGATGCTGATTGAAGGGGGAGTGCTTCTGTTCGTGTGGATGGGGCGGGAGGAGCCGCCGGCGGCGCGGGGAGCGGACGAGGATTCTTCATCATCGACGCCATTACTCGATCCGACCCCCACCCTGACCCTCCCTCTGAGCACAGCGAGAGGGAATGAGACCTCGGAAGCATGGGATTGGGAGTGGGTTCAACTGGCCCTGGCGGCGGGTTTGGTGCTCAGCGGCGCGTGGGCGGCGACGACGGGGACGGTGCGGTTTGCCGCCGCGGAAGTTGCGGATATACGGCAACTGGTGATCGTGATGGTGCTCTCGCCGCTGCTGGTGGCGCCGATGGTATTGTGGGGTTCGACAATGGGCGGAAGCAAACGCGGACCGGCGGCCATGAGCAGTCTGGTGGGAGTCGTGCTGCTGAATCTGTGCCTGCTGCTGCCGTTGACGGCCTTGTTGTGGTACCCGGTCTCGGCGGGCATGTTGCGGCCGGTTACGCTGGCCAGTCATTTGCTCCCGGAGCCGCCGCACGCGCCGGTGACCGATCTGCCGACATGGGATCCGGATCAGGAGAATTCAACGACCAGGTCGAGCGTTGCGCCCACGACGGCAACCACTGTGACCACGGCGCCCGCCGCGACCGAGCCATCGGACGCCGGGGCGGCTTCAGTGCCGCCGCCCGGCGGGGCGAAGGCGATCGGTTATCCGATGAGCTCCTGGCGGATCGACACGGTATTGCTGGTGGTGCTGGGGGTGATGCTGATGCCGTGGGGGCTGGGCCGATGGACGCCCGGTTGGCTGGAGGGCGGGGCACTGATGTTGATTTACCTGGGCTACATCGCGGCGCAGTTGTTCGCGGCGCGATGAAAAAACAATGGATAATGCATAATTGAGAATGGACAATGAAGAAGAGCCTCCCTCATTATCAATTATCCATTGTCCATTGTGCATTGTGTCAAAGCATTCCCAGATCGAGCAGTGCGGCTTCGGAAATGCGCGTCCTGTCCCAGGGGGGATCCCAGACCAGTTCGACCTGGACGTCTGTGACCTCGGGGATCGAGCGGATGCGCTGCTGGACCTGAATCGGCAGCGAACCGGCCACGGGGCAGCCGGGTGAGGTCAGCGTCATGCGAACCAGCACGTGGTTGGTTGGGTCGATGGCGATGCCGTAGATCAGGCCCAGATCGTAGATGTTGACGGGAAGCTCCGGGTCGTAAATGGTGCGGAGCACTTCGACGACCATCGCCTCCAGAGCCCGCTGATTCTGCGGCAAATCCGGCGTGGATGTGTGCATGCTCTTGGCCGGCTCGGGGAGCAGTGGCGGTGGCGGGGGTGCGGGCGCGCTGGGCGCCGGCGGGGCGGCGGGCTTGTGAACCGGCGGAAGGACGTTCAGGTGAATGGGCAAAGACGGCTTGAGAGGTGCGGCAGAACCCTCACCCCTGCCCTCTTCCTGAGTACAGGGCGAGGTGGTAGGAGGGGAAGCGGCCGGGGCGTCGGGGGAGATGATTTCGCTTCCATCGTGCATGGGTCATTCAGTGGAAATCGGGGCTGGTTCGGAGTCGGGCGCACTTGCCGCGGCCAGGGCGGCATGGAGCGTGTGCCAGGCAAGCGTGGCACATTTGACGCGCACGGGGAATTTGCGCACTCCGCTGAACGCGGCCAGTTTGCCGAGCGATTTGCCGCAATCATCCGGTGGGGTCGGATCGGTCAGCAGGTGATGGAAATCGGCGTAGAGTCTTTCGGCCTGGGCGACGGTCTTGCCGCGGATGGCGTCGGTGAGCATGGAGGCGCTGGCGGTGGAAATGGAGCAGCCGGCGCCTTTGAAGCTGGCATCGGTGATGATGCCGTTATCGAGCTTGACGTAAAGGCGGAGTTTGTCGCCGCAGAGGCGGTTGTGGCCATCGGCGTGGCGCGCGGCATCGGGCATGTCGCGGAAATTGCGCGGCTTGCGCGTATGTTCGAGGATGAGGTCCTGGTAGAGGTCGTCCAGGTCGTTGGTGTCGTTCATGCTGCAAACATCCTGATAACGCTGTCCAGCCCCGCTACCAACGCGTCAATATCATCCTTCGTGTTGTAAGCGCCCAAAGACGCCCGCGCGGTGGCGGAAATCCCAAGGCGATCCATGACCGGCTGGCAGCAATGATGCCCCGTGCGGACGGCGATGCCCTGGCCGTCGAGGATCGTGCCGATGTCGTGCGGATGGATGTCGCCCAGGAGAAACGAAATAACGGCGGCGCGGCCGGGGGCGGTGCCGATGATACGGAGATTGGGCACGGCGGCCAGTCGTGATGTCGCGTAATCGAAGAGCTGCTTTTCGTGGGCGGCCAGGCGCGGTAGGCCAATCGAGTTGATGAAGTCGATGGCCGCGGCCAGCCCGATGGCGCCGGCGATGTTGGGGGTTCCGGCCTCGAATTTGTACGGCAGGTCGTTGTAGGTGGTTTCTTCGATGGTGACGGAAGAGATCATATCGCCGCCGCCCTGATAAGGGGGCATGGCATCGAGAAGTTTGGCCTTACCGTAGAGCACCCCGATGCCGGTGGGGCCGTACATCTTGTGGCCGGAGAAGGCATAGAAATCGGCGTCGAGGTCGCGCACGTCGGTGGGGCCGTGCGCGATCCACTGGGCGCCGTCGATGAGGACCGTCGCGCCCTGACGATGGGCCAGTTCGATCATCGACTTGACGGGATTGATCGTGCCGAGCGAATTGGAGAGATGCACCAGGGCCACAATGCGGGTGTTGTCGGTCAGCAGTTTTTCGTACTGGTCCAGATCGAGCTGGCCGCTGTCGGAGAATGGAACTGCGCGGAGGATGGCGCCGGTGCGCTGGGCGATGAGTTGCCAGGGGACGATGTTGGAATGGTGTTCCATTCCGGTGATGAGGATCTGGTCGCCCTTGCGAAGAACCTGCGAGCCGAAGCTGGCGGCGACGAGGTTGATGCTCTCGGTAGCGCTGCGTGTGAAGATGATTTCGCGATCTTCGGCCGCGTGGATGAAGCGACGAACGGTGGTGCGGGCGCGTTCGTGAAGTGCGGTGGCATCCTGGCTGAGCGAATAGACGCCGCGATGGATGTTGGCGTTGTGGGATTGGTAATAATCGCTTTCGGCGTCGATGACCGACTGGGGCTTCTGCGTGGTGGCGGCGTTGTCGAGATAGACCAGCGGCTTGCCATGAACCGGCTTGGCAAGGATGGGGAACTGACGGCGCAAAGCGGCGACGTCGAGTTGAGCGGTCGCGGCGGCGTGGGGAAGGGACGCGGCGGCCGGTTTGGACGGCGGGGCGGCGACGGCGATATCAGCGGCTCTTTTCGTCATGGGTGCCGGTTTCGGTAATGCGGAAATCCAGGGGCAGATCGTGCTGGCGGGCGAGGAAATCCTCGACGCGCTTTCGGACCGGTTCGACGCGGATGCGGCGGGTGATGTCGGCGGCAAAGGCGTAGGTCAGGAGATGATGCGCGGCCGCTTTGGAAATGCCGCGTGATTGGAGATAGAAGACCAGTTCATCATCGACCGGGCCGATGGTTGAGCCGTGGGTGCATTTGACATCATCGGCGTAGATTTCCAGGGCCGGCTGGGAGTGCATGGTCGCATCGTCGCTCAGGAGAAGCGACTTGCTGGTTTGCTTGGCGTCGGTCTTTTGAGCGCCGGGTCGGACGAGGATCTTGCCCTTGAAGACGCCGGTGGATTTGTCGGCCAGCACGTGTTTGTAGATTTCGTGGCTGGGGCAGTTGGTGGCGGCGTGGTCGAGGAAAATGTGGTTATCGACATGCTGGTGATTGGCGGCAACGACCAGGCCGTTGAGCGTGGCTTCAGCGCCATCGCCGGCGAGGCAGACCGCCAGATCGTTGCGCGTGAGCAGTCCGCCGAGCGTGACGCTGTGGGAGATGAACGTGGCGGAGCGGGCCAGATGCACGTTGGTTGCCGACATGTGCAGGGCATCGGCGCCTTCCTGCTGGAACTTGCAATGATCCATGCGGGAGTTGTCGCCAAGAACGATTTCGGTGACGGCGTTGGTGAAATAGGTTCCAGCCGGGCCGACGTAGGTTTCGACAAGGGATGCCTGCACGTTTTGATCGGCTATTACCAGCACGCGCGGATGGCAGACGGAGGGTTTCTCGCCGGTCGTTGAGATGAACAGGAGATGGATGGGGCGATTGAGTTCGGCGCCGGCCGCGATATGGACAAACGCGCCGTCAGCGACGAAGGCGGTGTTAAGGGCGACGAAGGGACTGGAATCGATGGTCGCGTGTTTGCCCAGTGCCGAGCGGATGAGGGCGGAATCGGATTCGATGGAAGCGGCGAGGCTGGCGATGCGCACGCCGGCGGGCAGGCGCGGCTGCGAAGCCAGTCGCGGGGCGAGCCGGCCATTGACGAAAATCAGTTCAATAGCGTCGCCGCCGAAGCGATATCGATCAGCCAGCTCGCCGGCGGCGTGGGATATTTCCGTCGGAGCGGGCGAGAATCGCGTTTTGGTGATCGGGCTGACATTGGTGTTGCGCCATTCCTCGTCGGTGGTGGCGGGGAAGCCGACGCTGTCGAAGCGATCGGCGGCCGCGGCACGCATCGAGGCCATCCATGCGGGAACATCGCCGCGCGGGCTGGCGGCGGTCGCGGAATAGTGGGCGGCCCGCGGCGCTGTGGATTCGATCTTGTCGGCAACCTGCGTCATTGTCGGCTTGTCCATGTCCTTATGCCAATGCGGCGGTCGACGCGGCGACCTCTTTTTCAATCCAGTCGTAACCCTTTTCCTCAAGCTGCAGGGCCAGCGACTTGTCCCCGGATTTGACGATCCGGCCGTCCATCATGACATGGACGACGTCGGGCACGATGTAATTGAGGAGCCGTTGATAGTGGGTGACGACGAGGATGGCGCGGTCCGGGGCGCGGAGGGTGCTGGCGCCATTGGCGACGATCTTGAGGGCGTCGATGTCCAGGCCGCTGTCGGTTTCGTCCATCAGGGCCAGGCGCGGGTCCATGACGGCCATCTGGAAGATCTCGTTGCGTTTCTTTTCGCCGCCGCTGAAGCCCTCGTTGACGGCGCGGCTGATGAAGCTGTGGTCAATCTTGAGCAGAGCCATCTTCTGGCGGACGATATCGAGAAACTCGGCGCTGTCCAGTTCGGAGAGGCCGCGATGCTTGCGGACGGCATCGACGGCGGCTTTGAGGAAGTAGCGGGTGCTGACGCCGGGGATTTCGACGGGATACTGGAAGGCGAGAAAAATCCCCTCGCGGGCGCGTTCCTCGGCGGAAAGCTCAAGCAGATCGCGGCCGTCGTAGAGGACCGTGCCATCGGTGACCTCGTAGGTTTCGCGGCCGGCCAGAACCTGTGCCAGTGTGCTCTTGCCGGAGCCGTTCTTTCCCATGATGGCGTGAACCTCGCCGGCGTTGATGGTGAGGTTGACGCCCTTGAGAATATCACGGCCGCCGGGTGCGGCCACTCGGGCATGAAGATTGGAGATTTCCAGAAGGCTCATGTGGCGATAGCTCCGTAATCCGTTAACCGACGCTTCCTTCGAGGCTGACGCTGAGGAGTTTCTGGGCCTCGACGGCGAATTCCATGGGCAATTCGCGGAAGACTTCCTTGCAGAACCCGTTGACGATGAGATTCACCGCATCCTCGAGGGCGATGCCGCGCGTCTTGCAATAGAAAAGCTGGTCCTCGCCAACCTTGCTGGTGCTGGCCTCGTGCTCGACCCGGCTGGTGGTGTTGCGCACGTCGATGTAGGGATTGGTGTGCGCCCCGCATTTATCGCCCAGCAAAAGCGAATCGCATTGGGTGTAGTTGCGGCTGTTGGCGGCGGCCTTGAGGACTTTCACCAGCCCGCGGTACGTGTTCTGTCCAAACCCGGCGCTGATGCCCTTGGACACGATCGTACTGCGGGTGTTGCGGCCGATGTGGATCATCTTGGTGCCGGTGTCGGCCTGCTGATGGTTGTTGGTGACGGCAACGGAATAAAATTCGCCGACGCTGTTCTCGCCCTGGAGGATGCAGCCGGGATATTTCCAGGTGATGGCCGAGCCGGTTTCCACCTGCGTCCAGGTGATCTTGCTGTTTATGCCGCGACAGGCGCCGCGCTTGGTGACGAAGTTGTAGATTCCGCCCCGGCCGTTCTTGTCGCCGGGATACCAGTTCTGCACCGTGCTGTACTTGATGGTGGCGTTGTCCATGGCGACGAGTTCGACGACGGCGGCGTGAAGCTGGTTTTCATCGCGCATCGGGGCCGTGCAGCCTTCGAGGTATTCGACGCTGGCGCCTTCCTCGGCGACGATGAGCGTGCGCTCAAACTGGCCGGTGCTCTTGGCGTTGATGCGGAAATAGGTGCTCAGCGGCAGCGGGCATCGGACACCCTTGGGGACATAGCAGAAACTGCCGTCGGTGAAGACGGCGCTGTTGAGCGTGGCGTAATAGTTGTCGGAATAGGGCACGACCGAGCCCATGTATTTGCGGATAAGCTCGGGATGCTCGCGAACGGCCTCGCCGAATGAGCAGAAAATGACGCCGGCTTCGGCCAGCTTTTCCTTGAACGTCGTGGCGACGGAAACGGAGTCAAAGACGGCATCGACGGCCACCTCGACGCCAGCCAGGGCAGCCCGCTCGTTGAGGGGAATTCCCAGTTTCTCGTATGCTGCCAGAAGCTCGGGATCGACCTCATCGATGCTTTTCTTCTTGGGCTTGGGTGCGGAATAATAGATCGTGGCCTGATAGTCGATGGGCGGATAGGTGACGCGGGCCCAGTGCGGCGTGGTCATGTTGAGCCAGTGGGCATAGGCGCGCAGCCGCCACTGGAGCATCCAATCCGGCTCGCCTTTCTTGAGGGAGATGAAGCGGATGATTTCCTCGTTGAGGCCGGGTGGGGCGGAATCGGCCGCGATGTCGGTGACAAAGCCCCATTTGTAGGCCTGGTTGGCCAGGGACTCGATTTCGGTAGTTTCTGTGGGCATGGCGTTTTCCGACCAGTTGTCACGGGAAGGGATCGAACGCCGCTTTCCGGGCCCAGAGCCTTCCTGAGACTGCGTCTCAACGAGATGATAGCATAAAGTCCCGCCTATGTCAGCAAGGCGGGGGTTTCGCAAGGGTGGAAAAGTCGACGAATTGCCCGTGGGTTACCACAAGACTTTATGCAATAGAGGGTTGTGGCGCACGGGCTGCGCCAGAAATAATCTGTTTACGTGGCGATGTGCCCACCGATTGCCGTCCGTGGACTTTTTCACAGCCCGCGGGCGTCAGGCGTTGAAGCTGCTTCCGCAGCCGCAACTGCTGGTGGCGTTGGGATTCTTGAAGACGAATCCACTGCCCATGATGCCGCTCTTGTAGTCGATCTCCGTGCCTTCCAGATAGAGCAGCGAGCGCTGGTCAACGACGATCTTGACGCCCTGGCTTTCCATTTCCTGATCTTCCTCGCCGGGGCCATCCTCGACCAGATCGAGCATGTACGTGAACCCGCTGCATCCGCCGCCCTTGACCCCGACGCGCAGCCGGGTTTCCGTGGGAAGCGATTGGCCGGTAATAATCGTCTTGATTTCCCCGGCCGCTTTTTCAGTCAACAAAATGGACATCACATCTCCTTAAGGCGATTGAAAGTCGCATGAGACGGCCCGACGGTGGCGCGCCTCGGAACCATTATAGGCATGGATCCTCATGAGGATCGAGCCGGCATAGCGAACGGACTATAGGATCACACATCGCACCGAAACAAATTGGCCCATCTCAAAAACTTACGCGGTGGCGGCAAAGGGCAATCATGTTGTTGCATCATGTCAAACCGTGCGCCGCCCGGTACAGGTTCCAGGTGAGATGGATCTGGCCCTGGTGGTGCGCTTCGTGCCAGGCCAGGATCATGCAGGTTTCGGCCAGAGTGCGCGGCTTGCCGCCGGGGCCGGGCATGGAATTCTCCAGACTCGCCGCCGATTGTTCCATCAGGTATTTCCTGAACGGCTCGAGAGTGGCGGCCAGCTTGGCGCGGATGGTGGGCAGGTCCGGCACGTTGCTGTCGGACGGCACGGAGCCGCCGGCGAAGCTGGCGACCAGGGAGTCGTCGGCCATGGGTCGTTTCAGCAATGTGGCATTGAGGTAGCGGTCGTGCGTGGCGGCACAGTGCATGGCCTGCCAGGCGATATGGGCACGGCCGGGACCGGGGCGCCATGCCAGAACCTTCGCCAGATCCTGGCCGCTTTTCTCGATGGTATCCAACGTGGCCAGAAGTCGCGTGCGCGAGAGATCGACAACGGCCAGAAGAGTGTCCTTGTCCATAATGAATGTTGCTGAGCGATTACCTTCGTCCAACTCCCAGTCCGCCGACTCCGCCCAAATGAGCGGGGTTGCCGCCGGCGCCCAGCGGCGTCGAGCGAAATCCCAGCGGCGTGGGAGCGTTGCCCCAGGGCGGAAGCGGCGGACGCAGAATGCCGGCTTGCGTGGGCCGATTGATGGATCCCGTTGAGCGGCCGCCGCTGAAGCCGCCGCCGTTGATTCCGACGTTGCCATTTATGCGGAATCGGCCGCGATCAAGGCCGCCGCCGCCGACATAGCCCACGCCGCCGTAGAACGTCAGGCCCGGAACCAGATAGAAATCGTCGTAGAACGGTTCCCACGTGGTATAGCAATAGGACGGCGCCTCGGGGTAATAGACCGGCGGCATGCTGTATTCCGGCAGGTAATACACCTGTGACGTTGCCGGATAATAGAACGTGTCGTTCGCCTGGCCTGTTGGCGCCGGCGCCGGCGCGGCGCCGGCCGGTGTGGTATCGATCAGGCCGGGGATCGTGATCATGTTCGGATTGGTATAGGGATAAGGCGCCGGGGGCTGGGTCGTCGCCGAGGCGTCGGCGCCGGGACGCGGCGGCAGCACCCGGTTGATCTCCGCCGCCAGCTTGTCCTCGATCACGAAGAGGTCGCGCACCGCGCCGGTGGCCGCCGGGCTGGTCAGCGTTTGTCCGTTGGCATCGATCGCCGTGCAGTTGACCCGCAGCATGTCGCTGACAACCTGGAAGGTTCCGAAGATGGTGATGTCAGCGCCGGCCTGCTTGCCGGCCGCCTGGGATGCTTCGGCCGTTGCCTCGATCGAGCCCGACGGCGTCGAGAGCACCTGCACGTTGGAATTCTGCCTCGCTTCGGATTGGAGGTCTTCGGCGATGGCCTGGGAGATCCAGTCGTAATGCCCGGGTTCGCCGACGGATCGCAGTGGCAAAACCAGCACCTTGGTCGCGGCCGAACTGCCGCCCGCGGCACACAGGGAAAAGACCACGAACATTGTCGCGCACGCCAGAGAATTGATCTGCCCAAGCCGCATATAAGCCTCCCGCGCAAGACTGTGATATTCTAGCGTACCTCGGCGGCCAACTTCAATCACAATATCGGGTATTTTGCTGGAAAAGTGTGGCGATTAACTTCGAAAATGCGAATTCGGCCTGTTTTTTGCGGGTGGAATCGATAGTTGCATAGTGCAATTATTTTTGTCCATCTTGCAGTTTCCGCCGCGATCACCTACAACTTGGGCGGTTTGAAACGGGCTCGGCGTCGATCGTGGGACGCCGGATCGACGCATCGCCCGCCGCGGCCGCCATGCCTGGGCCGCTGTGAGGCTAATTGCCTGGGAAGTGCATGATGGCCGCAAACTCGGCAGCACTGCAATCATCGTCATCACGCATGCGGTTCTTCGACTGGTGGCTGGCGGCGTGGATCGTCCTGGTCGGCGCAACGGTTTTCTGCCGCATCGAGAACATCGTTCGCATCGCGCCGGCGGTTCCGATCGTGCTCATGGGTCTGGCCCGGCGGCGCGTGCCGGTCTGGAGTGCCGCCCTGGTCCTGGTGATCGTCTGGCTCATCACATATTCCAAGCTGGCGCCACCGAACAACGTAGTGACCAGTCCCCGCCAGTTGGCCGTCAATCTCATTGACATCATCGCCGTGGCCTGGGTGACGGATCAGGCAATTATATACTATCGATCGAGCCGTCAGCGGCAGGAGGTTCTGACCAGGCAAAACGAGGAGTTGGCCATTCGCCGCGCCGCCGCCGAGGCCGAGGCCCTTCGCAAAGGGCGATTCCTCGCCGCCGCCTCCCACGACATCCGCACCCCCGCCAACGCCATCAGCCTTCTGGCTGAATTGCTTCAACAAACCGCGGTCAACCCGCAGGGCCGCGAAGAAATCGCCGAACAGGCTCGCGAACTGCACAAGAGTGCCGCGACGCTTGTGGCCCTGGCCAGCGACGTGCTGGATCTCACCCGGCTGGACGCGGGGCCGGTCGATCCGCAGGTCGCCAAATTCGATCTGGCCGCCCTGGTTGCCGATGCCTGCCGCCAGCAGAAGGTGGTGGCCGAGCAAAAGGGCCTGCAACTCGATTGCGACGGCTTGGACGGCGAACTGGTGGTGCGCAGCGATCGCGTGAAATTGGCGCGCGTGCTGGCCAACCTGATCGGCAACGCGATCAAGTTCACCGACAAAGGCCGCGTCCATGTGCATTGCGGCCTGCGCGATGACGGGCAGGTGGCCCTGGAAGTCAGCGACACGGGCATCGGCATCGCGGCCGAGTTTCAGGAGAAGATCTTCGACGAATACTTCCAGCTTCGCCGCCCCAATACCGAGCGCGAGCGCAGCACGGGAAGCGGACTGGGCCTGGCCATCTGCCGGAGACTGGTTGCCGCGGTCGGCGGGAGCCTTCAGGTACAAAGCCAGCCGGGCAATGGCTCGACCTTTACCGTGCTGCTGCCGGCATCGGCGGTCGTGCGCGGCGGCGAGGCAATGACGCCCGACCTGGCGGCGGCCCCAGTCGATTCGGCAACGCGCGCCGCATCATGAAATAATCCGCCTTTTGGATTATAATGCCGGCGAGTTGCGATCAGACCTCCGAAAGGTGATGCGCTTTATGTCCACGTCCAACACGCAATTTACAGCGCCCGGCACACCGGGCCCGGCCGACAGCGACCGCGATGCCGCACAGCCCGAAATCCACGTCGAGGAACGCCGCCTGGCTCTTCACGATTTCCTCAAGACCTGCATCAAGGCCAACGGCTCGGACGTCCATCTTCAGGCCGGGTCGGTGCCCATGATCCGCGTTGACGGCCGCATCCGGTTCCTGGATTGTCCCGCGCCCGGCGATGCGCAGATGCAGGAATACGTCGATCAGATTCTCAAGGACGAGGCCCACAAGGAACTGCTGGCCAAGCACGGGGCGGTCGATTGCGCCTACGCGCCGCACGACATCCCCACGCGCTTTCGCGTGGCCATTTTCCACAGCCGCTCGCGCTGGGCGATCGTCATGCGCCGCATCGTCACCAAGATCCCCAGCTTCGAGGAATTGAACCTGCCGCCTCAGATCGAAGGCCTGGCCAACCATCACCGCGGGCTGGTCATCGTGTCCGGCACCACCGGCTGCGGCAAAACCACCACGCAGGCCGCCCTCATCGGCAAGATCAACCGCACCCGCGCCGAACGCATCATCACCATCGAAGACCCCGTCGAATACCAGCACGACAACATCAAGTGCCTCGTCAGCCAGGTCGAGGTCGGCACCGATTCCGACAGCTACGAAACCGCCCTCCGCTCGATGATGCGCCAGGATCCCGACGTCATCCTCATTGGCGAAATCCGCGATTCGTTTTCGCTGACCACCGCCCTCCGCGCCGCCGATACCGGCCACCTGGTCTTCAGTTCCGTTCACGCCACCGACGCGGCCATGACCGTCGAACGCATGGTTTCGCTGTTCGATCCCGCCCAGAAAGTTCTACAACAGACGCAGCTTGGCATGAACCTCATCGCCGTCATCAGCCAGCGCCTGGCCAAGCGCCGCGAGGGCAAGGGGCGCATCCCCGTTGTCGAGATCATGATGGCGACCCCCATCGTCAAGAAGTACATTCTCGACGGCGAATTCGACAAGCTCAAGGGCACGGTCGGCAACAAAGAGGGCGGCAGCCAGGGTTTCGATCAGCACCTGACCGAGCTCTTCTCCAAGCAACTCATCGACGTCGCCGAGGCCAAACGCCTGGCAAGCAACGTCGATGCCCTGAACATGGCCCTGCGCGGGATCGGGGCCCGATGAAGCTCGATCTCAACGGCTGCCGCGCCGTCCTGCTCGATCTGGATGGCACACTCTATCACGAAGACGACGCCCTGCCCGGCGGGGCGGATTTGGTCCGCGCCCTGCGCCGGCGGCCGATCCCCTTCGCCTGCCTCAGCAACAGCACCACCAGCCCCCAGCGCGTCATCGAGCGATTGTCGAACATGGACATCGACCTCCAGCCGGAGCAGATCTATACCGCCGCCGTCGCCGCCGCGGATTATGTTCTGGATCGCTTTGGCTCGTCCGACGGCTCGAAGCGCCCGCGAATTTTCAATCTGGCCACCGAGGGCATACGAGAGCTTCTCGACGGCCGGGTCACCTGGGTGCAATCCGCCGATGAGCCATGCGACGCCGTGATCGTCGGGGCTCCGGCCAATGTGATGGCCACCGAACCGCGCCAGCGCATGGCGCTGCTGCTTGTGCGTCACGGTGCCGTGCCGGTCGGCATCTGCGCCGACCGCATGTATCCCAGCGCGCGGGGCCTGGAGTTCGGCTCCGGCGCCCTGACCAGCATGCTTTGCTATGCCGCCAATGCCCAGCCGGTCTACTGCGGCAAGCCGCACGATTACTTTTTCCTGGAACTTTGCCGCCGCATCCGCGTCGCCCCGCGCGACTGTCTCCTGATCGGCGACAACCTCGAATCCGACATCGGCGGCGCCAAGCGCCTGGGCATGCGCACGATCCTCACGCTGACCGGCGTCACCCGCCGTTCCGATGCCCTCGCCGCCGCCACCGAAAACCAGGCCGATGCCATTGTCAACGACCTGACCGAACTGCTCTAAATCAAAGGGGTCGAACAAAGGGATCGGGTAATGGGCCATGCACTCTGGCCCTCCACCTTTTGGCCACTGGCAACACGCGGAGGCGAACGGCGGGGCGGTTCAGGAGCCGGGACGTTGTTCGATCTGCAATTTGTCGTCGTTGCCCAGAAAACCGTCCAGGACGCTGGTCCGGCCGTAGAGGAGATCGACCTGGACCGTGAAATGCGACGGATCAGTTGGATCGAGGATGGCGCCATGCACGGCCGGGTTGTTGGTCGGCGACGCCACGCCCAGGACGAAATCACCGGCCATGTCGTCGGCCAGGGATTTGGCCGGCCGGGTCAGTGTCGCGGGGTCGATCACGTCGTACGCGATTCCGACCAGAGTCTTGGGCGGACCGTTGTACACATTGCAGAAGTAGACATACACCAGCCGCTGGACGCCGTCGGGTCGGTTCATCCGGCCCAGGTACAGGCAGTATGTGTTGGGCTGGCCGGCCGGGGCGCCGGTCGCGGATTGAAATCTCGCCCAGGCGCTTGGCTGGCCGGCTGCGGATGGCGCGAAACTCACCGGCTGCCCGGTGTTTGGGTAGTCGAGGCATTGACGCTGCCAGTAAAGCACAACCGCCTGAGTCCAGGCCTGCCGTCCGAAGGCGATGCATAGCAATACGACGGCCGCCCCAAGCGTCCACAAGGTCAATCGCCGCAGCCAATGTCGTCCGTGCGGCGGGCGCGGGGCATAGTCCAGGGGATGAACATTCGGCGGGCCGTTGCTTGGGGGGTCGCTCGGTGGCACGTTCGGCACACTATAGCGAATAATGTGATGAACGTGTCAGGGTCTCTGGATTCGGCGTGCGTTTCTCCTGTAGAATCGGGCCATGCGGTGGAGAACCTGGCAATGGATTGCGGCGGGGATTCTGATGTGCGGGAGTGTTGGCCGGGGCCAGGCGATTGTGCCGGCGCCCACCGTTCAGCCGGTTGCATCAACACAGCCAGTCGCATCGACACAACCAGCGCCGGCCACACAGCCGCAGACGTGGGTCTACACGCCGGGCGGAAATTGGCAGTTGCTGCCGCCACCGCCGGTGCCGACGACGCAGGCTTCGACCCGGCCCATCGCCGAGCCGGAATTGGATAAGGCCCAGGCGATGCTCGATCACGGCGGGATGTCGGATAAGGCCTATAAGATTCTCCTGGCCTGGGACAAGGCGAACAAGACTTCGCCGTCGCGGGATCGGTGCGTGTGGCTGTTGGCGGACGCGGAATATCAACAGGACGATCGCATCACCGCGTTCTATTACCTGGACGAGCTGATGGACAAATACCCGGGCAGCTCGCTGTATTCGGCGGCGCAGGAAAAGCAATTCGATATCGCGGTTGACTATCTCAACGGCCACAAGCTCAAGGCCCTGGGCCTGGCGATCTTTCCGGCAACTTCCGAAGCGCTGGAGATGCTGTTCCGGATCCAGGAGCGTTCGCCCGGTTCGGATCTGGCCGAGCGGGCGTTGATGAAGACGGCCGATTATTATTTTTCGACGTCGGATTTCGATCTGGCCGCCGATGCCTACGGCGCGTTCGCACGGGATTTCCCGCGGTCGAAGGATGTACCGTACGCGCGGCTGCGGCGGGCGTACAGCGCGCTGGCGCAATTCCGGGGCGTGCGATTCGACGCGACCATGCTCGTCGACGCCCGGGCGCAACTTGTCGAGTACATGCGAGATTATCCCGACCTGGCTGCACGCGAAAACGTGGCCGGCGTGATCGAACGCATCGACATTGATTGTGCCCGCAAGATTCTCCTCACGGGCGAATATTACGAGCGCGTCCACGATCCGGCCGGGGCGGCGTTCCACTATCGGTTTCTGATCGAAACGTATCCGGATTCCCCGGAGGCCAACACCGCCCGGCAGAACCTGAGCCGGCTGCCCGCCAGCGCCCAGGCCGGTCCCAGGCCGCCACTGGGAAACGGATATGCGCCCAGCACCCAGCCGTTCCCGCAGCAGCCATGAGCACACGCCGCCCACAGATCGACAGCCGCCTGGCACGCGCGGCGCGGATGGACTGGTTCTTTCCCCCTCTCCCTGTACCCAGGGGGAGGGTTGGGTGGGGGTTAACCGCGACGGGCTTGGTCGCGGCTTCGACCCTGCAGAGCCGCTTGCGAAGAACCCCCACCTCAATCCTCCCCCTGAGTACATGGGGAGGAAGAAAAGGTAGTCGCCCGGGAATGCGCTTGCGCTCTGAGTACAGGGAAAGGAAAAGAATTTCGGCACCCGTGCGTTTGACAATGCCCCGCGCGGTGGCGCATTGGGTCATGCGTTTGTGCGTGGCCGCATGTTTCGCCCTGCCGGCCGGATGCGGGTATTCGGTCAATGGCAGCGAACCGGCCCCGACCAGCGGTTATCGGTGGGGGTCGCTGTACCGGGAGAACATCCACACGGTGGCCGTGCCGATCTTCACCAATCGCGATTTTCATCGCGACGTGGAATTTGCCCTGACCAAGGCGGTGATCAGCGATATCGAATCGCACACGCCTTATAAGGTTGTGCCGATGGAGCGGGCGGATACCGTTCTGGAAGGGGAAATCGCGTCGATCAGGGCCGGTACGCTGAGCCTCGATCCCAACTCCGCCCTGCCGCAGGAACAATTGTATTCCATTACCGTGAATTACACGTGGAAGGAGATTCGCACCGGGCGAATCCTCAAGGAAGTGCGGAACTTTGAGCAGAGCACGACGTATTATCCGACGTTGGGCGAGGCGCAGTTTGATGCCTCTCAGGAAGGCGTGGAGCGGCTGGCGCTGGAAATAACGCGATCTTTGCAGGCGCCCTGGGGGAAAGATGAAACCGTCGATGGACGATGATGACCAACAAGCGGCCGATGGACAGCGGTTCGCGTAGAGTGCGAGGATGGAAAACAGCCCACGGCCCGACGTAGGATACGCTGGCAGACCCGATCGGGCCGGGATGAATCGGCGCGGAATCCGGCCGTCTCATTTTACATAAGGCCCCGCCAGCCTGTATAAAGCGGGTTCAGGAACGACGCTATGGCAGAAGAACAGCCCCCCGATCGACAACCGCGACGCAACGGCCGCACACCGACCGGGTCGCCGGGAATGCGTTATGGGCGCGGCGTGATGGCGTCCTTTCTGGCCGTCGCCGCCGCCGTCGCCTTGCTGGGATTCTATCTCAGCGGCAATTCGCGCCGTGCGGTGGGCATCGATATCAACCAGTTTCAAAACCTCTTGAAAGAGGACAAGGTCGCGTCGTTCACCATCGAAGGTGATGACATCACCGGCGAACTGAAGGCGATCGAGAATCTCCAGCCCGAAGGCCCCGTCCAGCATTTCCGCGTGACGTATAACTCGGGTCTGCTGGCCAACGGCGAATATCTGATCTTTCTGATGGGGATAGCCGGTAACGCCCGGATCAACGCCGACAACGGCCAGGTCTTCATCAACAACTTCCTGCTGCCGTTTCTGCCCTGGATCATCCTGATCGGATTGGTCTGGTTCGTGCTGCTGCGGAATCTGCGGAACAGCGCCGGCTCGGGCGGGATGCTGGGCCAGTTCGGACGCAGCAAGCACCGGATCAATTCCAAGGAGCATACCAACGTCACCTTCGACGATGTGGCCGGGATCGAGGAGGCCAAGGAAGAGGTGATGGAGATCGTCGAGTTCCTGAAGAATCCCAAGAAGTTCCAGCGACTGGGCGGGCGGATTCCGCGCGGCGTGCTCTTGGTGGGCGAGCCGGGTACGGGCAAGACACTTCTGGCCAAGGCGATCGCCGGCGAGGCGGATTGCCCGTTCTTTTCCATCAGCGGCTCGGATTTCGTCGAGATGTTCGTCGGCGTGGGGGCCAGCCGCGTGCGCGATCTCTTCAAACAGGCCAAAGACAACAGCCCCTGCATTGTCTTCCTCGATGAAATCGACGCGGTCGGGCGTCGTCGCGGCAGCGGATTCAGCAGCGGCGGCCACGACGAACGCGAGCAGACCCTCAACGCCATCCTCGTCGAGATGGACGGCTTCGATACCAACGATCAGGTCATCGTCTGCGCCGCCACCAACCGCGTGGACGTGCTCGACCCCGCGCTCACCCGCCCCGGCCGGTTCGATCGGCAGATTTACGTTCCGCTTCCGGACATCAAGGGCCGCATGGAAATCCTCAAGGTCCACAGCCGCAAGGTGAAGCTCGGGCCGGATGTCGATCTCATGCGTCTGGCCCGCGCCACGCCGGGATTCAGCGGCGCCGACCTGGCGGCGATCATCAACGAATCGGCTCTGGGCGCGACGCTGGCGGGCAAGGATTTCATCGAGATGGACGATCTCGAGGAAGCCCGCGACAAGGTCCGCTGGGGACGCGCCCGCAAGAGCCGCGTCATCGACGAAAAGGAAAAAGTGGCCACCGCCTATCACGAGGCCGGCCACGCCGTCGTCCAATATCTCAACAAGGACGCCGATCCCATCCACAAAGTGACGATCATCCCCCGCGGCAATTACGGCGGCGCCACCATGGCCCTGCCGGAAAAAGACCGCATGTCGCAATCCCGGAAATGGTGCATCGCGTTCATGAAGGTCTGCTTCGGCGGCCGGATTGCCGAGGAGATGTTCACCGGCGACGTGAACACCGGCGCCAGCGGTGATATCAAGCAGGCGTCGGCCCTGGCGCGGCACATGGTGCGCGACTGGGGCATGAGCGAGCGGCTCGGGTTTATTTCCTACGGCGATGACGATTCGAAGCTGAACTATTTCGACATGGGCCCCACGCGCGACTATTCCGAAGAGACGGCCAAGATCATCGACGAGGAGGTCAAGAAGCTCATCGACACGCTGTACGAGGAAACTCGCAAACTCCTGGAAGGCAACCGCGATCATATCGAAGCCATCGCCAAGGCCCTGATCAAGTACGAAACTCTCGACACGGCCGACATCGATCGCCTCATGAAGGGTGAAACCCTGACCCGCCCGACGGTGGCCGATCTGCTCGAACAGGAACACAGCCGCCGTGAATCGGTGACTCCTCCGCCACTTGATACCAAGAGCCCCGACCTTCGCCTGGGCGGCGGCCCGCTGCCCGCGCCGGGATAAGCGGACCAGGCCGGATTGCCAGGCACGCCGAGAGCGCCGTGGTGCCCGCCAGGATCACGGAGGCACGGTGAGTTCGCAGTCTGAAAGAAAATTTCAAAGGGCGGGAAGCTTCTAAAAAATACGCGAAAAATTTACAAAGCTCCGGCGGCCTTGTCCGATCTTCTCCTTGACGAGATCGAACCCAAGCGTACTCCGCCGGGGAGCGACGTCTACGAAATCCGCAATTACGTCGCCGCCCTGAATCTGGGAATGCGAAAGCTGGCCAGGTTGCCGCTTGCCACGCGGCTGATCAAGGAGATGCACTCCGTGCTGCTACGGGGCGTGCGCGGCGAGGCGATGACTCCGGGTGAGTTTCGGCGGAGCCAGAACTGGATCGGCCCGGCCGGATCAACGCTGGCGGACGCGACCTATGTGCCGCCACCGCCGCAGGAGATGCTCGAATGCCTGGCGCAATGGGAGCGGTTTGTTCACGATCGTGACACGATGCCGGAATTGATCCAGTGCGCGATCATGCACGAGCACTTTGAGGCAATTCATCCCTTCTTGGATGGCAACGGCCGGATCGGGCGACTTCTCATTACACTGTTCCTGATGGAGCGCAACCGCCTGAGCAAACCGCTGCTCTACCTTTCCAGCTATATTGAGAGCCACCGGCGCGACTATTACGACCTGCTGCAGCGCATCCGCACCGACGGCGACTGGCTCAATTGGATCCGATATTTTCTTACGGCCGTGCGCGAGACGGCGCGAAGCGCGATAGATCAAAGTCAGAGTATTTTGGTAGTGCGCGACCGTTACCGCCAGAAGCTGGGCAAAGAACACAGGGCGTTGTCGCTCTTGGACAGTCTTTTCGTCAACCCGTACACGACGGTGGCGAGGGCGGCAAAAGAGCTTGGGGTTACGCTTCCAACCGCACAGAAGACCATTGACCAGTTGGTCAAAGTCAAAATGCTCAAGGAGGCGACAGGCCGCGGCTGGGGGAGACATTGGCTGGCGGAACCAATCCTGCACGTCGTCAATGAGCCGTTGGCCTCTCCAAGATCGGCGGCGGAATGACGCACGTCGCGTCTCGATGGAATCCTTCGTCGCTCTCGATACAATGGGCTCCGGTTGCTTTTGACGGAGGATGTGCTTCGTGGCTCAGGCCGATATTATTATTGCCGACGAGAAGCTGCTGCCTCGGGCGGTCGAGTTGTATAACGCCATCTTCCGGCCCAAGCGGGAAGTGGATTTCTTCAAGCGGCGGTTCATGGGCCGCTATAACACCCTGACGCTGCTGGCGCGCATGGAGGACAAGCCGGTGGGGTTCTGGATCGGCTTTGAACTCAAGCCGGGAATGTTCTACCACTGGCTGGGGGCGGTGGTGCCGGATCTTCGGCGGCATGGCGTCGGCCGGCAGCTCCAGGAGGCGCAACAGGCGTGGGCCAAGGATCACGGGTACGAATACATCCGCTGCGAGTGCATGAATCATCAGCGGGAATTCATTCATTTCGCGATCACCATGGGCTACGACATCGTCGGCATCCGCTGGGATTCGACCCACGCGGATAACCTGGTGGTCTTCGAGAAAAATCTTCTGGAATAACGGTGGCGGCGTGAAATCGTCGGAGCTGGACGCCTGGCTGGCCGATGCGCGGCGCCGGCCGCTGATCATGGGCGTGCTCAACGTCACGCCGGACAGTTTCAGCGATGGCGGCATGCACGCCGACGCCGAAGCGGCGGTGCGCGCGGGAATGGCGATGCTGGAAGCGGGGGCGGACTGGATCGACGTGGGCGGCGAATCGACCCGGCCGGGTGCGCGGCCGGTGGAGGCGGAGGAACAAATCCGCCGGGTCGTGCCGGTGGTGGCGGCACTGGCCAGCGGCAGCGGCGGGGCGGTGATATCGATCGACACATTTCTGGTTGGCGTGGCGCGGGCGGCGCTGGATGCGGGCGCGAGTATTCTGAACGACGTGACGGCCGGTCGCGGGGATGCGGAAATGTTTTCGCTGGCGGCGCGTTATAAGGCGGCGATCGTGCTGATGCACATGCTGGGCGAGCCGGCGACGATGCAGAACGATCCGCGTTATTCGGACGTTGTGGCGGAAGTGATCGTGTTTCTGCGGTCGCGCGCGGCGGTGGCGGTGGCGGCGGGAATTGACTCGTCGCGCGTGCTGTTGGATCCGGGAATCGGGTTTGGGAAGACCGTGAATCACAATCTCGAATTGCTGCGTCGGCTGGCGGATCTGGCCGCGTGCGGCTGGCCGGTGGTCGTGGGAACCAGTCGCAAGGGCTTCATTCGGGCCGTCACCGGCGAGGCCCGGCCGCGGGAGAGGCTGATGGGTACCGCCGGGAGCGTCGCATGGGCGGTAACTAACGGAGCGGCCGTCGTGCGTGTCCATGATGTAAAGCCGATGGCGCGGATGGTGCGCATGATCCGGTCGATTGCTCTGGGCCGTGTGGCGGAGTGACGGTTTGCGGCCGGGAAGACGGCCAAGAAATAACTTTGCCTGGGCGGCCCAATTGCATTGGAGCGATTGGGGTTGCGAGCTATGATGAGAGGGCATGTGGCGGCGTGGGCGGACCGGATAAGGCCGGCGGCGGTCTGGTTTTGCACCCGGCCACGCCATGATGTCGATGTTTTGTAAGACGTGTTGCAAACCCTGATCAATTTCTGGCGGACGTTCCAGTCGTATCACTGGTGGCAGGTTGGCGTCGAGCTTCTGCTGATCGGCTCGCTGGTCTATTGGCTGGTGAATTTTCTCCAGGGCACGCGCGGCGCCCGCATGTTCCGCGGGATCGTGACCGTGCTGATTTACATGTACGTCGTGGTGCGGCTGCTGGGTCCGCCGCTGGGGCTGGTTCGGATCGAATGGCTTTTCACCGAGCGATTCCTGCCGGCGGCGTCGCTGGCGACCATCATCGTGTTTCAGCCGGAATTGCGAAGGGCGCTGATGCGCCTTGGTGAAAGCCGCCTGTTCCGCAACTGGTCGCAGCAAATCAGCGAGGACATCGAGGCGCTGGTGGAATCGGCGACGTTTCTGTCGCATCGGAAGATCGGCGGCCTGATCGCCATCGAACGCGAGGTGGGCCTCGGCGGTATCGCCGAAAGCGGCACGCGCATCAACGCGGACCTGTCGGCCGATCTGCTGAACACGATCTTCTGGCCCAACAGCCCGCTGCACGACCTGGGTGTCGTTGTCAGTCACGGCCGGATCATGTACGCCGGTGTGCAGTTTCCGCTGGCCGAAAGCGGTGAATTGTCGCGCGAGCTGGGCAGCCGTCATCGTGCGGCCGTCGGCATGAGCCAGGAAAGCGATGCGATTATCATCGTGGTCTCCGAGGAGACCGGCGATATCTCGGTGGCCCAGGGCGGCAAACTGATTCGGAAACTGACTCCCGACGGCCTTCGCGGGCTGGTCGGTGAACTTCTCGGCAAGACGGGAGTGGCCGTCTGACGGCGGCGGTGATGCAATGGACGACCCAGCGATGTCGCAATCATCGAGCCCGACGCCGGCGCCGAAGGCGGCCGTGACAGGCCGGTCGGCCGCCGCGGCGCCGCATGCGGCCCAGGACGATTCTCTGCTGCAGCGGGCGCGGGCGGAATGGCGTCGCGTGCGGCGATCGTTCACCGTCGAAAACGTCAAACAGTCCGCCAAGACGCTGATGTGGGTGGTGCCCCTGACCATCATGATCTGGATCTACGCCGAACAGGAGCAGATCGCCCAGGACGGCAACATCCAGGTTCGCGTGCGGCTGGACAACCTGGATCCGAACCTGGTGGTCCACATGACCGATCCGGCCGATGGAGTGGTGCTGGTGGATTTGTCAGGGCCGCGCGCGGCGCTGGATCGGGTGGAGGCGAGTCTGCGCGGGCCGGGCGACAGCGCCGTTCACGTGAAGTTCGACAATCTCAAACCGGGGCCGGCGTCGCCGCAGATCATCAACCAGATCGGCATGAATGATCTGCTGGTCAAGAACGGCGTGAACGTGTTGCGGTGTGTACCGGCGCAGGTTCAGTTGGACGTGGACCGGCTGCTGACCGTCGATGCGGAGGTCGTGGCTCCCGATGGATTGAACCTGGACGCCGCGACGTTCGATCCGCCGACGATCAAGGTTCGCGGCCCGCAGAAGTTGATCGCGTCGCTGCAGGACGGCAGGGAGCGGCTGAGTGTGACGGCCGACCTGGCCAACCAGCCGAGTCTGAAAAAGCCCGGCAATTACAAGTTGGCGGATGTGCCTCTGGTGAAACCGAGCGAAGATTCGGACCTGGTGCTTCTGACGACCAGGGCCAACGCCCAGGTGGCCGTGAAGGCGACGGATGTCACCTTCAAGTTCGACCAGCAACCCATTCCCATCTGGATTTCGACGCCGCAGCAGGGTTTCGAGTGGACCAAATACAAGGTGAGTCTGGGTGAGAACCAGACCACCAAGGTGCCCAATGTCGTGGTCAGCGGACCGGTCGACGAGATCAAGAAATTGACCGATCCCAACGCACCGGTGTCATTTCACGCCGAGGTTTCGATTCCCGGCTCTCAAGCGCTCCAGGGCGTCGCGCGGATTCGCTACGTCGATCTGCCGCCGGGCGTTACGGTCGTCAGTGACGGGTTTAATGGGCAGATTTCCTACACCATTGTCCCGCTGTGAAGCGGTGCGTGACTTGGCCTCGCGAGATGTTACAAATAGCGGCATGATGCTCGACCTGAAGTCCCTCATTCACGACGTGCCCGACTTTCCCAAGCCGGGGATTCTTTTCCGCGACATCACACCGCTGCTGAGCGACCCGGCCGGGCTGGCCTTGTCGATCGAACTGCTGGCCAATCCGTTTCGCGGCCAGGGGATCGAGCGCGTGGTGGGCGCCGAGAGCCGCGGGTTCATTTTCGGCACGGCCGTCGCGTGTTGCCTGTCGGCCGGTTTTTCGCTGGTCCGCAAGCCGGGCAAGCTGCCGCGAAAGTGCATCTCGCGCACATACGATCTGGAATACGGGCAGGACGCTTTGGAAATGCACGCCGACGCGGTTTTGGCGGGCCAACGTGTGCTGGTGGTGGACGACGTGCTGGCGACAGGCGGGACGATGAAGGCCTGCTGCGAACTGGTCGAGCAACTGGGCGGCACATTGGCGGGCGTGGCGGTGCTGATCGAATTAACGGGTCTCAACGGCCGGGCGAAATTGCCGAAGGTGCCGGTGCATTCGGTGATTCAGTATTGATCTGGCGGATCCCGGAAATGTTGCCATTTACGCGAGGCCATCCGGCCGCGTTGCCCACGCGGTACCGATGACGGCGGTGATCGGCCGCAACCTCTGAGTTGTCGGGTCGGCCTGAACGCCGAAATTCTCAAGTGCGGTCGCGCCCAGGAGAAGCAATGAGTCCGGCGGCCCAAACACGACCAAGCAAGTAATGGTTTCGCCGCTTCCCTCTATGCTGAACGCCGCCTCGCCGACCAATCGGCGGTCCTTTTTTCCGTCAGCAAAAACAAAATCTCGGGTGAACTTGGGAACGATTCCG
Source organism: uncultured Tepidisphaeraceae bacterium (assembly GCA_964420285.1). Classification (GTDB taxonomy): domain Bacteria; phylum Planctomycetota; class Phycisphaerae; order Tepidisphaerales; family Tepidisphaeraceae; genus CAYQTE01. The sequence goes on from CAYQTE010000004.1 coordinate 45,839, forward strand.
ATCGCCTCCAGCTTGCCCTGCGGGACGAAGCTGTAGAGCGCGCCCGTATCCACCCAGAAAAGCTCGTCGAAAACACGACCCGGCGATTGGGGGTTGGCCACTGCGACTTTGACTTGGAACATGCCCATGGGCTGATTGTAGCAACTTCGCACGAGCCTGTGACATCTTGCGACTTGGAGGTCATAGCCGACTCGTCAGCCGCGAAATGGAAATCGCTGGCCAAAAGGGACTTTGGCTCAGTTTGGCGCCACGCTGTAGTTTTCCGCCCCGAACAGGCCAACCGTCAACTGCCATTTTGACCGATCGAGGGCATCTGGAGGATCGCCCTCTGCCAGCGTGACAGGACCGCCGAGTGAGAGTGCGATTGCAGGCGTATTGTAACTCGTTTGCTGTCAGACACTTAGAATCACAAAAATCCCGCCGCCCTTCGGCATCGGGTTTGATAATGGCATGGTACACGGCCACATGCCGTGCGATGGACCTGTTGCCTTCGGGCAGCGGGCGGAAATGGATCGGGAATCGAATTTGCACTTACAAGGAGAAACGGGATGGCCGCCAAGTTGCTTTCGTTTGAGGCCGAGGCTCGCAAGTCGCTTTTGGAGGGCGTGAGTAAACTCGCCCGCGCCGTCAAGGTCACTCTCGGACCGCGGGGACGAAACGCCGTCATCGATAAGGGCTGGGGCTCGCCCACGATCACCAAGGACGGCGTGACCGTCGCCGAGGAAGTTGATCTCAAGGACAAATTTGAAAACATCGGCGCCAAGCTCGTGAAGGAAGCCGCCACCAAGACCAGCGATGTGGCCGGCGATGGAACCACCACCGCCACCGTCCTGGCCGAGGCGATCTTCAAGGAAGGTTTCCGGGCGCTGGCGGCCGGATCGGATGCGATGGCGCTGGCCCGCGGCATTCGCAAGGCGGTCGATGCGGTCGTCGAGAGCCTGCGCAAGCAGAGCAAGCCGATCGACGTGACCCGCAAGGATGACATCGCCAACGTCGCCAGCATCTCGGCCAACAACGACCGCGAAATCGGCAACATCATGGCCGATGCGTTTCTGCGCGTCGGCAAGGACGGCGTCATCACCGTCGAGGAAGGCAAGAGCCTGGAAACGTACGTCGATGTCGTCGAGGGCATGCAGTTTGACCGCGGCTATCTTTCCCCCAATTTCGTCACCAATCCCGACGAAATGACCGTCGAACTGGAAAAGGCGTTTGTCCTTATCTATGAGGACAAGATCTCTTCGGCCACCAAGCTCATTCCATTGCTCGAGAAAATCCAGAAGGCCAAGCGGCCGCTGCTGATTGTCGCCGAGGATGTGGACGGCGAGGCGCTGGCGACCCTGGTGGTCAATAAGCTGCGCGGCATCCTGAACATCGCCGCCGTCAAGGCGCCCGGTTACGGCGACCGCCGCAAGGCGATGCTCGAAGACCTGGCTGTTCTCACCGGCGGCGAAGCGATCATGAAGGATCTGGGCATCGAGCTGGACAAGATCGAACTGACGCAACTCGGTCAGGCCAAACTGATTCGCATCGACAACGACAACACCACGATCGTCGAGGGCGCCGGCGAGACCAAGTCGATCCACGGTCGTATCGATCAGATCCGCCGCGAGATCGAAGTGACCACCAGCGATTACGATCGCGAGAAGCTTCAGGAACGCCTGGCGAAGCTGGCCGGCGGAGTGGCGCAGATCAAGGTCGGCGCGGCGACGGAGGCGGAGCTGAAGGAAAAGAAATCGCGCATCGAGGATGCGCTGCACGCGACGCGGGCTGCGGTGGAAGAGGGCGTGGTGGCCGGCGGCGGCGTGGCGCTGATTCGGGCGCTGAAGGCACTCAACGGCGAGAAGCTCAAGCTCGACGGCGACGAGGGTGCGGGCGTGAAGATCGTCCGCCAGGCGCTGCTGGCTCCGTTGAAGCAGATCGCCGACAACGCCGGGGCCGGCGGCAGCGTTGTGGTTCGCCGCGTCATGGAGAGCAAGGACTCCGAGGGATTCAACGCGCTCACCGGCGAATACACCGACATGTTCAAGGCGGGCATCATCACGCCGACCAAGGTTGAGCGTACCGCCCTGCAGAATGCCGCTGAAGTCGCGGTTCTGCTCTTGACCACCGATTGCATCATCATCGATCAGCCCAAGAAGAAGGATGACCACGCCGGCCACAACCACGGCGAAGGCATGGATGACATGGACGGGATGATGTAACGCCGGATTTTTTTCAGACCACGTGATTTTGAGGTGACACACATGAAACTACGACCTTTGCAGGATCGAGTGATCGTCAAGCCGATGGATGCCGAAAGCAAGACCGCCAGCGGAATCGTTCTTCCGGACACGGCCAAGGAAAAGCCGACCAAGGGCAAAGTGATCGCGGCCGGTCCCGGCAAGCTGGACGACAAGGGCAAGCCGATGGAACTGGGCGTTCGCGCGGGCGACACGGTCTATTACGGCAAATACAGCGGAACCGACGTCGAAGTATCGGGCGAGAAATTCGTCATTCTTCGCGAATCGGACATCCTGGGAATTCTGGACGCATAATAACTGGACATGAGGGTGAGAGCCGCGAGAAGGCGGCGACCATGGCGGTGAGGATCGCGGGGATCGCGGGAAATTTTCTCTGGAGAGTTCAATGGCAACCAAGCAGATGATGTTTGAGGCGGATGCACGGCAGGAATTGTTCGACGGCATGACCCAGCTTTCACGGGCGGTGAAGGCGACGCTCGGCCCGCGCGGGCGCAACGTCCTGCTGCAGAAATCGTACGGCAGCCCGCGGATCACCAAGGACGGCGTCACCGTCGCCAAGGAGATCGAGCTCCAGCAGCCGTTCGAGAACATGGGCGCCAAACTCGTCGCCTCGGTGGCCAGCAAGACCAGCGACGTGGCCGGCGACGGCACGACGACGGCCACCGTCCTGGCCGAAGCCATCATGAGCGAAGGCGTCAAGTTCGTCCGCGCCGGCGTCAATCCGGTGCTGATCCAGCGGGGCATCATCAAGGCGGCGGAAATCGCGGCGGATCACATCACCGGCCAGAGCAAAAAGGTCAAGGGCCGCGAGGACTACAAGCGCGTGGCCGCCATCAGCGCCAACGGCGACGAGAAGATCGGCGACCTGATGGCCGACGCGATGGAGAAGGTCGGCAAGGAGGGCGTCATCACCGTCGATGAAGGCAAGAGCACCGAATCCGTGCTGGAATATCACGAGGGAATGCAGTTCGACAAGGGCTTTCTCTCGCCGTATTTCCTGACCAATCCGACGACGCTTCAGGCCATTCAGGAAGACGCCTATATCCTTATTCACGAGAAGAAGATTTCGAATCTGGCCGAGTTGCTTCCGCTGCTCAACAAGATCGTGGCCGGCGGCAAGCCGCTGCTGATTGTGGCCGAGGATGTCGAGTCCGAGGCGCTGGCGGCCCTGGTGGTCAACAAGCTGCGCGGCGTGCTCAACGTCTGCGCCGTCAAGGCGCCCGGGTTCGGCGATCGACGCAAGGCGCTCCTGGGCGATCTGGCCGTCGTCACCGGCGGGCAGTTCATCAGTGAAGACCTGGGTCTTAAGCTCGAGAACATTGAACTGGATCAACTGGGGACGGCCAAGCGCGTGGTCGTCGATAAGGACAACACGCTGGTCGTGGAAGGCGGCGGCAAGCGCAAGGAGATCGACGCCCGCGCCCAGCAGATTCGCGGCCAGATCGAGAAGACCACCAGCGATTACGACCGCGAGAAACTGCAGGAGCGGCTGGCGAAGTTGACCGGCGGCGTGGCCGTCATCAAGGCCGGCGCCACCACCGAAACCGAAATGAAGGAACGCAAGGATCTTATCGAGGATGCTCTTCACGCGACCAAGGCGGCGGCCGAGGAAGGGATCGTTCCCGGCGGCGGCGTGGCGTTTCTGCGGGCGATCGAGGCGGTGGATGCCGCCAAGAGCAAGGCCCGCGGCGATGAGAAGCTCGGATACGAAATTGTGGCCGAGGCCCTGCGCTGGCCGACCCGGCAGATCGCGGAAAACGCCGGCGAGGACGGGCAGATCGTGGTCGCCGAGATCCTGGAGAACAAGAACCTGGCCTGGGGCTATAACGCCGCCAACGGTGAGTATGTGGACATGTTCAAGGCCGGTATTATCGACCCGACCAAGGTGGCGCGGACGGCGTTGCTGAACGCGGCGAGCGTGAGCGGCCTGGCCCTGACGACCGACGTGCTGCTGACGGAACTCAAGGAGAAGAAGGGCGAGCCCGGCGTGCCCGTGCATGGCGCCGTCTCGTAATCACGACGAATTTGACGCACGCCAGGGCACGAGGCACGAGGGAACGTGCGGTCGTGCCTTTCGTTTTTCGGCGGGAGCGCCATAATTGGGCTCGTGGCAGGCGAGCGCGCCGCCGGGATTCCTGGCCGGCGCGTCGAACGTGCGGGCGCCAACGGCCGATATAACGGTGTTGCGATGGCCCGTAGACAATCGCACGTGGACCGGGACGAAAGGGCTTCTGTGGCCGCAGCGAAGCGGGATTATTACGAAGTGCTCGGCGTCGCCAGAACCGCCGACGCCGATGAGATCAAGCGCGCCTATCGCCGCATGGCGATGAAGCACCATCCCGACCGCGCCAACGGCGACAAGGCCGCCGCTGAACTGGCTTTCAAGGAATGCGCCGAGGCGTATGAAGTCCTCTCCGACGCGCAGCGCCGGCGGCGCTATGACCAGTACGGCCACCAGGGCCTCTCCGGCCAGCACGATTTCTCGCACATGGACGTGACGGACATCTTCACGATGTTCGACGATATTTTCGGCGGGGCGTTCGGCGGCCGTGGCGGCGCCGCCCGGCAGCGGGCGACGGCGCGGGGCTTCGATCTGGAGACCCGCGTCGAACTCACGCTGGCGGAAGTGGCCGTCGGGTGCGACAAGACGATCGAATTTGAAAAACAGGACCGGTGCGAGGTGTGTGCCGGGTCGGGCGCCAAACCCGGTTCGCCGCCGATCACCTGCGTGCAGTGCGGCGGGCAGGGCCGGCTGGCGCAGCAGGGATTTGGCGGCATGTTCCGCATGGTGGTCACCTGCCCCAATTGCCGCGGGCGCGGCGTGGTGGTTCGCGATCATTGCCCGTCATGCGGCGGAACCGGCCGGCAGCTTCGGCGGCGGACGGTGGTGGTCAAGATTCCCGCCGGCGTACACGAGGGCCAGGCGGTGCGCGTCAGCGGCGAGGGGGAAGCCGGCGAGGCCGGCGCCGCCGCGGGCGATCTGCACGTGTATATCTCCGTGCGCGAGCATCCGATTTTCAGCCGGCACAACAACGATCTGGTGTGCCAGGTACCTGTGTCGTTCGCCGAGGCCGCCTTGGGAGCGAAGGTGGACGTGCCGACCTTGCGGGGCTCGGAGTCGATGGAGATCGCGCCGGGCACCCAGCACGGCGAGGTGTTCAAGCTCAAGAACCGCGGCCTGCCCGATCTGCGCTCGGGGCGCGCCGGCGACCAGTTGGTGCAGATCACCATCGAAGTGCCCAGGAAACTCACGGACCGGCAGAAACAGATTCTTCGCGAGTTTGCCGAGACGGAAGAGGCCCAGGTGAACGCGCAGCGAAAGTCGTTTCTCGACAAGATCAAGGGAATGTTCAAGGCGGAAGCTTGAGACGGCAGCGAGACCTTCAGGACATGATGACCTATGGCAGACACCGAAAAGAACAACACGCAGGATGAAACGATCGAGTCGCCGGCCGACGCCGAAGTCGCGGCCGAGGGCGCTTCCGCGGCGGACTCCGAGCTGGAAGAATGCCGCCGCGAACGCGACCAGCTTTTCCAGCGACTGGCCCGCATCCAGGCGGATTTCCAGAATTCGCGCAGGCGCCTGGAGGCGGACATCGAGCAGCGGCTGCAATTCGCCAACGCGCAGCTCATCAAGAGCATGTTCCCGGTGATCGATAATCTCGAGCGCGCCCTGTCCGTGGATGAATCCAAGACCGATGTGAAGGCCATGCGCAAGGGAATGCAGATCACGTTGGATCAATGGGCCAAGGCGCTGGCGAGCCAATCGGTCACGGTCATCGCGCCGGCGGCGGGCACGCCCTTCGATCCCACCATTCACGAGGCGATCCTCGAACAGCCGTCGGATCAATACAAGGAACCGACTGTCGTGCAGCTCCTGCAAAAGGGTTACCAACTGCATGGCCGCACGCTGCGGCCGGCACAGGTGGCCGTGAGCAAGCTGGCGTGAGCCGCCGGTGTGCGTGAAAGGACTGTTGTAAGCAACCATGCCGACGTACGAGTACAAATGCGAAGCCTGCGGGCACGCCTTCGAGAAATTTCAGCCGATCTCGTCGTCGCCGGTACGTAAGTGCCCGGCCTGCGGCGAACTGAAGGTGCGCCGTCTGATCAGCATGGGCGCCGGCGTGATCTTCAAAGGCAGCGGATTTTACAGCACGGATTACCGATCCGAATCGTACAAATCCGGCGAGAAATCGGAATCCGGCGCCGCCACGGCCGCGGCCAAGGCCGATTCCAAACCCGGCGATGCAACGGCGGCCAAAACCGATGCTACGGCCAAATCCGACACGGCGGCCAAATCCGACGCCCCTGCCAAATCGGATGCGCCCAAGGGGCCGGCCCCAGGCGCCAAATCCGAATCCTCGCCGGCCGGTCCATCGTCCAACGGCAGATCCGAGGCAGGTTCACGGAAGCGGTCCAGGGGCAAGGAATGACGACGACGATACCATCGCCGTCCGCTCTGGCATGAACTGTCCCATCTGCAAGAAGCCGATCGACGCCCTCGCCGCCCAGCGCAACGAGGCGTCTCCGTTTTGCAGCGATCGCTGCAAGCTGATCGACCTGGGTCGCTGGCTGGATGAGCGCTATCAGATTCCGGTTGATCCGGCCGAAAACGAAAAGGGAAATGCGAATCAACCGCAAAGTCGCCGAGGCGCCGAGGAAGAAGCGTAGAGTGGGCCCGGTCACTTCTTCGGGGCCACGCCGCATTCAGGACATCGATCAGGGGTGGCCCGCAGGTCGTAGCCGCATGTTGTGCAAAGCCCGTTTTCGGTACGCGATTGCTGAGCCTCCGACTTTGCCAGCCTGCGATCGAATAAGATCGCAGCAATCCCAAGAAGCGCGTAGAGGAATACATCGAAAGGGAATACGGACCAATATTTCTGGCCGAAAAGGCGATTCTGGGACTGTCGCATCAGAAAGACAAGTTGAACAAGATCTGCGGGCAGCCGAATGAAATTCGTTACTGCGAACGTATAGAGAACCACACGAAGTTCCGGGTGATTTCGTATCCTCCAAGTCCCTGTTGCAATACCACGGCGGCGCCGACTCGCGGCGCGCAGCTCATAGTTGATCCATGCGGCCGCTACAACGGCAACCATCGCGCCGACGAGTGAGTGGTCAATCCATGTTTCGCCGGTTGACAGGAGCACCCAAGCGGGCAGGGGACGTGCAAACTCTTGGTAGGCGCGGTAAAGGATGGGCAGGCAACTGAGCGCGGCGCTGATGCCGATGATTCGGACGAAAAGAGGCCTCACGATCCGTATTGTAACGCATGCTGGCGGGAAATACTCTCAAATTTGATGGCCGGTCCGGTGCCTCAATTCTGCGGTTTGCGCAAATCTGCATGCCAACCGCCGAATCGAACGCCGCAACGCTCAGACGTGTCGCAACGGCGGGTTGATTGATCGGAATGCGCCAGCGACTATAATGCCGCGCGCAGGGATCGGAACGCTGCGTGCGTTCCGGCGCGGTTTTTGGGGGTGGTGTGTTGGGAAAGGAGACGGCTCTCATGGCCGAAGAAGGTCAAGTCATTCGAGGCATCAATTGGCAGGAGACGTTTCCATTTCTCAACATCTTCAGGGCGTTCCGCATCGCCGTCCATCCGTCCAAGCTGCTGTTCGGGCTGATCCTGCTGCTTCTGCTGTGCCTGGGCGGCAGCGTGCTGGATTCGATCTGGCCGTATAGATCATGCGCACTGCCGGGTGAAATCGCGATGTCGGCCGTGTATCGGCAGGAGAATCGCGATCTGGCCGACTGGCGCACGCAGATGCTCAACGCGGACGACGCCGAATACGCCCAGCGTTTGCTGGCCGCGAATGTGCCCGCCGGCGTCACCAGGGATCAGGCGATGGACGCTGCGCCGGAGCGGGCCCATTTGAAGGAGCTGCAGGACAGTATCAAGACGCATTATTTTCATGACCGCATGGCCACTCTCGATACTGCCTACGAAAATGCGCAGAAACTCGCCCACTCGGCTCACGACGCCAGTCCCGGGCCGGAGGCCGACAAGCGACTGAAGGAAGACCTGGACGCCGCGCGGGATCGCCACGACAGCGGTGTTCGCGAGGCCTATGCCCAGGCCGCCGGCGAACTGAACGAATTGTCGGCCTGCAAATACACCGGGCTGTGGTCGGCACTGTTCGACTACGAGGTCAATCAGGTGACCAACACGGTGCGGGCGGCGATCGAGGGCCACTGGCTCAACGGCGGCGTGCTGCACGACGTGGTGAATTTTGCCGTGGCCGGGCCGCTCTGGCTGGTACGGTACCACACGGTCTATTTCGTCCTGTACGGAATCTGGTTTCTGTCGGTGTGGTCGATTTTCGGCGGGGCGATCGCGCGCGTGGCCGCGGTTCACGTGGCTCGCGACGAGAAGGTGTCGGTGCGGCAGGCGCTGAATTTCGCGGTGGGGAAATTCCTCAGCTTTTCATCCGCGCCGGTGATCCCGATGGTGATTGTGGTGATCGCCGGATTGCTCGTGGCGATCGGCGCGGCCATTGGCTACATCCCCTATCTGGGCCCGATCGTGATCGGCGCCTTCTGGGGCGTGGCGCTTCTTGCCGGCTGCGTGATGACGTTCGTGCTCCTGGGCACGCTGGCGGGCTTCAACCTCATGTACCCGACCATCGCCGTCGAAGGCTCCGACAGCTTCGACGCCATCAGCCGCAGCTTCAGTTATGTTTACGCCCGGCCGTGGCGGATGCTGTTCTATTCTGCCGTCGCGCTGGTGTACGGAGCGGTGTGCTATCTGTTCGTCCACATGTTCCTGTGGGTGATGCTGATGCTGACGCATCACGCGGCGTCAGCGGGGCTGGGGCTGGCGCACGCGGATTCGATGCAGCCGTTGATGTCGGTGATGTGGCCCGGCCCGAGCCAGACGGGTCAGTTGACGTACACGCTGGACACGCTGCCGCTGAATTGGGGCCAGAAGGTTGGCGCGGCACTGATATGGGTGTGGGTCTACCTGGTGGTGGCGGTGCTGGGCGCCTTTGCGATCAGCTTCTATTTCAGCGCCAACACGATCATCTACGCACTGATGCGTTATGAGGTGGACGCGACGGAACTGGACGACGTCTACATCGAGATCATCGAGGAACGGTTCGCGGAAGGGCCCGCGGAAGGTTCGGGCGAACCGGCCGCGCCAGCGCCGGAAACGGCCGGCAATGGTCCGGCTGCTGATGCCCCGGCTGAAAACCCGCCGGCGGGCGAAACACCGGCCGGCGATGCGACAGCCAAGCCCGACCCCTGATATGCGGCCGCTTCGTGCTCACGGCTTCTTCGTCTTCCCCCTGAGTACAGGGAGAGGGGGAAAGAGGGAAAGCGCATTCCTAAGATAACGCGGCGGCCGCCTGCGCGGCTGGCCGGGAGTTGTTTGTGATGCCTGTTCGTCGTTTGTACATGGACAACGCCGCCACCAGCTTTCCCAAGCCGGCGACGGTGCTTGATGCGATGGTGCATTTCGCCACCGGTTGTGGCGCCAGCGCCGGGCGCGGCGGATATGCCGAAGCCGTCGAGTGCGGCAGGCTCTTGTCCGAGGTTCGACAGCGGCTGTGTTCGCTGTTCAATGGGGCCGACCCACGCAATTTCATTTTCACCCTCAATTGCACCGACGGGCTGAATCTGGCGATCAAGGGACTGGTCGATCCGGCCGGGAAGGGACACGCGATTTGCTCATGCATCGATCACAATTCGATCCTGCGGCCGCTGGGCACGATGGAGGATCGCGGCTGGCTGGCGGTGACGCGCGTGCGGGTCGATCCGCGCGACGGGCTGGTCGATCCGGCGGAGATCGAGCGGGCGATCCGGCCGGATACGCGCTTGATCGCCATCACGCACGCCAGCAACGTGACGGGTTCTCTGCAACCGCTGGCGGCCATGGCGCGGATCGCGCGCGAGCATGATGTGCCGCTGGTGGTGGATGCGGCGCAATCGGCCGGGCATGTCGAGATCGACCTGCGGGCATTGGATATCGACCTGCTGGCCGCGCCGGGGCACAAGGCTCTGCTGGGCCCGCTGGGGACGGGATTCTTGTATATCCGGCCGGGCCTGGAGAAACGGCTCCGGCCGTTGAAAGAGGGAGGCACCGGGTCGATGAGTGACCTGGATCGCCAGCCGGATTTTATGCCCGATCGTTTCGAGCCGGGGAGTCACAACGCCATCGGCCTGATCGGGCTGGGCGCGGGATTGGCCTGGGTCATCGATCGGACGATAGCACAACTGGCCGAGCATGAACGGAATCTGGAGCGCACGTTCATCGACGGGATTGGCGATGTCGAGGGTCTGCATTATTACGGGCCGGCCGGCGTGCGCGACCGCGTGGGTGTCTTTTCCGTGCGAGTTGATGGCCTGCCTCCCGGCGAGTTGTCGGAGACGCTGGAACGCGAATACGGAATCCTCACGCGATCGGGGATTCATTGTGCCCCTCTGGCACACCGGGCTATCGGCACGGCCGACACCGGGGGCACCACGCGGTTCAGTTTCGGGCCGTTCCTCAGCGTGCAGGATGTGCAATACGCCGCCGATGCCCTGGCGGATGTGGCGTTGCGGCGCGTCAAAGGCACGGCCAAGGCGGCCGTGAATCTGGGGCGCGGCAATTGACTTGGCGGCGGATTGGCCTTAACAGACGTTTTGTTGCGGATTTCGCGATTTGTTAATTCAACAGCGGAGAAGACTTCATGGGAAAACAATATCCAGCGGCCCCAAAGATGACGATCGACGCGAACAAGGCGTTCTCGGCGACGTTCGACACGACGGCCGGTTCCGTGGTGTGCGAACTGTTCCCCAAGGACGCTCCTAATACGGTCAACAATTTTGTGTTCCTGGCGCGAGAGGGATTTTATGATGGAACCGTGTTTCATCGCGTGATCGCGGATTTCATGGTGCAGGGCGGCGATCCGACCGGCACTGGGACCGGCGGCCCGGGTTACAAGTTCGCCGACGAAATCCGCAACAATCCGCGCAAGCACAAGGTCGGTTCGCTGTCGATGGCCAACGCCGGCCCGAATACCAACGGCAGCCAGTTCTTCATCACGCATGTCGTGACGAGTTGGCTGGACGGCAAGCACACGGTTTTCGGCCAGGTGACGACGGGCCAGGACATCGTCAACAAGATCAAGCAGGGCGACAAGATCAACAAGGTGACGATCGCGGAGAAATGAAGCAAATGCGTCGCGCGGCATCGTCAGGGCAACGGCGACTTCGACAAGGTGTATACATACAAGGACGCCAGCGACCTGAACATCGCCGGTGAGTTGCGCACTCAAGCCGAGCTTGATGCGCTGCCAGGCGACGTGGCGGCGAGCGTCGGACAACCGGCCGCGAATGAACTGATCCGCGTCCGCGTGGCGGTACATGCAACAACATCTCCCGGCGGCGCGTGATGGAAGGGAGAGTGGATATGGCCAATTGCCCCAGCCACCGTCCCCAGCGGATCCAGAGGTGGACAATGATGCCGCTTCAGGCTGGTGGGCAATTCCCTCCCTGCATCGACTTTGCATATGCACCTGAAAAATGCGACTTAACCACGGATTACACGGATAGACACGGATCAGATTCAGGCCCTTTGTCTTATCCGCGGCCATCCGTGCCCATCCGGGGTTCAATCCTCCTTCGCTCCGCCGCCGCGATTCTCGCCGTCGTCACAGTGGTCGCCGTCGCCTGCGCGGCGGAACCGAAGCCGAATGCCGCGGCCACTCGGCCAGCCGGCGCGACAACCCCGCCACGGATCATCAATCAGACCGGGACAACTCTGCCGCTGGCTGAACTGGCGAAATCGAGCCCGCCGACGACGATGGTCTCAATGAATTTCAAGAATGCGCCAATCGATACTGTGCTGGAGTTTTTGTCCGCGAAAGCGGGTTATGTTTTCGTCGTGTTTGCTCCGCCGGAGGTCAAGCTTACGCTCATATCCTCTGTGCCCTGCTCCAGTGACGAACTCCCGGCTCTCCTCGATACTGCCCTGGAAGCCCGGGGCTACGGCGTGCTTCCGACCGGCCGGGTCTTGACAGTCGACACCCGCGCCAAACTCCTGGACCAATCCGGGATTCCGCTCCACTACGGCGGCGATCCGGCGCAAATTGCCGACACGGATGACCAGATCGCGCAGATCATTCCCGCGAAGAACATCAACGTGAGGACGATATTCCCAGGATCGGGATTTGCGTTGACACCCTCCATTGTGGCGAACCCCGATGGCTCCAATTCGATCATTGCTACAGGTGCATCCAGGGAGGTTAAGAGGATCGCGCAGATCATTGGTGACTTGGACGCTCAGGGGCCGGCCAGCGACCACATTTTTGTGCGTCACCTCATCCACGCCGACGCCCAGGAGGCGGTGTCTATGGTCAGCAAGAATTATCCCCCGACAACGACCCCGGCCCGTGGCGGCGGCGGAGCCGCGACCACTCCGGAATCGGAAGCGCAGCGCGTCACTATTAGTTGCGATGAGCGTTCCAACAACGTTGTGGTGAGCGGCCCAAGAGAGAAGCTGGCGGCCATCCAGATTCTCCTGGATAAGTTCGACGCCCCCGCGCCAGGCGCGACGACAATCCCGACCACCGCCGTCGGCGGATCGCGAGGTGTACAGTGATGCCGCCCATTCGTACCGCTGTTGGGCAATGCCCGCCCTGCATCGACTCTACATTCGCGCTCGAAAAATGCGATTTGACCACGGATTACACGGATGAGCACGGATCAGATTCCGGCCCGCTTTCTTATCCGTGGCCATCCGTGCCCATCCGTGGTTCAATCCTCCTTCGCTCCGCCGCCGCGATCCTCGGCGTGGTCGTTATGGTCACGGTCGCCTATGCGGCCGAGCCGACGACGATGCCGGAAATGATCACTCTCGGTGGTTCGGCAACGAGCAGCAGCAGCGGCGGCCCGGCCCCGGCGACTTTGCCCTTCGCGGTGCTTCCCGCGACCATGGTTTCGCTCGACTTTACGGATACGCCGATCGACACCGTCCTGGGATACATGTCCGAAAAAGCCGACTACATTGTGGTCAAGCTCGGCAGCGTCGTTGGCAACATGACCCTCCAATCCCGCAAGCCCGTCTCCAACAGCGATCTTCCCGGCATTCTCAACGTCGCGCTGGAACCTCACGGCTTTGTCGTCGAGCGGATGGGTCGCATCCTGAAATTCGATTCGATTGGTTCTGGGGGCGTTCCGCCGGTGCGCTACGGCGACGATCCGAATCAGATTGCCGGCAACGATACGATCATCACGGCGGTCATTCCGCTGAAGGGTCTCGACGCCAAATTACTTCAGCAGGCTATCGCGCCCCTGCTGTCGCCAATGGCAATCACCACGATCAATAAATCCGCCAACGACCTCATGGTCACGGATGCCTCTGCCAATGCCCGGCGAGTGGTTCAACTGATTAAGTATCTGCAAGATGCGCCCGCCGACGCAGGCGCGGTCAAAGACAATCCGCTGGCGTCCGCGACGACGCGGCAATCAGGCCCGGCGACATTTCCGGCGGCGGCTCAGACCAAGCCGTCAACGACGATGCTTGCCCTTAGTTTCAAGGATGCATCGATCGACTCGGTTCTCAATTTCGTGTCCGACAACAGCGGCTACAACGTCGTTTGCGTCGCGCCGATCAGCGGCAGAATCGCGCTGGAAGCCCCAGCGCCGGTCTCCAGCGACGATCTCCCAACTCTTCTCGACACGGCCCTGGAGGCCGACGGCTATGGGTTGGTGCCGATGGGGTACATTCTCATTGTCGGTGACCGCGTCGCTCTGGCAAAATTGAACTTCTCCGATCCAACATCGCTTCAGTTCTTCGTTGATCCGGCGCAACTACCAGAACTGGACAGTTTCGTGGCCCTTGTTATGCCGGACACCAATGCTGTGGAAATACCACGGCATAACCCACTCGCGCCGTCCTCGATCGTGCCGAACCCCAATGGCTCCAAGACGCTCCTCATCACCGGTCGATCACGTGATGTCACGGAAGCCGCCCATCTCATACAATTTCTGAACGCTGAGGCGGCGCTGGGCGTGGGCATGTTTGTCCGCCACCTTGTGCATGCCGACGCCCAGGAGGCGGCAACTATGGTCAACAAGAATTATCCCCCGACAACGACCCCGGCTCGTGGCGGCGGCGGAACCGCGATCACTCCGGAATCGGAAGCGCAGCGCGTCACTATTAGTTGCGATGAGCGTTCCAACAACGTTGTGGTCAGCGGCCCAAAAGACAAACTTGCGGCCATCCAGATTCTCCTGGATAAGTTCGACGCACCCGCGCCTGGCGCGACGACAATGCCGACGACCGCCACCAGCGGATCGAGAGGTGGACAATGATGCCGCTTCAAGCTGGCGGGCATCTCCCGCCCTGCATCGACTTTGCATATGCACATGAAAAATGCGATTTAACCACGGATTACACGGATAAACACGGATCAGATTCAAGCCATTTGTCTTATCTGTGCCCATCCGTGCCCATCCGTGGTTCAATTTTTCGCCGCTCTGCTGTCGCCTGTTTCGTATTCCCTCTTCCTGTAGCCGGGGGGATGGCAGGGGGCCAGCAGCGTGGGCGCGTCGCGGATCAGGGCCTCTTACCCCGACCCTCTCCCAGAGTACAGGGAGAGGGGGAAAGGCGAGGCCGGCGATCGGGTATTGCACGTCGCATGCGCAGAGCGATGCGGTTGGCCGCGGTCGTGCTCTTGGCGAGCTGTTGCTGGCTGGGCTCAATCGCTTGCGGCGCGGCGGGGGATTCGGGTTTGAGCGTCGCGGGCATGTCGGCGGCGGATATGGCGATGGCCGATCGGGGGGTGCTGGGGCCGCTGGCTCAGAAAGTGGATGTCGCAACGCTGGGGCCGACGCATCAGTTGATCGAGAACTTCTTCGCGGCGACAGCCAGGGACCAGCGGAACACCATCGCCAAACAGCTTGCCACGTCGGGAGTGGCGCCGGAGGTGATCGGGCGCATCCTGCATAATCGGCAGAACTGGGCAGTAATGCAGCCGGGGGTTTACTACATTTTTGACAGACTGGGCGCGGAGGATGTCCGGTATTTCCTGGGAGTTCCGGCCGGTTACAAACCCACCAGTAGCTGGCCGCTGGTGATCAAGTTGCCGACGGCGGCGGCGTTCTTGACCAATCCGTGGCAGAACGGGGACCAGGTCGCGGCGATTTACGCCAAGTGGATCAGCGACGAATTGCAGGCCCATCCCGATGCGCTGGTGCTGATGCCGCTGCTGAATCTTGATGAACTGTGGGGGCCGGGCGAAGTGGGCATGAGCCTGGTGATGGAGCCGATGTTTCACGCTTGCGGCATGGTGAATATCGACCCGGCCCGAGTGTATCTGATCGGGCATTCGATGTCGGCCCACGCGGTGTGGAACCTGGGCGTGCATTTCACCACCTATTTTTCGGCGATCAATCCCATGGCCGGTGAGATGGAGGAGGTGTGGCAGACGATCCGGCTGCCGAATCTGAACAACGTGCTGCCGGTGGTGTGGGCGGATTCGGCCGACAAGATCGTGGACGTGGCCAAGGCGCGCAAGCCGGTCAATCTGCTGAAGGCGGCGAAGGTGCCGGTCATATACCACGAGACCAACGGCGTCGGGCATATACCGCCGGCCGCTCTGGTCGAGACAATGTACAAGGAAACTCGGGCGGTGACTCGGCCGTTGTATCCGACGAAGGTGACGCTGCAATCGGATCGGCTGGACCCGGTGTTCAACCGGCTGGACTGGGTGCAGGTGTTCGATCAGGTCAAGCGGGGCACGGCGACGACGATGAAGTTCAACCACGGCTCGGGGGAGATGACCGAATGGCAGAACGATTATCGCCTGGACGCGACGATCGATGCGCCCAACCACGTGACGGTGAAGACGGACAACGTCGCGGCCATGAAGCTCTTTTTCAACGATCAAATGGTGGACATGACCCGGCCGGTGACGGTGGTGGTGGACGGCAAGACTCGCTTCGAGGGCATGTTGACGCCGGATGTCGCCGGAATGATGCAGGACCAGGTGTCGCCGACGCTGATGTCGCCGAACCTGAGCCGCGGCTGGCGGTATTACACGGCGGCGGTGGACGTGGATATCGACTTTCCGGCCGCGCCGCCGCCGCGCGTGGCGGCGGCAACCCAGCCAGGCCCGGCGGCTGTTCCCCCGACGACGCGCCCGCGCGGCAAGATTGAATTCATCAATCCGGACGGATCGGAGCGGGATTACGTTCCGGGTCAGGGCGCGCAACCCAATAAGCCGCCGTCGGACCTGAATGAGCAGTGATCGGGGAGATCACGGAGTACGCGGCGGCTGATTGCGAAGCAGGGCGCTGGCCGCCAGATCTTGCCGCAGCTTGTCCACCATCTGCCACTCGACATGCCCGTCGGCGTAAAGGGCGTTGCAGCCGTCGGGGTGCAAGTTGACATCTTCGGCGGCGACGACGATGGTCGGATCGGCCGCATCGGTCAGGCCGGCGCCATAGTAGATGTAGTCCGAATTCTGGTTGACCCATGCGGCGGTCTGGGCGGGGGTCATGTTGGGCGGCACTTGTTTGGGATTTTCCGATCTGGGGTCGATGACTATGGCGGCGGTAACGTCTTCCTCGTTGAGCAGAGTGCCGAGATCGGGCGGATATTTGCCGTGGTTGTCGTTTTCGTAAAGAAGGCACGCCTGGCCGATCAAGCGCAGGTTGGCGGCGCTCTTGACGCGGTTGTCGGGTTCGCGCGACTTGTTGCGGCTGGGAAGCAGGATGCTGGCCATCATGGCGGCCTCGTAGGCTTGCATGCCGGAAATGTTGCCGGCCTCGGCCATGACGTCGGCGCCGGGGAAGGGCATGATCGAGCGGACGTGCATTCCGGCGTCGTCGCTCCAGCCGATCGAGCCGCCCGGCTCGGTCTGGGCCATTATTTTGTCGAGCGTCGGCACGACCAGGGCCGGCGACTGCGCGCCCAGAAGATCGCTTCCGCCAAGCACCAGGCGACTGAGCATGAGGGTCGATTGATATCCCGCCGGCAGCGTACGCGGCAGGTCCATGAATTGGAATTCGCTGATCGCGTCCGGGCCGCCAAGGGTTTTGCGGATGCGCTGCCAATCGGGATTGTCCAGAATACTGGGCGCGTCGGCCGGCCGGGAAAAGCTGGCGACGGCCAATTGGGGATAGGTGCTGATGTAGAGCGTGCCGTCCTTGATGGCCCAGGCGGGGGAGATCAGCGGCGTGGCCATGTAATGAACGTGCGTGCCGTCGATCACGTCCTGGCGGATTTCCAGGGTGAGTTTGCTTTGGGCGGTTTGGGCCGCCACCAGACGGTTGGCCAGTTGCTCAAGATGGTTGAGTGATGTTTCCAGGCCGTCGGGATTGCGCGGGCGATTGAGGATTATCGAGCCGCCGGCCGTCGGATCGGTGTAGAAGGCCCATTCGGGGCCGAATGCGCCAAGGAAGTCCTTTTGCAGGTCCAGGCCCAGGACGCCATTGACCATGCTCAGGCCCTGCTGGATTTGAGGTGTGGTATCGGGATTGACCTTTTGAACGGCGGCGAGAATGGTGTCGAAGGCGCCGGACAGATCGAACGATCCGGCGGCGGCCTCGGTGGCCGTCGCGGGAATCCGGCGCAGAAGCGCATCGTCGATCGGCCGGGAATTGAGCAAGGCAACCAGTCCCTGGCGGGGCGCGGGGGCGTCGATGAAGCATTGTTCGGACCAGTTGCGGCCGGAGAATCCCGCCGTCAGCGCCAGGTGGCGCAGTCCGGGCAGGCCCAGTCCGTCGCGAATCTGAGCCCATTTGGCCTGAGCCTCGCCGCCGCCGGCGCCGGTGACGGTGTGTGTGAGATTGTCCACCTGGTTCCACATGGCGGAGAAGTTCACATAGCCGACGATCACGGGATGGGCATCCAGGGAGCTGAGGGCGGATTTGAAATCAGCGTCCGATCCGAGCGGCGCATCCGGCCGAACAGGGAACGCGTAGGTTGACAGGACGACGACGCTTCCGAACGGCCGGCATTGAATGTTGGCGGGCGCACCGGAGCGGGCGAGTAGGTCGTTGATGCGATGGATGAGGTCGGGCGCATCGTCGCCGGCATCGCAGAGGATTGCCAGTCGCGGCATGGGTTGGCCGCCCTGGATGTCGATCCCGCCGAAATAGATCGCGCTGGGGTGATGCCACAATTCGCCGGACATATCGGCGATAAGCGGCACGATGAGCTTGGCGTCGGGGTCGGGAGTGATGGCCACGATGCGATCCACAAGGCGCGGCAGGGACGAATTGACGAAATCGCCGATGCGCGAGGCATCGACGATGGCCTTGAGGTGCGATGTCTCATAGCCGACTCCCGGCGCGTCGGCGCCCTGCCAGCCAACGTAGAGCATCGCGTCGGCCGGTATGCGATCGACCATCGCCGGCGCGGCGACTGTGAGCGGGCAAAGAGAGACCGCCAGCAAAGCAACGATGTAACGCATGATTCCTCCCGGCCAGGTACCCAAGCGACTGGAACGAGTCGATTGTGCCGCGCTGGGCGAATGTGTGCAAGGTGAAAAACCGACTTGTCGATCATGAGCCGGTGAAGCTTTGCGCACGGCGCAGTTCCTGTCGCGCCTCGGAGAGTTTGCCTTGTTTGGCGTAGGCCTCGGCCAGATTGCGGTGGGCGGAGGCCAGGCGGGGCTCGAGTTTGAGGGCGGCGTTGAGCTGCGTGACCGCGTCGTCGGTGCGGCCGGCGCTCAGGAGGATCAGGCCGTAGGCGCTGAGCCGCTGTGCGTCGGGCGGGCCGATGTCTATCGCATGCCGCATGGCATCGGCGGCGCTTGGGAACTGGCCGAGCTGCCAAAGGCAATTGGCCAGCAGTGCCCAGGCGCGATCGTCGCCGTCGTCGATGGCGAGGATGGCGCGGCACTGGTCGGCGGCCTGTGCGGCCTTGGGGATGTTGGCCAAGACCGTCGCGTATTCCACGCGGAGATCGATGTTGTTTTTGTCCATCGCGACTAGGCTTGCCATCGCGGCGGCGGCTTCGGGTTTCTTGCCCTGTTGCAGCAGCGACTCGGCAATCTGCAACCCCGGGCGGATATCATCGGGCTGATCGGCAACGTCGCGGGCCGCCTGAAATTCCGCGGCCGCGGCGGTGAAGTTGTTGCGCGACAGGAGCAACTGGCCGAGCAGAATGTGGGCTTCGACCTGGTGAGGATGGTTGCGCAGGGAGTGTTCCAATTCGTCGCGGGCGGTTTCGCGAGGCGGGTTAATCTGCCGGAGCATGTCGATCGCCAGAGCGTCGTGGGCCAGCCAGCAGCCGTCGTCGCCGCATTTGGCCAGCGTATCTTTCCAGAGCAGCGTCGCCGAACGATACGGCAGCGAATTGAGGCACGAGACCGAGGCCAGTGCAATAAGGAGAGCCGAGCAGGCAAGGGCGACGATGGTGGAGGTTTCCGGGCCGTGCCGGCGGCGGAAGAGCAGATGGGCGATGGCGGCGATAACCGGCGCGACGGCCAGATAAGCGTAATCGTCGGCGACAAATGTAAAGCGCATGCGGGGCAGATCGAGAAAGCCCAAAGTCGGGAAAATGGCGATCAGGACAATCGCGGCGGTCACCAAGGGGGCGCGGCCCAGTACACGCGCGATCCGCCACAGGACGACCATTGCCGCCAACAATGCGGCGGGGAATGTCCATTGCCATGCGACCGCGCCGCTGACGGGCCAGCGGGTGTAAACGAAACAGAGTGGCCAGGGTAGGAAGAGCTTGCCCAGATAAAACCACACGGCGCGGCTGGCGATGAGAATCCGCTGGACGACGGTAAATCCGAAATCACCGGCGGCCAGGTCGATCGTGCGACGACCCAGGTGATGATCGTACCCCGCGAAAATCAGGCCGATCAGGATCGACGGGATCAGAACTGGAACACTGCCTATCGCGAGTTTACCTCGCCGCCATGCAACCAGAACGATCACGATAAGCGGGATGATCGCCAGCGCGGAATCGGCGAGGATTGCCGCCAAGAGCAGCAGGTGATACGCGATCATCGCCAGGCGAGCAGCGGTGGGGCTGGGGATGTCGCGCGGGTTCAGAGAGAACGCCCGGACGGCCGCGATGAGCGACAGCAGGCCAAAGACGCTTGCCAGCAGCATCGGCTGATCGGCGATCCAGGCGACGGACTGCACCTGCAGCGGATGCACGGCCCAGATCGCCGCCGCCAGCCATGCGCCGCGCAGGGCGAGAGAGTCCAGCAGCCGCCAAAGGCACAGCGACGCGACGAAATGCAGCAGTAGATTCACCAAATGATAGCCGACGGTGCTCGAAGGCCATTGGACGCCTTCCAGCCAGAACAGCGACTGGCTCAGCGGCGCGTAGAAATCGTGAACCGCGCGGCCGGTCCAGATGCGTGCCAGTGCGTGCCACGTCTGTTGGGAGGGGGCCAGGGCGACGTGATCGCTGTCGAGCCAGAGGAACCGGCCACCCAGTGCCGGCGCCACGGCCGCGAAGCAAAGTATGGCGATGGCGACCGCGCCGAGCGGGCGGGCGTGAGGAATTTCGATACCCCCGACGGGCAAACCGTCGCCGGGCAGATCGTCCGGTCCCGACGCGGCGGCAGACGGAATGGTGGAATCGGTATCCATGGCGAATCACGGCGGCGGCGGGCGATATCCCTTGCGGGCCAGCGCCTGCCAGGCGCGCAAGCGGGCCTGCATCGAACGGAAAGTGACGTCGATGTTCCGGATGATCTCGTCGGCGCTGCGGTCTTGCACGTCCAGCGGCGGGCCAAAGAGGACACGGACGGGTTTGTCCTGAACCCAGCGATGTCGCGGCAGGGCATCGAAGGAGCCGTCGATGACCACGGGGATCACGGGCACTCGCGATTTGCGGATCAGCAGCGTGATGCCCTTTTGTATGGGGCCGATTTCGCCGTCGGGCGTGCGGTGCCCCTCGGCGAAGAAGCAGAGGAGATTGCCGTCCGCCAGACATCGCAGCGCCTGGCGCAGAGCGCCGATATCGGCTTCGCCCCGCCGCACCGGAAAAGCATTGAGGCTGCGAATAAACCACCCGAAGGCCGGGTTATTGAACAGATCGCTGCGGGCGAAATAGCTCACCGGCCGGTAAAGCCGCAGCGCCACCATGACCGGGTCGAGAAAGCTCTGGTGATTGCACACAAGAATGGCCGGGCCGTCGGTGGGGACGTATTCAGTTTGCCAGACCTTCAAATCCCACAGGATCGCGGCGGTAATGCGCGAGATAGCGTGGACAGTGTTCCAAATGGGTGTTCGCCGCATCATAACGCGCATCCGACAGAGCCTGTCAGTATTACCCTCCGGCGGGCGGATGTTGAAGGAAGGGGCGGCTGAGTTCAACGATGCGCTGGACGACCTGCTGGAAATCGAGATTGGTGGAATCGATGCGGATTGCACCGGCGGGTTCGACAAGGGGCGCAACCGCCCGTGTCGTATCGCGGTGATCGCGGGCGATGATTTCGTCGAGAAGCGTTTTCTCATCGGCCGGCAGTCCACGGGCGCGAAGTTGATCGGCCCGGCGGCGGGCGCGGGCATGGGGCGAGGCACTCAAATAAAATCGCACCGTCGCGTCGGGAAAAACAACTGAACCCTGATCCCGCCCTTCAGAGACCAGATTCACCCGCTGCCGGCCGATCTGGCGTTGGAGGCCGACCAGAATATCGCGAACGGCGCCGACCGCGGCAACAACGGATGCAGCCTGATCGACCTGCGGCGTTCGCAGTTGGTCGGTCACGGGTAGTCCAAACAGCAGCAATTCCGGCGGCGTGCGGGAGAAATCGAACTGCATGTCGATGTCGCGCACGGCGGCGGCGATGGCGGTCGGATCGTCCAGCGGAGCGTGCTTACGCAACGCCACCAGCGCCGCCGCGCGGTACATCGCGCCGGTGTCGAGGAAATCGAACCCGAGTTGTCGGGACACGGCATGGGCGACGGTGGATTTCCCCGTGCCGGCCGGTCCGTCGATCGTGATGATCATGCCGATGAGTTGTTGTTTGGGCCGGCGTTGCGCGACCGGCTCTGGTCGCGCGCGGTCTGAACCAGGAGCCGAAACGGAGCCAGGTGCTCGGGGCGGTCCGCCAATCGCTCGGGGTGCCATTGCACGGCGGCAAACAGCGGCAGCGACGGGTCTTCAAACGCCTCGATCAGCCGATCGGGTGACGTCGCGACGACGCGCAATCCGCGGCCCAGGCGATCGACGGCCTGTTTGTGATATGAATTGGCGACGATATCGCCCCGCCCGATGGCCTTGCCGAGAGTCGTGGTCATATCAAGCTGGACATCATGCACCGAAGGCGTTTTGCCGATGGCGCGATGTTCGATACTCGGCGTGCGCGCCTGATCGGGGAGAAACTGATGCAGGCTACCGCCGCGATGGACATTCATGAGCTGGCATCCCATGCAGACGCCCAAGGTCGGCAGGCGGCGTTTTTCGGCGGCGGACAGCAGCGCAAACTCGAAGGCCTCGCGGCTTGGGTTGACGCGGACGGCTTTGGGATGCGGCGTTTGCCCATAGGCGGCGGGGTCGAGATCGTTGCCGCCACTGAAGAGAATTCCGTCCAGCACATCCAGATACTCGTCGATCAGGGCGTGATCGGTCTGATAGGGAAGCAAAAACGGCAAACCGCCTGCTCGCTCGACGGCGGTGGCGTAGGCGGCGGGGGACATGTAATAATCCGGCTTGTCGTGCTCATCGACGGTGATGCCGATGCGCGGGCGGATCATGGCACTTCCTCCTGGGCGACAGCGGTCTGGTCGAATTCGTCAACCGGCTTCTTTCGGCCAGCGCGCTTGCGCTCGTTTTCGTCCAGAATGGCCTTGCGCAGGCGAATGGATGTGGGTGTCACCTCCACCAATTCGTCTTCCTCGATATATTCCAGCGCCTGCTCGAGCGTCATTTTGCGGGCCGGCTTGAGGATGATGTTCTCGTCGCTCGACGTGGTGCGCATGTTCGAGAGTTTCTTGGCCTTGCAGGCGTTGACGACGATGTCATCCGAGCGGCAGTGCTCGCCGACCACCTGTCCGGCGTATGTGGGATCGCCCGGCTCGACAAACATGCTGCCGCGATCCTGAAGCACGTTCAGGGCGTAGGCGTTGATATTGCCGGGCGAGTTGGAAATCATCACGCCGTTGGAGCGCTGCGGAACTTCGCCGCGCATCGGGGCGTATTCGTGGAAATTGTGGTGCATGACGGCCGTGCCCTGCGTGGCGGTGAGCATGCGCGTGCGCAGGCCGATCAGGCCGCGGGCGGGGATGGTGAATTCGAGGTGGACGTGGCCGGTGCGGTTGTCCATGCGGACCATCTCGCCACGGCGGTTGCCGACCAGTTCCATGACGCCGCCCATGTTCTTTTCCGGGACGTCGATGACCAGGTATTCGATCGGCTCCTCGGTCTGGCCGTCAACTTTGCGAAGGATGACATGCGGCTTGGAGACGGACAGTTCGTAGCCCTCGCGGCGCATGTTTTCGATGAGGATTCCCAGGTGAAGCAAGCCGCGGCCGCAGACGCGGAATGCGTCTTTGCTTTCGGTTTCCTCGACGCGCAGGGCGACGTTGCTTTCCAGTTCCTTGTAAAGCCGCTCGCGCACGTTTCGGCTGGTGACGAATTTCCCTTCCTTGCCGGCGAAGGGCGAATCGTTGACGCTGAACAGCATGGTCAGCGTCGGCGGTTCAATTTCCGTAGCGGCCAGCGGCTGAGGGTCAAGCGGATCGCAAATGGTGTCGCCGATATCGACGGCCTCGAGCCCCACCAGCGCCACGATATCCCCGGCCGCCACCTCTTCGATATTCTTGCGGCCCAGGCCGTCGAATACCTGCACCTGCTGCACTTTACTCTTGACGATCGAACCGTCGCGGCGAGCGACGGCGACCTGCTGGCCGGTGCGGATGCGCCCGTTGAAAATGCGGCCGACGCCGATGCGGCCGACGTAGTCGTTGTATTGGATGTTGCTGATGCGGATTTGCAGCGATTTGTCCAGATCGCCGTGCGGCGCCGGAACGTGCCGGATCAGGGCCTCAAAGACCGGCTGAATATCCGTGCCGGGCACGTCGAGTCTCCAGCTTGCGGTTCCGGCCCGGCCGGAGGCGTATACCACCGGGAAATCGAGCGTTTCGTCGTCGGCGCCGAGTTCAACGAACAGGTCGAACACCTCGTCCAGCACTTCATTGGGCCGGGCGTCCTGGCGATCGATCTTGTTGATGATGACGATGGGGCGCAGTTCATGCTCGAATGCTTTTTTGAGAACAAAACGGGTCTGGGGCATCGGTCCCTCGGCCGCATCGACCAGCAGGAGTGCTCCATCGGCCATACCCAGGACGCGTTCGACCTCGCCGCCGAAATCCGCGTGGCCGGGGGTATCGATCACGTTGATTTTGGTGAGCGTGCCATCGTGGCTGGTGAAGACGATGGCGACGTTTTTTGCCAGGATGGTGATGCCGCGTTCGCGTTCCAGGGGATTGGAGTCCAGGAGGGTATCCTGCTGGACCTGGCTGGAGCGGAAATTGCCGCTTTGCCGAAGCAGGGCATCGACGAGGGTGGTCTTGCCATGATCGACGTGGGCAATAATTGCGACGTTGCGAATATCGTTACGCACCTGATTCATAAGTCATTCTAGGTAAACCGCGCGGGGATGTCGTGACAGCCGACAAGCCATTCCACCCGCAACCGGCGGGACAGACATCCTACAGTGGGTGGGGGGATTGTACAACAACGTCCTCTCGCATCCGCGCTGATGATCGTATAACCTTTGCCGGGATATGACAGAACGAGTTACCATTGTCGGCGACGGGGCGATGGGGACGGTGTGTTCGATTTTGCTGAGCCGCGGCGGGCATCAGGTCACGATGTGGGGGGCGTTCGAGGAGGCGATCGAGCGGCTGATCCAGAACCGGGAGAATGCGCGCCTCCTCAAAGGGGTGCGCATTCCAGCCTCGGTCCGCCTTACCGCCAATGATGCCGATTGCTTTGATGGGGCGACGCTCATCCTCTCGGCCGTGCCGACGCAATATATGCGGAGTACGTGGACCCGTCTGCGGCCGTATGTGCCGGCGGGGGTGCCGATTGTTTCGGTGGCCAAGGGGATCGAGAACAATACGCTGATGCGACCGACGCAGATCATCGCCGATGTGCTGCAGCCGAAGAAGACCATGCTGGCGGCTTTGTCGGGGCCGAATATCGCGATGGAGATTGCGCGCTATCTGCCGGCGACGGCGGTGGCGGCCAGTGAGGATGCGGATCTGGCGCAGCGGACGCAGTCGGTGTTCTCGACGCAGTGGTTTCGCATCTACACCAACACGGACATCATCGGAACCGAACTGGCCGGAGCGACCAAGAACGTGATTGCGATTGCGGCGGGCATTCTGGATGGTCTGGCGGCGGGAAACAACGCAAAGGCGGCCTTGGTGACGCGCGGGTTGGTGGAGATCACGCGGCTGGGTCTGGCGATGGGGGCGAGCGAATCGACATTTCACGGCTTGGCGGGATTGGGAGACTTGATCACCACCTGCGTCAGTCCGGAGGGTCGCAACCGGCACGTGGGGGAAGAGGTCGGACGCGGCCGGAAGTTGGAGGATGTGCTGGGTGGCATGGAAAGTGTCGCCGAAGGCGTGACCACGACCAAGTCGGTGATGCAGCTATCGAACCGGTTCAAGGTGGAGATGCCGATCACTGCCGCGGTGCATGCGATCCTGTTCGAGGGTTTGGATGTGCTCAACGCGCTCAGCGCCCTGATGAGCCGCGATCCGAAGCCGGAGCGGCATTGAGCACTGGGGAAGATTGGGGTGTCTACGCGGGGATGCCGAGGTCGCAAATTGGCGGCTTACCGGACTTAGCGGTAGGGCGCGCATCCGGCATAAATTACCTATTTTTACAGAATCTGCACGTTGGCGATCACATTGTGATTGTCCCAATGTGCTATCTGTAAATATAGCTATAACAATCAGTTATGGAAGCGTGCGAGCGGCCAAGCTTTTGCGAATCTCGCTGGGCACTGTCATGAACTCGGACGTCGATGCGCAAATCGGCCGAAGACGGGGTACAATACTTTGGTCTCCGAGATGGAGCCTTGGGAAATGATCCCGGAAGTAGAGCAGAGAAAATGTTCCGCGTTATCGGCAGTTGTGTTGCGCTTGCCGCAGTGGTTCTTTTTTGCGTCGGTTGTCAGAGTTCAACGGTAGCACCGAACGCCGCATTGCCGGCTCAATCGTCGGCCGCGGTGGATAGGCAGGATTCGCTTGCCGCGCCATTGGCCGCCGCGGCAACAGAGCCGGATTATGCGCAGGCCCAGTACGCATCCCCGGTGGTCGAGGCTTCTGCCAGTGGGATCACGCCGGCCGCTCTTACGGCCATCACCATGCGCGATGTTATCGAATGGACCGCCCAGGGCGTCAACGGCGAGGTAATCGTTTGGCGCATCGAACACAGCGATGCGGTCTTTCGCCTGACGGCCGCCAACGAGGTGCAACTGCGCGATGCGTGCGTCAGCAACCAGGTCATTCACGCGTTAGCCGCGGCCCAGCGGCGCGGGTCGTGAACGGCGGCCGGTTGACGGTTCCGTTTCGCCTTAGCGCAATCCACACATATCATTCGATATAATGCCGGACTCATGACCGGCGTTCGCTTTGAGCACATCTCGAAATCGTTTGGCGGCCTGCTGGCGCTGGCGGATGTCGATTTCGCCATCGCACCGGGAGAACTGTTCTTCCTTTTGGGCCCCAGCGGCTGCGGCAAGAGTACGCTCTTGCGACTGGCTGCCGGCTTACTCGAACCGTCGCGCGGGCGAGTCTTCTTCGACGATCGCGACGTCACAGCCGTCGATACGAGAAATCGCAACGCCGTCATGGTATTTCAAAGTTACGCGCTGTGGCCGCACATGACCGTGCGCCAGAACGTGGGATTTGGCCTGTCAGTGCGTGGCGTGGCGGCGGATGCGGCGAGGCGGCAGGTCGAGGCAGCGCTGGAACTGGTGCATCTTGCCGCCGAGGCCGATCGCAAACCGGCCGAGCTGTCCGGCGGGCAACAGCAGCGCGTGGCGCTGGCGCGGGCGATGGCCGTGCGGCCTGCCTGCCTGTTGCTCGACGAGCCTCTGAGCAATCTCGACGCCAAGCTGCGGATTCAGATGCGGAGCGACATCCGACGGATTTGCAAGGAAGGGGGATTCACGACCATCTACGTCACGCACGATCAGAAGGAAGCCCTGTCGATCGCCGACCGGATCGCGGTGATGCAGGACGGCCGGGTTCGCCAGATCGGCACGCCGGCCGAATTGTATGGCAAGCCGCAAAACAGTTTCGTCGCCGATTTCATCGGGCAGGCGAATTTGCTCAAGGGCCGGGTCGTCGCAAATTTGGGCGGGTTTGCCCAGGTTCATACGGGTTTAGGTGATGTTCTCGCCCCCGACCCGGATCAACTGGCTGTCGGCAGCACTGTCACATTGTGCATCCGTCCGGAACAAGTCCATCTGAGTCCGCTCGCCTCGCTGGCGCCGCCCACTGGCAGCGCAACGGCCGCCGATCCGATCAATCGCTATGTCGGACGGGTCGTCGATTCAACGTTTCTTGGCGAGGCCAGCGAGCACACGCTGGAAATGTCCGCGTTGCGGCTGCGCGCGATGGCGACACCGCCGCTGTTCGATCCGCCCAACAAGATGTTGGTGAGCTTTAATGCGGCGGACGTTCAAATGCTGTCGGAACCGTTCGCTCAATAATGACGCGATACCTGGCTATTTTCGGTTTTGCGCTGGTGCTGGCGGTGCCGCTGCTAACGCGCTCGTGGCTGGGGGTTGCATCCTCGGCGGCGCCGGCGGCCGGAGCCGAGACGCTCGTGGTCATCACGCCGGACAATGTGGACATCCGCAACGAATTTGCCCGCGCGTTTTCGGCCTGGCATCTCAAGACCTATGGAACGGCGGTGCAGATTGACTATCGCGCGGTAGGCGGAACAGCGGACATTCAGCGGCAACTGGAAACCATTGACCGCTCCGATCGCGATGCGGCCGGAAATCATCTACCGGAATCGGAAATTCATCCGGAGATCGACCTGATCTTCGGCGGCGGGGATTTCATGTTCGATCAGGCGCTTAAGCCCAAGGGCATCATCAAGCCGATCCCGATCGATCCGGCTTTCCTGCATGAGGTCTTTCCCGACCCCAAGCTGGCCGGTGTGCGGCTGTACGATTGGAGTGTCGATGCCAACGGCACGGAGCAGCCGGTCTACTGGATTGGCGGGTGTCTGAGCAGCTTTGGGATTGTTTACAACCCGGATATTTGCCAGCACATCGGCGTTTCGGGGCCGCAGACCTGGACCGACCTGACCGATCCGCGTTTCGCGGGACTTCTGGCGCTGGCCGATCCGACGCACAGCGGATCATCGGCCGCGGCCTACATGATGGTGCTGCAACGGGCCATGGCGGACGCGGAATCGGCGTATCTGGCGGCGCATCCGGATGTGGCAAAAATGCCGACCACGCAAATGTCGGGCGATGCCGGATACAACGCCGCCTTGGCCGCCGGCTGGAAAACGGGAATGGACCGGCTGGTCCTGATAGCGGCCAACGCTCGCTACTTCACCGATTCCGGGACGGTGGTGCCAACGGATGTGGGAAATGGCGAAGCGGCCGCGGGAATCGCCATCGACTTTTTCGGCCGCGTTGAATCGCAGACCGTGGGCACAGACCGCGCCATATACGTCAGTCCCAAGGCCGCCACCGCCATCACGCCCGATTCACTGGCGATTCCGTATGGCGTGGTGGGCCGAAAGCTCGAATTGGCGATGCATTTCATCGAATTCGTCCTGTCCAAACCAGGACAATTGCTGTGGGATCTGAAAGCGGGCGAGCCGGGCGGGCCGGTGGACCGGGCGTTGCGGCGATCGCCCATCCGCCGCGATTTGTATGGCGACCAGACCGGCTGGGCCGATCCAATCAATCCATTTGAGCTGGCCGGCGGCTTCAATCAGCGCGGGGCGTGGAGCGCCATGCAGACCGACACCGTCGCGATCTGGGGCGCGGCATGGATCGATTCTCGCGACGATCTGACGGCCGCGTACCGGCGGATTGTGGCGGTGAGTGATCCGACCCGGCGGGCGGAACTGCTGGCACGGCTGGCGCATATTCCCGTGACGCTTGCAGATTTGCAGCAGTACACGAAGGACAAGAAAGCGCAGAAGGCCAATGTCGATATATGGCTTGCCCGCAAGCGCATCGACTGGGAGGAGAAATTTGCCAAACACTATCGTGATGTCG
The DNA here is from genome assembly GCA_964420285.1 of uncultured Tepidisphaeraceae bacterium. Taxonomy (GTDB): domain Bacteria; phylum Planctomycetota; class Phycisphaerae; order Tepidisphaerales; family Tepidisphaeraceae; genus CAYQTE01. The sequence continues at coordinate 75,258 of CAYQTE010000004.1, forward strand.
GCGCCGCCGCCGGGGTGAATCCATGAGCCATGGCGTGCCGACAACTGACGCGGGCCGCGCGATACGCAAGGACCGCGACGACGGCGCCCGCCGGCCGGGTAGCGCGCGGTCGGATCGGGTGCATTGGATATTGGCGTGCGTTCTCTTTGTCTTTCTCGGATTGTTTCTGATCCTGCCCATCGTGCAGGTTCTGGGAACTGGGTTTCTCGATAAGGATGGCGGTTTCACTCTGGCGTACGTGAAGCTCATTGTTTCGGATTCGACGCTCATGCGCGGATTGTTCAACGCCGTGGCCGTCGGTGCCAGCGTCACCTTCTTGTGCGCGGCACTCACCGTGCCGCTGGCGATTCTCACGGTGCGGTATGAATTTTCCGGCCGGCGATGGCTTGCCGGTTTGCTCCTGGTGCCGCTGATTCTCCCGCCATTCGTCGGCGGATTGGGGCTGCGATTGATACTGGGCCGGCTCGGACCGCTGACTGTTCTGCTGGGCCATGGCCAGGGAGCGGGGATTGACTGGCTGGGCCGGTATCGGCTGGTGGGAGTGATTTTCGTCGAGACGCTGCATCTTTATCCGGTGATGCTGCTGAACGTGCAGGCATCGCTGGCGAATCTCGATCCGGCGATGGAGCAGGCGGCGGCGAATCTGGGCGCCAGCCGGTGGACGATATTGCGTCGGATCACGCTGCCCCTGATCCGCCCGGGCCTGTTCGCCGGCGCGACGTTGACGCTGATCTGGAGCTTTACCGAACTCGGCACGCCGCTCATTTTCGATTTCGAAACCATCACGCCGGTGCAGGTCTTCCGGCTGATCACCGATGTTTCCGGCAATCCGCTGCCCTTTGCCCTGGTCGTGGTGGTGCTTCTGGTATCGGCGGCGATGTACGCGATCGGCAAGCTGCTGCTCGGTCAGCCATACGACACGGGTTCGACGCGCGCGACCACGGCCACGACGCCGACGCGCCTGCGCGGATGGCAGAGCCTTGCAGCGACGGCCGCGTTCGGCGGCGTGTTCCTGCTGGCGATCATTCCGCACATGGGTGTCCTTCTGACCAGCGTGACGACGACCGGCGCCTGGTATCGCACGTTGCTTCCCTCGCGATTCACCATGGCGCACATCAAGACCGCCATGACCGATGACGTGGCCTTTGCAAGCGTGGTCAATTCGATTCGCTACGCCACCGCCGCAACAGTCATCGCGCTGGGTCTGGGCTTGGCGGCGGCCATCGTGATCGTTCGCAGCCGCCTGCCGGTTCGCCGCGTGATTGACACATTGACGATGTTGCCGCTGGCCGTGCCGGGATTGGTCCTGTCGTTCGGCTATCTGGCGATGAGCGTCAACGCCCGGCGATGGCTGCTGGCGCATGGGCACGGCGTGCCATCATGGGTGGACGTCCAGGAGAATCCGGCGATATTGCTCATCATCGCCTACGCGGCCCGGCGGCTGCCATATGTCGTGCGCGCGCTGGTGGCCGGATTGCAACAGACGCCGGTCGAACTGGAACTTGCCGCCGCTAACCTTGGCGCTTCAGCCGGCCGGGTGCTGTCGAGCATCACGCTGCCCCTGGTGACGGCGAACCTGATCGCCGGCGCGATGCTGGCATTCAGTTTCGCGATGCTGGAGGTGAGCGATTCTCTGATCCTGGCGCAGAAGCCCGCCTATTTCCCGATCACCCGCGCGATCCTCGAACTCAGCGGCCGCATCGGCGATGGCGCGTACATCGCCAGCGCCCTGGGTGCGTGGGTGATGGTGCTGCTGGCGTTGACGATCGTGGCGGCCAATTCGCTGCTGGGAAAGAAACTCGGGGCGATTTTCCGGGTGTAGATCGCCGGGCGCGGCACGGTATTGGAAGAGCGGGAGCGCGTCGATGCGGGAGGAAAACGGCATGAGCTATGTCAATTATTTCAAGTCCGCGGCGGTTCGTGCCGACTTGACATATGTCAATAGTCGCGGAATAATTGGCTTTGGAGTCACCAATGGACCGGATAGCGTGGTTGGATCGAGGCGGTCATGGGAAGCGTGAAGGATCCGGAGGCTTTGGATCGCTATCGGCGCGTCTTGATCGAACTATCGCATGTGACGGACTATATCGTGTGGGAGGAAGGCGCGCTGGATCGCCTGTCTCGTCACCTGCCAGGTGTCGGGACAAGGCGCATTCACGAGTTGATGCACAACCACGCCGCCTGCAATGGGAAGATCGATCAGGTTGAGGAAACCCGAGAGGAATTCATGTGGTGGAAGTTCCACTACGACATGCGGCTGTCCATCCTGGGGCAACGTATCTACATCGAAACGGTGCTCGACGACCACGAGGACGTTTTGGATTGCGTTATTCACGTAGTAAATATCCACCCCGTATAAGGTGTTGAGAGAGTGACAGCGTCACCATGACGAAGGACACCAACGATATGTCGCCGACAAACGAACGTCGCAAGAGATTTCCAATTCGCTGCATGAAATGCGGCCAGGTGGAAGCTCGGCCGGCGGTGATTCCCTACACGCTTGAAAAGAACCATGATGGCAGGCTCTACAAGCTGCAGATTCCTGATCTGTGCGCAATTCGCTGCGACAAATGCGGGAGCGTATGTTTCGGTAACGACGCCGATGAACAAATAAGTGCCGCATTGCGAGATCGGCTTGGTCTCCTGACGCCAGACCAAATGCGAGCCAACCTCGGTGAACTGAACCTCACGCAGAAGGAAGCCGCCGAACGACTCGGCGTCGCCGCCGAGACGATTTCCCGATGGCTGACTGGCGCAGTGATACAGTCCCGCGCGATGGATAACCTGCTACGCGCTTTCTTCGGCTGCAACGAGGTTCGCGAACATCTATCCGGTGCCGGGCAGGACCGGAATTTCGGCGCCTGCGTCGCGCGCCGCGGCTGATTCCTCCGCGAGCCAAGCCGTCAAGCGCTCCGCTCAGAGCAACAAATCCTGCACGACACTGGCAGCGCCCAGCGAATATCGGAAATATCGCCGGTGGAACCATTCCCGCGCGATGAGTACGGGGCGGGCCAAAGGCGTTGACCCGGTTTGACGCATACTCGCGCGGGCGCGACAGTGGTCGGCTTTCTCCTGGATATGCCGGAGAACTTCACTCGGGGCGCCGCCCGCGGATAAACGGGCGGCGGCGCGGGCAAAATTCGTGGCCAGTTGTTGGAAATATTCGCGGTCCATTTGGCGGGCCTTGGACCATTTGGCGGCGGCCGTCGTCGGGGCTGGGCCGATTTGTTGATCGGCATGCTCCCGATAACAAAACAGCGGCTCGGCTATGGCCTGGCAGCGATCGACAGCCGCGATGAGAAGACTGATCCATGCGTCGTGAACCCAACCCTCGTCGATCGGCAAAACCAGTGCCTTGTGCCGCGAGGCAAACGCCATGCTCGCACCGGCCACGACATTGGCCCGGAGCAGCAAATCGACGCCGTGGCCGTGTTCGACCCGATACTGCTGACGCGGTGTAAACCCAAGCGACGGCCAGAGCCTCTTGCCGGTCGGTTGGAGTTGCGAGCCGACAATGTGGGCATCGGAAAACGCCATTCCCGCGCCGGCGATAAGTGCGGATTCAAGCGTCGCGAGTTTGTGCGGCAGCCAGACATCGTCCTGATCGCATAACGCTATGAAATCGCCGGTTGCGGCTTCAACGGCGCAGTTGAAATTGCGCGTCGAGCCCACGTTGCGCGATTGGCAATGGACATGCACGGGGAACGGCGCTGCATCGGCAAATCGCCGCAGCACCGCAAGGCTGCCGTCGCGGGAGCTGTCATCAAAAACCACCAGTTCATCCGGCCGTCGCGTTTGGCGGGCGAGGCTTTGCAGTTGCCGGGGCAGCCGGTCGGCGCCATTATAGACGGCCAGTGCGACGGAAAACCTGCCCGCGGATCGAGTCACGGAACAGTCTGGCACGTCGGGCGAAGTGGTCTGTGTGTTGTGCATCATGGCGTGCGGAGTTTGCCCATCTGGCCGGTCATTCCGTGCCACGCTCCGCGTCCGATCGCTCGAATCTTGCGATATTTGTTCGTCTCAAACAAGAGCAGAAACAGCATCTCGCCGGCAAAGCGCCCGATATCCGTGATCACCGCATGCGGCTGGCCGTGCCAATGCCGACAGTCGCAGATGACACGGTTTCGCGTGATGTAATAGCGTCGAAACGGCGGATGGTTGCTGGTGGCGAAGCGAAACCCAAGAAATCGGTGTGCTCGCGGATGGCCGATCGAATGGTCCATAAGCGGTTTAGTCGAATAGGCGACGCGCCAACCGTGGTTGCGAAGTCGCAGACAATACTCGTTGTCGACAAAGTCGATGAAGAAATCGTCCTGGAACGTGCCCGTTTGTGCGAACGCGCTGAGCCGCAACAGCGATCCAGACGTGATGGCCGTGGGCTGCTCGATGTACGGCAGTTGCGGCCGCAGGGGGCGGGCAAAGAGTTTCTCGATCGACGGATCAACGTAATTGGCGGCGACGACCGCCAGCCGCCGGCGGAATGGGCAGGCCAGGTAGGTCTGGATCAGTCCGTCAATGCAGGTGGAACTGACCAGCGTGTCCTGGTCCATCGTCAGCAGCCAGCGGAAGCCGTGGCGGATGGCGGCGCTGGCGCCCCGGTTCAACGCCGTGGCAACGCCCATGTTCTCCGTATTCTGCAGCAGTTCAATTTCGCCGCGACGTTGCAGATCCAGAAGCATGTCCCGTCCGCGCCCGGTCGTCGCGTTATCGACCACCATCACGCGGGCGACCTGCCTGCCCACGGCTTTGATGCGCCCAGGCAGCTTGTCATCGGGAAACCATGTCACCACAACCGCCGCGGTCTGGGCCGGTTGCGGCGGCGCCTCAAGATCATCGGCCGGACTAATGTGCGGTGCGTCCGTCATTTTCGGCGCAGTGCGTCAACCAGACGGCTCATGGCCCGCAGCGGGCCGGTCATTTCCCACGAGATGCTGGATCGGATGTCGCCAATGATGATATCGGCGGAGTATCGAGAGGAGACAACCGGACGCGGCGCCGGCTGCTGACCGCGCAATCGCATGATGGCGTTGCGCAGCGGCGCCGAAATCCGCCACGACGGCGAATCCCAATACGCGTCCACCAGCCGCTGATAGGCGTCCGGATCGCCGTTGGCCGGAACCGGCGCCGGCGGCGTCGAGCCAGCGGCGCCTGATGCCGTGGGCGATGGTGCGGGAACCGGCGGCGTCTGGGCCGCGGCGAACATCCCAACCGCCAGTTCCAGCGCCCCGGCCAGATCGGGGCCGGCGTGGGCCAGATACGGGCGCAGGCTCCGCATGTGATTGGCATAGCGACCCGTCGTCCGCGACATGCTGTCTGCGCTTACGCGATACCAGAACAGGGCTTCGGGGATCACCTGGATCACATATCCGGCCAGCGAGGCTTTGGCGTATAGTTCCCAATCCTCAAACCCCACGCCGTGATCGTCGGTGAATCCCCCCAATGCCAGAAAAACATCGCGGCGAATAAGGGCATTGCTGTCCCCGAACGAATTGACGAATGCACCGGCCGCCGTCGCGCCGCCGATGGGCAGCCAGCGGTGCAGAATGCCCACATCGCCGCCCGGCGCCTTGTCTCCGGAGAAGAAATCGAGCAGACAGGTGAAAATATCGGCCGACCCGCTGCGCGCGGCCGTCGCAAATGTGGCCAGCTCGTCCGGCTTGGCCACGTTGTCATCGTCCATGAACAGAATCCACGTCCCGCGCGAAACGGCCGCACCGCTGTTCCGCGCAGCGCCGAGGTACAGATTCCTCTGCCGCACGATCTTCCAACCCCGGCGGTCGAATTCCTCCCGCAGCGAATCAATATGCTCGATCGCCGCCGGCGCGGCACTGCCGTCATCGACCAGAATCACCTCGAACGCCCCGAACGTCTGTGCTCGCAGCGAGTCGATGGCCTGCTCCAACAGCACCGGCCGGTCGTGCGTGACCAGAATCACGCTGATAAACGGCCCGTCCGCACGCTCGGCCAGTGTGCCCGATTGTCCGGACAGCGGTCCTTTCCTCCTCCCCTTGTACTCAGGGGGAGGACTGAGGTGGGGGTTCTTCGCAAGCGGCTCGGCCCGGTCCGAGCCGCGACCGACGCCATCGCCGTCAACGCCTACCCAACCCTCCCCCTGAGTACAGCCAGATGGGATTAAGGGGTGGCCCCGCGTGGATTTACACTCGCCGGCTCCCAATTCGCCGGTTCCATAAAGATCGCGGGCGATCTGCTCATGCCACTCAAGCCACAGCCGATGCGTCACCTCCGGTTCGACCGTCGGACGCGATGGCGCCTGCCCCACGCGGATCGCCTCGGCCAGTCGCTCGGCCAGTGCGCCGGCGCGCGCCGGGAAAAGCGTTCGCGACCGATCCCGCGGGTCGATCAGTTCCGGAATCCCCCCAACATCCGTTGCCAGCAGCGGGATGTCGTTCGACAGACATTCCATCACCGTATTCGGCGAGTTTTCCAGTAGCGAACAGATGACGGCCAGCCGCCCGCTCTGACCCAGATATTCCAGTGCCCCCGCGTGGTCCAGCGTGTCCTCGATCGACACCGGGAATTTCCACTTCGCGGTGCGCGACTGGATGTAACTCCGGCTCGGCTTCCCATCCACCGTCGTCAGCTTCCCCAGAAAAGTCACCGACAAACTCATCGCCGCATCGAGCTTGTCCACTGCATCGCAAAAGACGGTCAGCCCCTTGCGCGTTTCCAGCCGGCCGAAAAACACCAGTTCGTTCACGGGCCGGGCAACCGGCTCGACAGGGTCGCCCGCCGGGCGATACGTCGCCTGAATGTACTGAATGCATTCGATCGATTCGGGCAACTTCCAGCCGTGGTCTTCCATCCAGCGGAGCATGTACCGGCTGGGGCTGATAAGCCGATCGGCCAGGGCGACGCTGGTGCGTTCCATGTGGTCGGTTTGCAGGTCCTCGATATCGGTCAGGAACAATCCCATTCCGTCGCGATGCCATGCGGTGGGGCTGTGTGTGCCGACGGCGAACAGCGTGTTGGCAAACGCCAGACCCTGCTTTCTGGCCAGCAGCGAATAAAACCCATGCCCACGCCATTCCGGAAAATGAACCAGGTCGAAATGCCGATCGCGCAGCCAGTGATACACGTCCAGCGACGCCCGCGCCTGCGTATGCGGCCGGGTAAACGGACACAGCGCCGGCAGCGGGACGAATTCGATATTCCTATTGGCGAAGTCGTTTCGCCAATAGTCGATGGTCTGGTTTTCGCAGAAATCGCCCAGGATAAAGAGCACGGTGACGCGATGCCCCGCATCGGCCAGTCGCTGGGCCAAGGCGCGGTAGAAGGTGCCGATCCCGCCGTTGCGGATCGGTCCGGCGATGTCGCCGGTGGCGATACAAATTTGCAGCGGCCTGGCCGTGGGCATAGCGCGGTTCCATCGCGCACGCGCGGCCTGCGCCGCGGTACGGTCGCGTGTTCTTGTAAGCCGATCCGCCAGCCAAGTCAACGCGGCAGGGTTTTGCCGCGGGACAGGAGCGAGCCCGATTATCGGGGCAACCGCCTTTTCATCCTCCCCATGGACTCAGGGGGACGACGGAGGTGGGGGTTCTTCGCCAGTTGCTCTGCGACGTCGGATTCGCGACCAATGCCGAGGCGCGATGCACGCAAAGAAAGCCCAATCCACGTTTGCTTGATCTTGGCGAGCCGTGCGCCGCTGCGTGACAATTCTTCCTAACGTGCTTTGCGGATTGAGCTTACGGCGGGAACAGGCCCCGTTTGCGTCGCCGGCCACCCCGGTTTCTGACCGGATATCGCGGTTTTTCCAAAAAGCGATGCCGAAAACGTGCCCTAAAAGTGCCCAGAAAGTTCGAAGATGTGCTGAAAAAGTCTGAACTTGGCACCAACTCAGCCCGGCCGAGTCCGTTCTGGGCGCGCGTTTCTTCTCCCCCTCTCCCCATCTCCCCCGCACCCCGGCTTGCTCCCTGTGCCCGAATGTCCCCGAAAGTCCCGGAGGGGGGGAGGGGGGTGACAAGGTGACTGGGTGACTTGGTGGCAAGGTGAAGAGGCGGCATTGGTGAGCTTTCGGCCGGGCATTGCACCGTACATTAACCAAACATCGGGCCGAACGCAAGAGAAATTTTCGGTGGGCCGGTGAGGGTCCGGCGCGAGCTTCACACGCAACCCGTACCAAGGCGATCGAGGATTCCTCACGCGGAGGCGCGGCGATCGCGGAGAGAATACAATTTAACCACGGATTTCACTGGTAAACGCGCAAGGAATGATGCGTTTGGTTTGCTTCTTCCCTGTGGTGAGTATCGCCGAACCACCTGTGGTCAACCCGCAACATGACCCGTGTGCCCGGCGGGCTTTCGGCCGGACGGCTTCTTGCTGACCGGCCGGGGCGCTGCGGTGGGGTTGGCCGAAGGTGGAACCGGGCTGTCGTAGGTGGTGGGCCGGTCCAGTTCCCCGAGCAGCTCGCGGGCACTGGCCAGCAGCGACTGGGCTCTTTGCAGTTGCAGCCGCAGGGAGTCAATCCGTGCCTGCTTGGCGGCCATCCGCTTGCGCAACCCAATACAGCCGGGACAAGGCGGACGCTTGGGAGATGGTTTGCGAGTGCGATTCACGGCCGGTTATTATGGATGGCATCCCGTTGGGCGTCAAGTGAGGCGGTGCGGTCTTCTGGGGCCTGAGGCCGGCCATTGCCCTTGACCAGCGGTCATGGGTAAAATAGCGACGTCAACTTTTGCGGGAAGGGTAGGGTCTAATGAAAATGTCAATCCGCGTCGGTCAACTGCTGGCAATTTGCATTCTTGGGCTTTTTTCAACAATTGTCCGCGGGCAGGACGCGCAGCATGAGGCTACTGCGCGCCAGTTTCTTGGGCAGCACGTCAACTCCTATGCCAATCAGACATGGGAATACGGGGGTAAAGTGGCGGAGGTTGCCTGGGACTCCCTCCCAAGCAAGCCGAGCGCCACGACATTGCCGGTTCTGCAAGACGTTGTGGTAGACAAGGTCAACGTGGTGCAACCCATTGTTCGGCAACTGCCCCCGCAGGGTGCGACCGCAGTCCAAGTGGCGGATTTTCACAAGCAAAAGGACGACAAGATAGACGCCGCCTTGTCTCCACTCGCGGGGCAAGTCGTCGCGGCTGAATTCAAGGTGGACGACGTGCTGGACGCGAGCAAATTTGAGTCCGGTCGCGGCGGCCGTAGCGGGATAATGCCCGGCCCAAGTGCGGGGCGGTATTTTGTGATAGGATATTTTGCACCACATGTGCCGCCGGGACGCGCAACGGCGGGTAGAGGCCAGCCCGTTAACCCAAGCCAAGCGGCCGGGTCCGCGTTTCCAAATTTAATCTACGTCTTCACTGATGACCCAGGGGTCTCAAAATGGGGGCGTGACGAGACGCACTCCGTCATTGGCGTGGTTCAGAAGGTCGGGATGTGGATAGGCACCCAGGCAGGTTCACAGCCGCAAGCTGTCGGCGGCCTCGACCCACGAGTGCAACCGTCCGTGACCGTTCAACTGCTCTTTGTCGTCAAAAGTTTTGCATCGTCCGCGCCTGTCGCTGCAGCCCCCGCCAAGGTGGCAGTGCCAAGCGATATCGTTAGCCGCGCCCAATCGGCGCTTGACGCGGCGACGGTTGGGTTGCAGGCAGCGCAGGCCGACGCTCAGGTCCGCCTTCAAAAGGATCCGACCTATAAACAACTGCTCGCCGCCGCGAGCGACGCTGCGGCGAGAAAGAAGTCTCTGCAAAGCTCAGACACGGTCTTGCCGCAGGATCGACTGGACGCAGCGGCGGCATTGACCAAAGCACAGGCTCGCGCGGACCAGTATCCGGAAATATTCCTGACGACAGACGAGGCAATCAGAGGCGCGACAAGATCGCTCGCCGAGGCTTCAGCTCAGCTTGAGGTAGCGAAGGAGGCAGAGGCGGCCGCCGCAGCAGCGGCGGACGCGGCAAAGCAAGCGAACACAGCTAGGCAGGCGGATGCCGCCAAGCAGCCAGACGTGGCCAGGGGCACGGCTGCGCCCAGACCAGCGGATGCGCCTTCGCCGTCGAGCGCGGCGAAGGCGGATGCGCCGTTCAGTGCACCAGTGGCTTTGGGCACTGATATGACCGTTCAAATTGACTCCGCGAATTTTGGCCATGTAAGTTGGAAGGATTTTATGGATGGCCCCCCATCTGACGACGGAAACAATTACCTCGTCATAACGGTGACGGTGAAGAACAACAGCGCCACTAGAAAATACGACTACATGACTTGGCGCGGCAACGCCTTTGCCGACGGAACGTTAAGCGACGACATAGGGAACTCGTACAAGCAGATCGACAAGGGCATGGAAGGGCCCGTCGGCAGCGCGGGGGACCAGTCGATCTATCCGGGCAAAACGCTAACGGATGTGCTTGTGTTTGAGTTGCCGGTTGCGGGCGCGAAGACGCTGACGCTGGAGCTACCCGGTGGGAACGTTCACGTGCAAGGATCGGCCAAGTTTCAGATCCGAATCGGAGGCCGCCCCTGAGCATCGCGCCGTGCGCATTACCGCCGCGAGATAACAGGAAGCGACCATCGGCGACGACGGAAGGACAGACGACAGACGTAGCGCACGATTTTTCTTGACAGTGGAAGGCGGCTTACGGTAGAATCAATCCCCTAAATTGACCTATTGGTCGTATGGAAAGGGTCACGGAATGTCGCTCAACCCGAAGCTTTCTCCCGCACAACCCGGCCCAACCCCGTCCCTCTTGGTCGATGGCTCGGCTCTTTTCTTCGGCCAACGCGCGGCCTCGCCGGACATGAATCTCAACTATGGCGGCCTCCTTGATCTGATTCAGCGCCACGCGGGAGTTCAGGGGCAATTCAAGCCAGCATATTTTTTTACAGCCGGTGATGAGTCCAACGAAAAACAGGCTAAGTTTCATCAGATGATCAGCGAGAATCTCCGCTGGACTGTTCGGCAGACGCCTCCACACGAGGCGAGCGTTAACAATTCGCTCCTAGGTGACGCGCCGGCGCGGATCATACGCTTTGATGCATTGATAGCGTATTCGCTCGGGCGTCTGGCGGGGCGGGACGACATTTCGCGAGTTTTCGTCATCTCGGACTCGTGGCCGCTCGCAGCCTGCGTGAAGGACTGCGTTGGCCGTGGAACCCCAGTGACCATCTGTTTTTTCGGCAATTTTATCGACACCAGGTGGCACAAAGTTTTTCGCGATAGCGCTTCCGACAAGCTTGATTTTCTCGATCTGGATCGCGAGCCGAAGTTGTTCAATCGTCCGCGAGCCAATCTTAGAAGGGAGGAAGATGTCCTAAATGACCTGCCTTAAATGCGGCAGGCGGATGATAACCATGTGTATGCGTGCGAATGCGCGCGAATTTTAGCCCATTAACAACAAATATTTAGAAAGGGGCGTCACTATGACGTTTCCAGACAATTCTCTTTCAGGGATGAACCTGAGGAATGCGCTCAGTCTTGCGCACACCCTCGCTTGCTCGATCGTACACGTCAATGGCACAGGCGACATCAGGGTATCCCACCCGTGCATATTGAAGCCCGTAACCGTAAACGCGCGGCGCAAGGATTCTGGGCGCAAACTCACCTGCTTTCTGAAGGCCGTCATGCGCCAGAGACGGTAGTCGGGCGAAAGGAGCGTGGCCTAGTTGCTGGCGAAAATCGCCAAGGGTTTTCTAGTCGATGATCCCGCGGGTCGTTACGGCATGCACGCCGCAAGGCAAGCGCGCCGAGCGGTGTGTAGCGGCTCGCGGGACCATTGGATTACGGGGCTTTCCAACGCCGAAGTCGCTGTAAAGTTCCAGAAGTGTGCGGGGCGGCCGATACTCGCGTGATCGACATTTGTTCTTAAGGAATTCACCGGAGTGACAATGGGCATCCAAAGCGAAGAGTTCGATAGCTACACCTTCCCGGATACAAAGATAGCGGTCGTTTTGCTAAGGCATGCAGGGCAGCCTGAATGGAGCATTCATGCGGTCTACTTTCCGCATGGGCAGCGTGACTTGCCTTTCGATGGCGGGGTTTTCAGAACCACGTCCGAGGCATATGCGTTCGTTACCAACGCAATCAACGCACGTTGCTGAGCACGCGCCCAAGTCGTAAGACTAGAACCGGTCGCGAAACGCGGACGTGGCCCGATTTCTGGTTTACACGGCATTTCACTGTCCGGCCGGCACCGTTTGCACAGTCAGTTTCAGGCCGATGGCGTGCAGGACGGCCAGGAGAGTGGAGAGTCGGGGGTTGCGGGCGGCAGGGAACGGCCGTCTTGCGAGTAAAGCTCAAGCACGGCCGCAAACGCATCGCTGACGTTGGCAAACGCCTCTTCGAGTGTGTCGCCCTCGGTGATCAATTCGGGGATGGCCGGCGAGGTGACGGTAAACCCGCCCTCGGGTTGCGGCGTGAAGACAAGGGGAAGACGTCGGATCATGGCGGAATTATACCACACGCCCGACGGCCGGTGCCACAACACGACCGAAGACCTTGACCGACGTTCAGGCAATGCGAACGAAAGTCCAGCCAGCCATGTTGCCAGTATTTCTCTCGCAAGTACGCGGCCAGGGTGGTATCTCTATCCGTATGGGCCGTTTTTCGGAAATTGAGCAGGCGCTACGGGAACTGCCGCCGGGCGTGCGGTTGGAGATCGGACGTTGGCTGCTGGAGGACTTGCAGGAACGCACCGTTGCAGGCAATGACTCCGGCAATGGCGGGGAACCGGCCGGGCCGTTGCCGGATTATGCAGCCCGCCGTCGCAGAATTTTCGGGGGCAAGGTTCTGCCGAACATGGTCTTGGCTGGCCGGGCGGAAGAACGCTAGGCACACCGTGGATTTCAACGCCTTTGTCGGCTGATTGCTTCGGTCAGGGACGGCGCGCCGGGAACGGATGTGGCGGCCAAGCGTTGGCCAAGAGCGCGAAATTGTTGCAACGCGCCATTGGGGGCGGGGTTGGGATCGACGGCGCTGGAATTCAACACCGCGCCGGCGATCCTGGGGGCGAGGTATTGGAGAAGGCGAACCTGATCTGGAAGCCCTAACTCGGCAATTGATGCTTCGATCTCTCCGAGCACGGATGAGATCAGGTTCTTATCCGTGGAATCCGTGGTTGGATTGCTCTCACGCCAGGCCTGGATGATGAAGCCTCACCCACGCCTCGGCGTCGGCCGCGAATCTCTGGACGGTCACGATCAACCCGCTGGCGTCGGTCTCGGTGACGCCGCCGGCAAAGTCGTATTCGCAGTCGTTGCGTTTCATGCGGCATCCGTCGAAGTAGGCCGACAATCCGGCGAAGGCTGGATCGGCCGCTTCCAGTGCCAGGAAGGTATTGTAATGCCCGCCGACGGACCTGGGGCGGTAGCCGGCGGCGCGCACGATGATGAGGGACAACGTCCGCGCGGCATCGTAGGCCATGATGAATCGCGAATCGGCGGATAAGTTGGGCGACATAACGTCATTGAGGCACCGCGCCACAATCGAGCGGAGGTTATCCAGTTCAGACTTGCTCGGCCGGGCGCGGGCCACGCGTTTGTCAGCCAGCAATTTGGCCCAGGTCATGGCTATTGCCTATCACAAACAGCTTGGGTTTGTCCAGCACGCGCGTCAGGAAATGGTCCTTTGTTGCACGTTTCCTGGCGAATTCGGCCGGGGTGTAGATGGTGGGGTTGACCTCCCGGCCGAGCAAATCGCGTGCGCGGCGCAGGGTCAGTGCAAGCTCTGGCGGCGAGATGGGGCCGATCACCATGATGTCGATGTCGCTGTCGCTGCGCTCGCGGCCGGCGGCGATGGAGCCGTACACGAAAACGATTTGCAGCTTGGCGGCCAAGGGCCGCAGGGCATCGGCCAGGACATCGACCAGCCCGGCCGTCTTTATCAGCAGGCCGCGAAGGTCGGGGAACAGCGGTGAGTCGGCGTTGGCCCGGAAGTAGGCCATTCGCCCCTGCCGGTGGGATTTGAGTATGCCGGCCTGAGTGAGGTTTTGCAGTTCGCGCTGGAGGCTGGAGGACGGGACGTTCATGCGTCGTGCCAGCTCCGAGACGTACCATGCGCGGTCGGGGCGAACGAGCAGGGCGGCGAGGATTCCCTGTCGGGTTCGGGGGAGCAGGGCGTCGAGGGAACGGGAATTTCGCATATTGCGTAATTGTTGACGCAGATTGCGTAAATGTCAAGGAGCGGACGCGCGAACAAGGGAAATGTCTCACGCGGAGGCGCGGAGGGCGCGGAGAAAATGCGAATACAAGTTGACCACGGATGGGCACGGATGAACACGGATAAAAAGCAAGCCGAACGCATCATTCCTTATGCGTTTATCAGTGGAATCCGTGGTTAAATCATATTTTCTCCGCGTTCTCCGCGCCTCCGCGTGAGGAATCCTCGATCGCCTTGGTTTGGGTTGCGGGCGAGCGAATTTGATCTGTGTCCTCGGAACACCCAGAATGCGGGGACTGTGGATCAGACGATCGACCATCACGACTTGAGCGCCACCGCGCGGTCTGGGTATGTGCCGTCGGCGGGGGTGGCGCTGGTGGCGCTGCTGGTGGCGACGGGGCTTTGGGGGTCGACGTTTGTGTTTATCCAGGCGGTGGAGACGACCGATTCTGCGAAATATCTCAGTCCGGCGGCGCTGACGTTTGGGAGGTTCGCGGTGGCGAGTCTGGCGTTTGTGCCATTCGCACGGCGGGCGCTGCGGTATTGGCGGGCGGGGATCGAACTGGGGTTTCTCATGTGGGCGGGGTACGCGACGCAGGCCGTGGCGTTGCTGTATACGTCCGTGCCGCGGGTGGCGTTTTTGTCGAGTTTGTATGTGATCCTGCTGCCGATCGGCGCGTTTGTGCGCGGGAGAAAGGTGTCGGGGCTGGTTTGGGTGGGGGCGGTGCTGGCGGTGGTGGGGACGGGATATTTGTCATCCGACGGCGGGCCGCCGAATCGTGGGGATGCCTGGGCGCTGGCGACGGCCGTGGCGTGGGCGTTCTTTATCGAGCGGTTTGGGCATCATTGCCGGCGTGCGCCGATGCAGGCGGTGGCGGCGATGAATGTGTGGGGAGTGGCGCTGTTTTCGCTGGCGTGGTTCATCGCTTCGCGCGGATCGCTGGCGGGGCTGACGATGGGTGCGGCGCGGCAATTGCCGTGGGCGACGCTGATCTATCTGGGAGTGGGGGCGACATCGCTGGTGGCGGTGCTTCAGGCGATCGGGCAACGAAAGATCGCGGCGCCGCAGGCGGCGATTCTGTATACGCTGGAGCCGGTGTTCGCGTGCGTGGCGGCGTATCTGTATCGCGGGACAGTGTTACATCCGAGCGGTTTTTTTGGGGCGTTTCTTATTTTGCTGGCGGCGGTGGTGAGTCAGTGGCCGGGGTTGCGAGAGGGGGGAGTGACAGGGTGACAGGGTGACAGGGTGACAAGGTGACAAGGTGACAGGGTGACAGTCGGGCGCGGACTTCGGATTGGGGATCTGAGATTGGCGACGGAGCTTGGGTGTCGAGTCACCAAGTCACCTTGTCACCAAGTCACCAAGTCACCCTGTCATCCTACCGCGGCGCGAACTGGGGTTTAATGGCGATGTAATACAAGGCGCCTTCCTGGAGTTGACGGCCGGCGAGTTGTTCGGCCTGGGGGCCGATGCCCATGTAGATGTCGCAGCGGCCGCTGGCGCGGATGCCGCCGCCGGTGTCCTGGTCCAACATGAAACCGCGGTAGGGCTGGAAACCGCCGGCGGGATTGGGGATGGGGACATCGAGGAAGGCGGGCATGGCGCGGGGGTAGATATCCTTGCCGGTGGGGGGCTTGTCGGTGGCGATGGAGGCCATGGGGGTGACCGGGACGTTGAGTTTTCCGAACGGGCCGCCGGGGCGCGGCATGAAGAAGACGTAACGCTGGTCCGCCAGCAGGTATTTGTCCATATCCTGCGGATGCTGCTGGAAGTAATTTTGCAGGCCGGTGAGCGAATACTGGTCGGCCGAGATCACGCCGTCCTTGAGCATCTGCGTGCGCGGGCTGGTATATTCATAGCCATTGTAACCGGCGTAGCCGATGGTGGTCATGGTGCCATCGGGCAATCGCAGGAGTGCGGAGCCCTGGATGGTGACGACATAGGCCAGGAATCGTGATTTGAGCCAGTAGAGTTCGTGGCCGGCCAGGACGTTTTGGGTTTCGATCTGGCGGCGGGTGTAGTAGGGGACAACCGAGCCGTCGGGCAATCGACGGCCGGACACGACGCCGGTGTTCGGATCGCTGACCAGGTCATCGGGCCGGCCGTAGAGGGGGTAGATGTAGTCGCCGGTGCGTGTGGGGCTGGCGTCGCAGATGGGGGCGTAGTAGCCGGTGAAGAGAACCCGGCCGGAATAGCCGGAGTTGTCGGAGAGCGGGCCGCCGATGCTTTTGTAGACGTCGAACTGTTCGCGGACGCGGGCGGCGAGGCGTGCGGGATTGGGCGGGCCAGGATGGAGTTCCTGGGCGATAAGGGCATTGAGGGCGTTGAGGGAAGCGACGGCGCGGTCGTGGGAGATATCGAGATAGGGGAAGAAGGCCTGGCTGCTGGGCCGGGCGAGATAGTCCAGGCTGTGCTGGATGGATTTTTGCAGGTCGGGTAGGGCGGCGGGATCGACGCGGAAATCGGGGTATTGATCGGGAGAGATTTTGACCAGGGCGACCTGGCCGGGCGGGAGTTCGCGTTTGTAATCGACGGTGGGCGGGGGCGTTGGTGTGCAGGCGCCGCTGAGCAGGGCGAGGGCCAGGACGAGTAAGCCGGTGACGCGGACGGTGAATTTGGGCATGAGCGGTTCCTCCATGAACGGGTTATAGTATACGGCGCGGCGGCGTGCGTTGCCAGAATCGGGCGGGAGGGGATTAGGATTAGGAGGAGGAGTAGGAGCAGGAGTGGGAGAAGGAGCAGGAGCTTGCGTGCAGAGCTGGGAGGGTCGCGGCGGGCGGATTGACTGGGCGGGAATGGGGGGTACCATTGGGGGATGCAACTATTGCGAGAGACAACTAATTCGTCCGTGGAGACCTGTGCCGCGGCACTGCTGGAGGGGTTGCCGCCGGTGATGTGGTTTATCCGGCGGAACATGCGGCAGCATCGCGGGGCGCTGTCGGTGCCGCAGTTCCGGGCATTGGTGAAGGTGGAGCGGGAGCCGTCGATCAGCGTGTCGGCGGTGGCGGAGCATCTGGCCAGTTCATTGCCGACGACGTCGCGGATGATGACGGGGCTGGTGGACAAGGGGTTTCTGCGGCGCGTGGAATGCGCCAGGGACCGGCGGCAGGTGTCGCTGGCGATCACGTCGCGGGGACGGCGCGTGCTGGCGGCCGCCCGGCGCCAGACACAGAAGATGCTGGCCCGGGAAATCGCGTCGTTCAGTGCCGATGAGCTGTCGAAGATCACGGCCGCGATGCGGACGCTGGGTGATCGATTCGCATCGCTGCGCCGCCAGACTGAGGGATCGGCCAATGGCGCGATGGAAGTAGTGCTTGAGGCACGGCACAACGGCACGACGGCGGAATAGGCTGCTTCACAATCACGTTCGGAGAGGAATCGGAATCCCCGGCAGCCAAGGCGCTGCATTCGAGGTTGAGCTATGTGGATCGTTCGGCTGGCGCTTCGTCGCCCCTATACGTTCGTGGTGGCGGCGATGCTGGTCTGCATCCTGGGGATCGTCGCGATCCTGAGCATGCCGACCGATATCTTCCCGGTCATCAATATCCCGGTCATTTCGGTGATCTTCAATTACGGCGGCATGTCGCCGTCGGATATGGAGCGGCGCATTGTCACGCCGTACGAGCAGATTCTCACCACCACCGTCAACGACATCGATCACGTGGAGAGTCAGTCGCTGTACGGCGTGAGCATCACGAAAATTTATCTGCAACCGGGAGCGAGCCTGCCGGCGGCCACGGCGCAAGTGACGGCGGTTTCGCAGACGGCGATCCGCTCGATGCCGGCCGGAACCACCCCGCCCCTGGTCATCCAGTACAACGCCTCCAGCGTGCCGATTTTGCAGCTTTCCATCAGCAGCGACACCATGCCCGAACAGGCGCTGTTCGATCTGGCCACCAAGCGCATCCGGCCGGCCCTGGTCACGATTCCGGGGGTTCAGATTCCGTTTCCGTACGGCGGCAAGCAGCGGCAGATCATGGTCGATCTTGATCCGGGCCGCATGTACGCCTACGGCATTTCCCCGGCGGCAGTGTCGAACGCGATCAACCAGCAGAACCTTATTCTGCCGGCCGGTACCGCCAAGATCGGCAGTCAGGAAAACCAGATCGTTCTGAACGGCAGCCCGACGATCGTGGATCAGTTGAACAGCATGCCGATCGCCAGTGTCGGCGGGACGACGGTCACGATCGGCGACGTGGCCAGCGTACGTGACGGGTTTTCCGTGCAGACGAATATCGTTCACGCCAACAGCAAGCGGGGCATACTGCTATCGATCCTCAAAAGCGGCAATGCATCGACACTGGACGTGGTGAGCAACGTCAAGAAGGCGCTGCCGGGGATCATGCGGACCATTCCCAATGGAACATCGCTGCATGTGGAGGAGATGTTCGATCAATCGGTCTTCGTGCGCGGGGCGGTGATGGGCGTCGTCAAGGAAGCCGCCATGGCCGCCGGGCTGACCGGGCTGATGATCCTGCTTTTTCTGGGAAGCTGGCGCAGCACGCTGATCGTCATGATTTCGATCCCGCTGTCGATCCTGGTGTCGATCATCGTGCTCTATTTTATGGGCCAGACGCTGAACACGATGACCCTGGGGGGCATGGCGCTGGCGGTGGGGATATTGGTGGACGACGCGACGGTCGGGATCGAGAACATCCACCGCAACCTGCACCAGGGCAAACGGCTGGTCGCGGCCATCCTCGACGGCTCGCAGCAGATCGCCGTGCCCGCGTTTGTTTCGACGCTGTGCATCTGCATCGTGTTCGTGCCTGTGGTCTTCATCAGCGGTACGGCCAAATTCCTGTTCACGCCGCTGGCCATGAGCGTCGTGTTCGCCATGCTCACCAGCTACGTGCTGAGCCGCAGCCTGCTGCCGACGATGGTGCATTACCTTCTGGCGGCCGAGGTTGAGTTGTACGGCGGCGTTATCGATCAGGACGATCCGCATGCCATGAAAGTGCGCGAGCATCAATTGCATCACAAGGTTCGGTCGCGGCTGAAGCCCATTCTGTGGGGCGCGATCGCGGTATTGGCGGCGGCGTTTCTGGCGATGGACGTGCTGGTGCGTGTGCCGGCATTTGGATCGCTGGCGGGGCAGGCCGTGCATAGTCTGGGGATCGCCGCGGGAACAACCGTGGGCGACATCGCGGCGTTTGTGGCTGATATCACGCACATGACGACGGGGGGACTGCTGTTTACAGCCGCACTGATTCTGGTGGCCGTGGCGGTCATCGGACTCCACGATGGATTCAACCGGCAATTCGAGCGGCTGCGGCGCGTGTACGGCGGGTTTCTGGCCTGGGCGCTGGAACATCGCACGGCGGTCGTGGTGGGATTCGCCCTGCTGGTCCTCGCATCCTGTTCGCTGGCGCCGTTCGTGGGAACCGACTTCTTCCCGACGGTCGACGCGGGTTTGCTGCGCCTTCACGTGCGCTGCCCGCCGGGAACACGCATCGAGCAGACCGAACAGTATTTCGCCCAGGTGGAAAGCGTCATCGCCGACGATATCCCGCAAAGTCAGGTTTCGGCCGTCATCGACAACATGGGAATCCCCAACAGCGGCATCAATCTGTCACTGAGCGACGGAACCCTGATGTCGCCGGCGGATGGGGAGATCCTGATATCATTGAACGAAAAGCACGATCCGACGGCTGGCTATCTGCGCAGGCTGCGTGCCGATCTTCCGCCGAAATTTCCCAACCTGACGTTCTTTTTCGCGCCGGCGGACATCGTGACGCAGGTATTGAATTTCGGGATTTCGGCACCGGTGGACGTGCAGATCACGACGGGAATTCTGGCGGATACCGACAAGAATGCCGCCCTGGCCACGAGCATGGCGCATGATCTGGCGGCGGTTCCGGGCGTGGTGGACGTTCACCTGCAGCAGGTGAGCCGCACTCCCGATCTGCGCGTGAACGTCGATCGCACGTTCGCCAGCCAGGTGGGCCTCACGCAATCCGACGTGGCCAGCAACCTGCTGATCAGTCTCTCGTCCAGCGGGCAGGTGGCGCCGAATTTCTGGCTGGACCCGAACAACGGCTACTCCTATTCGATCTACGTGCAGACACCGCAGTACCGCATGGACACCATCGGCGATCTGGACAACACGCCGGTGCTCTCGGCGTCGATGGTCAACTCCCCGGCCAATACGCAGCTTTTGTCGAACCTGGCCAGGACGGCGCCGGGGTTCAGCGCGACGAACATCACGCATTACAACGATCAGCCGACTTTTGACGTGCTCATGGGCGTGCAGGGCAGCGACCTGGGCAGCGCGGCAAAAAAGATTCAGCAGGTTGTCGACCGCTATGCCGACATCGCCAGGACGCAAACGCCGGCGACAAGCATGGTTCTTCGCGGCCAGGTGCAGAGCATGCACGATTCGTTCACCGGGCTGGCGTTCGGATTGATTCTGGCCATCGTGCTGGTCTATCTGCTCATGGTGATCAACTTTCAGTCGTGGATCGACCCGCTGATTATCCTCATGGCGCTGCCGGGCGCGCTGTCGGGAATCCTGTGGATGCTCTGGGCCACCGGCACAACCATCAGCGTGCCATCGCTGATGGGGGCGATCATGAGCATCGGCGTGGCGACCGCCAATTCCATTCTGCTTGTCACCTTCGCCAACGACCAGCGCCAGGTGGGCATGAACGCGAGCGACGCGGCATTGTCGGCCGGTTTGACGCGACTGCGCCCCGTGTTGATGACGGCTTTGGCGATGGTCATCGGCATGCTGCCGATGTCGCTGGGACTTGGCGAAGGCGGCGAGCAGAACGCGCCACTGGGCCGGGCCGTTATCGGGGGTTTGCTGCTGGCGACCGTGGCGACGCTGCTGTTTGTGCCGGTGGTCTACAGCCTGTTGCGCCGACAGGCGCCGATTACGCATGTTGAGAAGGAGTTGATGTAATGCCAGAAACCCAAAAGCCATACACGCACGCCAGCGGCGCCGACGACAGTGGACATGGCAATGGCGCCGGGACCGCGTCACCGCACGTGGCCGATGGCGCAGAGCACCAGATCCCCGCGGATCTGCCCAGTCCGCGCGGCCGGGTCATTCTTGCCACGGCCGGTGCGGCGGTGCTGTTCCTGGTCGCCATGTTCATCCTGGGACTGGTGCCGCATCTGGGTCAGGCCGAGCAGGCGCAAAAAGACGCCCAGCAGCAGGCCAACCAGCCGGTCGTCGTTGCCGTCGCCTATCCCAAAATCGCCCAACCGCTGAAGGAGCTGCACATACCCTGCGATATCCGGCCATTCGCGGATACAAACATCTTTCCCCAGACCACCGGCTACCTTCGGAAATGGAACGTGGATATCGGAGACAAGGTGACGGCGGATCAGGTGATCGCCGTCATCGATACGCCGCAGGTGGATGCCGAGCTGGCGCAGGCGGCGGCGGCGCTGGATCAGGCCAGGGCCAATGTCGCCAAGGCCAGGGCGGATCTGGATCTGGCGCAGAAGACGCTGGTCATGTATCAGGATGCCGCCAAGAACGGTCAAGGCGCCGTGGCCGAACTGCAATTGGAGACGCAGGAAGCGTCGGCGCAGGATGCGCAGGCGGCACTGGATCTGGCCATCGCCTCGGAAAAAGCGGCCGATTCGACAGTCAAGCAATATCAGGTTCTCCAGGGTTTTGAGATTATCAAGTCGCCGTTCGCGGGAACGGTCACGGCCCGCAACTACGACAACGGTGCTCTGGTATCTCCCACCGAGGCTCTGCCGATGTTCCGGATCGAGCAGACCGACCAGTTGCGCGTCTTCGCCAGCGTGCCCCAGACCTACGCCACCAGCATCCGCGAAGGACAGGATGCCTATCTCACGCTGCGCAACTACCCCGGCCGCACATTCACCGGCAAGGTCGCGCGATCAGCCGGTGCGCTCAGCGCCAGCACCCGGACGCTTTCGTATGAGTTGGATTTTCCGAACACCGACGGCTCGATCTATGCCGGCATGTACGGCGACGCGACGATCCCCATCGAGGAACAGCAGGCCACGATGACCATTCCGACCAGCGCACTGATCTTCAATTCGCAGGGTCTGCGCGCGGCGGTTGTCGGCGACGATGGCAAGGTCCACATGAAGACCATCGAGGTCGGACGCGATTTCGGCACCGAAATCGAAGTGAACAGCGGTTTGGACAGCAAGGACG
This sequence comes from uncultured Tepidisphaeraceae bacterium, assembly GCA_964420285.1. Classification (GTDB taxonomy): domain Bacteria; phylum Planctomycetota; class Phycisphaerae; order Tepidisphaerales; family Tepidisphaeraceae; genus CAYQTE01. Next base: position 97,506 of record CAYQTE010000004.1, read on the forward strand.
AGGTTGTCACCAATCCAGGCCTTCGCCTGGGTGATGGGGTTGCGGTGACCAAGTCCGCGCCGGCCGTCGCTCCGCCCGCCGGCAGTGCCTCGACGTCCGGCGCCAGGAACTAGGGCGCACGGCTATGGACAACGCGGGCGATTTCGCCACAATACCGCCCTCTTTACAAGCGAGGTAACAATGGCCGAAGACGTACAGCCCGAACCGATTCAGCAGCAGCAGCAAATCGCCCTGACGGTCGATGAGCGCGAGATGCGGACCGTGTACTCCAACACCTACCGCATCAGCACCACCAACGACGAAGTCGTCGTCGATCTCTGCTTCAACATGCTGATGCCCAGCCCGCAACAGGGCGGCCAGCAGCAACTGCTGCTCAAGGTCTCCGACCGCGTGGTCCTCAGCTACACCACCGCCAAGCGGCTGGCACTATCGCTCGGGCAGATCGTCAAGCGATACGAGCAGCAGTTCGGCGAGCTCTCGCTGGCGGGTCCGACGCAGCGCAAATAACTGGATCAAATGTCGGCGTAAATCGCCGCTTGAGCGATGGCACGACGCGGCCGTTGAGTATCGCCGTGCGCACGCGGCGGCTGTTTGGCCACTGGGCGCTGTCGGCTACGACGCCAGGCGTTCCGCGATGGGGGGCGACTCGGCCAGGCCGATCACCGCGCCCAGGTCGTCCAGCGTGATGCCGCGGTTGCCGATCTGGTTCGCCTCGAACGCCGCCGCCGCCGAGCCCACGTACGCCGCCGCCGCCAGCGTGCCGCCGGCCGCAAGCACCACGCTGGCCGCCGCCAGCAGCGCATCGCCGCATCCCATCGGATCGACGGCCCCGCAGGCCAGCGAGGGCAGGTATTGGCTGTAGAGCCGCTGATTGATCGGCTCGCCGGCCGTCGGCTCGACCGACCAAAGCGCCTCTTCCACGTCGCTCTCGGTCGGCTTTTGAAACGTGACCAGGCCCTGCTTGCCCAGGGTGATGATGGCCTGCCGGGCGGCCGTCCGCTCCAGGAGATTCCACACCACCGCGCCCAGGCCGCTGGAAAAATCGTTCAGGGTCTCGCGGGCCTCGCGCTCGGTGGGGCACAGCAGATCAACGCCGCGGAAATTGAGCAAATTGGTCTGCCGGCCGCTCACGTCGGCCGTCAGGATCGGCACCCGCGACCGCAGCGGCTCCAGAAGTATCTCGAGCAATCCCGACGTGATTGCGCCATATCCGAAATCGGCGAAGATCACGGCGTCGGCCCCCATCGCCGCGTCGAGAATGATCTCGGCCGCTTCGTGCGTGCGCCGCGAATCCGGCGGCTGAACCGCGCCGTCGTCCACCTTGAACACCTTGGTCTGATCGACCAGGAACCGGCTCTTGCAGACCAGCCCGCGCCGCTGGCCGGCCGGTTTTACCGCAATACCCGCGCCGCCCAGCCGCATCATCGTCTGCCGCGAGGCATCGTCATCGGCCAAAGTGGTGACCAGGCTGACGCTCGCGCCCAGCCCGGCCGCGTGCAGAGCGATCACCGCCGCGCCGCCGTCGTAGTCCTCGTGGGACAGCGTTTGCAGAGCCATCATGGGCGCTTCGCCGGCGATGCCGGTGGCGTCGCAATGGTGATAGCGGTCCAGGATATAGTCCCCGACGACCACGATCTTCATGTCCCTGGCGCGGGCGAGCGTCCGCCACAGCGATGCGCCCGACAGGTCGTTGGCCTCGCGGAAGCGCCGCACCTTTTCATCGGCGAAGGCGTCGGCGCGCGGCATGCCGTTGATCAAGGCCGTCGACGAATACACCACCTGCCCGCTGCTGAACACGACCTTGCCGCCCCCTTGCTCGACGGCGTCTTTCTCCAGTTGGAAGCGAGGATCGTGGTTGTTCTCGTATTCCTTGCCCTTGACGTACATGTCCGGCCGCAGCGACTGGAGCAATTCAACGGCGGTGGGGCGGCGATTGATATAGACCGCATCGACGCATTCCAGCGCCGCCAGACTGCCGGCCCGAAGTTCCTCGGGAATCAGCGGCCGGTTCACGCCCTTGCCCACGTGCGTATCGGCGCTGACCGACACCACCAGGAAATCCCCCAGCGATCTGGCATGCTCCAGGTGCTGGATATGCCCGGGATGCACGATGTCGAAACATCCGTGGCAATGCACGACGGTCCGCCCGGCCGATCGCGCCGCCTGTCGCATCGCCAGAAGCTGGTCCAGATTCACGATCTTTCGGCTGGCCATCGGTTCGTTCCTCCCACAGCGCACAATCGCGTATTCGCATCATCGACCGCCTCCGCCGCCGTGCGTGAGGAAATTATCGGACCAGGGATGCAGGCCGCGGGCCAAAATCCGTTCATCCCGGCCGGTGGATTCGTCCGATAATTCTCCCATGCTGCCCAATCCGCCGTTGGACAATCCGGCGCCGCCCGCTCCGCAGTCCGGTTCCGACATTGGTGCCCAGCGCCGGCTGCTGTTGCAACGCAATCTCGACGCCATCAAGACCAGCCGGCCGGCACTGGCGGCGGTTCTTTCGGCCGTTACGCCAGATGCTCAATACACCATTGCGCCATCGGCAACGGGACGGCCGACGATCTTTTCCGATTCCGGGGGCGGCGGGCGAGCGTGTCTTTCCGCGGCGGGCGATCCGCTGGGGGCTGCGGCGCAGGCGATGGCGCAGCTCAAGCCGGATATCGCCAACGGTAACCCGCTGGCTCTGATCGGGCTGGGTGATGCGTATCTGGTGGCGGCGCTGGCTCAGAACCCGCCGGAACTTGCCCTGGGACGCCAGCAGCCGATCTTCATCATCGAACCCGATCCGCGACTGGTGCTGACGGCGATGATGCTGCACGATTTCACCGGGCCGAATGGTCCCATCGAGCAGGCGCGGTTTCAGTGGTTCGTTGGCGCCGACTGGGATGCGGTTCTGCTGAAGACGCTGAACGACGACCTGTTCCTGCCGTTCCCGGAGATCAACGTGCGTCTGGGCGCCGGCGCAGTCGCCATCGAGGCCAAACTCAAGGACGTGCTGCAGAAGATTCTGCTGGAAGACGGGCGGCTGAACTCGGTCAATCGAAAATATTACGAGTCGCTGACCGCCGCCGATTACGCCGCGGTCTTCTCCGACCATCCGCCCCGGCCGCCGCGCGTGCTGCTGATTACCTCGCGATTCACGACGGTGCTGCAATATTCCACGGCGGATGCGGCCGAAGCCTTCGCGCAGCTTGGCTGGCAGACCCGCACGGTGATCGAGCCGTCGCCCTATCACAGCGTCCGCCGCATGGCTTTGCGCAAGGCTCTGGGCGATTTCCAGCCGGACCTGATCTTCCAGATCGATCACCACCGCCACGAATACGGCGATACTTATCCGGTCACGATCCCCTTCGCCTGCTGGGTTCAGGATTATCTTCCCAATCTGACCAATCGGGACGCGGGGATGAAGATATCCGGGCGCGATTTCGTCCTGACCAGCTCCGGCTCGCATTTTGTCCGCGCCTACAGCTATCCGCCGCGGCAGATCGTGGCGATGCCGAATCTGGCGCGGCTGCCGGTGCGGCCGCCGTCGTGGAGCAGTTCGCGGCCGGATGTGGTCTACGTCTCCAACTGGTCGCAGCGCACGGCCGACGTGTTCCGCGACGTGATGAACCAGACGCGCTCGATTCCACAATTGACCAAGCCGATCGAAGCCGTCTGCAATCAGATCATCAAGATCTACAACGACGGCGGCTGCCTGCCCACAAATTACGACATCCGCCGCACGCTGTGCGATGTCTTTCTGGCCCGCGAAGTGTGCGTGCATGACAGCGAACTTCTGAATTCGCTGGTCAATCTCCTCTTCGACCGCCTGAACAATCAGCTCTATCGCCATCAGGCCCTGCGGTGGGCGATGGACATCTGCCACCGGCGAAATCTGACGCTGGAACTTTACGGCCGGGGCTGGGAAAAGAACTCCGAGTTTGCCCGCTTCGCCAAGGGGCCGATCCGGCCGGGAAGCGATTTCGAGCAGCTTGTGCGCGATGCCCGGATCAATCTGCAACTGGAGCCGTACGCCTGCTTCACGCATCCGCGCATGCCGACGGGTCTGTTCGCCGGCGGGTTCTTCCTGGTTCGCGACAATCCTCTCAACCGCCTGCCGCAGGAACTGCTGGATTACGTCACGGATCATTTCGACTCTCGCGTGCGCAGCGTTGAGGACGCCCGGCAGTTCATCGAACCGGCCCGGCGCCGTGAGCTGGAAGGGCTGCTGGAATTCTGCCGCTGCCTGGCCGAGCAGGTTGATCCGATCGAATCCGTCCGCGCCTGGCAGGATTGCCAGTTGCTTCGCCCGCACCAACCGGCGCTTCCGCTGATGAACGATATCTGCTTCCACGATCGTCAGACGCTCGACGATCGCATCCAGTATTTCCTGGGTCATCCCAGGCAGCGAAGCGAAGTCGCGGCGGCGCAGCGGCAGGATTTGGAGACGCGATTGAGCTACCCGGCGGGTTTGCGACGCATGATCGGCGCGATCGGCCGGCTGATCGCCCAGGAACGGCCCGTTGTTGCGATAACGGCGGCGGAGAAATCCGCCGGAACCGCGCAGGCGGCGGCATGAGGCGGAGGTACACGCGATGCGATTGAGCTACGTCCTGATTTCCTACGACCGCCGGGAGGCGCTGCTCTCGACGCTGGCGCGGCTCAACGGGGTGACGCCGCTGCCGCCGGGCGATTGGGAGGTCATCGTCGTGGATAACGCCTCGACCGACGGCTCGCCCGACGCCGTCGAGCGCACGTTTCCCAATGTGCGGCTGGTTCGCAACGAACGCAACATCGGCATGCCCGCCCGCAATCGCGGCTTTGCCATGGCCAGGGGCGATTTCATCATCAACCTGGACGACGACAGCTATCCGGCCGAGCCCGCCGCCGTCCTCCGCATGCTCCAGTATATGGATGAGCATCCCGCCTGCGCCGCCGTCGTGGCCAGGGCTGTTCTGCCTGACGGCACGGCCGAGGCGCCGGCGCTGCCGACGGTGTTGCTAGGCTGCGCCACGTGCCTGCGGCGATCGGCACTGTTGCGCGTCGGCGGCTTTTGCACCGATTTTTTCCGCCAGGCCGAGGAATACGATCTCAGCTTCCGCATCTGGGCCGCCGGCTTCACGATCGACCGCTTCGAGGACATACTCTTCAGACACGAAAAAGTGGACGGTCCGGGCCGAAGCCTGCCGCTGGTCTGCCGCATGGACCTGCGAAACAATCTCATCGTCGCCGGGCGCTTTCTGCCGCCCAACCTGTGGCGCGAATACCGCCGCGACTGGTTGCTGCGCTATTCCGCCATCGCCCGCAGCCTCGGCTGCCGCCAGGCCGCCAGGCTGGGAACCATCGCCGGATTGTGGCGCAGTTTTGGCGAGCGGCTGCGGGCATCGTCGCGGCTGGACGCGCAGTCCATCGAGTTGATTTTCGGCCTTGACCACCAGAAGAAACTCATCGCCGAATGGTCGGCCAGCCGCGGCATGAAATATGTCGCCATCGCCGATTTCGGCAAGAACCTGTATGCCACCTATTCCGCCTGCCAGGCGGCCGGGCTGATCGTCACCGCCATCGCCGACGACAATCCCGCGTTTGACGGGCTGCTGTATCGCGATCTGCCGATCCGCCCGCTGGCCGACGTTCTCAAGGGGCGTCTGGACGGCGTGGTGCTGAGCAACATCAATCCGGTGCAGATCGACGCGAAGATGGCCGCGATCCGGCGGGTATACGCGGGTCCGGCGTTGCGGCTGTGGCAGCCTCGGTACGTTGAAATCCCCGCCGCGCAACGAGCCCAGGCCGCATGACGACACCGCAGCACATCACCGGAACCCACGCCATGGACGACAAACAGCCCGCCCGCTTCATCGTCATCGTCGGCACGCTCGGCTGGTTCGCCGACTCCGCCCGGCTCTTTACGGAAAAGGGCTACGACGGCTATTTCGTCCGCACCAAGGCACTGAAGTATTTTGAGAAGAATTTCGCCAATTTCGCGTCGTTCGGATTCAGGGAGATTCGCGACCCGTTCGACGAATTGACCAACCAGCGTTATCCCGGCGGCGGCGTGGTCATCAGCGGCAACCAGTTCGATCCGCACGGGAAAATCTACAAGCACTGCGACGCCGACGAGCCGCAACTGGCCGAATATTGGCGCGTCTCGACCCTGCTGCGAAGCCGGGGCCTGAATCTTCTGGCCGTGCGCATGGTCAACGGCGACACGTTCTTCGCCGATCCCGGCTCGGTGGCCAAGTTTGAGTGGTTCAACCGCGTCAGCGATCTGATGGTTTACGACAGCGCCAATGTCCAGCGCTATGTGAAAACGCATTGTGCCGCCTTGTGCGACAAGCGGTCGATCGTCTCGCCGGTGGATGTGCCGCTGGGACGCTTTGCCGCGCTGCACGATCCGCCGCACACGGTCGATTATTCGCTGCATTCGGGCCGCATCGCCAGCACCGGACTGCCCGAGATGGACAATCTGGTCTTCCTTCCGCAGCGGGCCGACCGGCCCAACCCGGGCATTTACAGGAGCATCCTGGCCACGCGACGCTTCAGCGTTGCCGGCGACGCCACCGTCCGGCAGATGGACAAGGATCGGGCCGATATGCAGATCCTCTTCGGCCCCTTCCGCGGCGGCGTCGGACATTTTTACGACTGGTTCCACACCACCGGCGACGAGGACATCGATGCCCTGTACAAGGAAATGGTCGACTGCCAGTCGTTCAACGGGCCGCTGGGCGTGTACGAGCTGCCGCGCGTTTATCGCCTCACCAATACTCCCAGCAAGGTGCTGATGTATCTGACGCTGGGAATCCCGCCGCTCATCCCCGCCGATCGCGCCAATTCGTTCCATCTCGACCTGATGGATCGGCAGATGTGCATCCCCATCGGCCGCGACGGGCAGGTTCCCAAACTGTCGGCCGAACGCATCGCCGAACTGCGGCGGAATATCCGCGCCAACACGCAACTGTTTACGTTCAATCCCACGTATGAGGCGATCGACGAGCACCTGCGGCTGAAGATGTCCGATCCCGGCGCGTTCGTCACCGACAGGTCGTCGGTGGTGTCGATCAGCGTGCGCCGCGACGATGACCGGCGGTTCGTCCTGGTTGTCGGCAGCCTGAGCTGGTTTGCCGATTCCATGCGCATTTTCCCGGAGCACGGATACCGGTGCTTCTATTATCGCACCGAACCGTCGTTCCGGTTTTTCGGCCGGAATTACGAGGTGTATCGCGATGTCGGGTTTACCGAAACGCTCGACCCGGTGCGGGAGATCGAGGCCGGACAGTTCGCCGGCGGCATAGTGATTTCGGGTAATCAATTCGATCCGCACTCGACCATTTACGATCATTGCGACGCCGACGAACCGGCCCTCAAGGCCTATCTCCGCCAGGCCGCCGCCATCAAGGCAACCGGCGTGCCCGCCCTGTGCGTGCGATTCGTCAACGGCGACACGTTCCTGGCCGATCCGCTGTCGATTGAAAAGTTCCAGCGTTACAACGGCCTGACGGACGTGTTTGTCACGGACAGCCCCAATCTAGAGAAATACGTGAAGATGCATTGCCCGACTCTGCGCCAGCGGCAATGGGTTGTTTCTCCGCTGGAAGCGCCGCTGAAGCGGTTCGTGCATGACGAGCCCGACGCCGCGATCGACGATTTCTTCCTGCACGTTGGCCGGCCCGGCGCGACGGCGCTGCCGCGAATCGACAAGCCGTGGGTTTTCGTTCCGCCGCGTCTGGACCAGGCCAACCCGGCCCCGTACCACACGATTCCGCTGGATCACGTCTACATGGCGGCGTGCGGCGCGCCGCTGAACCAAACCGAGCGTGACCGCAGGAAGATGTGCGAGATGTTCGGGAAATTCCGCGGCGGGATCGGGCACTTTTACGATGCCTTTACCGTCGAGCCGGGTTTGAGTGTTGACCAGCTTCTTGCCGAGCCGGCCCGCCGCCAGGCGGTCGCCGGACCGCTGGGTTCGTACGTACTGCCCCGGCTGTACCGAGTCACGAACACCGCCAGCAAGGTGGTGACGTATTTGATGCTGGGCATCCCGCCGATCATTCCCGACGATCGGGACGGGGTGTTCTATCGCGATCTGATTGATCGCGACATGTGCGTGCCGGTGAAGCGGGACCAGAGCGGGGTGGTCGTCAGCGACGATGATGTGCGGCGGATCCGCAGGAACATCATCGCCAACACCGAACTGTTCACGTTCGATCCGACGTTCCAGAAGCTGGATGACCTGGCGACCGCCATGCTGGTTCGCTGGGCCGCGTTGTGCAAGGTCGCATGAAACTCCAGCGCAAAAAAGGGGTCATAAGCCATTTCATTTCTCTGCCAAGGACGTCCGCTTTTACCGGGCGAATCAAAAAATGGCTTATGACCCCTTTTTCAGGCGGCGATTGCTGCGACGCTCGGCGCCAGGGACAGGCTTGGCTCCTCGATTTCCAGGCGCGGCCGCGTTGTCAGGCCGGACCAGAGGCCGCGGGCGACGGCCAGGGTCGCGATGCGGTTGAAGCGGTTGCGGCGCAGGTATCCCCACGTGCGCCGTGCCAGCGAGCGGGCCATCCACCATTTTTCGGCCCGATCAAAAGCCGGCGAATGCCGCATCAGCCAGGTCTTGTTGCGGACTTCGTAGAAGTATTTTCCGCTGGCGTCCGAGCCGGGCTGGTGGGGGGCGGCCGTCTTGTGGCAGACCACGCTGGCCGGTGCGACGACGCCAAATTCATCCCGCAAAATACGGGCTGAGAATTCCACATCGTCGTTCCACATGAAATACCCTGCCATGGGCAGGCCGTGGCGGCCGATTGCATCCGCGCGAATCAGCATCGACACAAACGAACTGAACCGGATCGACATCGTGCCGCAAGAGGCGGCCAGCAGTTGGGCCTCGGGGTCGTACAGCTTTGGCTTGGGCACATTCATCGGATGCAGCGAGCCGTCGGTCCAGACCACCTTGCTGGCCACGACCGATGGCACGCGATGTGCCGGGAATGAATCGGCCGCAGCCAGCAGGTTCGCCAGCGTGTCCGGCCGGGCGATCGTGTCGTCGTCGAGGGTCCAGACCCAATCGCATCCCAGGCGGCAGGCGTGGCGGATTCCGGCGTGATAGCCGCCGGAACTGCCGTGGTTCTCGTCAAAATGCAGCACAATGGGGGCGTGAAGCTCGGTGGCGAGAATCCGGTCCGTCTCGTCGCTCGACGCATTGTCGACGACAATCAGCGAATCCGGCGGGCGGCTTTGCGCGGCGATGGCCGCCATCGCCTCACGCAGCAACCGGGCGCGGTTGTGCGTCACCAAGACGGCGCACACGTTCTGTGTCACGGGCAACCTCCTGCTCGAAGACGCTCAATGCTCGGCCAACCACCTGATCCATGTTGTAATACTGGTAATCCGCCAGCCGGCCGGCGAAGATCACCGATCCGTCCAGCTTGCGGGCTTCCTCCTCGTACAAGGCGTATTGGGCGCGGCACTCGTCGCGTGGGATTGGATACAGCGCCTCGGTTTTTCCCGGTATGTGCTCCTGCGGATACTCCCGCATGATCGACGTGTGGTCGGCGATCTGGCCGGTCATGTGCTTGAACTCGGTGATCCGCGTGAATTCGTGTTCGTTGGGATAATTGAGCTGGCCAACCGGCTGAAACCGCTCCTTCTGAAGCGTCTGTGAATCAAAGCGCAGGCTGCGGTAGGGGAGCGTGCCGTGCATGTCGCCGAAATAGGTGTCGATGGGGCCGGTGTAGAGCATCCGTTTCCACGCGATCGACGATCCAAGCTGGCGATAATCCGCGCCCAGCATCACCGTGATGTTCCGATGGGCGAGCATGCGGCGGAACATGGCGGTGTAGCCTTCCAGCGGCATGGCCTGATAGGTGTCCTGGAAATAGCGATCGTCAAAGCTGATATGGATCGGCACGCGGGCCGTCACCGACGGCGACAATTGGTCCGGCGTCAAACCCCATTGCTTCACGGTGTAGTTGTAGAAGACCTTTTCGTAAATGAAATCCGCCAGCTCGCGCAGCTCGCCGGTGGCGTCCTTTCGCATCCGCAGGACCGGGACTTTGGTATCCATGCCGTATTGCCCGACCAGCAGCCGCTGGAGCCGCGCGGCCCGGTCCGGCGAAAAGAGCATGCGCAGCGAGGTCAGATTGAACGGCACCGGAACGCGCTGCCCATCGACTTCAGCCAAAACTTTGTGCGAATATTTTCGCCAGTCGGTGAACGCCGAGAGATATTCCCAAACCCGCTGGGAATTGGTGTGGAATATGTGCGGTCCGTATTTGTGAATGAGAATGCCGGACTCGTCCACATGGTCGAAGGCGTTGCCGCCGATATGATCGCGGCGATCCACAACCAGCACCGTCTGGTCCAGTTGCGTGGCGAGCCGCTCGGCCATCACCGAGCCGGTGTATCCCGCCCCGACGATGATCCAATCGTACATGCCGATGTCTCCGCGCGCGTCGCCACGCGACCGCTATCCCTTGATCGGCAGTTGGCCATGCAACGCTTGCGGGAAAGTGGACCGATAATCCCCGGGTGGCGGCGGTGCTGTCGGCTGGGACGCGGTGTGAAATCGGCGCTGTGCCGCGGCCGGCGCACTGGCTGCGGCTACCGATCCATTTCGGAAAGCTCTAGGATTCGATCCCACATCTTTGGCGGGACCGGCACAACGCCCAATCGGCTGATGCGGAGCAAATCCCAGCCCGCGAAGGCGGGATCGGCCTTGATCTGGTCGAGACTCACCGGATGCCGCAGGGCGCGCAGCGGCTTCAATTCGACGACGGTCAGGCGATCGTCGTCCTGCCACGGATCGGGATAGGGGGCCGACGTGATCTTGGCGATTCCGACGGCCGATCGCTGGTCGCCGGTGTGGTAGATGAGCGCCAGATCACCCTTGACGGCGGTGCGCAGATTCTTCAGCGCCAGCGCGTTGGCGATGCCGTCCCAGACCGTCTTGCCGTCGGCGCGGAGTTGATCCCAGCTGTAGCAATCCGGCTCGGTCTTGAGCAGCCAGTAGGCCATATGTCGATCCGGCGGGGGGATTCACTCAATTTGCTACCGCGGCGGTACGGGGACGCGCTGGCCGGCTTGTGCAGCCGAACCACCCGAGCCGGCGGCCAGCGGTTTTTGATAGGTTTGGCCGACTTTTCTGAGCAGATCGACGAATTCGAGCTGCGCGAGATTCATGGCCTTGATCTTGAGGTGGGATGCCACTCGCGACTGGGCCTGTTGAAGCGTGTGTTGCTGGGCATCGGTGATCGGCACGCCGCTGGCCTCCTGCCGGGCCAGCGTCTCCAGCGATCGCTCGAAATCGCTCAAGAGCCGCGAGGCCTCGGGATCCTCGGCCAGGGATTTCTGCGCCTGTTTGAATCGGGCAACGGCGGGATGTTGCGCAATCAACTCGCCAAGCTTCTCGGCCATGTCCAAAATCTGCTGCGTATCAACGGGCATTGTGCTCCTTGTATGGCTACCCACTATAATCAAGATTGCCCGTCCGATCCAACGGGTGAGTTGTCACATGGCCGAATCCAGCGAATCCCGATATATCCGTCAGATGCGCCTGCCGCAAATCGGTCCGGGCGGGCAGGAGCGCCTCTCGGCCGCGACCGTGCTTCTGATCGGCTGCGGCGCGCTGGGATGTACGATCGCCGAGCAGCTTTGCCGCGCCGGGGTTGGCACGATCCGCATCGCCGACCGCGACATCGTCGAGCGCAGCAATCTCCAGCGGCAGGTTTTGTTCACCGAAGCCGATGCCGACGCCGGCCTACCCAAGCCCATTGCCGCTGGCCAGCGGCTTGAGCGAATCAACAGCTCCGTTCGTATCGATGCCCGGGCGATGGATGTCGATGCCGAGAACATTGTCGACTTGCTGGACGCGGCTGGACGCTCGCGGTCGGTCGATCTTGTTCTGGAAGGGACCGACAACGTGGCCGCACGTTACCTGATCAACGACATCTGCGTGCAACGCGGAATTCCGTGGATTTACGGCGGATGCGTCGGCGTCGAGGGGCGCATGATGGCGATCGTGCCGGGCAAGACCGCGTGCCTGCGGTGCGTATTCCCCGTCCCGCCCTCGGCCGAGCGATTGCCAACCTGCGATACGTCCGGCGTGCTGGGCCCGGCAGCACAAATTGTCGGCGCGCTGCAAGCGGCGGCGGCGATTCGATTTCTCGTTGAAGGGTCGTTTCAAACGGCGCTGCTCAGTTTTGATGCGTGGCGGGCGCGGTTTCATTCGCTGGATTTGTCCGATGCCCGGCGGCGGGAGTGCGTCTGCTGCGGCCGGCGGCAATTTGATTTTCTGGTTGCCGGCGCTGCCCAGACGGCCGTCGCGCTGTGCGGCCGGGGCGCGGTGCAGATTCGCCCGCCGCGCGCCAGCGGATTGTTGGACATCGGCCAGTTGGCCGGCAAGCTGGCCTCCGTGGGTGAAGTGAATCACACCGATGCCTTCCTGCGCTGTCGGCTGCGTGAACCGGTCGGCATCAGCATGACCGTCTTTCCCGACGGCCGGACCCTGATTCACGGGACCGCCGACCCGGCACGGGCCCGGTCGATCCATGCCCGGTTCATTGGCGCCTAATGGACCGGCAGCAGATATCGAAAAGTGCTGTCTGGCATACTGGGCGCGCGGTTGAGGTTAACTTGATAGCCCGTGGCGGGCTTCCTAGCATTCGGCTCCAATGACGACTGCGGCGTTGTGCGTGACAGATTCTCAGCAGCGATCGGTTCTCGATCTGATAGGCAACACTCCGTTGCTCGGTTTTCAACGAGTGACCCAGGCCGTGGCGCCTTCGAGCGTTTTGGCCAAGGCGGAATGGTACAACCCCGGCGGCAGCGTCAAGGATCGGGCGGCGTTGAACATGATCCTCGACGGCGAGCGTCGCGGGCTGCTGACGCACGATCGCACGATCATCGACGCCACCAGCGGCAATACCGGGATCGCCTATGCCATGATCGGGGCGGTGCGCGGATACAAGGTCGCCCTGTGCCTTCCCCATAACGCCAGCGCCGAACGCAAGCAGTCGCTGCTGGCGTACGGCGCGGAATTGATCCTGACCGACCCGACCGGCGGCACCGACGGCGCCCAGAGACAGGCGCAGAAGATCGTCGCGGCGGATCCCGACAAATATTTCTATCCCGACCAGTACAACAACCCCGCCAACTGGATGGCACATTACCAAACCACCGCGATGGAAATCTGGCGCCAGACCGATGGGCAGGTCACTCATTTCGTCGCCGCTATGGGAACCAGCGGCACGTTCATGGGCACCAGCCGGCGGCTGAAGGAACTGAATCCGGCCATCCAGTGCATCAGCGTCCAGCCGGACGGACCGCTGCACGGGCTTGAGGGAGTCAAGCACCTGCCGACGGCGATTGTGCCCGGCATATACGATGCATCGCTGGCGGACGATCAACTGGAAATATCCACCGAACGCGCCCACAACATGGTGCTGCGTCTGGCGCGACAGGAGGGGCTGCTGGTGGGCGTCAGTTCCGGCGCCAACATGGCCGCGGCCCTGCTCGTGGCACAGCGCGCCAGGGGGAGCGTGGTGGTGACGATCTTCTGCGATTCGGCCGCAAAGTATCTGTCGGAGGATTTCTGGACCGAAACCGGCGCCGATGCCGCCGTCTGGCCGTGATGACTGTTAATGGCACGCGGCGGGAGGCCGAGCATGAACCAACTGATACTCACCAGATCGCAGACGGCCCAGATCGAGCGGGAGGGCGTGGCGGCGTATCCCAACGAATGCTGCGGCGTGATCATCGGCCGTGATGTGCGCGATGGGGAAAACGTCCGTCGCATCGTCGAGCGGCTGGAGCCGCTGGCCAACGATTTCGATCCCAACGAGCGGTTTCACCGGTTTTCGGTTCGCCCGACCGACCTGCTGGCGGCGGAGAAATCCGCGTCGCGCACCGGCGCGGCGGTGCTGGGTTTTTATCACAGTCATCCGGATCATCCCGCCCGGCCCAGCGAATACGATCGGCAGCACGCGTGGGAATATTACAGCTACGTCATCGTCGCCATCGCCGGTCCGGCGCCGCGGGCGGCTGACATGACAAGCTGGCTTCTCGATGGCGAGGCGTTCAAACGCCAGGAGATCGCGCCGCCCGACAGTGAAATTCCCAGTGCCCCAGGAACACAGACGCTACGATGAGTGATCGATGTCCATGATTCGCCAACGCCCCTTGTTTGCGTCCCGCAACTCCACTAACGTAATAGTCGGGACGCCTGGCGTCGTAACGGAGATCATTGATTTGGCTTGCGCATCGAGGTACCAACATGCCGCTTAAACCACAGGGACGCATCTTCAACGACATCACCGAGACGATCGGCGGCACGCCGCTGGTGCGACTTAATCGCATCATTCCGCCCGGCGGCGCCACCGTGCTGGCCAAGTGCGAGTTCTTCAATCCGCTGGCCAGCGTCAAGGACCGCATCGGCGTGGCGATGATCGACGCCGGCGAGCGCGAGGGAAAGATCACCAAGGACACCGTCATCGTCGAGCCGACCAGCGGCAACACCGGAATCGCCCTGGCGTTCGTCTGCGCGGCACGCGGATATCGCCTGATCCTGACCATGCCCGAAAGCATGAGCATCGAACGCCGGCGCCTGCTCAAAGCGCTGGGGGCGCAGGTCGTCCTCACTCCCGCCGCCGATGGAATGACCGGCGCCATCAACCGCGCCAAGGCCATTCTCACCGAGCACAAGAACAGCTACATGCCCCAGCAATTCGAGAACCCCGCCAATCCTGAGATTCACCGTCAGACCACGGCCGAGGAAATCTGGCAGGACACGGCCGGCAGCGTCGATTTCCTGGTGGCGGGCGTGGGCACCGGCGGGTCGATCACCGGCATCAGCGAAGTCATCAAGTCGCGAAAGCCGTCGTTCAAGGCCATCGCCGTCGAGCCGGTCACCTCGCCGGTGATCGCGCAGAGCATGAACCATCAGCCGCTCAAACCCGGCCGGCATAAGATCCAGGGCATCGGCGCCGGGTTTGTTCCGGCGAATCTTCACACGAATATCATCGACGAGGTGATCGGCGTGACCGACGACGAAGCGTTCGCCTGGGCGCGGCGATTGGCGAAAGAGGAGGGGATTTTCGGCGGGATCAGCAGCGGCGGCAACGTCGCCGCCAGCGCCAAGGTCGCCGCCCGGCCGGAAAACAAGGGCAAGGTCATCGTCACCATCATGTGCAGTTTCGGGGAACGCTATCTCAGCACGCCGCTGTTTGACGAAGAATAGATCCACTTTGCAGCCACGCAGTTTTCACAAATAGAAGGAGCAACCGTCGCATGGCCGAACAGAAAGCCACCAACATCACCTGGCACGAAGGGTCCGTCGCCCGGCAGGAGCGCCAGGGCCTGCTGAACCAAAAGGGCGTCACCGTCTGGATGACCGGATTGAGCGCCAGCGGCAAGAGCACCATAGCCTGTATTCTGGAACGGCTGCTCCTGCACCGCCGCAAAGTTGCCTATCGTCTCGACGGCGACAACATTCGCCACGGCCTGAACAAGAACCTGGGCTTCAGCGCCGAGGATCGGGCGGAGAATATCCGCCGCATCGGCGAGGTGGCCAAGCTGTTCACCGATGCCGGCATCATCGCGATCACCAGTTTCATCAGCCCGTATCGCAAGGACCGCGACGCCGTCCGCGCCAGCCTGGCGCCCGGGGAGTTCATCGAGGTCTACATCAGCGTCTCGCTGGCCGAGGCCGAAAAACGCGATCCCAAGGGCCTGTACAAGAAAGCCCGCGCCGGTCAGCTCAAGGGATTCACCGGCATCGACGATCCCTACGAGGCGCCCCAGAACCCTGAGATCGTCATCGACACCGAAACGTCCGATCCCGAAGCCGCGGCCAGGACCATTCTCGATTACCTCGATCACGGCCATTATCTCACCGTGTGAAAGTCCGCCCATGCCCGCCGGCCGTGATTTTGTCGATCTGCACTGCCACTCCACCGCCTCCGATGGCACGCTGGGGCCGGCGCAGGTGGTCGCTCTGGCGGTGTCCAGCGGGCTGAGCGCGCTGAGCCTCACCGATCATGACACGATCGCCGGCATCGAACCGGCCCAAACCGAGGCGGCGCGGCTGGGGTTGGACTTTCTGCCCGGCATCGAGATCAGCGCCCAACATCCGCATCCCGGCACGCTGCACCTGCTCGGATACGGCGTCGATCCCAACAGCCAGTGCCTGACCGCAATGACGCGCACGCTCCGCGCCGGCCGGGATGATCGCAACCCGAAAATCGTGAACCGGCTCAGGGAACTGGGCGTCGATATCTCGATGGACGAGGTGGTTCACGAAGCCGGCGGCGACGTGATCGGCCGGCCGCACATCGCCGCCATACTCGTGCGCAAGGGATACGTCTCCTCGATCAAGCAGGCGTTCGACAAATATCTCGCGCCCGGCGGGCTGGCGTATTTCGACAAGGAACGGCTTTCGCCGGCCCGCGCCATCGGCATGATCCTCGAATCCGGCGGCCTCCCTGTTCTGGCTCATCCCGTGCAACTTTGCACGCAAAACGATGCCGAACTTGAACGCATCGTGAAGGATTTGATCGACCTGGGCCTGGCCGGTCTGGAGGTCATCCATAGCGACCACACACCGGCGCTGGTCGCGAAATTTGACGCATTGGCCGACCATTTTCACCTGCTGAAAACCGGCGGCAGCGATTTTCACGGCGACAACAAATCCGGCATCGCCCTGGGCCGGGCGGGAACGCGGACAATTCCGCGCGCCTATTATGATGCGTTGCTGGAACGCCTCAGCACCCGAGCCAACAAGACCGCCCAACCATGACGACGATCGCACCCACCGCACTTGATCTTCCCGCACTCAACGCCGCCTGGGCTTCGCATACGCCCCAGCAGACGATCCAGTGGGCGGCCGATTATTTCGGCGATGGGCTGGTCATGTCCTCCAGCTTCGGCGCGGAGTCGGCCTTGCTCCTGCACATGGCCAACGCGATCCGGCCGGGGATCAAGGTCATTTTCGTCAACACCGGCTACCTCTTTCCCGAAACGCACCGTTTCATGGAAGAGCTTCGGCAGCGGCTGAATCTGAACGTCTGGACCTATCGCACGCGCAACGACCCGATCGCGTATCTCCATCAGGCCGGCGAGGAGAATCCGAAATGGCGCAAGGACATTTCCGCCTGCTGCGCCGCCAACAAGAACGAGCCGTTCGATCGCGCCATGAAGGAACTGGCGCCGCGGGCCTGGCTGCGCGGCGTGCGCTCCGATCAGGCCAAAACGCGCCAGTCGATCTCCCGCATCGAATGGGCTCCGCGCTACAACTGCCACGCCATTTCGCCGATCGTGGCCTGGACCCGCCGCGAGATTCACGCCTATCTCAAGCAGCACGATCTTCCCTATCATCCGCTCACCGAGTCCGGCTACTGGTCCATCGGCTGCAACCCCCAAAGCTGCACCAGCGCGATCGCCGAAGGCGCCGACCCGCGCTCCGGCCGCTGGGCCGGCTCCAACAAGGTCGAATGCGGGATCAACCTCACCAACTCCCTTGATTCGGCCGAGCTGTAAGGCGTATAAAGCGGCACACAATCAAGCGAGAGGAAACCGACATGGAGCGTACGCTCATTATTCTCAAACCCGATGCCGTGCAGCGCGGACTGTGCGGGCAGATCATCGAACGATTCGAGCGCAAGGGCCTGAAAATCGCCGGAATGAAGATGATGACCATTCCGGCGGCGCTGGCCGAGACGCATTACGAGCCGCATCGCGGCAAGCCGTTTTATGCACCTCTGGTGAAATTCATGACCAGTTCGCCGGTGATCGTCATGGCTCTGGAAGGCAAGGACGCCATCGTCATCTGCCGCAAGCTCATGGGGGCAACGTTCGGCAGCAAGGCCGAACCGGGCACCATCCGCGGCGATTTTGGCGTGAGCAATTCCTACAACCTGGTGCATGGCTCGGATTCGCCGGAATCGGCCGTGCGAGAGTTGGGGTTGTTCTTTAAGGCGGGCGAACTCATCGACTGGCAATCGGCCCAGCAGGGCTGGGTGTACGATATGTCCAAAGGCCAGCCGGAATGACCCGGCCGCGTCGCCAGCTTGGTCGATTGGGCGTCCTCGCGGCGTTACTGATGTTCAGCGGCTGCACCAACGTCGCGCTGCTCTTTCCGAGCACCGATTTTCGCGACAGCGGCGGCGCGGTGCGGCGGACGGTGCCGTTTCAAAAGGGCATTCTCGAAGCATGGACCAAGCCGACAGCGAATCTGGCGATGTCGGGCCGGAGCCAGCCGGCGGCGTATGTGCTTTGCTTCATTGGCAACGGCAGCCGGGCCGAACAGGTCGCTCAGTATGAGGCAACGGTCTGGTTGCTCGAGCCGGTCGAGATTTGGGCGATCAATTACCCCGGTTACGGCGGCAGCACCGGACCAGCGGATATCAACTCGATCGGACCGGCGGCACTGGCGGCCTACGATTTCCTTGCCCCGCGCGGCAGGCCGATCATCGTCGACGGGCAGAGCCTTGGCTGTGTCGCGTCGTTGTATGTGGCGGCGCGACGGCCGACCGTCGGAGCGATGCTCCGCAGCCCGCCGCCGTTGCGACAGCTCATTATGGGCAATTACGGCTGGTGGAATCTTTGGCTGCTGGCGACGCCGGTGGCGCTGGGCGTCCCGGACGATCTGGATTCGATTGCCAATGCCAAAGCGACACACTGTCCGGCTGTCTTTGTCATCACCGGCCAGGATGGAACCGTCCCGCGCAAATATCAGGAAGAAGTCGAATCCGCTTACGCCGGAGCCAAGCAGGTGCTGGTACTCCCGGATGCCGACCACAACGATCCGATGCATCAGGATCAACTGACCCGCCAGAGGTCGATGCTGCGCGCGCTCTGGGCGGGCCAGAAGCCGACGACGGCCGCATCGGGATCATGGCTGGACGCGCTCCGTTCGCCCGCAAAACCAACCACGGTACAATCCCCGCCATGAGCACCCCAGCCGAAAAAGTCGAGCAGCTTCGCCGACAGATCGAGCACCACAACCATCTCTATTACGTCCAGGCCCGGCCGGAGATTTCGGATCGCGAATTCGACAAGCTCATGGCCGAGCTGATCGAACTGGAGGAGAAGCATCCCGAATTGCGCACGGCCGATTCCCCGACGCAGCGCGTGGGCGGCCAGCCGATCGAAGGCTTTGTGACGGTGCAGCACGCCGTGCCGATGATGAGCATCGACAACACGTACGATGCCGAGGCGGTGCGGGCGTTCGATGCCCGCGTGCGCAAGGCCCTGGGCGATGAGCCGGTGACGTATGTGCTGGAGCCGAAAGTGGACGGCGTGTCCGGGTCGCTGCGCTACGAAGAGGGCCTGCTGGTTCTGGCGGCCACGCGCGGCGACGGCCAACGTGGCGACGATATCACCGCACAGGCACGCACCATCCGGTCCATCCCGCTCCGATTGCACGGCCGCGATATCCCGCGCATCCTGGAAATTCGCGGTGAAATCCACATGTCCAACGAGGTCTTCCAGACGATCAACAAGCAGCGCGAGGAATCCGGCGAGGAAATCTTCAAGAACCCGCGCAATCTGACCACCGGCACGCTCAAGCAACTTGATCCCAAGATCACGGCCTCGCGAAGACTCCAATTCGTCTGTCACGGCTTGGGGCAGGTCGAGCCGATGCCGACCGACAGCTACTGGGAATTTCTCGGCCTGCTGAAGAAGTGGACGTTGCCGGTTTCGGAATATATCCAGCGAGCGGCGACGATCGACGAGGTGGTCAAGATCATCGACAAATTTGGCGAGGCGCGCGGTCAGCTTCCGTTCCAGACCGACGGCATGGTGGTGAAGGTCGATTCGTTCCGCCAGCGCGAGAAATTGGGCGCCACGAGCAAGGCGCCGCGATGGGTGATTGCCTACAAATATCAGGCCGAGCAGCAGCAGACCGTGCTCAAAGCCGTCGATTGGCAGGTTGGAAAAGGCGGCACATTGACGCCGGTGGCGCGGCTCGAGCCGGTCTTTATCGCCGGCACCACGGTGTCGAACGCCACGCTGCACAACATCGATCAGATTCGCAAACTCGACCTGCATATCGGCGACACCGTCGTGCTGGAAAAGGCGGGCGAAGTGATTCCGTATGTCAGCCAGGTCATCGCCGACAAACGGCCTCGCGGCGCCAACAAGGTCGAGCCGCCGGTGAAGTGTCCCGTGTGCTCGTCGCCCGCCCGCCAGGAGGAAGGCACGCCGTACATCCGCTGCGACAATCCGGAATGTCCCGGCCGGATACGCGAGCAGTTGCAGTGGTTCTGCGGCCGCAATCAGATGGACATCGAAAACGTCGGCGAGGCATTGGTCGATCAACTGGTCAATTTGGGGCTTGTCCGATCATTCGCCGATCTGTATCGGCTGAAGAAAACTGATTTGCTCAATCTGGATCGCATGGCCGACAAGAGCGCACAGAATGTGATCGATGCGATTGCCGGCAGCCGCGGGCGCGGGCTGGACCGCCTGCTGGCCGGGCTGGGGATTCGCCATGTGGGCAACCGCGTGGCGGGGGTGCTGGCGGGAAAGTTCCTGTCGCTGGAGGTCTTGGCGGGGGCGTCGGTGGAGCAGTTGTCGGGCGTCAATGAAATCGGGCCGGTCATTGCGGCCAGCGTGCATGAGTTCTTCTCCAGTCCGCGCGGGCGGCAGATCGTGGCGGACTTGAAATCCGTCGGCATCGATCCGGTCCTGACTCGTCCCGCGGAAACCGGCGAACAGCAGTTGCTGGAAGGTCAGACGGTGGTCGTGACCGGAACGATGGAGCATTACACGCGGGCGGAAATCGAGGGGCTGGTGACAAGCCTGGGCGGGCGTGCGGCGGGGAGCGTGAGCAAGAAGACGTCGTTCGTGGTGGCCGGTCCCGGCGCCGGGAGCAAACTGGACAAAGCCCGCGAACTGGGTGTGCCGGTGATGACGGAAGTGGAGTTCCTGAAGAAGATCGGGAAGCAATGAGGCGCGGTTCATCGCGCGACGGCGATGCGTCCGGCGGCAAAGGGCGGGATGCGGCGCAGGATCACGTGCAGGACATCGTTGAATGAGCCGAATCCCAGATTCAGCGAGTTGGCCAGAACTTCCAGCGAGCGGCGCGTATAGACCGACGCATGGCCGTTGCGCGGGCCGATGTACCACCAGTTCATTCCCGTCGTGACAATGCGATCGGTCTGCACCAGGGTGCTGAAGAGGATCATGCCGGGGTCGGCCAGCAGGCCGGCGATGTCCTGGATCGTCTGTCGCGGATCGATCGAATGCTCAAGAACTTCGAAGGCGGTGATGAGATCGAACAAACCCTCGGGCCGGCGGTTGGAGTGGGCCACGAACGGGTCGTATTCGGTGACGTCATAGCCGCGCTGGCGGAGGGTGTCGGCCATGCTGCCGTTGCCGCTGCCGTAATCCAGGATGTGCGTGTTGCGGGCCGCACCGACGAGATCGGCGACGAGCATGGCGTTATTTGCCGGCCGGGAGGCGGCGTAATCCGGATCGATGGATCCGTATTGGTCGTTGTAAATCCACTGCTTGAAATCATCGTTGGAAAAGGCATCGAAGGCGTTGGTGAAAAGGAAACCGCAATTGGGGCAACGGCGGTAATAGATGGGGATTCCGGACATTGGCAGCACCTTGCCGCGGTGCTCCTCGCAGCTTCGATTGAAGTCGCAGACGCCGAACAGCGGCGCCGGGACGCCGCAGACCTTGCACGGGGCGGTTGGAACGGCGACGGCAGCGAAGTCAGACATGATGGACTTTCCTTTCAGGCGACCCCTAATTCGCGATCGACCACAGAACGCAACGCGGCGATGCGCTGCTGGGCAAGCTCCGGCGTGCTCGCCTCGCCGATGAGGCGCATGATCGGCTCGGTGTTGCTGGGACGGGCATGGACCCAGGCGTCGGGCCAGTCGATGCGGATACCGTCCTGGCGATCGACGCTTTCATGACTGAATTCCCTGGCCAAAGCGGCCACGGCGCGATCGGCATCCTCGCGGCGGCAGTCGAATTTGGTCTTGATCATCGTGTAACGCGGCAATTCGTTGACGAGCTGAGCAATCGTCTTTCCGGTTGCGGTCATCAGTTGCAGCACATACGCGATTCCGACCAGGCTGTCACGCCCCGGGACGATTCGCGGATCGATGACGCCGCCGTTGCCCTCGCCGCCCACCACCGCGTTGTGTGCCACCATCGCCGACACGACATTGGCCTCGCCGACCGGGGTGCGAACAACCCGGCTGGACGTCCCGGCCGCCACCGCGTCAATCAGACGGCTGGTCGACAGATTCGTCACCGCCACGCCGCTGTGTTTTGAAAGCAGCCACCGGGCGACCAGCGCAAACGAATACTCCTCGCCGATGTAAACTCCGTTCTCATCGACGATGG